>JBJONG010000022.1:0-73108 GCA_046051965.1 Verrucomicrobiota bacterium
TCTCCGACAAGCTCTTCGACTCAATCCGGCAACTGCTCGCCAGCCCCGAAACCTTGCGATCCGTCTGCGCAACCCATTCGCCATAGATGAACGAACTTCTGAGAAACGGTCTAGAAACGTGCAATCCATGCCCGCAGCCTCTACATTGAATCGCATGAGTTTCCATAGCTGCGGAAACACCCTTACCCGCCTTCTGGCATGAATAAGAAGGCGCTCACAGAGGCGGACATTCGCACCAAGTTCATCACTCCTGCCATCGCAGCGGCAGGGTGGGACACGGGCACCCAGATGCGGGAAGAATACTTCTTCACTGCCGGGCGGATCATCGTCCGGGGAAAACTGGTCGCACGAGGGAAGGGGAAGAAAGCCGATTATCTGTTATATGCCGACGGCAAAAATCCTATCGCGGTGATCGAGGCGAAGGACAACAAGCACGGGGTGGCGGGCGGCATGCAGCAGGCTCTCGCCTATGCCAAGGCACTCGATATCCCTTTCGTGTTTTCCTCCAATGGCGACGCTTTCGCTTTCCACGACCGGACGGGAACTTTCCCGAACACCGAGTCCGAACTGACGATGGAGGAATTTCCGTCGCCCTCTTTGCTTCAAGCGAAATATGACGAGTGGAAAGGTCTCACCCCGGCGCAGGAAGCCATCATCGATACACCCTATCACGACGACGGCTCCGGCAAGGAACCGCGCTACTACCAGCGCATCGCCATCGACCGTACCATCGAAGCCATCGCCCGCGGGCAGGATCGCATCCTTCTGGTGATGGCAACCGGCACCGGGAAAACCTACACCGCATTCCAGATCATCTGGCGCTTGTGGAAGTCCGGGGCGAAAAAACGCATCCTCTTCCTCGCCGACCGCAACGTCCTGATCGACCAAACCATGGTCAACGATTTCCGCCCTTTTGGCGCTCCAATGGCAAAGCTCAGCACCAAGGCGAAGACCATCAAGCGGGATGATGGATCCGAGGCGAAAATCACCACGGCGATTTCGAAGAAAAACCGCAGGATCGATTCCGCGTATGAAATCTACCTCGGACTCTACCAGGCGCTAACTGGACCGGAAGAGCGGCAGAAAATCTACAAGGAGCTCTCCAAGGACTTCTTCGATCTCATCATCATCGACGAGTGCCATCGCGGCAGCGCGGCGGAGGATTCCGCCTGGCGGGAGATCCTCGAACATTTCTCCTCCGCCACACAGATCGGTCTCACCGCCACGCCGAAGGAGACCGAATACGTCTCGAACATCGAGTATTTCGGCACTCCGCTCTACACCTACTCGCTGAAACAGGGCATTTCCGACGGGTTCCTCGCGCCCTACAAGGTGGTGAAAATCCATCTCGACAAGGACGTGGAGGGATACCGTCCCGAGCCGGGAAAAACCGACGTCGATGGCGACGAGGTCGAGGATCGCATCTACAACCAGAAGGACTTCGACCGGAACATCATCATCGACGAGCGCACCAAGCTCGTTGCCAAAACCATCACCCGTTACCTCAGGGAAACCGGCGATCCCTACCAGAAAACCATGGTCTTCTGCGTGGATACCGAGCACGCCCTCCGCATGCGGCAGGCGCTGATCAATGAGAACGAGGCGCTCGTCCGGAAGGATTCCCGTTACATCATGCGCATCACCGGCAACGACAAGGCTGGCGTCGATCAGCTCGACAACTTCATCGATCCCGAGAGCACCTATCCGGTCATCGTCACCACCTCGCGCCTTCTCTCCACCGGAGTCGATGCCCAGACCTGTCGCCTCATCGTCATCGACCGCGAAGTCGGCTCGATGACTGAGTTCAAGCAGATCATCGGCCGCGGCACCCGCATCCACAAGGACACGGAGAAATTCTATTTTACCCTGATCGACTTCCGGCAGGCCACCAACCATTTCGCTGATCCCGACTTCGACGGCGATCCCGTCCAGATCTACGAGCCGGAGGCAAACGACCCCATCGCCCCGCCTGAACCGGACGAGGGGAAATTCGGCGAGGATACTCCCGATCCCGAAGGCGAATCCGAGGAAATCATCGTCCAGCCGCCCGGCCCGCCCGGAACCGAGCCGCCCGGCCCCGAGCCACGCAGGAAAATCCGCATCAACGGCGTGCCGGTCACGATCCTCGCCGAGCGGGTGGAATACATGGACGAGCACGGCAAGCTCGTCACCGAGTCCCTGCGCGATTACTCCCGCAAGACCATCCTCCGGGAATACTCCTCGCTTGATGAATTCCTCCGCACCTGGAACTCCGCCGAGCGCAAGCGTGCCATCCTCGATGAAATGGAAGCCAACGGCCTCGCTCTTGATATCCTTGGCCAGGAAGTGAACCCGGAGCTCGATGCCTTCGATCTCATCTGCCACGTCGCCTACGGCCAACCGTCTCTCACCCGCAAGCAGCGTGCCGCGAAGGTGCGGAAAAATGACATCTTCAGCAAACACAGCGAGGAAGCCCGCGCCGTGCTCCAGGCTCTGCTCGACCGTTATGCGGACGTCGGCCAGTTCGACATTGAAGACCCCGCCGTCCTCCATCAGAAGCCCTTCAACGAAATCGGCAAGCCCCTCGAGATCGCCCGCCTCTTCGGCGGTCCCGAGGGCTACAAGCAAGCCATCCGCGAACTCGAAGCATCCCTCTACTCCGCCGCCTGATCCATGTCCCTCACCGCCACCATCAAGTCCATCCAGAATGAAATGCGCAAAGACGAGGGCGTCGGCGGCGATGACCAGCGCATCGAGCAGCTCGCGTGGATGCTCTTCCTGAAAATCTACGATGCCAAGGAAGCCGAGTGGGAATTCACCGATCCGACCTACAAGTCTCCCATCCCCAAGAACCTCAAGTGGCGGAACTGGGCCGCCGATCCCGAGGGCATGACCGGCGAGACCCTGCTGGACTTCGTCAACAACACGCTCTTCCCCGGACTCCAGAATCTCACGCTCGGGAAAAACGACGGCCGCGCCCGCATCGTCCGCGAGGTCTTCGATGGCGGCTACAACTACATGCGCAGCGGCCAGCAGCTCCGCAAGATCATCAACAAGCTCGAGGACATCGACTTCAACAGCCTCAAGGAACGCCAGCACTTCGGCGACATCTACGAGAAAATCCTCAGCGACCTCCAGTCCGCCGGAAACTCCGGGGAATTCTACACGCCGCGCGCCGTCACCCAGTTCATGGCGGACCGCATCGATCCGAAGCCCGGCGAGATCCTCATCGACCCCGCCTGCGGCACCGGGGGCTTCCTCACCTGCGCCATCAACCATATGCGCAAGCACCATGTGAAGGGCGTGAAACAGGAACGCCAGCTCCAGTCCAGCCTGCGCGGCGTCGAGAAAAAGCACATGCCGCACCTCCTGTGCATGACCAATCTCCTGCTCCACGACATCGAGGATCCCGGCTTCGTCCGCCATGACAATACGCTCGCCCGGCCCTACACCAGTTGGACCAAGGACGAGCGCGTGGATATCGTGCTCACCAACCCGCCCTTCGGCGGCAAGGAAACCGACGGGATCGAAAGCAATTTCCCCAAAGCCTACCAGACCCGCGAAACCGCCGATCTCTTCCTCGCCCTCATCCTCCGCCTGCTCAAGCCCGGTGGTCGCTGCGCCATCGTCCTGCCGGACGGCACCCTCTTCGGCGAGGGCGTGAAAACCCGGCTCAAGGAAGCGCTGCTCACCGAGTGCAATCTCCACACCATCGTCCGCCTGCCGAATGGCGTCTTCGCTCCCTACACCGGCATCAAGACGAACCTGCTCTTCTTCACCAAGGGCGAGCCGACGAAGGAAATCTGGTATTACGAGCATCCCTATCCGCCCGGGGTGAAAAGCTACAACAAGACCAAGCCGATGACCTTCGAGGAATTCGGCCCCGAGCGCGAGTGGTGGGAAAACCGCGTCGAAAACGAACAGGCCTGGCGCGTCTCCATCGAGGAAATCAAGGCCGGAAACTACAACCTCGACCTCAAGAACCCGCACAACGCCGACACCGGCCCCGGCGACGTCGATCACCTCCTGCCCGCCTACGAGAAGCTACTCGCCGATATCGCCGACATCCGTGCGCAGTTGAAAAAAGAACTCGAACAAGCACTCTCCCGATGAAAAACGGGAAAATCCCCAAATTCTAAAAATTTCACATTAAAGTGAAAAAACCAGTTGAAATCACGCTCAGCACCCTGCACGTTGGGGCGGCAAGGCGTGTGGTCACACTTGCCATCAACGGCAAAGACCCCGCTGAAGATTTCCTTTCAAAGCTGCAAAAAGATGATCGGAACAAGCTGGATTCCATCAACACCCGTATCAAGGCGGTCGCCAATTACCCACGCTATGAAAACAAGATCACATTCCGGGACGTGGGTGATGGAATCTACGAGTTCAAACGTCCCGGGCTGCGGCTATATGCCTTTTATTCCGAAATCAACGGGCAGGATCAATTGATCCTGTGCACCAACGGTGGAATCAAAAACAAGGATCAACAGAAGGACATTCGCCAGGCCAAGGCTCTCAGGAACGAATTCTTCACCGCCCTCAAACTCCCCGATACAACCCTCATTCTCGACTGGCCAGACCCATGAAAATCAAAATCATCCGTTCAAACAAGCAAAGTCCCCTCGCGAAAGCGTTTGCTGAGCCCCTCTCCCTGGAAAGCGAGATCGAGTTCCGCAAGCTGATCGTCGTGGAGGAGCTCCTCCAGTTCATGAAACGCGAGGGCATCAATCGCACCGAACTCGCCGACCGGATGGGCGTGCCACCGTCCCGCATCACGAAAATGCTGAGCGGTGACAGCAATTTGACGATCGACACCCTCGTGCGTGCCGGACGCTCCGTCGGCGCGGATCTGCACCAGACCTTTGCCCCGGCAGGCAAAAAAGTCCGGTGGACGAGCTATGATCCTGCCGAAGTCCATGAAGCTTTCGCCGCCCCCGTCCGCACGGTCGCGGTCGAAAATCTGAATACGCCCTACACCCTCAACCCACTTGCCTCCGATGACGAAGCCCTCGCCTCTTAACGCCTCCCCGCTCAGGCTCCATGGCCACCGCTTTACCGAGGTTTCCGTAAAAGCCTCGGAACAGGCGGATCCGCAGGGTGGCTTCTCCCTGCGGACCCTGAGAACGATTCGTGACCACACCGAGAACCCACGGATGTTTCTTCTCATTCTCAGGGTGGAACTCGGCTCCAGCACTCCGGATCAGGAGTCGCCCTACACCGCCAATCTGACGATTGAGGGGGAATTCGAGGTTTTTGAAGGCTACTCCGCCGGATCACCGGATGAATTGGTGAATATCACCGGCGCTTCCATGCTCTACGGTGCCTGCCGGGAAATGCTCGCCAATCTCACCGCAAGATCCACCCACGGAATGTCCACTTTGCCGTCCGTATCGTTTGGTCCACCAAGGTTGGCGCCAAAGGCTGCTGTGAAAAAAACAGCCGCGAAAAAGCAGGCGAAACGCAAAGCATGAGCGGGCTCTCGATCATTTTCGACTCGCCACAGCTCAAGCATTTATGAAACCTATCTCCAACAACACCTCCCACGCCTCTCCACGATGCGCACCAAGGGAGGTTTCTTTTTTTCCGGGTTGGAAAATGATTCGCATATTCTCCAGCCCCAACGGGGCAAACTATGACAGCCTAGGGCAACGCCCTAGGTATGGAAATATCACATTTTTCCCAAGCCCCAACGGGGCGACCTACGATAGCCCGGGGCAACGCCCCGGGATCCCGGTAAACAACCAACCCCAAGCCCTGAAGGGGCGACCCAAACCATGCCGCAATCCCTCGCCCGCCTCCACGTGCATCTGGTTTTCAGCACCAAAAACCGCGAACCCATCATCACGGATTCCGTCCGCGGCTCGTTGCACGCCTACATGGCCACCGTCCTCCAAAACCTCAATTGCCATCCCGTTCTCATCAATTCCGTTGAAGACCACATCCACCTTCTTTTCGAACTCGCACGCACCGTGTCCATTAGTGAGGCCGTGGAGGACGTCAAAAAATCCTCATCCAAATGGATCAAGGAACAGGGGCCGGAATTCCGGAACTTCGCGTGGCAAACGGGATACGGCGTCTTCGCCGTTTCCGAATCCAATGTGGAAACCGTACGCCAATACATCGCCGATCAACGCGAACACCATCGTAAGAAGACCTTTCAGGACGAATACCGAGCATTCCTCAAACGGCACAATGTTGCGTTTGACGAACGATACGTTTGGGATTGATCCACGATTTGGGCCGCCCATTCAGGGCTCTTATATCTTTTCCCAATCCGATCCCAGGGCGTTGCCCTTCGGACCCAGGGCGCTGCCCTGGGCTACCTTGGTATGCCCCGTTGGGGCGAACGATTTCTGCCCCAAAGGGGCAAACTACGACAGCCCGGGGCAACGCCCCGGGAACACGGCCCGCCACATTTCCCAAGCCCTGAAAGGGCGTCCGATTTTCAGCACCAACGGCGCGACCCACGATAGCCTAGGGCAACGCCCTAGGAACCACGCCCCCCACATTCCCCAAGCCCTGAAAGGGCGTCCCATCCGATGACCCTCGAAACCTTCTTCAAAAAGTTCGACCAATTCGCCGACGCCCCAGATGCCGTGGCGAAGATGCGGGAGTTGGTGTTGGAACTCGCGGTGCAGGGAAAATTGGTCGAACCGCCTTCAACGCCGGAGACTGACCGGGAATGGCTGGCTTTCAAAAAGGAAATCAGTGAGCGCATCTATGACTACGATCCCGGCACACCACCGCCGTTTGACATTCCTGAGCATTGGGAGTGGTGCGCATTGGCCGAGGTCGCTTATTGCCGTGCGTCGGCAAAAGTTCCACCATCAGCTATCCGCGATGCTGACTGGGTTCTTGACCTTGAAGACATTGATGGGACAAGCGGGAAAATCATCCAGTTCGCAACCTTTGCCGAACGCCGTTCACTCAGCACAAAGGCGGCATTCGAAGCGGGCGATGTGCTCTATAGCAAACTCCGCCCTTACTTGAACAAAGTGGTCGTTGCCGCAAGCAAAGGCTTCTGTACGACCGAGATCATTCCCTTACGGCCTGTTTCCTTCCATGTGCCGGGATTTCTGAGAATCTATCTGCGTTCGCTGACATTTCTTAACTACGCCGCGCAGAAGAACTACGGTATGAAAATGCCGCGGCTTGGAACCAAGGATTTGGAAGCCGCAAAGATTCCTCTTCCACCACCGTCCGAGCAAAAACGCATCGTCGCCAAGGTGGATGAGTTGATGGCCTTGTGTGATCGGTTGGAGGCGCAGCAGCAGGAACGCGACGAGCAGGCCAGCGCCCTAGCCCGCGCCTCGCTCGCCCGCTTTGCCGAAGCGCCCACACCGGCCAACCTCAATCTGCTCTTCCACAAATCCTACAGCATTCCGCCAGTTGATCTTCGGAAATCCATTCTCACGCTGGCCGCACAAGGGCGACTTGTTGAGCAACTTCCCAAAGAGAAAGCGCCACAGCGCGATTTCGATCCTTCAATCGATGGTGAGGTTTTGCCATATCCAATCCCCAAGGGGTGGATTTGGATGCGACTTGGTGGTATTTCGGAGTTCGTTGGTGGCAGCCAGCCACCAAAATCCAAATTTATCTATGCCCCACGAGAGGGATATACACGCTTTATTCAAATCCGGGATTTTAAGTCAGATGCCAATTTGACATTCATTCCAAGCGAACTGGCAAATCGTCCCTTCAATGCCGACGATGTCATGATCGGTCGATATGGTCCGCCAGTTTTCCAGATCTTACGAGGATTGACCGGCACCTACAATGTGGCGCTGATGAAGGCGGAGCCAAACCTCGAACTGATCACGAAAGATTTCCTCTTCTACCTCCTTCAGGAACCAAGAATTCAAGATCGGGTGATAGCTGACTCAGAACGCACTGCAGGTCAGACAGGGATACGCAAACCACTGCTTGAATCCTTCATAGTAGGCATCCCGCCTCTCGCCGAACAACGCCGGATCGTGGCCAAAGTGGATCAACTGATGACCTTGGTGAACCAGTTGGAAACGCAGCTCGCCGCCTCCCGCGCCACAGGGAAGAATTTGTTGGAAGCTCTGGTGGCGGAACTCACTAAACAATAGCTATGCCTGAAATTCCTAAGATTACCCAAGCCTCATGTGCAGACTGCGGTCCCTGCAGGGATCATTTTGTTCTTCGTGAACACAAACACGAGGAGGAGGATCAATATGCTCAATATTGGACGATACATCAAATGATTGAATGCTGTGGTTGCCATCGGATAGGATTGAAACGCATCCGTGGTGCAACCTTTCTAGATGAAAATGAGGTGGATTACTTTCCACCGGCAGTCTCTCGCAAGATACCCAGCCTTGTGGAGGAAATCTTTGATGCCCCCGCCGACCTTAATGCGCTTTTATATGAGGTGTATAGTGCTTTAAATTCGAACAATCTCAGACTTGCCACAATGGGCGCGCGCGCAGTTCTTGACGTCATGATTGTCGACAAGGTCAGCGATGTTGGAACATTTGAACAAAAACTGAAAGCGCTCGTAACAGAAGACTTTATCACCAAGAAGCAGAGAATGTTTTTGGAGGCGGCGCTCGATGCAGGCAATGCAGCAATCCACCGCGGTCACCTTCCAACCGTTGGTGACGTCAATCGACTCATGAACATAGTGGAAGGTCTTTTGGCTCAAATTTACACTTTACCGGGCGACGGGGAAGAACTGGCGAAATCGACACCGCAGCGAAAACGACAGCCCAAAGGTAATGCTCAACCATAGACAGCATGCCGATCCAACACGCCATCTGGAAAGTCGGAGCCACGCCCGAAGCGCTGACCGTTTCAAAACTCGCGACCGAGAAAGACCTTGAGGACATGATCACGGCGCGGCCGGAGATGATTTCCTCGGGATGGATGCTGTTCGGGCGGCAGGTGAGGATGTGGTGCTGAGATCAGTTCACACTACATCACATCTCTTACAGCAGCCGTTCGCTTTTTCGGGCGGGTGAGGAAAAAGAGCGCGATGCCGAGGAGCGAGATCGCGAAGGCGGCGGCGGTCAGGAGGGTGAGCGTCCAGTCGCGGATATCCTTGTTGGGGATGAAGCCGAGCTTGTGGAAGTTGGTGAAGATGCTGGCTTCGAACTGCTTTTCATCATCCGTGTGGCGGGTGACGGAGCCTGTGACGGTGGAGACATAGACACGGGTGCCTTTGCCATCATCGAGGTCGTAGCGGTAAACGGGAAGCATGCGGAAGATGCCGATGTATTCGCTGTTGAAGGCGGTGAGGTAATCGGTGCGCCTGACCTTGTCGCTGCCGAGGAAACCTGCGGCGATCTCGCGGGCGTAGCTGGCATCCGCTTCGGGGTTTTCCTTTCCCGTGGTCGCGTCGATGTAGGTGAGCGATTTTTGTCCGGGAATGAATGCCTGGTAGTGGGGCTTGCCGCCGATGTTGCGGATGTTGATGGCGGCGGGTTGCGTGGTGGGAAACGCCTCCGCAGGTGTGACGGAAATCGCGGCGGTATCGAGGAACGCCCCGGATGGTTTCGCCGATGGCGGAGGCTCCTGGGTGCGTGTCATCAGCACATGGATGACCCCGCTGCCGGAGGACATCAGGATGCTGAGGGAAAAAATGAGGCCGAGGTAGCGGTGAAGCTTGCGGATGATTTTTTTCATAGGGATATGGAGAAGGGGTTTGCAACCCCTTTGTGGTTAGCTTTTGAAGTGGCTTGGGTTGAGGGGAAGGGGTTGCAAACCCCTTCTCCATATCAGAATGTCCACTCCAGCCCCGCGAAGACGGATCTGCCGTCGCCGGGGAGGAACTGGCGCTGGTCAACGCCGCCCGCGTTGTCGATCACGCCGTGGGTGGCGGCGTAGGTCTCGTCGGTGAGGTTTTTCGCCTCCACGAACCAGGAGATGCCTTCGGAAACGCGGCGGCCGAACTTGAAGCCGAGCAGCGCGTAGGGATCGGCGGCGAAGGTGTTGCGGTGGTCGATGAAGGATTTCACCGGCACCCACTCGAAGGTCGGCCCGGCGTAATAGCCTTCGGCGTTTTCCCACAGCAGCTCGCCGCGCACGAGGTGCGGCGCGAGGCCGGCGATGTCGTTGTCGCCGTAGGTGGGATCGCCATCGAATTCGAAGCTGCCGTAGGTGTAGGCGGTGCGGAAGACGAGGCGGTGGGCTGGATTTTCCTCGATCCATGCGGTGCCTAACAGATCCAGTTCCGCGCCGAGCTCGATGCCGTAGTGGATCGTATCGTCGGCGTTTTTCGTGGTGGAAACGAGGGTGAGGGGATCGGTGATGGTGAGGAGCTCGTCCTTCACCTGCGAGTAATAGACCGTGGCATCCCACTTCGCGAAGGAGCGTGTGCCGCGCGTGCCGGCCTCGATCGTGTTCGCGGTCTGCGCGTCGCGTGCGATGTTCGCGGTGACGGTTTCCGAAAAGGACGGCGGCTCGAAACTGCGGGAAATCCCGGCGAACCACTGGATGCCATCCTTTTCATGGAGCAGGCCGAGGCTCGGGGCGATGTTCGCGTAGGAATCGTCATACGTGACCAACGCTCCGGGAGCGGGCGGGAAGTAGAAGGGCGGGGTGGCCACGGGATTCGAGAACTCGCGGTCGTTTTCCCGGGTGGAATACGCGGCGGCGAGGGCGGCGGTGAAGGAGAGTTCATCGGTCAGCTGATGCCTGTTCTCGATGAAGCCCTCCAGGTTCGTGGCCGTCTGGTCGTCGCGGGTGCGGAGCGCGCCGCGTGCGCCGAGGTTGTTCAGGAAGACCGAGTTCGTCGTGTTTCCGTAGGTGAACGAAAGGCCGCTGCGGAAACGGTTTTCGCGTCCGCCGAGTTCATCGGTGTTGGTGAAAACGGTGCCGAAGGCGAGGTCGTTCGACAACTGGTCGATCACTCCGGCGAAGGGCGTGATCGGGTGGTCGAGATCCTTGTAGGTGTAGCCCGCCGTGAAGTCCCAGGTGTTGTTGCCATCGCGCAGGGTGGTCTTGTTCGCGAAACGGAACAGTTCGTAATCGCGGCGGTTGTCGAAATTGACCGCACCGAAGATCGAGCCATCGGCCTGCCGCGGATTCGCTTCCATTTCCGCTTTCGTCAGCGAGCCGGGGAGATCGGAATCGGTGTGGATCGCGGTGAGGAAGAAGCGGGTTTCGAGGTCATCGCGGAGCCGGATCCCGTAGTTCGCGAAGAAGCGCTGCGCGGATTGCTCCGCATGGTCGCGGAAGCCGTTCTGCGAGGCGTGCGAGAGCGAGAAATACAGATCCGAGGAACCCTCCGTGATGCCGCCCGCGAAGCGCGCGCGCAGGTATTCGTAGGAACCCGCCTCGATCCGCGCCGAGTAACCCGGAGCCGAGTATCCGGTGTGCGAAAGGTAGTCGATCGCGCCGCCGAGCGTGGTCGAGCCGTTCGAGAGGGCGTTTCCTCCGCGCCAGATGTTGATGTGGGACGCGGCGAGGGGATCGACCGATTGCATGTCGAAGCCTCCGTCCGCGAGGTTCAACGGGATGCCGTCCTGCATGAGCCGGATGCCGCGCCCGTGGAAGGTGCGCTGCAGGCCGGAGCCGCGGATCGAGATGCGCGCCTCGTCGGAGCCGAAGCGCGATTGCGCGACGACCCCCGGCGAGAGGAAAAAGGTTTCCGCGAAGGTCGAGGCGCGGCCTGACAGGTAGCGTTCCGCATCGACCGTTTCGGTGCCTCCGGGGATTTTCGAGAGCTCCAGCCTGTCCTGTTCGAGGGTCGGCTGGGTGAGGGTGGATTCGGGGTCGGATTTGACGATGGTCCGGTCAAGGGTTGCTGGTGCCGCGAGGGCGGCGGTGGTGGTAACGAATAGGATTTGGTAAATTTTCATGATGATAAGTTGGAATGGGGACGCGATGCGTCCGGGTTGTTCGGAAATGCAGCCATAGCCCCGGGACGGGGCTGGCACGGCCTGCGGCAAGGCGCCGCAGCTACGGGTTGAAAAGCCGGCTCAACACCTTGGCGGCGGAACGGGCGGGCCGGATGGCGGCAGGGAGAGCAGTTCCGCACCTGAAAGGAAAGCGGGCTGGGGGAAAGGGGTGGAAAGCGGATCCGCCAGCGAGGCGATGGTCGGTGGGAAAAGGTCGTTGAAGAGTTTCGATGCGGACGCAGGGAGAGGGACTTCGCGTTTTTCTTCACCCGACTCCTTGGATTTCGCCTCGGCGATCTTCTCGCAAAGGTGGCAGGGCTTCTCGCCGGAGAAAGTGTCGGTGACAGCCTCCGACAAGGTGCTTTCCTGCGAGTAGCTTACGAGCATGTTCGTCCATGCATAGACCTGTAGAATCGCGTAAGGGCCGCCTACCAGATGGAGGCAGCCAAGGATCAGGAACAGGTGGCGGAGGAGGTTCTTCAACGCGTTCGGGCGTAGCGATGCGCGGCGAGCGGCGACGTGTCAACTTTCATTTGACCGGTGCTACGGCCTTTCGCCCGTTTGCAGATCATGAATCTATGGTAGATCGATGCGAATCGCCCGGGAGGCATCTCCGATTTTGATCACGGGTGCAACGGACGTCTGTTTTTTGATGTTGAGGTGTGGATTTTGCCTTCTAGCATAATAGCATGAAAAACACGACCATCGGCGTTGCGTTGTTGGCATCGTTGAACTTCATCGCGATGCATGACGCGGTGGGGCAGACACGCTATGACTTCGGCAATCCCGGAGGATTGGAGCAGGAGCTTTTGGAACAGGTCAACCGAGCTCGGGCAAATCCCCGTGCGGAGGGCCAGAGGTTGGCGGCAATTACCGATCCTTTGGTGGTGGGGGCATATACATTTTTCAATGTGGATCTGAACCTGATGCGTTCGGAACTCGATGCCATACCGGCGGCGCCGCCGCTGGCGCACAATAAGAAGCTGGCTGCGGCGGCACTGGGTCATTCGCAGTGGATGTTCGACAACAAGACCCAATCACACAACCAGACGAATCCCAGCAGCACGCCCTCTTCCAGGGTGACAGCGAGCGGATACACATGGTCGAACGTCGGGGAGAACATTTTTGCCTATGCGGAGAGCGTGACGCATTGCCATGCGGGATTCGAGGTGGATTGGGGAGGTGGCGGCACCGGAGGCATGCAGGCGGGGCGCGGGCACCGGGTGGCGAACCATAACCCCCTTTTCCGGGAGATCGGGATCGGCATCGTGCTTGGTACGAACGCGCCGGTGGGGCCGATGATCGTGACTGAGAATTTCGGAAAGGACAGTGTTGACTCACGTTACTATGCGACGGGTGTGGCCTACTACGATCTCGATGGGGATCATTTCTATGACGCGGGGGAAGGGATCGCCGGGTTGCGAGTGGATGCGAGTGGAGCAGGCGTCACCGAATACTGCACCACGGCGGCGGGCGGCGGGTGGGTCATTCCGATGACAAGCACCGGGCTGAACCGGACGATTACCTTTTCCGGTTCGGGGTTCAGCCAAGCGGTGCCGATGACGGTTCCGTTGAATTCCAACGCGAAGGCCGATCTGAAACTCAATTACATCCCTCCGGCCATCAATAGTCCTCCGACCGCTTCCGCAGCCTCACCCTATCCGCTCGCATTCAACGGAGTAGCGGGTGCCACGGGTTATCGCTGGAGCGCGTATGAATTCGTCAACGCGCCTCCGGAGAACTGCGAGAGCCTGGTTGGTGTGGTTACGCAGTTGTCGCCCGCCTACCCGGCCTTGAGCACCACGGTCGTCAGTCAAGGGAGTGCGTCCTACCATCTGCAGAACTCGAACGGCAGCGATCAAACGTTGGCGATCGAGCGTGTTTTCCACGCAGGGGCTGCTGCTTCCCTGACATTCGCCAGCCGCATCCGCTATGCCACGACCAGCGAGTTTTTCAAGGTGCAGGTCAAAGAGGAGGGCGCGAACGAGTGGTTGACTGTGGATACGCAGGCGGGCAGCGGTGGCGCGGGTCAGGGTGCGTTCGTGAATCGCCAAGTCTCACTCGGAGCCATGGCCGGAAAGCGGTTCCGCATCAGGTTTCTGTTAGAGTCCACCAATTCCTACTACACCACGAGTGGGGATAACATGGGCTGGTTCATTGACGCCATCCAGTTCGCCGATGTTCGGCGGCTCGGTGCCGAGATGACAGGAACGACGGCCACCACATCGGCCAGTATCCCTTTGCCCGTGGGTTCGTATCACCTTTACGTGTCGCCCATCGTTTCGGGTCGGGATTTTCCTCCATCATGGGCGAGCGTTACCCTCACTGCGTCAACGGCGGCTGCGACGTATTTCACGGAAATGACGGCGCTGGAGGCTTTGTCCGGTCTGGCTGCGGGAACTCTCGCGAACTTTCCACTGAGCGATCATGATGGCGATGGTTTTCCCAACCTCGTTGAGTATGCGTTCGGCGTATCCGTGGTGGGCGCGAACGATCCGGCGAAAGTTCCCGTCAGTCTCGTCGCCGGAAACCAGTTCGTTGTGCGCTATCGCCGCGATTTAGGTCGCACCGATGTTTCGGTGATGCCGCAGGCGAGCACGGATCTGAGCCGTTGGAAGGCTGTTGGCGAAATCGGAGCTCCGCCAGGATTTACAGACGTTCTGCTATCCCAGCAGGGAAATGTGGAGTTTCGCGAAGCCCGACTGCCGATTTCCGGGGGAGAATCGGGATTCCTGAGAATTATGGTGATACCTGACTAAGTGTCGGCGGGTAAGGTGTGTAAAAGTCATGTAATTTCCACCTCCCATGGCGAGAAAACTGCTGGAGTTGCCGCGTATCCCTGCCACGTTTGTGCAACCCTTTCATCGGCATGAAGAATGCCACCCCACTCCATGTCCGATAACCCAGCCGCCGCCCGGAACGCGATACCCGAAAGCTTGCGCAAGCAGCTTGAGGATTTCCGTCGGCAACTTTGGCGGCGCAAGGTGATGGAGGCGGTGGCGGCCGGGCTGATCGGGCTGCTGCTTTCCTTCCTTTTGATCTACGGTCTCGACCGTGTGTGGCAGACGCCGGGATGGGCGCGGCTGCTGATCCTGCTGGGCGGGGTCTCGCTGTTCGGCGGCTTCGCTCCCTATTGGCTGCACCGCTGGGTTTGGGGACACCGCCGCGAGGAACAGCTCGCGAAGCTCATCGCGAAGCGCTACCCGGGGCTGGGTGACCGCTTGCTCGGTGTCATCGAGCTGCAAGGCCAGGATGAGACCGGGGATTCGCTTTCCCCGAGGTTGCGCGCGGCGGCGATGGAGGTGGTCGCGGCGGAGGCGGGAAAACGCAAGCTCGACGACGCGCTGCCCGTTCCGAGACACCGGAAATGGGCGCTCGCCGCGCTTGGCCTGACGGTCATCGCTGCCGGAGCTTTCCTCGCCGCGCCCAAGGCCGGCCTGAATGCGCTGGAGCGCTGGCTGAAACCGTTTTCCGATGTCGAGCGTTACACATTCACGCAGCTAGAGAAAGCGCCCGCGTATCTGGCGGTTCCTTACGGTGAGGCTTTCGATGTGGTTCTGAAACTCGCGAAAAACTCCGAGCAGAGGCCATCCGACGCCCTCGGCCAATACGGTCTGCAACCCGTGATCGGCGCGAAGCTTTCGGGCGACGTTTACCAATTCCGTTTCCCGGGCCAGCAGGAAAAGGGCACCATCGTTTTCCGCATCGGCGACCTCCGGCATTCGCTGGTGGTGGAGCCCTTGCAGCGCCCCGGCGTGCTGAGCACTAGGGCGTTTGTGACCTACCCCGACTACATGAGCCTGCCGGACAGGACGGTGGAACTCACCACCGGCGAGATCAGCCTCGTCGAGGGCTGCGGGCTTGTTTTCGAAATGGATCTGAGCCGCGAGGTGCGCTCAGGAAGCTACGGCCCGGGCAAGGCTTCTGGGGAGTTTACTGCGGAAACCGCTTTCGAACCGATGCAGGGCGCGCTGGAGATTTACGGACCGAAAGCGAAGACCTCCGCGATCACGGTCGGCAATGTGCCCTTCGAGCTTCCGTTCTCATGGGTCGATGAGTTCGGCCTCAGCGGCGGATCGGATTACCGCCTGCGTGTCGATGCGGTGAAGGACGCGCCGCCCGTGGCCTACACCCAGGGAATCGAGCGGCAGAAAGCGATTTTGCCGGAGGAGTCCCTGGATTTCGAAATCCTTGGCGAGGATGATTTCGGGCTGAAGGAAGTCGGCCTGGAGTGGGAAAGCCTGGTCGCGATGCCGGGTGAGATTCCCGAGGTGAAAGGCGAGCTGGTTCTCGACAAGGGGGAGCCCGAAGAGCGCCGCCTCATCAAGCCGGTCGCGTTCTCGCCCGCCGCGTTCGGGATCGGGCCGCAGCGTCTGGCTCTCAGGGCGTTTTCCGAGGATCTCTATCCGGGGCGCGGACGCGTCTATTCCGAGCCGGTCATTCTTTATGTCCTCAGCCGCGAGGAACACCAGCAGTTGCTGAAATCGCAGTTCGACCGTGCGATCAGCGAGCTTGAGGATCTCACCCGCAAGGAACTGGACAACCTCGACGAGAACCAGCGCCTTGATGACCTGGACGCGGAGGAGTTGAAGAAGGAGGAAAACCGCAAGCGACTCGACGCGCAGGAGCAGGCGGAGAGCGAGGCCGCCCAGAGGATGGAGGAACTCAAGGAGAAGATGGAGGAGGTGATGAAGGGCGCGACTCGCAACGGCGAGATCGACAAGGAAACGATGAAAAAAATGGCGGGCGCTCTGAAATCGATGCAGGAACTGGCCGACAAAGATGTTCCGGAAGTCCGCGACGAGTTGCAGGAGGCGCAGGAGCCTTCCAACACCGACGAGAAGACCAAGGAAGACGTCAAGGAGGCCGTCGAGAAACAGAGGAAGGTCGTCGAGAAGATGAAGAAGGCGGTGGAGCAGGCGAACGACGCGAACAAGCGTTTCGAGGCCAGCACGTTCGTGAGCCGCCTGAAGAAAGCCGCTGCGGAACAGAACGGGATCGCCGGGACATTGATCGAGACGCTGATGAGAAAGCTCACCGGGTTGCGCCCGGATGAACTCTCTCCCAGCGACCAGATGAAGCTTGCGGACACATCGCGCTCCCAAGCCCTCACCGCGGCGGATGTCCGTTGGATTCAGGAAGACCTCAGCCATTACCACGCACGCACCGGCGACGCCGCCTTCAAGGCGATCATGGATCAGATGCGCGACTCCAAGATCGACATCGGCCTTGACCGTGTCCGGGCAAAGCTCGACCTCCACCACTCGTTCGAGGCCACTGAAGGCGCGAAGAAATGGGCGGCCAAGCTGGAGGAATGGGCGGCCACGCTCGGGGGCGAATTGGACAAGGCGGACGGCGGTGGCGGCGGCGAGGGCGGGGGGGCTAGTCCGGAGGACGAGGATTTCGAATTCATGCTGCGTGTGATGAAAATGATCCAACAGCAGCAGGATCTCCGCGCCCGGACGCGGGTGTTGGAACAGCTGAAACGAGACGCCGGAGCCTCCGCGCCAACCAACGAATGAAAGCGACCCTCTCCATATCCCTGATCCTCATCGCCGCCGTGCCGCCCTCCTTTTCCCAAGAGGAGACCAAGGGCAAGTCGGAGATGTTGCAACGCCACGCCGAGGGTTCCGAAAAACTCGCCGACGAGCAGGACGAGCTGTCCGCCGATGTGCAGCAGCTCGTAATCGAGCAAACCGTGCAGCAGGTGATCGATCTCCTCACCGAGGTGGAGGGAATCATGGACGAGACGACGGATTACCTCGCCGAGACGGATACGGGTGGCACGACGATCGCCGCGCAAACCGAGATCATCGAGAAGATCCATCAGGCGGCGAAGGCCAAGCAGCAGCAGAGCGGCGGCGGCGAGGCGGGTGGCGCGATGATGGACATGATGGAGCGCATGATGGGCAAGAAGGAAGGCGAGGGCGAAGGTAACGGCAAGAAGGACAAAGGTGACAAACCAGGCGATCAGGCGGGACAAGGTCAAAAGGGCGAGTCCGACTCCGCGAACGACGCAAACGGAGGAAATACGGGCGGCAAATCCGAGGAGCGCACCGTGCCCAAAGCGGCGGGCAACGCGGGCAAGAGCTTGCCCCGTGAGTTTCAAGAAGCTCTCGATGCCTACAACCGCGGATTGGAAGAAAAAACAGAATAGCATGAACAAGATCGCCTTCATTATCTCTTTGGCCGCTTCGCTTTGTGCGTTGCAGGGTCAGGATTTCTCCAACCGGGGCGATGACCGGGTTCCCGCTCAGGTGGATCTGATCTATGAGCGCGGCTTGCGTTATCTCGCCGAGAAGCAGAACTCACAAGGTTGCTGGGACGATGGCGCTGGCAGCGAGCCGGGCGTGGTCGGTCTATGTGTCGCGGCGTTTCTCGCCCATGGCGAGGATCCCAACAACGGTCCTTACGCCAAGGTGATCCGCAAAGGCATTGACTACATCATTTCGAAACAGAGCTCGGTGAACGGCTACATCGGATCGAGCATGTACAACCACGCCTTCGCCACCAAGGCGCTCGCCGAGTCCTACGGGGTCATCGAGCATCCCAAGGTTGAAAAAGCGCTGGAGCAGGCAGTGGAGTTAATCCTGAGCTCGCAGAAACGCAACCGCTTCGGCGCATGGCGCTACACGCCGGATAGCCGGGACGCCGACACCACGGTTACAGGTTGTCAGATCGTCAGCCTTTTCGCTGCGCGCAACGCGGGCATGCCGGTGCCGGACGAGGCTATCAAGAAAGCTCTCGCTTACCTTGCGAACTGCCGGGGTGCCGATGGTTCCTACGGGTATACCTCCTCGGCGGGAGGCAAACCCACACTCACCGCGATCGGCTCCCTTTGTCTTTCTCTGGCGAAGGACAAGGAATCCAAGGGGTACGCCGCGAGTCTTGCCTATCTGAAGAAAAACCTCGATTACCGCGACAGGTATTATCCTTACTACTACGAGTATTACATGTCACAGGCGCTTTTCCATGCGGACACCGAGACCTGGGAGGAATGGAACAGCCGTAATATCCGCTACCTCGCGACCATCCAGTCGCCCGACGGATCTTTTCCCGGAAACCAGGGTCAGGCGTTCAGCACGTCCGGGGCGCTTTTGTCGCTGGCTCTGAATTATCGTTACCTGCCAATATACGAAAAATGAGAAACCTGACCCTCACTCTTCTTTTTGCGGCGGGCACCATCCTGCATGCCGAGGAGTTGCGCCAAGACTTGTTGAGCTTCTCCAATGGCGACCAGCTTCACGGTCGGCTCTCAGGCATCTCGGATGGTTCATCGATCCAATGGAAAAGGGACGATGTGGGTGGGGAGGTGAAGTTCAAATCCTCCGAACTACGGCGTATCATTCTGCGTGGTGGACGTCCGGCCAAATCCATCGAGGGCTTTTCCCACATCGGCACATCCAACGGCGACCGGATTCCTGGCGTCGTCAGGGAAATGGATGACAAGTGGCTGGTTCTCGAAACAAAGTTCGGAGGGATCATCGAGGTGCCCCGCAATCAGGTGGGTTTGATCGCGCCGAATCCCCTCGGCGGCAGGGTGCTTTACCATGGGCCGCATGACCCGGAGGAGTGGCTGATGATCGATCACCAGCACCCGGAAGGCATTCCTGCCCTCAGAGTGGATGAGAAAACGAAGATGCCTCTCTGGAGGCACTCGGGTAGTGCCTGGTATTGGCAGAACAAGGAAACCGGCACGGCACTTGTGAAAAAAGCGGGCATGCCCGATCGTGCGGTGCTGCGTTTCGATATCGCATGGAAAAACAGGCTCTCTTGTGCGATCGCGTTCCACTCCGATTTCAAGAAAGCAAAGCCCGCAGTGGCGAATGAAGTTGAAAACGATGTCCAAGCTCAGGAACGCATGATCATGGCCGGTAGGGTGATGAACTCCGCTTCTCTGCCGGATATTTTCGGGGATAGCTACGTGCTCCAGCTTTATTCGAATTACGTGATGCTGCACCGCACCTCCTTCGATGCGGACGGCAGACCCAGGCTTGACCGTGTGCAGACCACGAACAGCAGCATGCGCTTGGGGGATTCTGGAACTGCCACTGTCGAGCTTCGCTGCAACCGCCCCACGGGGGAAATCTCGCTGTTCGTGAATGGTGAGTTTGTCGTGCAGTGGAGTGAGGTGGCTGCCGGAGAAAATGAAGCCGGGGGATATGCCGGAAAAGGCGATGGTTTCGGATTCCTCGTACAGTCGGAGGATTCTCCCGTGCGCATTTCCGAGGTGGTTGTCGCGGAGTGGAACGGGATGCCGGACGCCGCGCGCAGCTTGCAGGTGGATGACGCGGATATCGTGCTTCTGTCCAACGGCACCGATCGATTTTCCGGAAAAGTCACCGGCTTAGTCCAGGGTAAGCTCAAACTGGAGGGGCGTTATGGCGATTTTGAATTTCCGCTGAGCGAGATCGCGGAGGTTCGTTTCGCGAAATCCCGCCTCGCCGAGGCTCCAATCGCGCCCTCCGCCGAGATTAAGACCCGTCTCCATCCGCTGGGTGGGATCAGTGGTCGTCCGCTGTCCGGGGATGCTGGAAACATGCGCGTCATGAACGGGATTATTGGCGAAATAAATATCAATCTGGACTACGCGGTGATGCTCGAGTTCCAGCAAACGGAAAGCTTTTTGGATGACTGGGATGCAGAGTTTTAAATTCCAAAGCCTTCCGGCGCTGGCTCTCGGCATGGCGGCCTCCTCCGTTCTCGCCGCCGATGTTTCGCTGAAGGGTGACTCAAAACTCTCGGGCGATATCACGGGCATAGCCAGTGACGGCACGATCACGCTTCTTTCTCCCATGGCCGAAAAAGCCCTGATGCTGAACGCAGATCAGGTGCGGCGCGTCGCTTTTGGGGATGACGTGGCCGCGCCCGCAATACCCGAGCAAAGGATCGAGCTTTCCAACGGCGACATCCTACCGGTGAAAGTCATGTCGTTGGAGGGTGAAATTCTCAAGGTGCAATCCCCGATTCTCGGAACTCTCGCAATCCCGCGAGATGCCGTAAGTTCGCTCCAGTTGGGTATCGTGCCCAAAAAGATCATCTATTCAGGGCAGAAGGGCGGTGACGGTTGGACCCGCGACGAAAATGGGGTGCAGGCTTGGGAATATGAGGATGGACGATTCATCGCAACAGGGCAGGGGACTCTGACCCGCGATGTGCGGCTTCCCGGAAAATTCATCCTGAAGTTCACTTTCGGCTGGCAGAATAATCCGAATTCCCAGCTTTGCTTTGCCCATCCACCCCTATCGCCTGGTGCGAGGCAGGATCAATACATTGCGGAATTCAGCGGCTCGGGATTCGGTGTTTTTCGGGAATCTACCAATCGGATACGAACCCCGATCATCTTGTTGTCGCGAAGTCCGCAGCAGGTTGCCAAGAGAAGTGTCGATGTCGAAATCCGGGTGGACCGGACACAAGGTTTGCTGGAACTCCACATCGATGGCGAGCTGACGGGGCGGTATAAAGATCCGCTCGAGCCAATTCCCGAAGGGACGTTTGTTTCGCTTGTCAGCAACGCTGGGAGTGAGAGCGGCCAATTTGTGAGGGATTTGATGATCCTTGATTGGGACGACCGTGGCGACAGGCACCGCAGCGAGGAGCGGGGCGATGGAAAAGTTGACTCCTTGATCGGTCGCTACGGTGAGAGATTCGGCGGAAAACTGCAAGGCATCCGCCCCAATGGAGTATCAACGGTGTATGTCTTTCAAAGCGATTTTCAGAAAGAGCCGCTGGAGCTTCCCGAGGAAGAGGTTTCCACCTTGTTCCTGGGCGGGCAGGGAAAGCCTTCCAAATCCGCAACCAGCGGCGGCCTGATCCTTGGCTTGCGCGGGCTGGGTACGATGCGAGTTTCCTCATGCGTCCTTGATGGCGGGACTGTCAAGGCCGAGCATCCCTTGCTGGGCTCCCTGGTGTTCGGGCGTGAAGGACTCTCGTCTCTCGAACGAATCTGGATACCCAAGGCAAAGACCGTGAACGACCGATGAAAACCGCCTCAATACTCCTTGCCATGACCTTGTCCTGTTTCGCCCAGCAGGACAGATCCGTGGTACGATTTTCCAACGGTGACCAACTCACCGGCGATCTACTGGGGCTGAACGGAAAAAAGCTTTCCTGGAAATCCCAGCTGCTCAAGGAACCCGCCGAGTTCGATCTGAAATACGTGGTCGATCTGGAACTTCCTGTGGGAGCGCCCCCTGCCGACCGTCCTGAAGTCGCGCATGAGGCCATGGTCAATATGACAAACGGCGACACAATCCGAGGCCAGCTCGCCGGTATCACGGATACAGAAATCCGGCTGGCCACATGGTATGCCGAGGAACTCGTTCTCAAACGTGTGAATGTCAAATCGGCCAAGATTTCCAGCATCGCCGACATCCACTACCGCGGTCCCAACAGCATCGAGGAATGGCCTCATCGCGACGGTGGGGATGGCTGGAGCTTCAGGGGGGGCGCGTTGCACTCCGATTCTCCCGGTGGGCTTGCCCGCGAGATCAATTTCCCCGACGAATCCGTGATTTCGTTTGTAGCGGCCTGGCGCGGGGCTTTCCGCCCCAAGATCGTCTTTTTGTCCAAGAACATTACGACACCCTCCGATCCCGGTTCCGGTTACGAGATGGTTTTCCAAGGCAACTCGGTTCACGTGAAGAAGGCGGGAACGAACAATTGGCTTGGACACTCAACGAACGCGGGTGTGCTCAGGGAGAACGAAACGGCACACATCGAGATCAAAGTAAGCCTGAAGAGTGGAAAGATCGCTCTCTTCGTGGATGATCAGCTCATCGATGCGTGGCAGGACGATGCGGTGGATCGGGACAAGCTCGGCAAGGGTTTTCACATCGTCGCCCAGGACAGTTCGCCGCTGCGTATCTCTGACATCGAAATTTCTGGATGGGATGGTTATCTTGAAAACGTGCCTGACCGCAGAGGGCATTTCCAAGGCGCTTTCGGAGGTGGCTTCGAGTTGGGCGGCTTCGGGGAGGTGGAGAAAACCGCTGAAGAGGTGATCCCCGAGGGGCGAATGCTGCTCCGAAACGGCGATACGATCGAGGGTCGGGTAATGGGCATCGAAGGAGAGGAAATCTCGCTGAAAACTCCGTTTGCTGAAGTGAAGTTTCCTGTCGCACGCCTCAAAAACCTCTCGCTGTCCACCGATTCGATGGAGGAAGCGAAGCTTGAGAACGGTGATGTCCGCGCGACTCTCGCGGACGGTTCACGGCTTGTTTTCCGCCTCGATGGGGTGGAGGAGAACGCCATCATCGGCTACAGCCAGAACTTCGGCACGGCGAGGTTCCGCAAGGACGCGTTCAAGCGCATCGAGTTCAATCTCTATCCTAAAAACGGCGAACCAATCCGACAGGAGGCGGATTGGTGATCTCCACGGCAGCGTGGAAAACGAGACTCAGTAATTGAGTTTTGCCAACTCCTTCGGAAGGAAGACGCCGTCCTTGCGGATGAGTTTGCCGTCGAAGCGGATCTCGCCGCCGCCCCAGTCCTTGCGCTGGATGCTGACCATGTCCCAGTGCACCTGCGAGCGGTTGCCGTTGTCGGCGATTTCGTAGGCTTGTCCCGGTGTGAAGTGGAAAGAGCCTGCGATCTTTTCGTCGAAAAGGATGTCGCGCATCGGCTGGTGGATGTGCGGATGGAAGCCCAGCGCAAACTCACCGATGTAGCGCGCACCCGGATCGGAATCGAGGATGCGGTTGATTTCTTTTGTCTTTGACCCAGCTCCGGCATGTATGATTTTCCCATCCTTGAACTCCAAACGAATCGCGTCGAAGGCGATGCCTTGGTATATCGTTGGCGCGTTATAGGTGATGAAACCATTCACCGACTCCTTGACGGGCGATGTGAAGACTTCGCCATCGGGGATGTTGTAATTGCCTCCGGAGGCGACAGCGGGGATGTCCTTGATGGAGAATCTGAGATCGGTGCCCGGGCCGGTGATGTGTACCTGATCGGTCTTGTTCATCAGGCGGACAAGGGCGTTCATGGCGGGCGTGAGCGCCTTGTAATCGAGAAGGCAGACCTTGAAGAAGAAATCCTCGAAGGCCTCGGTGCTCATGTTCGCCTGCTGAGCCATGGCGGGCGTGGGCCAGCGCAGGACGCACCATTTCGTTTTCTTCACCCGGTGATCCATCACGCCGCGGAGTTTTTTCATGGCGAGCTGCATGGAGTCTGCGGGGACATCGCAGGTTTCGGAAATGTTGTGGCTGCCGCGCACCGCGATGTAGGCATCCATGTCTTTCATCTCTGTCAGAAGATGCTTGGCGATGATTTGATACTGCTCGTCCTCCGCGCCGCTGAGCATCTCACGGGTGATGCGCGCTTGATGGATGCGTATGAAGGGCAATGCTTTCCGCTTTCTGACCTCGCGGATCAATGCGATGGCGATGGAGTCCGGTGCGTCATAAAGGTCGATCAGAACCTTCTCGCCTTTTTTCAAAGCTGTGGAGTATCCCACCAACTGGGACGCGAGGGCATCAATACGCGAATCGTGCATGGGTGAAAGCTAACGAGAATCCCCTATCCGGAAACGGAAAATTTTCCCGAACTGAAGATTTTCCCAACCGCTTGAGAGTGGACTCAGCTTGCGTAGGAGGATTCCACGCGTTCCGCCACATCGCGGTATCCGTAATCGACCTCGTAGATTTGTTTGAAGGCGTCCAATGCGGCGGCCTTGTCTCCCATGTCGTGGTGGATCAAGCCCTTCTCATAAAGAACTTCTTTCTTGGTGCCGTCCATCGCGTTGAGATCGGCCAGTGCGTCGCTAAGTTGCTTGATAGCGAGGTCGAACATGTTCTTTGCTCTGAAAGTCCTGCCCAGAAGCAGTAGGACCTTCGTGCGGATATGCGGATTGCGTGTCGCCTGTTGGAGATGGGGAATTGCGGCGGTGTATTGACCGCTGCGATAGAGGGCGAAGCCGAGTTCGAAGCGGAGCTGTGGATCAGTCGGATTCTGATCCACGCGGGCTCTCGCTTCGGCAACCTGCTCGGCAAGTCGTGCGGAGCGGCTTTGTGCGAGCTGGGTTGCGAGTTGCTCGTTATCCGGGTCGGCGGCCACGGCGGCCTCCAGTGCCTTGAGTTCGGCCTCAAGGGCGCGGTCACGCATTTGCGCGGACTTTGTGGCAAGTGCGATGTCACCTTTGCTGAGTGAGTGCGCCCAGTGGAAAAAGGTGTAGGCGTTGGCCCAGTCTTCCAGTTGTTCGTAAAGTGCGGCGAGTTCCTTGGCCGTGCCGATGTTGTTCGGGTCGGCGTTGTATTTCTCGATCACTTTGTCACGCCTCGCTTCAAGCTGATCGCGGGTAAGGCCGGAGCGGGATGCCTTTTCGAGCTCCTCATTGCCGGATGCGTCGCGCATGAGATCGCGCATGGACGTGTTCTCGTCCCAACGCTGTTTCTTCATGGATGCGCGAGCCGAGGCATCCTTTGCTCCCTTGATGGCGGCGGAATCGTTGGGAGCCTGCTTGATGATGTCGTTATAGACTTCGGTCGCCTTGGCAGGCTGCTCACGCGAGATGTAGTATTCGGCGAGTTTGTGGAGAAGTTTGATGTTCTCGGGCTTGTGCTTGCGAAGGGTCTCGAGCGCGAAGGATGCCGTCTCATAAAGTTCCATCTTGAGGGCGGTGTCGAATAGGAGTTCGTTCGCCGCGTCGCTGAGGGGATCTTTTTCCAGCTCTTTTTCGATTAGGGGAAGGGTGCCCGCAGGGTCTTTCTTGGCTTGGCTCGCCAGTTTCATCACTCCCATCGTATTGCCTGACATGGCAAAGAGGCTCTTCTTTTTCTCCGCTTTCAAGTGGATCTGTATCTCGCACTTACGCAGGATGCTGCGCCCCTCAAGGAAAGCCGGTTCGTCTTTCAGAACAGCCTGAAGAAGACTTACCGCGTATTCCAAATTGTTCATTTGGACGGCACTCAGGGCTTTGAGCCACAGCGGCCTGAGTGCGGTAGGGAGTTCGTTTTCTGTGATTTCTGCCATGGCTGATAGGTTTTCGGGGAAATTCACCGCGATTGCGGATGACGCTCCGACAAATTGGCCGCTGGAGTTCTCGTTGGCAAGCATCTGCTTTATCCTCAGGGGCAATCAGATAAAACCTTGCCATTCGTCAGATTCGGGTTAATCCACGCCTCGCTTGCGGCATTCAGCCTGACAAGCGGCGCTTTTTCCGGTCTTCGTTCGATGAGGGATTGCAAGAGGTTCAACCCCATCATCATCGACACCGCCCCACGCCTCTTCCTGGTGGTCGGGCGAATTTGAAAAGACATGACCGATACATTTGAAGCGATGGCTCTCGCCGCGCCCCTGAAACAGGTTCTCAACGAACTCGAATACACCACCCCCTCGCCAGTACAGGCGCAGGCCATCCCGCTCCTTCTCGAAGGGCGCGACCTCCTTGGCTGCGCCCAGACGGGAACGGGAAAAACCGCCAGCTTCGCGCTGCCCATCCTGAACGCGATCCACGAAAATCCGCGCGCCCTCCGCCCGAAGCAGTGCCGCTGCCTCGTCCTCGCACCGACCCGCGAGCTTGCGATCCAGGTGGGGAAAAGTTTTTCCACCTACGGCCAGAAAATCCGTTTCCGCCAGACGCTGATCTACGGCGGCGTCGGCCAGAACCCGCAGGTTTCAGCGATGCGCCCCGGCGTCGATGTCCTCGTCGCCACCCCGGGGCGGCTGCTGGATCTGATCGACCAAAGGCACGTCGATCTCTCGGCGGTGGAATTTTTCGTCCTCGATGAGGTGGACCGCATGCTCGACATGGGATTCCTGCGCGATGTGAAACGCATCGTCGCGATGCTGCCGCAGAAAAAGCAGTCGCTGTTTTTTTCCGCCACGCTCGCCCCGAACATCGTGGAGCTGGCGAAAACGATCCTGCGCGATCCTGCGCGGGTTTCCATCACTCCTGAAGTGACCACCGCCGAGCGCATTGAGCAGCGGCTCTGCTTCGTGGATCGTGGCAACAAGATGTATCTCCTGGAACAGCTCCTCGACAAGCAGGCGAAGGCCGAGTCATCGAAGCTCACCATCGTTTTCAACCGCACCAAGCACGGTGCGAACAAGATCGCCAAGGCGCTCACCGCCGCCGGCTACGCCTCGGAAGCGATCCACGGCAACAAGTCCCAGGCGCAGCGCGAGAAGGCGCTCGCCCGGTTCAAACAGGGACTCGTGCCCGTCCTCGTCGCCACGGATGTCGCCGCGCGCGGAGTGGATGTGAAAGATGTGGGGCTGGTCGTGAACTACGATCTGCCCAATGAGCCGGAAGCCTACGTCCACCGCATCGGCCGCACCGGTCGCGCGGGCGCCGATGGCATGGCGGTGTCCTTTTGCGCGGAAGACGAAATCGATTTCCTCCGCGACATCGAGAAAACGATCAAGAACGCGATCCCGCGCCTGACCGACCACCCGTGGCACAGCGAGTCTCTCAACGAGAAACACCTCCGCGGATTCAAACCGCCCGCCGTGAAACAAGGCGGCCGGGGTGGCCAGAACGGCGGCGGGGGAGGGGGCAACCGCCGGGGAGGTGGTTCCGGAAATCGCCGGGGCAGAAGCGGCGTCCGCTCCGCGTGATGCGCGATCAGACGCTCACGTGAAAAAGGCCGGAGATGAGGGAACTGCTGGCAGCGCTTGCCAACGAATGATTTCCCGAATCCCACGCGGTTAAGATACCAGCACTGAGATCGGCAAGACTGGTCTTTCCCCCGATCACTTCCATCCCGTCAGAGGATGTTTGGCCGATCACCTTTCCGCCGAAGCCGCCGCCCGCCAAGAGGCAGGTGAACGCCGCCGGATGATGTTCGCGACCGCCGAAGGCGTTGCGTTTCGCGCTGCGGCCGAATTCCGTGGTTACGACCAAGATCGTATCGGACAGGGTGCCGCGTGTCTCCAGATCATCGAGCAAGCCGCTGAGCGTGTGGTCGAGCTCCGCGCACGGTTTTGTGATACGCGACTCGTTGTCCGTGTGCGTGTCCCAGCCGCCGATGATGATGTCCGGGGGAAAGGGAAAGAGTTCCCGCGCCGCACCGTGGCTGCGTTGATCGTGGCTCATGGAGCGGATCAGGGTGATCTTGTCCATGCGCCTCGCGATGAGCGGCAGGTGCGCGCCGATGCGGATGCCCTCCACATTCGTCGGGATCGAATGCACACCGGGTTTCGGATCGAAGGTGTCGAGGTGGCTCATGCCTCCCTCCATGAAAAGGTGGATCACGCGTTTTGTCCGGCGGGATTGTGCGGGAAGAAACGCGGCTCCTGCAAGGGTGGCCGCGGTGCCGGCGAGGAAGCGGCGGCGTGTGGTTTTTCCTGACATGCGCTCAGTCTGCGTTCAGGAAATCCAAAAGGGAAGCCGCGAACTTTTCGGAGATACCCGGGATCGCAGCGATCTCGGCGGGCTCGGCTTTCCGAATCCTTTTGATGGATCCGAAGGTTTTCAGCAGCGCAGCTTTGCGGCGCGGCGACATTCCCGGGCAATCGTCTAGCGCGCTTTCCTTCATGCGGCGGCGGTAGAGGAGTTCGTTGTAGCCGTTGGCGAAACGGTGCGCCTCGTCGCGGATGCGCTGGAGGAGTTTCAGCGCACCGCGGTCGTGGGGGATGAGCAGGGGATCGGATTCGCCGGGGAAAAACACCTCCTCGCGCTGTTTCGCGAGGCCGATGATCGGCAGTTCCTGCAAGCCCAGCGCGCGAAGTTGTTTGAACGCGCTGGACAGTTGGCCCTTGCCGCCATCGACGATCACCAGATCCGGCAGGATGATCTTCGCCTTGCCCTCCTTCGCGAGCCGCCGCTGCGCCTCGATCAGCGGCTCCTGCGAGTATTGCGTGTCCTCGTTCATGTTTTCCCTCAGGATGCGCGAGTAGCGGCGGAAAACGACCTCAGCCATCGAAGCGAAATCGTCCTGCCCCTCGACCGTGCGGATGCGGTATTTGCGGTAGTTGCCATTGTCCGGCAATCCATCGGTGAAGCGCACCATCGAGGCCACGATGTGGTTCGAGGAGACGTTGGAAATGTCGAAACACTCCATCACGCGCGGCGGGCCGTCGAGTCCGAGCGCCTCGCCGAGATCCGCGAGGTCTTCGGTCGGCTTCACCGTGGTCGGCACGCCGCGGCCGCGCGAAAACTGGCGGGTGGGCGACAGGGTCTTGCGGATGTTTTCCAGAATGTCGCGAAAAGTGGCGGCTTTCTCGAAATCCAGCGCCTCCGCCGCCGTTTGCATTTCCTCCTCCAGCTCCTCGAAGATCGCCATCTTGCCTTTTCCCTCAAGGATCACGCAGGCCTCCTCGACCTTCGCGAGATACTCCTCGCGGGAAACGCGCCCGATGCACGGCGCGGAGCAGTTGCGGATGATGTCGGCGTTGCAGTGGCGGTAATCCGCCTCGCCGGGTTCGGTCGGGCGGCAGACGCGGAGACCGAGGCGGCGGTTGAGCCAATCCAGCGTGTCGCGCAGCGCCGAGGAGTGGGGAAACGGCCCGAAGTAACGCGCGCCGTCCTCCTTCTTAGTCCGCACCGCGCCGAACCTCGGGAACGGATCCGCCATCCGCACGCGGACATGCAGGAAGCGCTTGTCGTCGCGGAAGGCGATGTTGTAGCGCGGGCGGTAGTCCTTGATCAGCTTGCCCTCCAGCAGCAGGGATTCCTGCTCGTTGCGCACCTCGTGGATCTCGAAGTCATGGATCGAATCCATCAGCGCGCGGTTCTTCAGGTTCGCCCGGGTTTTCCGCGAGGGGGTGAAATAGGACGAGAGGCGGCGTTTCAAGTCGAGCGCCTTGCCCACGTAGATGATCGACCCGAGGCGGTCTTTCATCAGATATACGCCGGGCTTGTGGGGCACGTCGCGGAGCTTGGTCTTGAGTTCCTGTGAAACCATTTTCGTGGGGCGGGGCGAAATCCTGCCCAAGCTGGCGCGGATTAGAAAGGTTGCAATGGTGCGGATTTTGCTCTACCCGTCACGCCGCCAACGCAACCGTATCCATGTCCTCGAACCGTCTCCTTCATCTCACCCTCGGCTTCGCCATCGCTTTCCTCGCGAGTTGCGCCAATACCATCCCCACGGAATCCACTCTCTCGAAGACCGACGAGAAATACGTGAATCCCTACGAGCCGGGAACCTACGACCATTTCAAGGCGGAGAAGGACTACCCCAAAACCTACAATGTTTGGAAAAACGTCCAGCTCCTGCCCGAGACGAATTCATCGAACTCATGGGTCAAGATCGACCTCAAGACCCAGCGCGGCATGCTGATGAAAGGCGATGAGGTCGTGATGGATTACCCGATCTGCTCCGGGATCAAGAGCCGCCCCACGCCTCCGGGCGACTACAAGGTGCTGGAGAAGATCGTGGACAAGAGCTCGAACACCTACGGGAAAATCTACGACGCCGAAGGTAACCTGGTCAACGGCGACGCGGACGCGAACAAGGACACCATCCCCGAGGGCGGCAAGTTCGTCGGCGCGCCGATGAAATACTGGATGCGCCTCACCTGGGACGGGGTCGGCCACCACATCGGCCCGATCCGGCGCTACCCCGCCTCCCACGCCTGCATCCGCGGACCCAGCGGTACCATGCCGACCGTCTATTCCAAGATGGCGGTAGGATCGCGCATCCTGGTGGAATAAGCACCGCACTCCGCCATAATAGACCAATCTGACCTCGGGTTGGCTATTTGAATCGTCACTTTGGAATCTCTGCGGCACCAGATCACCTGACGAAGCTTGGTGGAAGTGCCGGTAAGGGCGTTAGATGCGTTTTTCCTCGATGTCATACACATCGAACCAAACACGAACGTGCTTTTCCTTCGGCAGGTTTTGCGGGATGTAATCTTCCAGGAAAACTTGAAGTTTGATCGGCATTTTGCTGATGGATTTGTCACGCATCCGGTTGTTCCACGCGATTACTTCCGAGCGCTTTTTCTGTTTGGCCTTGCTGGCTACCCAATCGGAAACGGCCTGATCATCCGCACCTGTCGCGACGAATTTGCGGAAAGCTCGATATTTGATGCCGGTGAAGTCCAGCCATACTTGATCAAGGGGGCAGCCTGAGTGGTATTCGCCTGCGGTCTCCGCGATCACGGCACGACATTTGTCCAGACAACGGGCGGCAATGACATAACCGGCTATGGATGTGTCGCGCGGACTACGGGGGAATTCTGAGGTGAGATCGGGTGCTTGGATCGCGGTAGGTTCCTGAGACTCTGCCTGTGTTTCGTTATTTGCTGGAATTTCCATGGCCGACAATTGAAAGGCCGGTCATGGAAATTGGCGAGAACGCGATTGTGACAATGTTAGATCCGCAAATTTGCCGGATCACTTGCCACCGGTTCCGGGCAGGAACCGGTAGTAAACCTCCAACATCAAGGCGGCGAGACAGGTGGACATGTGAACGTTGACCGGACCGTGTTTGATTCCTCCCTGATTCCACGAGCCATCAGGACTCTGAGCTTTAACCAACACATCCCGGAAACGCCCGTTATAATCCGACCATTCTGTGCTGCCATAGTTGATCATGGCTTGGGCGTTGTAGTAATGGTAGTAGAGATTGGAATTTTCATTGCCCCATTCGAACTCGGAATTTTTTGCGACGTATCTTATCCCTTTCCTCGCCGCGCTGGAGCTGCCTTTATCCCACATCTGGAAGGCGAGGACGGCGCCGCCGGTGAGGCCGGGGCTTTGGTCTGGATTCCCGCGATAACCGATATTGCCTTCCTTGCCCTGAACCTTTTCAAGCCAATTAAGAGCTTCGCGGATGGTGCGGCTGAACTTGCTGGTCGGCCATAGACCTGTGTGTTTACAGGCTTTGAGTGCCTGGATCATCCAGAATCCTACAGAGTTGTCACCCTCGCCAGAAGAAGCGAATTTGTAAACCCAACCGCCGGCTTCGTTCTGGCCCTGCATGATCATATCTCCCGCTTTCTTGGTCACCGTATCGAGGTTGGGGATTGTGATCTTGAGCTGGCTGCAGAAAGTGTAGGACTCGGCGAGTGCGTAAGTAGCGATGCCGTGGTCGTAAACCCACTGGATGTCAGTGGCATCCTTGTTGGAGAGCCTGCCATCGTTTTTCATACCCACATCGATCAGGTAGGTAATGCCCTTGAGCACCGTCTCTCCGTACTCGGGGGATTGGGGGGTTTCACAGTGGCCGAGATAAACGAGAAGCGCGAGTCCGGTCATGGCCACGGGATGATCACCTGTCCAACTGCCGTTGGCATTCTGAGTGTTTTGGAGCCATTTCAGGCATTTTACGACAGCGTCTTCACATTCGGGTGTGCCGCCTTCTGCCAGCAAGCGAGCCATACGATCCGCCTTGGAGCAGCGCGCCTTCATTGTTGCAGGAATGCCGGCGAATCCGCCGCCGCCGCCAGACCCGTCGCCATCACCCCAGCCCGCACCGAAGTCGTCTCCATCGCCGAAATCCAGGGATGGGGCGTTGGTGAGTTGATCGGGAACCGGAACAGCTGTGGGGGACTGAGTGTTCGCAGCAATGACCTTCGCCATGGAGGAAGAGGGTGATGAGGGCTTGCGCATCACCTTTGTAGTCACCTTTCTTTCCTCCACTTTTGTCTCCTCACTGAGGTTCGATGCGTAGGTTACAATGACCGGCGTCTCCTTGACGATATTCGGAAGAAGGAAAATTCCGAGAATCAGCGCGATGAGGACGACGACAAGAACGGATACAACTATGGACGATATGGTAGAGTTTCGTTTCTGTTGCTGAAGGCGCTGGAGTGCTTCCGGGCTGAGTTGTGCGTGAATGCTCATGTGAATTTAGGTTTTGTCGTGTGGACTTCCGGGAAATTAGCCCCTGTATTGCCGGATGCCAGAAGATAATTTCCGACAGCTCAGAGGATTTTTAGCGGGGGCTGTCGTTCGGCATGCTGAAGTTGGGTATCTGTCGCGAAAGAGCAGTCACGGGCACCTCTACCATCACCTGCAATCGATTGGCGGTATCATGGCTGAAATCGGATTTTTTCCCAAGAGAGAGTGCTATTATTTATTGATCCGCTCGCGCTCGGCGTATTCATGCGCCTCTCTCTTGAAGGCCTGCCAACAGGGATTGAGTTTGCTGGGAAAATCCGTGCTGGGTCGATGGGAAGCGCGGCTTTAGGAGGGATTTGTGCGATTAAAGGGGATACGCTGGGGAGCGCGCCGGGATCATCCCGCAATCACACCGTGCATGCGGATATCGTGGTCTTCCATGACTACCTCGTCCACCAGTTGGTAACCGAAGCAGATTCCCAAGCGGATGGCATCCGCACGGGCTTCGTGGAGCGCTGCATCGTAAAAGCCCTTGCCCCGCCCGATCCTCCCTCCTTGCGTGTCGAAGCCCAGGCCTGGGCACAGAAATAGATCAATCTCGTCTGCTAAAATGAGAGGCAATCGCTTGACCGGCTCGAGAATGCCAAATGCTCCGGGTCGCAGATCTTTTTCCACGTCCGCAACCTGCTGGAAAATCAGACCGTCCTGCGTCACTTTGGGGAATGCCCAAATCCTTCCGACGGTTTTGGTTAGTTCGAGCAGATCCACCTCACCGGGCATCGGTGCGAAAAGAGCCACCACGCGCAAATGCGGGCGCTCGGCCAGATATGCGACGATTTGATCAACCACCCGCGCGGAATTACCGGATCTCCCCGCCATTTTGCGCCGCAGCTCCTCACGCATCGCCTTTTTCCGGAACGGCTTGGTCATTTGTCCGGCGAGATGCGTGGCGAGACGATCGTCTGGATTTGTCCCTTGCCAGTTTGCCATCTTTTCCCATCTTCTACTGCTGTGATTAAAACTTGGCAATTCCCGATGATCGCGATGATCGCATTCGCGCCGCTATGCGTAGCGGAAGAGCCGAAATTCACGTGGGAGCCGCTGAATATCAAAACCAGTCTTTTCAGCGCCAATCTTTTGATGCTCGATTCCGAGCGCGATGAATATGCGACCAACCTCGCCTCCCATGCGGCCAATATGATCGCGAAGGATGGCGCTTCGATGGCTTCGATCAAACAGGGGCGGCGCATTCTTGCTCTGGCCCTTCACCTTTCCCCACGGAACAAACAGGCGCTTGTCACCCAGTTTCAGTTGGCGAAGGGTATCGTGCCGGAAAAGACGGATGGTGATTACAGCCCGCAAGTGCTTGCTCGTCTGCTGTTGACACGCGGGCAGCTCTTACTCCAGCAGCAGGAAGGAGAAAACCGTACCCTCGCGCGATATCTCATTCAACTGGCTGCCGAGATTGATCCGCGCAACGAGGACGCGGTTTACGCCAGTGAATTGATCCGCCTTGATACCGGCACGCCCGATTGGACGCCTCTCACCGATGGAGGGACGGAGAAAAAAGAGGAGTTGCCCTAGCCCGCAACGCTTCCAAGACCTCAAGTGATTGGCTTTGCCGGGTGCTTGGTGAGAATTTTCATCGCCACGGGGAGGGGGGCGCGGGATAGCATCCGGGCATGGAAAGCAAGGGCGGAAGAGGTGGGTTTTTCCCGAAAAAACAGGCATCGCGCAGACCTGTGAGGAAGGTGGAGGAAAAAGGCTGGGACGGTGTCGCGGGTTGGTATGACAAACTCGTTGGAGCGGATGGCTCCGATTATCACCGAAACGTGATACTCCCCGCAACGATGGATCTGCTCGCCGTGAAAGAAGGGGACGCCGTGCTCGACCTCTGTTGCGGGCAAGGTGTGCTAGTCCGCCACCTGCTCTCTGCGGGAGCGGGGCATGTGCTGGGCGTTGATGCGAGCGGGAAGCTCATCGGTGCCGCGCGGCAGCGATACGGCGGCGAGAAAAATGCCACTTTCCTCCGTGCCGACGCCTGTGCTCCGGGCGCTTGGGCGGATGGCACCTTTGATGCCGCGGCTTGTGTCATGGCCGTGCACGATGTCCCGGACGCGGACGGACTGATGGGAAACCTCTCCACTGCTCTCAAACCTGGCGGAAGACTTGTCATCGTGATGATGCACCCCTGTTTCCGCATTCCAAAGGAAAGCCACTGGGGCTGGGATACCGATCAAAAAGTCCAATACCGCCGCCTCGACCGCTACGGCAAATCCCTTGAAATCGGCATCCAGACAAGGCCGGGGCTGGGCACCGACGAGGGCACCGTCTTTTATCATCGGCCGCTCGCGGACATCATCACCGCCATGGGCAAGGCCGGGCTGGGCGTGACGAAATGCACCGAGCTTTTCTCGCACCGGCGGTCGCAGGTCGGCCCCTTCAGCAAAGCCGAGCACCGCGCTGCCGAGGAGTTCCCTCTTTTCCTAGGCCTCGCCGCTGTCAAAATGTGATGCGCAAGTAAAGGTAGAGACTAAAGCCAGACCGCTTTGAGGTTGCACAGCGCGCGGGGGATGGGGAAGTATATCTGCGGATTTCCAAACACGATTATGAACAGAAAACTCAGAATGGGCATGGTAGGCGGCGGACGCGGGGCATTCATCGGCTCCGTCCACCGCATGGCGGCGAACCTCGACGGCAAGATCGAGCTGGTGGCCGGTTGTTTCTCCTCGGATCCCGAAAAATCCCGGCTCTCCGGCGAGGATTTTTTCCTCTCCCCGGATCGCGTTTACGGAAGCTTCGAGGAAATGGCCGATAAGGAAGCCGCCCTCCCGCTCGGCGAGCGCATCGACTTCGTCAGCATCGTCGCCCGCAACGACCTCCACTACAAGGTCTCGAAGAAATTCCTCGAAAGCGGCATCCACGTGATCTGCGAGAAGCCGCTCGCTTTCTCCAAAGCGCAAGGCGAGGAACTCAAGGCCATCGTCGAAAAGAGCGGCCTGGTCTTCGCCCTCACCCACAACTACACAGGCTACCCGATGGTGAAGGAAGCCAAGGCGATGGTCGCCGAAGGCAAGCTTGGTAAGATCCTGAAAATCGTCGCCGAATACCCGCAGGGCTACGCGATCGGCGCGTATGACGAGGCGGCCTCCTCCGGCGGCGCGATCTCGAACTGGCGCATGGATCCTTCCATTTCCGGCGTCTCGAACTGCATGGGCGACATCGGCTCCCACGCGGAAAACCTGGCGCAATACATCACCGGCCTGAAGCTGGAGGAAATCGCCGCCGACCTGAACACCTTCATCCCCGGCCGCAAGCTCGATGACGACGGCTCCATGCTCTGCCGCTACGAGGGCGGCGCGCGCGGCGTGCTCTACGCCTCCCAGATCTCCACCGGCGACGAGAACAACCTCAACATCCGCATCTACGGCACCAAGGCATCGCTTGAGTGGCACCAGGAACATCCGAACGAGCTGATCGTGAAGTTCGCCGACAAACCCCGTGAAACATGGCGCCGTGGCAACAGCTACAACGGCCAAGCCGCCGCGAAATACACCCGCCTTCCCTTCGGCCACCCCGAAGCGTTCATCGAGGCCTTCGCCAACATCTACCTCGCCGCCGCCGAAGCCATCTCCGATTCCCTCGCCGGAACTTTCAAGGGCAACGAAGCCTACGACTATCCCGGCGTGAAAGAGGGAGTGGAGGGCATGGCCTTCATCGAGGCGGCTGTGAAATCCTCGGAAAACAACGCCGCTTGGACGAAAGTCTAAGGCCCAAGGAGTGGCCGCCTCTGGCTGCCAGATAAGAATGGAGCAAACGAACTCGGGTTGCCGGGAAGCCGGCAGCCCTTGATTGTCAGATGAACTCCCTGAGGATCGCCGCATGGACTTCCTCTGCTTTCTGGACTTTGTGCGCTGATCCGATCAGAAGCGGCTTCTCGGAGTCCGGCACCTGATCCCTGCCATGTGAGCCTTTGACGAGGGTGGGATCGAGGGGGATGACTTCCAGCAGGCCGCGTATCCCGAGTTTCTTTTTCAGGAGGAACTTGGCGATCTTCGCTTTCGGGAAGGGGATGGCGGGGTCGATGAAGAGCTCGCAGGGGTCGTAGCCGGGCTTGCGGTGGATGTCGATGGTGCGGGCGTAGTCGGGGGCTTTCGCGTCGTCGGTCCAGTAATAATAGGTGAACCATGCGTCGGGCTCGGCGACGGCGATGAGGTTGCCGGAGCGGGGGTGGTTCTGCGGGCGGATCTCGGCGATGCCGGGGGTGCTTTCCAGGAGGGCTCGGACTTCAGGGAGGATCGCGTGATCGTTCACATAGACATGGGCGATCTGGTGGTCGGCGACGGCGAAGGCTTTGCAGCCGCCGTAATCGAGGGTTTCGCGGCCGAGCTCGTCCTTGATGGAGAGCCAGCCTTTTTCCCGGAAGAGGCGGTTGAGGTGGAGGGGCTTGTTGACGGGGGAGATGCCGTATTCGGAAAGCAGCATGACACGGACGCCGCGCGATTCGTAGCAGCGGATGAGTTCGGTGACGACGCGGTCGATGGCGCGGACTTCGGCGGGGATATTCGGGGCGGCGGGGCCGTCTTTTTGGAGGCAGTAATCGAGGTGGGGGAGATAGACGAGGGAGAGGGTGGGGGAGTGCTTTTCCTCCACCCATTTCGCGGAGGCGGCGATCCATTCGGAAGAGGCGATGCCCGCCGCCGGCCCCCAGAAGGCGGGGAAGGGGAAGGGGCCGAGATCCGCCTTGATCTCCTCCCGCATGGCCATGGGCTGGGTGTGGATGTCGAAATGCTTCGATCCATCCGCAGGGTAGAGCGGGCGCGGGGTGATGGTGAAGTCTGCGGTGGAGTGCATGTTGTACCACCAGAAGAGCTTGGCGCAGGTGAAGTCCGGGACGGTTTTCCGCAGGGTGTCCCAGATCTTCTCGCCGTGGACGATGTGGTTCGACTGCTTCCAGAAACGGACTTCGGCGCTCTCGCGGTCGTACCAGCCGTTGGCGACGATGCCGTGCTTTTCCGGCGGCGTGCCCGTTAGGATGGACGATTGGGCGGTGGTGGTGAGCGCGGGGAAGGCGGGCGTGTAGGTTTGCAGCCCGTGTTTTTCCGCGAAGGCGGTCATGCCCGGCGCGTCCTTTCCAAGCAGGGACTTGGAGAGACCAACGACATTGAGGACGGCGAGGCGCATGGCGGATCAGCCGATGATTTTGAGGAAATCCGCGTAAGCCTTGTCCCAAAGCTCGCGATCCTGCGGCGTGTAGGTGACGAAACCGAAGGATTCGCGGATGAGCTGGCGACCTGCCGTGAAATCCGGGACATCGCCCGTGGCGATCATTTGCGTGATGAGGTTTCCGCAGGAAGTGGCCTCAATCGGGCCGGCAAGAACCTCGATGCCGAGGGCGTTGGCGGTCGCCTGGCAGAGCATCTCGTTCTGGATGCCGCCGCCGCCCGCGTGGAGGCGTGAGTAAGTGCGCCCGGTGAGGTGGCAGATGTTTCCATAAACGTGGCGGTATTTCATAGCCAGGGATTCCGTCGCGACCCGGAGAATCTGGCCGAAGGAATTCGGGACGGCCTGGCCGGTTTTTTCGCAGAAGTCCCGGATCTTGCCGGGCATGTTTCCCGGGCTTGCGAATACGGCATCGTCGGGATCAATGAAAGCGGTGAAAGGTGTCGCCGCCTCGGCCATGCTGGCGAGTTCCGCGAAGGAATGGTTGACCCCTTCCTTGTCCCACTGGCGTTTGCATTCCTGAATCAGCCAGAGGCCTGCGATGTTTTTGAGAAAGCGTACCGTGTTATCCACACCGAGTTCGTTGCAGAAACCGAACGAAAGCGCCTCGTAACTGCGGATGGGATGTTTCCGCTCCACGCCCATGATCGACCATGTGCCGGACGAGAGCCAAAGCGGCTCCTCCTCGGTGAGCGGAATGCCCGCCACGGCAGACGCCGTGTCATGGCAGGGGGCGACGACGAATGGGATGTCGCAGCGGCCGAGAGTGTCTTTCAAGGCGGGACGCAGCGACCCGAGAACCGTGCCGGGAGCTACGATTTTTCCGAAAATCCGGTCAGGCAGTCCGAGCAAGGAGATGACCTCGGCAGCCCATTGACCGGTCTCCGCATCGAGCAATTGCGAGGTGGATGCGTTGGTGCGCTCCACCGCTTTCACTCCGGTGAGCCAGTAGGCTAGGATGTCCGGGATAAACAGGATGTTGCCCGCTTGGGAAAGGGATTTGCTTTCCCGGAGCTTGAGTGAGAGCAGATGCAGGGAGCTGTTGTAGAAGTTTGTCTTGATCCCGGTGCGGCTGAAAATGTCGTCCTCGGAAATGAGATCGTGCATCTTGTCCGCCATTCCCTCAAAGCGTGGATCGCGGTATTGGTGCGGCGGTCCGATGAGTTCGCCGGAGTGGTCAAAGAGCCCGAAATCGCAGCCCCAAGTGTCGATCGCGATGGAGGCGATGTCCTCGCCGTGGGCGGCAATCGCCTTTTTCAATCCCGTCAGGATCTCGTGATAAAGGCCGAGGATATTCCAATAGAGCCCGGTGGGTAGCTCGATGGCGGGATTTTCAAAACGGTGAATCTCTGTCAGTGAAAGTTTTCCAGCGGTTGGAATACCGACGATCACCCGACCGCTGCTTGCCCCGAGATCAACGGCGACACGGACTTTTTCTTGGTTCTTCTGGTTGGACACGCCGCAGTCTTGCCTCCGGGCTCGCGGCCATGCAAATCAGAAACGCTAGGAAAACCACTCTGCGGGAGGTGCGATGACTTGCAGGCCATCGATGGACTGGAAATGGGCATCGGATGTCATGACGGCCGCTGAAGTTCGCAACGCGCAGGCGGCGATCACGATGTCCGTTCCGGGTATCACTTTACCTTGGCGATCAAGCTTCCACGCCAGATCGGTCGCCTCCGGCCAGAAAGCGGCGTCGGTGCGGACATTGATCATGATGTCCATGAAAGAGGAGATGCGTTGGCGCACCTTCGGAATTTTCAGTCCGCGAAGCACCTCCAACCTCACCATCCCGCAGGTCACAAGTTCGGAGCTCCCTACCCACTCTCCCAAGGTGCTGACAGGATCCCGCCCGCTCTTCATCAGATCGATATAGACATTGCTGTCCACCAGTATCTCAATGGCCATATTTTTTGGAATCTTCGGCGACCTTGCTGGAGGGTAAGTCCTCGTGGGTGTAGCGGGTGATGTTCAGGTTTTTGGGATCGTAGCCGGGGATCACAGCGTCCATCAATTCCTCTCTGGTTAAGCCCATGCCCTCTTTGATGAATTCGCGGAAGCGGACTCTACGATCCATCTCGCGTAAGGCCATTTCCACGGCCTCGGTCTTGCTTTCGCAGCCGTAGGCCTCGACCACCCTTTTCAACAGGGCTTCGTCTATATGCATTGTCATTTTCATGCCATACCCGGTATGGCATGGGCCGAATTTTGTAAAGATTTTTCTCTAAAACTCTCTCAAACGATATCCGTCGGGCGGCTGATCGGGTCGCGTAAAGGTGTCAGGATTCCTTTGTCGAGCCGGTAGATCCAAGAGTGGATCGCGAGTTCCTGCCCCCGCTCCCAAGCGTCCTCGACAATGGTGGTTCGTGCCACATGCCTTGCCTGCGAGAGCACGTTGAGTTCACACAGGCGATCAAGTTTCAAACCTTCCTCCAGCTCGGAGAGTTCCTCTTTATGCACCCGCGTGAGAGAGCGGATCGGCGCGAGCCAGTTGTCGATGATTCCGTGGCGGAAATTTTCCAGCGCCGCCTTCACTCCGCCACAACCGTAATGGCCGCAAACGATCACATTGCTGACTTTCAGCACATCCACGGCGTATTGGAGCACGGCGAGCACATTGAAATCGGTTTCCTGCACCACGTTGGCGACATTGCGGTGGACGAAAACCTCCCCCGGCGGCAGGCCGGTGATCTGGTTTGCAGGGACGCGGGAGTCGGAGCAGCCGATCCAAAAATACCGCGGGCTTTGCTGCTGCGCCAAGCGGGTGAAAAATTCAGGATCGCTCTGGCGCATGCGATCCGCCCAGACGGCGTTGTTTTCGATCAGGGTCTCAATGCTTTCCATGTGCGGCGATTCTCCCCGATGAGGCACCGCGCATCCAGAGCTAAATCATGCCGTCGCAGCCGCCTTCGCATCGAACTCCGCCTTCGCCGTCTTCCTGCACTCCGCGACGAAGTGATTGCACGCCTCGCGGCAGAGCAAAGGTATCGCCTCGCTTGTCGATGCGCTACCGGGGATTCCGTTGAAACGGGAGGCTTCGTTGTCGTCCAGCGGCGTGTTTTCGTCGAGTTTCCAGAGGATTTTTTTCGCGCAGTTGTGGGCGGGTCCGCAGACTTTCCGGACGAGTTCCTGTGCTCCCGCATCGCTGATCGAGCGGGCAAAGCGGTACATTCCGGTTTGGCGCGCGAGTTTTTCCCGCAGGTTCTCGACGGGCAGCGTGCCGTCCTGATGGCGGATGAAAAGCGCGGTGCAGGCCGGATAGAAATGGTCGAGGGCGCGGAGCAGTTCGGTCTCGTCATCGAGTGTCATGATCCAGCCGCGCTTGAGGTTGATCTTTCCTTTCGTGAAACGGTATTCGCCGTCCTCCGCGTAGGTGGAGATGTCCCGCGCCATCTCCGGGCCATGAAAATGATCCAGCCCGCCGTAAGCCGGCTGGGTGGCGAGATCCTCATCCTCGATGTGATGGAGCGCGTAGGCAAACTCGCAGAGATCGCGTTGGATCTGGATTTGTCCGATCTGTTGGATGCCGCCACGAACCAGCTTTTTCAGATGCGCGGGGAGTGTTTCCAAATCCACCGGAACCGGTGGAGCGGGGCTGTATTTGGTGTCGAAATCAGCGACCTGATCGAGGATCACATCCGCCATCAGCAACTCGGTGCCGATCGCGGAAGAGTAGTAGAGATTTTTCCCCCGGAGATGGTTCGGGTTCTGCCGGAACACATCGGTCTGGCTCGCCGCGGGGCCGACCTCTTTTTCCAGCCCCAGCAGCACCGGAATATCCTGGTAGGAGTGAAGTCCGTCCGAGATGAAAAAGGGCACGACCACTACGTTCATGGTATCCGCCATTTTGTCCCAATCCGCGATGAACGGCTGCTCCTCCATGTAGGCATCGGTCACCAGCGCATAGCCCGCGCCCGAGGCGGCGATGAGATCCGCCTGATCCTTGATCGCTTTGGTGGAGTTCTGGTTCAGTCCGGTGCCGTGGCCCGTGATGATCAGGGTGGTGTCGGCGGGATCGGCATCGGGCGCGACCTCTTTCGCACGCTTCAGGATCAGCCCGGTCATCGAGGGATGGACGCCGACCGGCAGGCAGTAGTGGAGGGTTTTTCCGTTGCGCACCGTCGTTGAGCCGTCGAGCTGGAGTTCGCGCGGGATCACATCTTGGGTGAAATAGCCTTCGCTGATGAAATCCGGCACGATGTAAACCTCGGGCGAGTCGATCATCAGAAGCGCCTCGCGCATGGACGGTTCCTCTTTCCAGAAACACACGTGCACCTCGGCGAAGAGGTTGCGCTTCCGTATCTCGGCGGCGTGGTCGAAGTAAGGCGTGGAGGAATCGGGGTTCTCGGTCGATCCGTGGCCGACGATGAGAAGGGCGGAATTTGGCTTCGGCGTGAAAGGCATGCCGGGAAAATGGAGGGAGATCATCGGATTGCAAGCGGACGAATCGCCTTGTCGCCGCGTTTCAGCCGTTGTTTGTTCCGGAAATGATCACAACAATGAAAACATGGTCGGTATTTCTCGGAAGCGTGGCTCTCGCGGCGGGTGAAATGTCCGTGGAGCGGCTCGATCCCGACTTGGACAAACTCATTCCCGCCGATGCCAAAATCGAAATGCTGGCCGAGGGGTTCAAATGGGCGGAAGGGCCGGTATGGAATGCCAAAACCGGCGAACTCCTTTTCTCCGACGTCCCGAACAACGTGATCCATGCCTGGAAGGACGGGAAACTCCGCGAGGTCATGCGTCCTTCCGGCTACTCGGGTGACGACCCCGCATGGCGCTCCTCCGGCTCGAACGGACTTACATTCGACGCGAAAGGCCGCCTCCTCATCGCCGAGCACGGCGACCGCAGGGTTTCCCTCCTCGGTGAAGACGGCAAAAAGACGACCGTCGCCGACAGATTCGAGGGCAAGCGTTTCAACAGCCCCAACGACATCGCCGTCCATTCCTCCGGCGCGATCTACTTCACCGATCCGATCTACGGTCTCCCGAAAGGCGAGGAGGATCCCGCCCGCGAACTCGATTTCTGCGGAGTGTTCCGAATCGGCACGGACGGCGTGGTCAGCCTGGTGTCAAAGGAACTCGAACGCCCCAACGGAATCGCATTTTCGCCCGATGAAAAAACCCTCTACGTCGCGAACTCCCACCGCCCGCGTGCAATCATACTCAAAATCTCCCTCGGCGAGGACGGAATGGCGACCGGCACGAAAGTCTTTTTCGATACGCAAGAATTGGACGGCAAGGGCTCTCCGGACGGCTTGAAAGTCGATGAAACAGGCAATCTTTGGGCGACCGGCCCGGGCGGCCTGATGATTATTTCACCGCAGGGGAAACTCCTGGGTCGCGTCCTTACAGGAAAGGCGACAGCAAATGTGGCATTCGGCGGCAAGGACGGCAAAACGGTCTTTTTGACGGCACATGACTCGTTGGTTCAGTTCAATAGGCTCTGAGTGACGGGAGAATGGTCATCCGCCGCGCAGCCGATCAAGCAATCGACAAAGCGGGTTGCCAAGTGACATCCGGTTGGACTACGATCCGCTTTCGAAAGTAAGATTTATGGCGATTGAAGGAGAAGAATTGGCGAAGGCGTGTGTGAAGGCGGCGGAGGAAATCCAGGCGGAGAATATCCGCGTGTGGGATATGCGGGGGGTATCGAACCTTACGGATTTCATGATCGTTTGCTCCGGTTCTTCCATGCCGCACCTGCGCGCGATCATCCGCGATGTGGCGGGGATCGTGGAAACGGATACAGGAGCGAAGCCAGCCAATGCCGAGGGCAAGGCGGACTCGCGCTGGGTGGTGCTCGACTACATCGATGTCATGGTGCACGTGATGCACGAGGAGATGCGCGAATTTTACGGCCTGGAGGAGCTCTGGGCGGACGCAAAAGAGCTGGAATGGAGCCCGGCAAACGGCGGCAAGGGCAATGGCGGCGAGCGTAAATCCAATATTATCCATTGAGGAGGCGGTAGAGGAGGGGCGGATTCGCTTCGCCTGGACCCGGCGCGGGGTGATTCTCGGCGCGTTGGGCTTTTCTCTCTTCGCGGTGGGAATGTGGCGGGTGGATGGCGTGATGGCCGCGATGGGGCTTTCGGTGGCCGTGCTGTTTCTCGTGGCCTTTGTCCTGGGCAGGATGAATCTCCGCGACCTCTCGTTGGCTTACCGCGGGCCGCGTCGGGTGGAGGCCGGAAAGGGCTTTTCGTGCGAGCTCTCGCTCACGAACGGAAGCCGCCTCACCGACAGTCTATGGATCGAGTTCGGCATCGGGCTGATGGGCGAGGCGGTGGTTTCCGGGAAAACCTTATGGCTTGCAGGTGGCGGCGGCGCGGAGGTGGAGGGGCGACCGGTTCTGCGGGCGAGAGGTTTGCGTGACTCCCAAAGTGCTTGGGTCAGATCGGGCTTTCCGCTGGGGTTGATGACGTTTTCAAAAAAACTGACGGTGGAGGCGGAGGTCGGAGTGTTGCCGAAGCCCATCGTGCCACGCGCGCTGGCGTTGCGCGGACACCTGCTCGACGGCGCTCCGCTGGGTGGCTCGAAGTATTCCGGTGGCATCGGCGAGTGGAAGGGGCTGCGCGAAAGGCGCGGCGGCGATAGTTTGCGGCGCATCGCATGGGCGGCGAGTCTGCGTTCCGAAGCGGCGGGCGGGGCGATCCTGGTGCGTGAGGACGAGCCTCCCGGCTCCCAGGCGGAGGGGTGCTTGGTTGTGTTCCATTCCTACGGCGGTGATGGCGAACTGATCCGGCCGGATCGCTTCGAGAAAGCGCTTTCCCTGCTCTACGGGGCACTGGGTTTCCTCGTGGGATCGGGGATGCCGGTGCGCTGGATCGCGGATTTCAATTGCTGGGAGGAAGGTGTGCTGAAAACGCGGCGCCAGGTGGCGGGCGTGCGCGAGGGCTTGCTCACGGTGCAACGGGCTTCCGGAACGGAGGCGCACGATCTCATCGCGGCGCTCGGCAGAGCTCGCGAATCCGAGTGCGTGGTGGTCGTTTCCGACATGCCCCGTTCCGGTTGGGAGGGCTTTGTGACGGATGGTGAAATCGCTCCCGTGCTGGTGGATATCCGTGAGTACGATGGTTCCCGTAAAAAAAACCGACCCAGCATGAAAGGGGGGCGGAAATGATTTTGCGACTTCTGGTGCTCTGCGTGGCGGGCGGCGGCGCCTATGCGATGCTGCGTGGCTGGCCTGAGGGCTTGCCGGGTTTGGTGCGCTCCTGCCTCGCCGTGTTGCTGCTCGTTGGTGGCCTCGGTTTCTGGGCGGCGAAGCGGACGAAGGATGACCTGCCGGTCGCGAAAGGGGCGAGGAAGGCGGGCATGCGGGATTACCTCGCCATGGGCATGGGCATCCTCGCGCTGGAGTGCGGATTTCTCTGGCTTCTCAACGCCGCTCCGCAGCCGCTCGAAGAAGTGGCGATCCTTATCGAGGCGAAGCTCCAGCCCACCGCCGCGGCCGAACGCGCGGGCAACGGCGGCCCGGCGCAGACGGGGAACTGGCTCTGGAGCGATGAGAAACGCCGCGCCCTGCCGCAGCGCACGAACCTCAAGCCGGGTGCGAAACCGGAGATTTTCGTGAAACTCCCGCAGGCGAAGGACGCGGAGCGCTTGCTGAACAGGAAAGTGTATGTGCGGGCGTTCACGCTGGATGAATTCGAGGACGGTGTTTGGAGCATGCGCGGCAGCGAGCCGCAGAATCTGGAGGCGGATGCGCAAGGCTGGATCGGGCTGGGGGACAGGAGCGATGGGGAGATCCTCCACGAAATTTTCCACGGAAAAGAAGGCGGCGGTCGGGATACATTGACAAGCCTGCAGGGCGTCCGCGCGGTGAGATTGCCCAGCATCAACGTGGTGGCGGAGGGCATGGGTTTTCTTCCGGATGTGGGCGGGGCGTCCGGCTTCAGCTATCTCGCCAGCTCGCTGCCGGTGGCCTTGGAGGATCTGCCGAAAACGGAAGATTGGGGGCAGGGGAAATCACCCGCACCGGAAGGCAGGTTCGGAGCCTTGGCCGCGAAGGCGGCGGGCGAGGGCGATGTCCTGCGCAAGCTGCTCAATATCCAGTCATTCCTCCGCGACAACTTCGACTACTCGCTCACGACGGAGAACCGCGACGATCTCGATCCGCTGGAAAATTTCCTCTTCGACGAGAAGCGCGGGCACTGCGAGTTTTTCGCTACGGCGGGTGCCCTGATGGCGCGCGAGATCGGCGTGGACGCGCGTGTCGCTTACGGTTGGGCGGGCGGCGAGTATTTCCCGGACAGCCGCATGTTTGTTTTCCGTGCTCGCGAAGCCCACGCCTGGGTGGAGGTGAAATTGGGCGGCTTCTGGACGGTGATGGAGCCGACCCCGCCCGTAGCGCTCGGAGGCGGCGGCACTCCGAGAAAGGCTGAGCCGGGCGACAAAGCTCCCACGGCGGAAGAGCAACTCTCCGAACTACATGAGGAAACGGCAGTGAAAGGCGGCGAAGTGGAAAAAACCGCGCTCAGACTCATGGTTCTTTTCGGGGTCGTGGCACTGGTCGCCTTCTTGTTCCGGGGAGTGCGCAAGGAAGGGTGTTTCCCAAACATCCCCGACTCCTTCGATCCGGAGCGCCCGCACGGCTATCTCGCCTCATGGCGCCGAGCCTGTGAGAAAAAGGGGATGGGAGGAAAGCCCGGCTCGACCCTGAAACGGCAGCTTGCGGAGATGAACGCGCCGCCCGCGTTTGGCGATGAGCTGCGGGACTATCATTACGCCGTCCGTTACGAGGAAAAGCCGCCCGATACGGATCGCGAGAGGAGGCTGTTGGCCGAAATCAAGGGCTGGGAGTAAGGCTCGCAGCGCATCTGAATCCGCCGATGACCATGGGAAACCGATACCGGGTGCTTTCGCGAATCCCATCAGGGCGGGGCGACGCGGGGATATGCCATTTGCCATAAGTCATTGGGAATATCCGTGCTTTCGGAGGCTTTTGACTGCTTCGGTTCTTATTATAAGCAGTTATTGGGTTAGCGATGGAAAAACGAAGCAACACGGCAGAAACCCGTCCATCGTCATTGTGGGAGCGGTTATGACCAAACTCCTCCACATCATCTGCGGCGTGCAAAAGCACGGCCAATCCTTCAACCCAATCCACCACAAAAAAGCGGAAACCACCCCTTGGTTGCAAAGCTCTATCTGCCCCCATTACGACCTAATTACTCCGCAGTATGCTGATTTTCGCAGTCGCCATGGAAGTTTTCAAAACCCAATCTCCAAACGCCACTTGCAATGCCCCGATCCATCGCCGCCCTCCTTTTTTCCCTCCTTTGCGCCCTGCCGCTCCTTGGTGCGGAAAACCACGAAGACAAGCTCCGCCTTGTGGCCGACGGCATCCTCAAGCAAACCACGCGGCGCCTCATCGACCGTTCCAACGGAAAGACTTACGAAGACAGCAACTCCCTCGCGCCCCGGCCGGAGATCAGCATCGAGAGCAAGTTCAACGCATGGTTCTACCAGACCTGGCTTCTGGCCGTCGGCATGCGCCGCACCGCCGATGCGCTGAACGATCCGCGTTACGAGGGTTACGGCGAGGCCAACCTCGCGTTCATCTACCACAACCTTGCCTATTTCGAGAAACAGCACGCCGCGAAGATGAAGGCCGCGCCGGTCGGCGATGGCTCGCTTTCCCCCATCGCTTTCCACTTCCAGCTTTCCTCCCTCTGGCACACCGGCCTGGCTCCACTGGTCCTCGAGCAAAAGGCCGCCACCGGCGACACCCGCTACGATCCCTTCCTCGCGCGGATGGACCGTTTTCTCGCCGCCAACCCGCGTTTCCCCGACGGCGCCCATTACCGTCCCGGAAAAGGCATGATGACAGATGATCCCTTCATGACCGTGCCTTATCTGGTGCGGCGTTACCAACTGCTGGGAGACAAGGCTTCCCTTGACGCCGCCATCGCCCAGATCAAGGGGACACAGGCCCGCCTCTTCGATTCCAAGGCCGGCCTCTACCGCCATGTTTGGGATCTGAAAACCTCCCGGCCCGCCGGGCAGTTCTGGGGCCGGGGCAACGGCTGGATGGTCCTAGCCCACGCCGAGCTTCTCGCCTTTCTCCCCGCCGACCACCCCGAACGCCCGTCGCTTCTTGCCTCGTATGTCGCCCACATGGAAGGGCTCAGGAAACACCAGGATCCGGCCGGCGGCTGGCACCAGGTCGTTGACCATCCGGAATCATGGCTGGAAACCTCCTGCACCGGCATGTTCACCTACGGACTCGCGCGGGGCGTCAACGAGGGCTGGCTCGACGCCTCCTTCGTCGCCGACGCCCGCAAAGGTTGGAACGCCCTCCAGGCCAAGGTCACACCCGAGGGCGACCTCCTCGACGTCTGCGCCTCCACCGATGTCGGCGACCTCGCCTACTACCTCAAGCGCCCCCGCCTCAAGGGCGATCTCCACGGCTTCGGCAGCTACCTCCTGGCCGGAGCAGAAGTCATGAAACTCAAACCGTGAGCACTGCGGATCACTCAATCCCCCAACGTAAGTTCCGGCATGGACGGGGTGGGGTGAAGGCGCTATCCACTGCGGAATGAAACGCCCCTTGCTGTCGATGCCTTTGAAAGCGGGCTTGGATGCGTCCCGTCGGTTGTCTTTTCGGGTTGCCTGGTTGCTGCTGTGGCCGGGTATTTCGATGCTGCATGCGGTTGAGCCGCTGAAGGTGGAGGTGAAACACAAGCCTGATAACAAGAGCTGGAAGATTTTCGATACCTGGACGCTGGCTCATGCGGAAGGTTTCAAGCCCGTTACCGAGGAGACGAGCCTGAGTCCCTACGGCGGCGATTCCACACGCAAGGTCGATGCCAAGGGCTTCTTTCACACGGCGAAGATCGGCGAGCGTTGGTGGCTGGTGGATCCGGATGGGCATCCTTTCATCCATGTCGCGGTTTGTTCGGTCAAGCCGGGCACCGGTTCCAAGGAGGCGAAAGCGGCGTTTGAAGCGAAGTTCGGCAGCGAGCAAAAATGGGCGGATGAAACGACGGAATTCCTGCGGTCGCAGGGTTTCAATGGTAGCGGAAGCTGGTCGGGCGATGAGCTGCTTGCGAAAGCCCGCAAGCGCCTGGCCTACTGCCCGAATTGGAATTTCATGAGCTCCTATGGCAAGCAGCGTGGCGGGACGTATCAGAAACCGGGGCACACCGGTTATCCGAATGATGCAATCTTCGTGTTCGATCCCGGGTTCGAAGCCTTTGCGATGCAGCACGCGGCGAAACTGGCGGCGACCAAGGACGATCCCTGGCTGGTGGGGCATTTTTCCGACAACGAACTGCCGATCAAAAGCAACAGCCTTGAGAATTTCCTGACTCTCCCGGAAAACGACCATGGCCACAAGGCCGCGTGGGCATGGCTGAAGGATCGCAAGGGCGCGAAGGCCGATCTGAAGAAACTCACCGATGCGGATCGCGAGGAATTCATCGGGTTCATGATGGGCAGGTATTTTTCCATCGTCTCGAAAGCGATCAAGGCGCACGACCCGAACCACCTGTATCTGGGTTGCCGTTTTCACGGCGGAGTGATCCGGAGCGCCGCTGCGTTCCGCGCGGCCGGCAAACACTGCGATGTGGTGTCGGTCAATTACTACCACGCGTGGACGCCGGATTCCAAGCTGATGGCGAACTGGCAGCAATGGTCGGGCAGGCCGTTCATGATCACCGAGTTTTATGCCAAGGGGGTGGATTCCGGTATGCCGAACACATCGGGAGCCGGTTGGCTGGTTAAGACCCAGAAAGAACGCGGGCTGTTCTATCAGAATTTCTGCCTCGCGTTGATGGAGTCGAAGGGCTGTGTCGGTTGGCACCATTTCAAGTATCAGGACAACGACATGAAGGACAGGAAGGTCGATCCCTCGAACATCGATTCGAACAAGGGCGTGGTGACGGCCGGGTTTGAGGAGTATCCGGATTTCCTAAAGGAGATGAAGGAACTCAACAGGAACGTGTACGGCCTGATCGGGTGGATGGATCAGGGTGGCAGGGTGCATCCCTGATGGCGGTGAGTAAATCTTTCGAAGGATGTCACTCGCAGTCAGCCCCGGCACCCTCTGAAATCGCCCCAACTACCGGCCCGCACCTTGACACGGCATGATTGATATCTTTGGATGGTGGCTGGTGGTGGGAAATAAAAGCCACGCATGCCATGGAAGAATACGATCTCGAACTCGAACATCACGTGAAGGCGGCCACGGCAACAATGCGTGGCATAGATCCGGATCGCGCAGAGCACACCCTCAAGGAACTCTTCGGTGCTGGTTCCAGCGCGTGGACTGGATGGGATGAGCAGTTCGTCACTTTCATCGAAACCCACCGGAGAGCAGGTCTTCTTTACGGCACAGTCGGGGATGGGTGGCACTTTCTTTTCAGTCCGTCCGCCGGAAAGGGATTCTGGGTTTGCAGCCGCGAGGGGATGATAGGAAAGGGTTTCCTTCGTCCCAAGGGCGTTGCTGGTCTGACGGAAATTGCTGTGCAAAAGCATCTTTTCACCCGCTGATCATCTGGGTGACTGGCGGTTGATACGCTTCAGCAAGCCGATCGGTTCTGCATCTCAGCGATTTGCCATGCAGGTTCCAACCATTCGGGGTTGCTGCCGTTGTCTCCTGTCACACAGGGTGTCACATGGATTTGAAGCAGAGGTGAATTCCGGGCCACGCACAGCCTCCGGACTCTTGGGCATCAATGATCAAAATGGTGCGCGCTGCAGGGTTCGAACCTGCGGATTTTTCAGGTTTCTTATGGGCTGTAGCGTATGCCGTGCGACGAACCGTGCAATATGCGCTTGAAATAGGCAGGGAATGGCATTGAATAGCTGACATGGGCAGGCCAACGAAGCGCACGCGAACACTCGCCAACAAAGCGGCAGCAACCGAGATCACGATCCGGGAAATCTCCCGCGAGAAAAACGGCAGCGTTTGGCTCACCCACCTTGTCCAAGGATGGAAGGAAGACGGCAAATGGAAGCGGAAGCAGTTCTCGGAGCGGGCCGATGCGGAAAGGTTCGTTGCGCTGAAGCGGGTCGAGATGGAGAACAAGGGGAGGGCGCAACGGATGGTGCTTTCCCCCCTGAGCGATGCGCAGCATGAGGAGGCGCTTCAATGTTTCGACAGGCTGGGAAAAGCCTACACCTTGGCGGATGCGGTTTCGTTTTTTCTAAAGCACCATCGCCCCCCAGAATTCACGATCCGGCTGCAAGACGCGTTGGATCTCTATCTGGAGACGCGCAAGCGGGACGGACTGAGGGAACGGACAATGAGAGCGCTGAAAGGCAGCATCGGGGCATTCATCACCGCGACGGACAATCCCTGGACGCATGAGGTTGCCCCCCAGTCGGTGGAAGCCTTCCTCCGCAAGCTGGGGGCGCGGGATGGGGTGGAAACCGCCAGCCGCAAGACGTGGAACAACTACAGGAACGACCTTCACGCGTTCTTTGCCTGGTGCTCGACGGCGGATAAGGTGACGAACCGGCCGTTTCTCTTCGAAAACCCCGTCGCCCCTGTCCGGGTTTTTTCCGCAAGGCAAGTGAGGGAGGAGCAGAACCCGACACCGATCACAACCGCGCCCGCCCGCGTGGCCCTGATATTGTCCGCACTCATGCGGTGGAAGTCCGGCAAGCTCCTGCGGTACTACGCCTACACCTACTTTGCCGGGATCCGCCCCGAGGAAATGCTACGGTTCGCGCCGCTTGAGAAATCTCTGGTGAATTTGAAAACCCGCACCATCACCATTCCGGCCAGTGTCTCCAAGACGCGACACGAAAGGAAGATCGTGATATCTACGAACCTCTTGGCGTGGCTCGCGCTGGCCCCGTCCCCGATCTTCCCCAAGAACTTCCGCCGCCACAACTCACAGGCTCGGAAGTATTTCGGAATCACCCACGACGAAGCGCGGCATTCCTTCATATCCTACCACGTAGCGCTCCACCGGAGCCTTGGCGAAGCGGCGCTCCAGGCCGGGAATTCCGAGACGATCATACGTCGGCACTACCTCAACCTTCATCCGCGGGAGGAGGGCGCGGCCTTTTTCAACATCACCCCCGATCCTGATAAGCGGAGAGCTGTCTTCGCCGAATCCACAGAACCGCAGCGGGAACACCTCAAGGCGATTTGAGCATGCCCGATCCATCAAACAAAGCGGAGGGCGACCCTGATGAGGACGCGGAACAAATTGTTGCCAGAATTTGGGGTATTCTCCACTCCGCCGCCGACAGCGGGCAGGACAGGAAGGCCAAGGTGGTAGATGCTCTCTGCCAGATCGCTACAGAGGCTTGCAATGCGCTCGCCGCAACATCGCTCTATGCGGAAGTGCAAAAAAGGGAACTGGCAATGAAGTCCACGCGATGGCCGCTGTTGGTTGATGCTGCAAACCGTGACAGCGCCCTCCGTTGGTTCTCCGACGTAATGGAATATCTCGAACTCGGGGCGGCGTGCGGGTTCGATGTGACCCGCAAAACCACCGCACAGAAAAGCCCACAGCGCTTGAGATTCGCGGAGGCTCTTTTCACGATTGTGAATGGAGAGCGCCGCCGTCAACTTTGGGGGAATCAATCAGATGACGTGCGTTGCCAATACGCTGAGTATGGCAAAGCGAGAGGAATGACGGCGGAATCCGCATTTAACGAGTGTAAGAAAATCAATGCCGAGGCTGCTGAAACGGCGAGATTTGAGACGGGCTCCGCATCGATAGACTCTAGTATTTCTCTGGAATATCGGTGGAAGACGCTCAACGCATTAATCCCTAAACTCACCAAGGATATTTCGACGGTGAATCAATGGGTTGAGTGCTCTATCAGGTATCTTCAATATCGGGCGGGGGACAGGGAGCTTCATCGGCTCGTTGGATTCATACCGGAAGATTTGGTGAGAAACGCGCGAGGAGGGAGGGCTAAAACCGATTCCGGAATTGATGGCCGTCTCATTTCCGATCTCCGGGCGAAACTTGCAGAAGAGTTTCAAAAGATGGCCAAATAAGAAGGTGCACGGGCGATCAATCCGGCGTGCGCCCCGGAAACTTTAAACCAAGCGGCAAGGGGTGCATTGGTTTGCATATGCCCGCCACGCAATCGCACTTTGTATCCGTTCCTGACTGCCTCGCAGCGGTTTTTCCGAATCACGCCACGACCGGCCCATCTATTCGTACGTTCCGTCAGTGGATCGCCAATCGATGGGTGCCCACGGTTCGCGTAGGAGGTCGGGTATTCCTGGACCCTGAGCAGGTGAAAAACGCACTCGAGCGCCGGTTCCGGGTGGAAGCCGTGGAAGCAAAATAGAGGGCTACAGCTATGAGCAGCCGCCGAGCCAAATCCCGCCGCAGAGAGCTACGCGAACCGAAAGGGCCAGCCTCTCAGCGCCCCGAGCGCGAAGTCGCGCACGTCCTCTCGATTCTCGACAGGCTCCAGAACGATCCCACGGACAAACAGGAGAGGAGGCTTTTCAGGTGAGCGAGCATGAGCAACCCGTGAACGGCTTCATTGCCGTGCCTCGTTCTTTCTTCGCTGATTGCCTTTGGGAAGAGAAACGCCGCTTTTCGAAAGCAGAGGCCTTCCTCGATCTACTCCAGGAGGCCGCGTTTACCCCGCATCGCCGGTTCGTCCGCGATAAACTTCTACCAATCGAAAGGGGAGAACTCGCCGCCTCTCTCAGGTATCTGAGCGCCCGGTGGCAATGGAACAAGGACACCGTAGCGACTTTCCTAAAGCTACTTGAACAGATGGGGGAAATCAGACGGATAACCAGACAGGCGGAATCCATCATAATCCTCTGTAAATACGGGCGATACACCAAGCGAAGAGACACCGCGCCGGACAGTGAACAGGACGAACAACAGGACGAACAGCCGCCACCCATGCGGACAAGCTCCAGCCACACGCCAGACAAATATGAAGAAGGGAACAATGCCATAAAAGGTGAGGGAGAGAACTCTCTCGCGCTCATCATTTCTCAAATCAACGCCGTTTCTCCCACCTGGACGCTGTCCGTCCTAAACGACGCCGAGAACTCCGCCTACCACGCAAACCGCCGAATCTTCGATTCCTTCGCCGACACCGACTGGCTCACACTCCGCCGCTTCTACTCAGTAACCCGGCTCCCGGAGGGCGGAGCCTATTTCCGCCCGCCTACCCGCCTGCGTTTCATTCAGGAAATCTCCGACATCCACGGTCACGCCAAGCGCTACGACCTCGCCAACCCACCACCACGCCCCAAGCCGCAAAAACCAACACAGGAACAAGAACAAGGCATGACCCCGGAAGAGATCAAAGAACTGTTTGCCAGCTTCGATACGCCGAAGCCCCAGTCTAAGGAAGAATTCATGGAAGAATGTGGACCGCGTATCGAAGAGCAACCATCCCAACCAATCCCCGCACTCCCATGAACTTTCCAACTCCCATTTCCAAAACCTGCCAGCGCTGCCCCAATCCCGCACTCGAAAGCGAGGTGGAGCTTGCGGAGACCTTTCCCGCCCTTGGGCTTTCAGTTCTCTGCAAAACCTGCGGAGACGCCGAGCAAGCCGCCGAAAGGGAGCGCCTTGCCGCCCAACGCTGGGAACAGGAACAAGCCGCCCGTCGCACGCGCCTCGAAGTGATCCCACCCAAGATCCGCAGGACTGAAACCGGGCATCCGAATTTCAACCTTGGACTCTGGATCCGCGTGGAAGACTGGCAGCCAACGAATGGGAAATCGCTCGGCCTTGTTGGCGGTGCGGGCCGCTGCAAGACCCGTTGCCTCGGCCTGCTTGCCCAGAAACTCATCCTCGCCGGCCACATCCTCGAATGGACAACCGCCGTTGAGTTCCAAGAGCGGGCCGATGATCTCAAGAGCGCCGACCGAGCAATCAAAGCCAGCGCGGAGGAATACTTCCGCCAATGCAAGAAAGCCGCCATCACCGTGCTGGATGACATCGGAAAGAATACGTGGACGCCCACTGTCGAGAGACTCTTTTTCAGCCTCATAGATCATCGCACCACGCATGATCTCCCCATCTTGTGGTCGGCAAACTCACATCCAATCGAGATCGGGCGCAGCGGCGCGATTTCCAAGAACATCGCCGCGCCGCTGATCGGTAGAATCATCGAATCCTCAACCATCATCACGTTGTGAAATCAGCGCCCACCACTGAATCCCATGCTTCACGTCAACATTCTCGAAAGACTCCGGTGCAAATATTGCCAGAAGGGTTTCCTCATGGCCAACCAAGATGTGCTCATCCCCCCGGTGCTATTGATCTTGGATCCCGTCCCCAAACATGAGGTGTGCAACGATTGCTTCCGGAATCATTGCGAGGAATTCCCTGAGACGAGGGAGCTATACCATTCACATCTCCGCGCAATGACCACCCTCAACCTCAAACGCCAGCTTCTCGCGGGCTAAACTCCCAACTCGATACCGCAATGATCCGCCTACCAGATACGCCAACCATTCAGTCCACCGGCCTCGGTGCTCCCACCGTATCCGCAGAAGCCGCCGCCGCGCCCGCCCGCGCCCTCGGCTCCATCGCCGGAGCCATCGGCCAGACCTCCGAGCAGTTCGTCAACCTCGGCCACAACCTCGCCCGCGTCGATAATGCTCGCCTGTTTGCCGAGGCACAAACCGAACTCGAAAAAAACTACGCCGAGTTCCAAAGCGACCTCGCAAAGGAAACCGATCCACAGGCACGCCTCGACAAAACCAACACCTTTTTCAGGCAGCAGGAAGGGGCGCTTGTCCCGAGCAGCGCGCCCCCAGCCGTCCGCGCCAAACTTGCCTCCTACTTCACCGACTTCTCTACCCGCGCAAAAATCAGTACCGCCGAAGAAACCGCCAGGCTTGGCGTGAAGCGGGCTACGCTGGCACTGGGAAACCGTATCGATGTCGCCGAACAGCATCTCAACCAAGAAGATCATCGCCTCGCCCTCGACTCCGCAGAGGAAGCGGGAATTTTATTGCCTGAGCAAAGGGAAGAGCTGCAGCGACGTTTTGACCGCAAGAAAGCGATTACCGGAATCGCCTCACTCATCTACGAAAAACCGCTGGAGGCCAAGGAAGAGCTTGAGTCCGAGGGGTTCGTCGAGAGGACTCCGGGGATCTCCGAAGCGGATCGGATCGGTTTCCTGAAAAAGGCCGAGGAGGAGATTTCAGGACTGCAGCGCGATTCCTTGAAGCTCATCACCGACATGATGGATAGAGGGGAGATCGTCACCGAGGCCGATCTGGAAGACGAGATGAAGGACAATCCCGTCCTAGATGAAGGCTACAAGGACGAACTCCGCTTCTCATTCACGCAAAAAACACCCGTGGACGCGGAAACCCGCTTCGCCCTGGTGGACTCGCTCAACGACTTGCACGATGCTTTCGCTTCCGGCGCGCTGGGTTCGGAGGATTACCGCATGGCGCATGATGAGCTGGCGCGGGCTGTCTATTCCCTCGGGGCGCGGGACGGGGCGGGTGCGTTGCGGCAACGTGTCCATGCCCTCGATCCTGCGAACTGGTCGGAAACCTCCGCCGCCCAGCGGAAGCTCAAGGAAGCCGACAAGTCGAAAACGCTTCTACGCTCCGTTGAATCAATCTCGAAGCTCTATGCGGGGCAGAACGCATTCGGCGGGATTGATGAGGACGCGGAGCCAGCCGCCCGCGCCGAGCAAGCCGTGGCCGCGCAGCAGATGCGCCTGAGGATCGAGGCGGAGATGGGCAAATGGATCGCCGGAAATCCAGAGGCCACGGAAGAGGAAATCTCGACGGCCTATCGGAAAACCTACATGTCTGAGATCACCGGCCCCATCCTCGAAAAGAGAGTCTCGACACCCGCTGAGAGGCGGCGGGTGATGCTGGAGGAACTCGAGATCACCGAGGAAAGCGCACCCGCCGACGATGGACCGAAGGGCGCGAGCAACGCCACTTCGACCGAACCCATCGGCGGCAACCTAAAGGAGATGGTGAAGCACTTCGAGGCGGGCGGGGCGAAGGAAGGATTCCACAGCACGGCTTACGAGGATTACGGACAGTATAGCATCGGCTACGGCACCAAGGCTAAGCCGGGGGAAACGATCACCAAGGCCGAGGCGGAAAAACGGCTTGATGCGGAGCTGGCGTCCCACCGTAAGCGCGTCGTGGCCGAGGCGGCGCGAGTGGGGATGGAGTTCGCACCCCATGAACTCGATGCACTCACCAGCTTTGATTTCAACACGGGAAGAATCGCCCAGCTTTTGGCCGATGGGACGCGCACCAAGCAGGAAATAGCCTCGAAAATGTTGCTCTATCGCAAGGCGGGCGGGAAGCGGCTGGTGGGGCTGGAACGTCGGCGCATCGCAGAAGCGAACCTCTTCCGCCGCGGCTACGGGAAGCAGAAAGCACCCGCGCCGGAATCCGCCGCCGCCGCCGAATAAACGCCACCCGAACACTTACCCCACACTCTCTCTCCATGGAAACCACACTCGCCCCAGAAACCACCGCCGACATATTCAACGATGACCGCCTCGATCCCCTCCGCGCCGATGAGATCGCTATGGATTGGCAGGATTCGTATCTCAAGGAACCCACACCGGAAATCAAAGCGAACCTCGCGGCGTATTCCCAATGGGCGAGGAAGCGGAAGCACACGCCCTTTGCCAACGCCGAGAAAATCGAGACACGCCGGCGCATCGAGAAGGAAACGCAGACGCTCTCCGATTGGGAACAGCTCAAGCGCAATGACGATGCCGCGTTCGATCATGTCGCCCGTCGGAGGGGGATCATTGATGGGTATGAGAAGGCGGCGGAACTGATTCCCCGCGACGAACTGCGGGCGAAAGTGGCGCGGGACATGTTCGTCCAGGACATCACAGGCGCGGCCGCCGAGGAACTGCGGACGGGCATCCCACAGCTACAGGTGGCGAAGCAGATTTTCGGAATCGAAGATCCCTCCGAGGAAGCCTTTGACGAGGCGATGGTGGGCTTCATCGGCAAGCAGGTGACCACGCGCGACAGGCGGGAGAGGATGAGGTTGGCCGGGGAGAAGTTCGCCATCACAAAGCTTTCCGACGTGGACGCGTGGAGCCACATGAAACAGCAACTCGCCGCCGACAATCTCTCTCCCAAGGATATGGAGGATTCCGCCCGCACCTTGCACCAGGCACGCGAGCGGGCGCGGGACGTGTTCGGGAATGTGATCCCCGTGGCGCGGCGTGTCTTCGCCACCGTGGCCGGGGAGGAAGGCACGCGGAAGGGCGGGCTACAGGGATTCAGCTCGATTGATGAGGCGGCGGAGGCTTTCGCGAAACTCCCGGAAGAGGACTACCCGAAAATGGTCTTCGCCCTCGCCGCGTTGGCGGAAGAACACGGGGAGGATCTCACCGGTTTCTTCAACAAGGTTGGCACCGCGCTGGATCGCGGGGCGGAGAGTTATGGGATTTCCCTCGGAACCTTTATGCGCGGGAGGCAGGCGCAAGAGTTCTCAAATAGGATCGAGAAAGGGGATGCGATCTTCATCCCGGTCGAGGAAGGCGACACGCCGCGTGAGGCCGCGCTGAACGCCTTCCGCAACCTCGCCACTGGGCAGGGGATCGAGGGATTCGGCCTCGGTGCCGACAGGGGCAAGGACAGGCGCGAGCTGCGGCCTATCGAGCGGGAATATCTCCGCCAGCACGTGGCACACATTCAGCGGCTCCAAAGCGCGAAGCAGGCGATTCAGGATCACCGGGGCGTGGTGGCGAAGGTGGAGAGTGAAAACATGGTCGTGCAGGGCGTGTATGATGCGACCGGCTCCCTGCCTTACATGGGGATGGCTTTTCTCGGCCCCATCGGCCACGTGGTGAACGGTGCGGTGATGAGCGAGAACAATTTCCGCCAGCTCAAGGCGAGCAATCCCGATGTGGACGACAACACCCTCCGCAACGTCGCGGACGCGGCGGCGGTGCCTCAAGCCCTGATCGAGAGATTCCAAGCACGGACGCTTTTCGGCAACTTTCCCGGTTCGAAATCATTTCTCTCGAAGCTTGCGGGTGGCGGTTTCGTGAAACAGCTCACCGTTCGGACAGGGCTGGAGTTTTCTCAGGAAATGGCACAGGAGGCCATGCTACCGATCGCACAGAAGCTACTTGCCGCCATCGATGAGGATGTGCCGGACATCGACCTGAGCGCCGAGCTTGGAGCCTTGGCGAAAGAGGCTCCCCGGATCTTCTTTGCCGTGTTACCGCTCACCGTGATCGGCGCGGGAACCTCCGCCACAGCCCGCCGTTTCCGTGGCCGCGATCTCACCTCCATGATGCGAGATGAGGCGGGGCTACGCCTCTCGGGTCTGACCGAACAGGAGGCGGCGGCGGTTGCGTCCACAGGGAACACCGAGGATGCCGTGAAGCTCTTTCAGGAGACGTGGCAGGAAAAGACCCCGGAACAGCGCCTTGAGGCCAGCAAGGCGGCGGAACCATCCGCCACGCGGGAAGCCTCCAGCCTCCCGGTGATCGAGGCGCGGACGGACGGCAAGCTCGATGTGGCCTATCCGGACGGGACGCGGGAGACGGTGGCGACCGAGGAGGAAGCCGCCACGGCGCACGGCGCGTGGGTGGAAAGCCACTTTGAGGCACAGCGGCGCATCAGTGAGGAGGCCATCGGGGAAACGGATCTGGATGCCGCCTTCGAGGAAGAGTCCGCCCGGTTTGCCGAAGCGCGTCCCGGCGTGGCGGTGGCAGAGGTGGAAGGCGAATCCCTTGGCGATCTCCGCCGGCGTGGGTTGCTCACCGTTTCCGAAGCATGGGGGCGGGTGAAGGATTATGCCGCACAGACCGGGATTTCACTGGAAGGATTCACGGCCACGGACTTCGACAGTTTCAAGGTGGCTGGATCCGCTTCCACCGAGGCGCGGTTCGTGGATGGCGTGCTGGAAGGTGCGATCACCATCGCCAAAGGGGAAAAGAACGTCGCCACGCTCTGGGAAGAGCAGTCCGAGACTTACATCACGGCCCAGCTCGCCGAGGGAGGAACATGGACGGATTCCGAACTCGCCGCGGAACTGCGGAAGGTGGAGCGCCAGACCGGTCAGAGCTTCCTTTCGGGAGAATCGCGGGCAAACTTGATCGAGGGGTTTTCCTTCGTGGCGCGGAACTACGCCGCCGGAAACTACGCGGAGATCAATTTCGGACAGAAGCTCAAGCACGTCCTCAACCTCATTGCCGAGAAGATGGCGGCGGTCTTCACGCTCGCCAAGGGGATGCGCCAGCTCACCGCAAGCGGCGAGCTCTCCCCGGCTCTGGAAACGGCCATCCGCGAATCCCTGGGCTTTGACGGGAATCAGGATGCCGAAATGGAGAGCATGAGGATTGAGGCCACGGCACGTCTCGCCGGTGACACGCTGCCCGCTGTAGAGATGAACGGCAAAGGGCAAACCCTCTCCATCACCCGCGCCGGGGATTCCCTGCTGTCCCTTGTCGAGGGAATGGCCGGCGCACAGGGTGTGCGGGCGGAAGTCTGGAAACGGATGGCGGCAGAATTGCGGGGACTGCGCGACCGCGCGGACACACGGGCTTTCCAGATGGCCGGGATGGCCGGGGAAAGCCTCGCCCGCGAGATGGCCACCCTCGATCTCCGCGAGGAATCCGAAACGGCCGCCAGTGCCGCGAAGCTGGCAAGCGACCTGCAAGCCATTGAGGAACGCCGCGAGGCCGAACGGAGCCGCAACGCCCAGAATCTGGACAGGCTGGAATCCGAGGAAGCCGTGGCTCTACAGGACGAGGGGGAGCGGCTGCTTGCCAAGTGGGGCGAGGATGCCGGGAAGCGCCGCATGGCGATGGCGGAAGCGCGGAAGACCGTTGCCGCCCGCTTCGTGGGGCTGCGTGCCAAGGAAGCGGCCAGGCATCGCGCCGCGATGAAGGAACTCGCACAGCGGGACAAGGCCGCGCGGCGGGAAGCGGCTCAGAGGAATGAGAAGAACCTTCGCAGGATTCGCGACCGGGAAAGAGACCTCCAAGGGCAGGCGGATCGATTCGATGAGAGGGCGGCCCGCTTCGAACTGCTGCAAGACATCGCCACGCTGGAAGCCATCGCCAAGGCTCTGCCGCTCGCCGTCCGTGGGAAGGTCGTGGGGGATTTCAAGGGGCTGGCCTCTCTCCGCTCGACTTCAAAGCGGCAGGAATATCTTGTCGAACTGCTCCCGAAAGTGGAGCGGGTATTTGAATCGTATCTACGGAAGGAATTCCGGACGGCCATCAGGAAGCAGATTAAGAAGGGCGCTGCGAAAATCTCCGAGGGGCGGAACCGTTCCAGCTCCATCGGTGCCATCGCCGCCGGGATCTTCGAGGAAGCCAAGGACGCGATGAGGATGGCCGATGACACGGCAAGCACCGTGGGAGGCAAGACCGCCGCCGAGAAGGCCGCGCTGCGTTCCGACGAACTCACCTTGGAGATCGAGAACGCCGGCGAAATCACCGCCGAGAGGTTAGAGGAGCTGGTGGGCAGGCTCCAAGCCGTGGAACTGCTCGGGGACTTCCCCAACGCGACAAGCAACCGCCTTGCCGCCGCCCTAGACTTCCTGAGCGGTGCCTACACCGAGGGACGCGCCGAGCGTGTCGCCCTGCTGCTTTCCCGCCGTGAGGTGAGGGAATCCCGCGTGGCGGCCATCCTCAAGGGGCTGGGTGTTTCCCAAACATCGGAAACCGCCGCCCGCGTGAAGCGGACGCGCCGTGACGAGAAGTTCCTGAAAGGACTCTCGGAAGGATTAATGGGCGTTACCCTGTCCGGATCACAGACGATGCGCCGCCTCCGCGAAACGACCACAGACACCGCCGCGCTCGCCGCCGTGGAGGACATGGAGAACGCCTTCACACTCGCGGAAATGGCCGAGCAAGACCTGAACCTTGCCGACAATGACCGCTACGTGGAGGCGGCATGGCGCATCCTCGGGGTGAAATCGAAATACGGATTCGCGAAGCGGCTCTCGGAGCTCCGCCGCAACACCGAGGGCAATGTCCCGGTGACGAAGATTGAGGGATTCCGGGAAGAAACCGTATCCATCCCCATCCGCCACGTCGAGGCCATCCTCAATGGCGATCTGGACGCGATGGAGGCGGGCGGGGTGAAGGTGGAGCCGGAGTGGCGCGACCTTTCCGAGGGTGATCTCACCCAACTGGAGGCGGAGTGGGAGCTTTTCAACGACACCGCCGAGGATGGGCTGAAAAACAAGCGCACCATCCGCATCAAGAGGAAGCTCAACGAAGGCGAGCGGAAGTCCCTGGGCGAGCTTTCCCAACTCGAGGGGCTGAACTGGCTCTTGATCCTCCGCCAACCCGACCAGGCGGCGAAGCTGGAAGGCATGGGATGGGATGCCCAGACCGTTGCGGAGCTGGAGGCATGGCTCAAACCGGAGGTGAAAGCCCTCGGGCAATGGATGGTTGCCGATCTGCTCGCCGCCCGCGCCACGATCGAAGCGATTCACCGCGAGGAAAAGGGGATCGGGCTGGCGATTCTCGACGGCCCGTATTTCCCGGTGACCAACGAAGTATCCGCCGCCGAACTGGAAAGCCTCGCCCTCGACGGACTCGGCAGGCAGGGCGGGGGACGCTCGGTCAGCTCTCTGAAAATGCGCGTGCCGAACAACGCCGAGCCTGCCGTCGTGAACGCGCTCGCCGTCTATCTCGGCCACAAGGCGCAGATGAATTTCTGGAAAGCCAACGTCGGACTGCTCAGGGAGTGGGGCGGCATCATCAAGGATGATCGCTTTGCAGCCGGGGTGAAGAACTCCATGGGCAGCGAATATTATGCCGCGCTCAAGCGGAGGTTGGAACGCATCGAGAACGGCGGTTCGCTCAGGAAATCCCCGCTGCTCTGGATCGAGAGGGTTTTCAAATCCTTCGTGCGGGGATTTGCCCTCGGCACGCTAGGAGGCCGGGTTTCGACGCTGGCGGTGAATACGGCCGCATTCGCCAACGTGACGCTGGAAGTGCCGATCACCGAGCTTCTGCCGGGGATGCGGGATGTGATGATGACCCCCGCCGCGTTCAAGGACGCGTGGAACTCTCCGGCCATCCGCCGGCGGTTGAAAGGCGGTGCCACCTTCGAGGCGCAGCTTGCCAAGCAGAAGGGAACCGGCATGGGAGCCACCATGGCCGTCCTCGATGCGGCGGCGATGCCCGCGATGGAGGCCATCAACATCGTGGACACCGGAGCGAACACCGTTGCCGCCGCCTTCGTATGGGAGCGCACCCGCAAGGCCGCTCTGGGGCAGGGAGCGACCGACGCGGAGGCACGCGCCGCCGCCGATAGGAAAGTAGAGATCGTGATGGCGCGGGCGGCGCAACCTACCCTCCGCTTCGCCCGCTCAGAATTTGAGCTCACCCTTCTGGAATCCCCGCTCGCCCTGCCCTTCGCAATGTTCATGTCAGAGGCGCGGAAAACGACCTCCATCGGGGCCATGGCCATGCGGCAGATTCTCACCGGGAAAGGCAGCTATACGAAGGGCATGGCGTTCCAGCAAGCCATCATGGCTCTGGTCGTGTTCAAGGTGATCGAGCAAACCATCCGCGCGCTGGTCGGAGCGGCAACCAAGGGAGAGGACGACGACGAGGAAACCTTTACCGGTAGAGCCAAGGAATGGCTCACAGACCCCAAGGCGTGGATGTATGCCCTCACCGCCGATCACCTCACCGCTATCCCCGGCCTCGGCGAGGCGGGGAAGAGCGGACTCGCCGCCACCCTCAATTCGGACGGTGCGAACTGGATCGTCACCAACACCATGCCAGCCGACTTTGCCGCCCGTTGGCAGGAATCGGAGGCCAGATACTTCGATGCCAACCCGAACCCGCTCGCAAAGGTAGGAAAGGGTGTTTCCACCCTCGGAAAATCCCTCTCGCCCGATCTCACTGCGGAGGATCGGGCGGCTGCCATCATCGACTCGACGCAAGTCTTCGGAACCCTCATCCCCGGTGCAGCCGTCGCCGCACAGGTGGCCAATGTCGGGGAAACCGCCCTCGGCACGTTCAACACCTTTGGGGGAAGTCTATCGGAGGACGATAAGGTGAAGTTGCTCAAGACCCGTTATTCATCTCTCCAAAAGGAACTGGAGGAACTCCACGGCTCTTCCATGCGGAACACCGGGAAGCACGATGACCAGGGCAAACCCCGGAAGCAGCTCGACAAGGAAGTGGCGAAGGCCAAGCACACCGCCCTTGCCGACCGCCTCATCATGGATCTGGCACCGCTTTCCCCCGAACTGAGGGAAGCCGCCCTCGATGCCATCGCGCCACCTGAAACCATCAGGAAGGCCGTCCAAAAGGCATTCCTGCCGAAATAGCCCGTATGAGATCATCCACACCACATGCACCCCGAGCTTCCCGGCATACCTCCCGCACCGCCCAGGCCACCACCACGCAAGCGGAAGTCCACGGACTACCTGATCGCGCTCACCCGGGCGCTTCACCGGCTCAACCTCGCCCCGCAGCTCCACGCCCTCCTCATCACAGTAGCACGAGACCAGACCACCACCCGCGCCGCCGGCGCGAACGTCCCAACCCTTGCGCTCACACTCGGCTGCACCTTCCAGTGCATTACCCTACACCTCCGCAACAACTCCGAACTCTTCACCACCCACACGCGCCCCCACCCCCAAGCCAATCTCATCCGCTTGTCGCGGGAAGGTGTTGAAATTCTCCGCGAAGTCCGCAGATTCACCAGAGCCTACTTACCAAGCAAATAACCATGACCACACCTCAAGAAATCATCGAAATGCGCCAGTTCCTCGCCCGCGTAATGAGGACATCCATTTTCGATATCACGATCACGGGCGATCCCGCCAATGACAGGAACGCGGATCTTGTACGCGTTGACCCGGACGATGAATCGGGATGGGTGAAGCTCTGTCCTATCGATGCCATCGAAATTGATACGTTGCTCGAGCATGAATCCACGGTGGAGGAAGGCGCGCGCCGTTTCCACCTTTTTAAGCCTCCTCATCACTAGGAACCGCATCGCACATCATGAGCCTGGACACCACACCCATCCCACTGCCTTGCGATCCACGGCACCAACGCTTTGCCGATCTCGTCTTGGCAGGGGAGCCGGCCGCCAAGGCCTACAAGGAGGCCGGGTTCAATGCGAAGACGCCGCAGAGCCGCGCCACCAACGCCTCACGCTTGCTCAAAAGGGCGGATGTGTCCGCATACATTGCCGCCATCCAGTCCCAGGCGGCGGACGCATCGGTGATGACCCTCCTGGAGCGCCGCCGCTTCTACGCCCGCATCGTCCGCACCCCCCTCATGTCCATTGATCCGGACGCCAAGGACTTCAAGCACGGCGACCTCATCAAAAAGTTCAAGCGCACCAACACCGAATCCGGCGAGACATGGGAAATCGAAAAGCTCGATCCCCTCAAAGCCTGCGAACTCGACACCAAGGCCGCTGGGGAAGATGCCGGGGACAACCTCCTCGGCGAACTCGCCGAAGCCCTGATGAGCCTCCCCAAGGTGCATTCGAAAATGTGAAGCGTCATGGGTGCATATGCGCGGATTTCAGCATTTCGCAGGAATCTCGCAGAATTCATCCACTGGAATCTTGCAGAACTTCACGACATTTATTCTGGATTCCGGGAGAAAAATCACGTATTCTCGGCTCAGTTGAATGAACGCTCTCTCCTACTTAGACCAGATTGCCGCCGTCCGCTCGCGCAAGTCCTCGCGGACTACGGAGAGCGCGTACGCCCAGGTGGATCGTATGGCGACATCGACGAGTGGTCGATTTACGACGAAAGCTTCCGGCGGCTCGTCACGTGGGCGGAAGAAAGCGGATGCCGGTTACCCGGTCTCGAACCGCTGAAAACCGGAGGGAGAGAGCATGACCTTACGTTCATGCCCGCATTCGGTGAATGGTTGAAATTCACCAAGCCATCCGCCGCCGGATACGTCGTCTCCTTTGATTCCGGCCGTCCCGCTTTAGAGAACGCCACCCCGCTGGAGTATCTAGACCGGCTCAGCATCCAGAATGAGATTTTCGCCGATACCGTTACGTTCCTGGGTGTGTCCGGGGAACGCGTAAATCCCCGCATCGTCACCCTCCAAAAGGACATTCCCGGAGTCGAGGCGAGCGATGAACAAATTATCCACATGATGACCGAAGGCATGGGCTTTACTCGGCTACCGTCCCGCTTCTACGCTGGATATGAGAACTCCCTATCCTTCATACGGGGCGACGTGGCTGTCTTCGATTTGAGACCCGCCAACGTGGTAATGACCCCCGACGGCTATATCATCCCCATTGATTCCATTCCCGTCCGGCTGGATGCCGAGTCCCGGGCTATGCTCGGACACTGAGGTAAAAGAGAGCTTGCCCTTCCAGACCGGACAGGGTATCCGTCGCGTGTCGGCGCGGAAACGCCGATCCGCACTCTCAGTCCAGGACCACGAATCCCGGCGCGGCAACAACCAGAGAATTGAGTCCAGATTTTAGGATACCCGTTCGCGAGTCGTGTCGCGTGGGGAAAGTGTTTCCGCACTTCCTGAAATCTGGACTTTTTCTTACCACGAAAAATGAGAACGAAAACAACACCGGGAACACTCCCGGAAAGCACCATCGCCGTCACCGGATACAAGACATGTCCAGCACATCGGGAACCCCCTCCCAGCAGGAAGCCCAAGAAATCTGAGGCGATTGCCGTACAAAATTTCAGCGTTTCCACCCCGTGGATCAGCGGCAAGATCAACGCCAATCACATAGTAGTGCGAAGGCTTTCCAACATCCCTATTGGCCTTATCCGATCTGCCTCCGACACGATCCACGAATTTGCCCTCTGCATCTGCATCCATGCCGGGAGGGATGGTTCGTTTAGGACTCGAGACCAAATCCTCCAAGTCCTGCGCAATCATCCACGGTATCACCGCCAGATGTTTTTCATGGACGCCACCCCTGGGCAGAAATTGCTACCGGTGGAATTGCGGATGGAACATCAAAAATGGGAAACCGTTCAGCTCGCAGCAACCATCTTGGAGGTGTCCGTAGCCTCACTTTGTAGGGAAGCCTTGCATCAAAGATCGATGGAACTGGCCGCGCAGGAAGGGGGGCAGGCATGAACTTCACCACCGAAGATCTCGCAGACATCAAGGAGCGCACCGCCCAGATCCTCGCGGATCGGATTGCGGAGCAGGTAGGGGACTTAGGGCAATACGTCGTATTCCCGCTCCCCACGGTCTCCTCGCTCATCGGACTCTCCACCAAGCAGATCCCGATTTACCTCCCCGTCACCAAGACTGCAGAGGGCAAGCACGGCGTCACACTCGCCGCGATCCGCCAGCACATCGAGACACGCACCGAGCTGCCCAAAGGCATCGCCGGCAGGAGAGGGGGAACGAAGTGAAATTCACCACCGAAGAAACCGCCTTCCAACAGGCAACGGCGGATCGTCTCTCGATCCCCTTGGCCGAATTCCGCAAGCTCGCCCTCATCGCCGCGACGGCCTGCGTGGCGGAGCGCCTGGACGCTGGAAGCAAAATCACGCTCCCGCTTGAGCTGGAACCGAAGGGAGGGCAGTGCATCCCGTTCCCCACGCAGGCAGGGGCAGAGAAGCTTTTCCCGCCCGCCCAGATCGACAAGGCCGTCAGGCTCGCGCGGCAATCCGGTTACAGCGCCGCCACCATCCGATTCGCCGCCGTCTCCATCGGTCTCGATCAACTTGAACAACACGGCAGCGAGATTCTTGGATTGCGATCAATGGAGGCGAGGCAGTAGCCGCCGCCCGTGATTTGCGCTCCCCGAATTTGGGGAGCGGGCTATTCGCCAAATTTGGCGAGAGGGGCTATTCCCCGGATTTGGGGAATAGTCCCAGGGGGGCGGAGCGGGTCGGCCTCCAAGGGATTTTTCCAATTTCGGAAAAAACCTAAAAACCTCCAAGGCCTCGCCGTTCCTCCTCAATCCTCGACCGGCCAATAGCCATCGGCAGTCATTTCAGCGACCTTGCCGGAACCGTTCGCGCGGATCCACACCTCGGCAGCGCCACGGGAACCGAAATCGTGAGCGTCCACCGCGTCCGCCGTGGCCATGGTGTACGTCGTCGGCGGACTGACTCCCCCCAAAGTCAGCTTCATCACGAACCGGCCATCCGGTTTCTGGACAAGGTAGCGCACGCCGGAACCTTCCTCCTTACCACGCCGGCGCAACTGGATTCCCAACGGTGAGGACTTTTTGCCGAAACGGGCAAAAACCCCCGGAGCCAGTCCGCATCGTCTCCAATCTCGACGCCGCAGCCTTTTCCCAAGAGCGGGAGAAAGCCCCACAGCCCCACCAGAGCGATCGCGCCCGGATCCGGGCTTGTCCTTCGCCGTGCGCTTCGATAGGGGATAGGGATGAAAGCGTTTTTCCCCCTATCCCTCGCGCTCTTGGTATCCGCTTGCACTCCGATCCCCGGCTACGATCCATATTACACCGGATACACGCCACGCCCCGACTACCAGATCAGCCCCATCTATCAGGCGAACACGCCTTCCTTTTCTCCCACCACCCCGGCGCCCTACACTTTCAACGCAGGAGGAGGCATTCCGCCCCAACCGGCCGCGAATCCCCTTCCTACCAGCAACGCAGGCCGAAGCATGACCTACACACAGAACCTGAGCGGCGGATACGAGGCCACCAGCAGCGACGGCACGGTATACCGGCCCCGCCAAAATCTTGGGGGCGGCTACTCCATTGAGGGCAGCGATGGCAGTTCCTACCAGAGAACCCAAATGCTCGGCGGCGGGTATCGCTACGATCCGCAGTGATCTCGATCTTTTTCCCGCGCAACGAACCGTGCAATAGAACAGCGTAAAAGGTGCTTTTCGTTGCCATCGGATGCTATTTGGCAGGATTCACGAAAGACAGCGGAAAGCCAAAATTCCTTGTATTCAAAAGGGTTTAGCGGGTGTTTCCCATCCGATAAAAATGGTGCGCGCTGCAGGGTTCGAACCTGCGACCCCATCCGTGTGAAGGATGTGCTCTACCACTGAGCTAAGCGCGCTAACAAGTGGGGGTGGAAGGATGAGAGCGTGGAAATGGTTTTGGCAAGCGGATTTGTGAGACGCGCGGGCATACTTCGTTGAGCCATGTCGGACGATTGTTCCCTGGCAGGGTTCAGGGGAGGGTGTCTTTTGGCTGCGCTTCAGGCAGTAGGTTTTCGGGGATGGCGTGGGGGGAAAACTTTTTTGGCCGGTTTTTGGTGAACCAGCGGATGGTGGTGGGGATGAAGAAAGCGATGATAATCAGCTTGATGATGGCAAGCGGGCCAACTGCGGTATAGAGGAAGAAAAGGGCGAGGGAGAGGAAACCGAAGGCCACGCTTAGGAATGCGGCGTGTGCCCACCAGCTCAGGTGTGAGGTGCCGGCGACGAATTCGCAGCGGGGGTTGGCGGTGGCGAGGCGGTCGATCAGAGCGCGGGTGAAGGGGAGGTAGGTTTCCGAGCGATCGCTGAAGGAGGCGATGCCTTGGTAGTGGACGTTTTGGATCGTGGCGCATTTGCCCCCGGTGTTGTAGAGATGGCAGCGGAAGAGGTTCCGCTCGATGCGGCTTGGATCGAAAGAGAGGCGCAGCTTGAGAATGGCGGTGAGAGGGAGAGGGATGTCCGGCTGACCCTTGATGCATATCCAGAGAGTGTCGCCACTGACTTTCCAAGTCTTCTCCGGCTCCAGCGCGGAGGCGCGGACGCTGTGGGCGATGGAGAGCGGAGGAGGGGTGGTCATTTGCGGTTGCGGGTCGCCTTTTTGGCGAAGTCCACACTGGCGATATCGAAGGCGGCGGGGTCGTAGCCGGGGTTGTCCCACTCGATCTCGCCGGCGAGAGCCTGCATGAATTGGAAGGCTCCGCCAAAATCCTCGGGTGGGCAGGCGCGTTCCCCATCCATCATTTGCGGGCCGCCCTCGCCTTCCTCTCGTTTGTCGAAGACAACTTCGTGGATCCACTCGTCGGCGAAATCGTAACGGTAAAGCATGCGCATGGGTAGGCGTTTGCGCCCGATGTAGTCTGCGACGGTGATTTTCACTTCGTCTTGGAAGTCGCCGAGGGTCTGATCCTGGAGGCCGACGGGGCCGATGACATCGACGAGGCGCTTGCCTTTCCCGTGGCGGAACTCGTGGGGGTGTTTGTTTTCCCAGCCCATGGCAGCCTGGATCGCGTCGCTGAGTTCCAGGAAAGTCACGGACGAGGAGATGGAAAAAATGCGCCAGATTTTAGGCTGGATTCCGTAGGTGAAAACTTTCACCACCACACGCTCGGCACCGGATTTTTTCGACATGGCGTGACCTTACGGAAAAGGCGGCGCGGATTCAAAGGGAAATCGGGGGTCAATCCCCGGAGTGGATTTGGTCGAGAATTTCCGGTGTCTGGGAGAGGCGGGAACGGTAAAGTTCGAGTTGGGCGGGGGAAAGGACGCCCTCCAGCAGCCGGGCTTTTTCCTCGGCTTCGGCGCGGCGTTTTCCGGCGAGTTTGTCGAGGGTGATGTCGCCGCTGGCTTGCGGAGAAAGCTGCCGCAGGAGGCGGATGGCATCCTCTGAGAAATTCGCGTCGCCGATGGGGAGGAAGGAGCCCGTGAGGAGTAGCCGGGTGCTTGCAGGGATGTCCTCGGAGAGTTGCTTTGCCCGGCTGCGCAACAGATCGAGCGCTTGGGCGCGCTGTTCTGGCGAGAGGTCGAGTTCGCCGAGTTCCTGGGAGTAGCTCTGCTGGGCACTGAGCTCGATGCGGTTGTCCATCGCACGCCGTTGCATGTCGGCAAAGGCTTTCTGTTGGTCGGCATTGAGCAGGGCGAGGATGTTTTGTTCGAGGCGTGCTCCGGCTTCGATGTAAGTGATGTCGGCGGATTTTCCGGTATCTGTTTTCGGCAAAGATTCTGCCATGGCAGCTTCGAGGGCTTTCGCCTGCTCGTCGTCGAGGCCGAGCACCTCGATGAGGCGCATCCATTTCGCGCGATCCGCGCGCCTGGCCGCTTCGGGTATGGCAGCGGTGCCGGTGGGATCTTTGCGCTTCGGGCTATCGCCGGATGAGGGTCGCTCGGGGCGGACACGTTCGGGAGGGGAATCGGGGGAGGGAGCGGGAGGGCGGGGGATGGGTTTGTTTTGCGTGGTGGGGGGCACGAAGCTATCAAGATCCGCCGAGGCGGATTTGATGAGCCAGCCGAAGCTGAAACCGATGGCGAGCGAGATGACGGAGCTGATGAGTATGGTTTTCAAAATCGGTAAGATTTATCAGGCCTCGCGGATCGCGGCGATGGCGGCGGCCATGTCTTTCACGCCGAAGGTGGTGGAACCGGCGACCATGACGTTCGCACCGGCGGCGTAGGAAATCGCGGCGGTGCCAACTCCGATCCCGCCATCGACCTGAATGTGGTAGGCGAGGCCTTTTTCCTTCCGGTAGGCGGCGGCGGCGGAAACTTTCGGCATCACCGACTCCATGAACGGCTGCCCGCCGAAGCCGGGGACGACGGTCATGCAGAGCAGGAGGTCGATTTTCCCGAGGAAAGGGATGGCCGCCTCGAAAGGGGTGGCGGGGTTCAGCGCGAGCCCGGCGAGGCACCCCGCCTCGCGGATACGCTCCAGGGTTTCCGCGACATCATGCTCCGCCTCGACGTGGACGGTGATGCAGTCCGACCCCGCCGCGATGAAGCGCGGCAGGTAGTGGTCGGGCCGGGAGATCATCAGGTGCACATCGAGGAAAATGTCGTTCGACTCATGGATTGTCTGCACCATCGCCGGGCCGAACGAGATATTGTCCACGAAATGGCCGTCCATCACATCGAGGTGCAGCCAATCCGCCCCGGCGTTGATGGCTCGGGTGGTTTCCTCCCCCACCTTCGAGAAATCGGCGGCGAGCAGGGAAGGGGCGATGACACGGTCATGGAAAGTTCTGGCGATCACGCGGACTAACGAAGCATGGCGGCGCGGGATGGGAAGGAAAATTCGGGAGGGGCGAAATTTATTAACGGTTGACGATACTACCGGTATGCGGTAGCTATAAACCTTGATCGAGTCGTTCGCGTGTGCCGAGTCCGAAGCTGTCTTTCGGGGAAGGGTTTCCCGGAAGCTGCCGCCGTCGATCCAGCAGACAGCGAGAAGAAAGCTTGTTTACCTCAGCCAAGCCAACCGTCTGGATGACCTGCGGTCACCGCCGGGAAACCGTTTGGAAGCGCTGAGGGGCAAACGCGCAGGGCAGATGAGCATCCGGATCAACGACCAATGGAGAATCTGTTTTGCCTGGAACAACGACTCGGCTCGCGATGTGGAGATTGTCGATTACCATTGAACCTATGAAAACGAAGCTACTGAATCCGGTGCATCCGGGCGAGATCCTGCTTGAGGATTTCATGAAGCCCTTGGGACTGAGCCAATACCGTGTCGCCAAGGACATCGGCGTCGCGCCGTTGCGGATCAGCGAGATCGTCCGTGCGAAACGCGGTATAACCGCCGATACCGCGATGCGTCTCGGGCGGTATTTTAGGACGACTCCAGGGATATGGATGCGTCTGCAGGCGCAATATGACCTGGAGGTGGCGGAGCGTGAAAGCGGTGAGGAAATTCTGAGGAGCGTTCCCGAGTGTTCGGTGTCGGCCTGAGGATTTTTGCGGGGTTGTAGTGGCCGGATTTCGCGATTCGATCCCGACGACAGGGCGCACCCTTCCCGGCGGAAATGGCAGGCCGGGCAAGCTCCCGCCCTTCCCTGTGATTCACACCCCCATCATGGCGGTGGGGTTACTCAAAGAGCCGGGCGGGTGGCGACGGAAAGCGGAAGGCATCCGGGAACTTCCTGTCGTGCATCAGGAAAAAGCCGGAGGGGTTCAATAAGTTCCGGCCATCGGCAGGCTCCACGCGGCTGCGGCGGAGGAGGGCGGGGAAAAATCCTTGATCTTACAACAGTTTCGCACTTCCCTCCGAGAAGACTCCCATCCGGATATCACTGCGGTAGGTGATACGAATAGGATCTGTTCGGTAGAAATATAAGATGAGCCAGTGGCGACGAGAGGCAACCGAAAGACTCCCAGAACTTCAGCGAATCATTGCTTCGAAGCTCGTGGATAGTCCGATGATGCTGTGGATCGAGCTGAATCAAGAGTTCGAGCGCCGATGCGAGACCGAGGCGCCACCACTTGACTTGCTTAAGCGTATTTGGGGTTACTGCGAATGGTGTTTGGCACAAGGGACAAGTGATATTCAGACGGCAGCAGCTCTTGGGTTCTGTGAGCATCTGATCGACACGCCAAAGCGCGCAGCGATTTTACCCAAGATCATGAGACGCAGCGATTTCCTTGGGAGTGTAAGATTTTTTGTGTAAGTAGGGTTCCGCCGATAGGCAGTTAGTTGTTGGGCATGCGGTCGGCAAATTCGATGGTGAAGTGGCTCAGTGCGCTGGGCCAGTTGCGGACGGCCACCGTC
>JBJONG010000023.1:0-68325 GCA_046051965.1 Verrucomicrobiota bacterium
GCTAACTGACGTGTTTTTTTGTCATAGTGCGTTGATCATGCCGGGCCCGCCACATCGTTTCAACCCCGCAGCAAGCCGGCGCTCCGCGCGAAGGAATCGCCGCCATGCGGCTCTGTTCAACAAGTCGTGAGATGCAACCGGCGATAACGTCCTTCTTTGAATTCGGGCTCGCCACCGCCGGTGCATCCACTCTAACGTTGGTTAGGAAACTGAATGAGAATCGCACTCCATATTCTGACTATATTTCCTCTAGTTCTTGCAGGATGCGATGACTCAACCCCATCAGCAAAGACAGCTCGTTCATCCGAACTCACACAGGAAGAGAGACATGGGATAGCAATTCTGACGCGCTACGCATCGAACTTGATTGGGCAGGAGGATTTCCCTGATCTCGATCCGTATGAGCCGAGTCCTGAATGGTCGATTTTTAGCGATATACTCAAGGACGTATGCCCAAATGCAATGGATGCCCAAGTCGAAGTCGGAGGGAATGCCTACCCGATTGCTCCACAACCTAAGGAATTTATTGCCGGAGACCGAACAAACTCCATCAACTTGAGAGTTGTCCGTAAGCTCGATACTCAAGGCACTATTCGGCACTGCGAGATTGAATACGACTATACCACGCTTGACGGGGAATCCGGATCAATTCCTGCAACTTATCTGCAGATCGAGAAGATCATCGATGGCAGAAAGGTTCATCTCACATTTTCAACAAAAAGAACCCAACAAGGCGCAGATCTCGACGCCGAGACAGCCCCCTGATTAAATTCTGAGCTTCACCCCGGCGCCGCCATTCCTATAACGTTGGCAATCCCGCTCAGATCCGGTAAGCCCCCGCGTTTTTCAGGGCGGTGTCGAGCACGGGCGGCGGGTTGCAGAGGCGATCCACCATGGCATCCCAGATTTCCTGGCCGGAGAGGATCTGGACTTCGATGCGGAGGAAGTAGATGGGGACGTTGATCTCGGTGGGGCGGGGGAAGCGGACGGCGTCCTTCTCGGTGGTGACGATGATCTCCATGTCGCGCTCCACGCAGCGCTGCATGAAGTCATCAACGTCGCGGCGGTTGAAGCGGTGGTGGTCGGAGAAGCGGCGCTTGATCTCGACCTTGGCGCCGAGGGCGGCGAGGGAGCGCTCGAAGCTTTCCGGGACGGCGATGGCGCTGATGGCTCCGACCCATTTGCCCTCAAGGAAGGAAAGCGGCTCTCGCTCCCGCGTGTAGAGGTTCTCCAGGTGCACGGGGCCGTGGGCGCACTCGATGATGTCGGCGACGGGGTTGTATTTCCGGATGCGGGCGATGAGTTCGGTGTTGGGGCTGCCGTCGCATTTCGTGATCAGGATGTACGATGCCCGCCGCAGGTTGCGCGGCGGCTCGCGGAGGGTGCCGCGCGGGAGGAGGGAGCCGGTGCCGAAGGGGGAGCGGGAGTCGATGAGGGTGATGTCGAAGGAGTGGGCGAGGTCGAGGTATTGCATGCCGTCGTCCAGCAGCAATGTCTCGGCGCTTAGCTCGGAGATGGCGAAGCGACCGCCTTTCACGCGATCCTTGTCCACGATCACGGCGACGCCATCAAGGTTGCGCGCGAGCATGAAGGGTTCGTCGCCGGCGTATTTCGAATCAAGCAGGAGGGCGCTGCCGGTGGAGACGACGCGGGGCATGCGCTCGGAGGGGATTTGCTTTCCATCCGCGCCAGTCCAGACCTGTGAGCGGTCGAGCTTTTTGCTTTTATAACCGCGGGAGAGGATGGCGACGCTGCGTCCGCGGTCCCGCAGGGATTTCGCGAGGAGTTCGACGACGGGTGTTTTCCCCGTGCCGCCAACGGTGAGATTGCCGATGGCAACGACCTGGGCGCCCAGGTATTCCTGCGGTTTCCAGCCCGTGCGGTAGAGGGCGATGCGGCATTGCACGAGAGCCCGGAAAATCCAGGATAGCCCGGACATGAGGAAGCGCGTCATGGCGGCGCGGAATCCCCGGGCGCGACCGAAGATCACATCCGCCCCCCATTGCTCCAGTTCGTCGATCAGCTCCTTCATGAATGCCCGCTGCCGGGAGCTTGGCGTTTCCGTGCCCGTCGACAAGCCCGGGCTTCACCAGAAAAGGAAGCCGCTCTTCGCTTTGCGCTTGTGGCGGCCGTCGCCGACGGAAAGCACCTCGATGCGGGTGCGGGTGAGTCCCTGATCATAAAAGCCGAGTTTTTTTGCGGCGCGGGGGGTCACATCAAGGTGGCGGCCGGAGATGAAGGGGCCACGGTCGTTGATGCGGACTTTCAAGGTTTTTCCGTTCTCCAGATTGGTGACCTTCACGAGGCAGGGCAGGGGAAGGGTTTTATGGGCGCCTGTGAGATGCCATGGCTGCACCTTTTCGCCAAGGGAAGTGGTGCCACGTTTCAGTCCGAAAAAAGAGGATTCGTCATACCAAGAGCAGCCCCCTGTCTCGGTGTGCCCCAAGGCCGCATCCACGGACATCGGGTGATAAGTCTGGCCGCGGACGGTGTAGGAGCGCGTCATGTGGCCGGAGTAGCCTTCCGGTCTGGATGAGCAGGAGGCACAGACCAAAAAGACGGCTGGCAAAAGCAAGCGAGTGGCATGACCGGGCATGTCTTTCACTAAATCCGATCCGGTCAGTTGTCACGTTCGCGAATCACCTGCAACGTTGTGGCGACTTTTTCCTTCATCTCCTTGCCCGGCTTGAATTTCACCACGGCGCGCGCGGGAATCGGGACATTCTTCGACGGATCTTTGGGATTCCGCCCCACCTTGGCCTTCATTTCCCTGACATCGAAGGCTCCGAAATTCCGCAGCACCACATTGTTGCCCTGCGCGAGTGAATCCGTGATTTCCTCAATGAGCGATTGAACGATGAGCTGCACGTCTTGCTGCCGAATTGTTGCTCCCTTGAGACCGAGCTTGTCGGTAATGCTGAGGACTAGTTCGCGCTTGGTGATGGTTGGCATGGTGGTTCTGCGGATGTGTCGATGATCGCGCAGTTGTTTAAGCACGTGCTGTGCAATTTGTCGCCATAAATGCGGATTAGATCGCTCGTGTCTAAAATGATACCATCTGATGCTTCGGCGCCTTGCCTCTTTTAAAAAGATCACTTCAGAATGATTGACATTTCGGCATGTTTGGATCTAAAACGTGGTTGGTGACAACACAGAGTTCAATCACGTTCCACTGTCCGGCGTGCCATGTGCCCTTGACGGTGCCGCAGAGTCTCGCGGGTGTGGCAGGACCGTGCCCGCGTTGCCATTCAACGATCCAGGCTCCCTATCCTGACCCTGCCGGATACCAGCCACCATCGCCTCCGCAGCATGCGGCCCCTCCGTCTCCTCCGTATCAGGCACAACCAACCCCGCAGTATCAACAGCCTGCGCAGCAAGCTTACTCCCCGGCACCCCAGCCGTTGGAGCCGCGGCCCGCCCCTGCGCAGCCGCCCGTTGTTCGCGTGGAGCCGAGGGCGTTGCCGAACCGCTCGGAACCCGTCGAACCCCCCACACGGGTTCGTTCTGATCCGAGCGGTGACAAGCCTGCGCTGGGAAAATATGCACCACCCCCGCAGCGCCCGCATCGGAGCCGGATGATGCGCTTTCTCGTGCCTATGACATTCCTGTGCATCTCGCTCGGAGTCATTTACGGGGTGAAAACCTTCCTGCAGAAAGACATGCGCGCGAAGTCCCAAAAGCAGACGGCTGTTGCCTTGCAGGGAGAAACAAAAACCAAGGTCGCGCCTATCCTTCCCGCAGACGATACCTTCGAAGCGCTAACGGAAGGGAATCCCGAGGACGTTCCCGTGATCGAACCACAGCCTGTTGACGGCGGGATTCATGCGCTGGAGATTCTTGAGAAATTCCTCGCGATGAAAACCTTGGAGGAGCGCATGCCGCATCTTGAGACAAAGCGCCCGGAGGCCGATCTTGCCAGGTCTGTTCTGAACGGGCCTCTCCCGGAGGTTCTGAAAATCACCGTCGATGTGCGCGAAACGAACGCGATCGAAAAAGTCGTCGATCACTATTATCAGGTCGATTTCTCGGATGGGGAAGGCGGCGTGAATCCCCAAACCATGCTCGTTAGGATACGCGCCTCCGGAGAGCCGAAAGTAGTGGTGGATCCGTTCCTGGATCTTTTTGGCGGGAACTTCGCCCGCTACGCGGAGAAGCCGACCGAAGAGGCGGGCACCTTCCAGGTAATCATTTCTGCGGGCGCTTTCTGTTACGACGATGTTCCCTCTCCCGAGAAAAAATTCACTCTCAAAATACTGGCGCGAGAGGATACCAAGGAAATCGCGAAAGCGTATTTTGGGAAGTTCTCTACGATCGGGGCGATGCTGGAAGACGAGACCTCGGGTTTGACCTACGCCCAAGCCAAGCCCTGCACACTTTTCATACGCTGGAACATGGAAGATGATCCCGCAAGACCCTTCCTGGAGGCTCTCGAAATCAAGGCTCTGGATTGGAACCCTTGATGGCATCCCAGCCGCCATGGAGGACTTTCACCGCCGGGCCCAGATCCATCTTGCGTATCCTGCCGGCCACTTCCCGGCTGGTGCCACATTTCTCGCTTCCGCAGTAAATGACCACCAACTCCGCCGCGGCGATGTGAGGCAAAGCCTCCGCTTCGAAAAGGTTCAGGTCTTCCTTGGGATCCATGTTCCACAGGATCGATCCCTTCAGACCGTTTTTTTCCCATTCACCGCGCGACCGCGCATCCACCCAAAGCACGTTCCCTTCCACATCAGCGAGGCAGATCTCGTCGTCGCGGAGTTTGGCCGGATCACAGATCAAGGCGGGATTCTCCACTGGCGGTCTGCGAACCAACCACGAGCCGCCCGCCGCAGCGAGGGAGATCGCGCCGACAGCCACGAACTGGGCGAGCGCGTTCATGGCTGTTGTTTGATTGGAGCAGCGATCACCGCGAAGCTTTGCTGGATGCGCTGCTTCTCAACGTCGCTATCGGTCTCGATGCGGACGATGGTGAATCCTCCGGATGCCGTGCTGCGTGGGGTCACCTCCACCTTGTAGTGCTTGCCCTCCTCGATGGTGACCAGCTTTGTGGAGAAATTCTCGTTGCTGGTGGTAACTGAGGTGATTTTGATGGGTTTCGGGTAGTCCATCCTTACATCGAGGCTTTTCATTTCGGTTGACCCGTTTTGTTCCCACTTCAGGGTCTTCGGCTCAACCGCGATGATGACCGGGATGTGGACGCGTAAGGTAACCTGCACGGAAGGCGAATCCTCACGGTCACCCTCAAGCCAGATGAGGATCGGCTTCTCCACGGTGCCTTGGAAATTACCGATCTCGAAGGTGGCCCGCAGCGTGCCTGATTCACCTGGAGCATAGGTGAATTTTCCCGCCGCTACCTCCACGCCGAGACAGGAACATCCGGCGTCTGCCTGGGTGATCTTGATCGCTTTCGTCCCGATGTTGGTAAACTTGTACTCGCGGATCAGGGTAGTGGCATCAAGAGCCGCGTCGGCCTCGATGACGGGAGTTTCGAACTTCAGCTCAGCATGGATCGGAAGAGCCGTGATCAGGAAAAAGATGGCGGGCAGGATTTTCATGGGGGTGAATATGGATGCCGGATGCATCAGGAAGCAAGCGCGACGGCGATGATGAGCCGCCCACCGCGCCATTCCGGTCCGAGCACGTAAAGCGGGTGACCATGGCTGAGGGAGGCATCGGTTTTCAGGATTTTCTTGCGCGCCAGCCATAGCTCAAGGTCGAGCGAAACGGAATCCTTCGTGGGCTGGGTGCGCGTTTCGAAACGGACGAGGATTTCATCGGAGGGCTTGAGCGGCTGCGCCCAGTTCTCGTAGCTGCGGAAAATCGGCTGGGTCTCCGCGCCGAGCGCGCGGTAATGATCGAATTTGAGTTTCTCCTCGCCATGAAGGCGGTCGCGGATGTCCTTTGCCACGTCCTGCGCGCGCGTTCCTGCGGCGGCGGGATCACCGTTGGTGGCGAAATAAACCGTGACCTCCAGCTTGCCCACCTTCGAGCGACCCGCATCCTCGACGGCGAATGCCCACCCAGAGAGAAAAAGGGCGCACACCGCCATGGCAAAATGGATCAAGGTTTTCATTGCTTGGCGGCATCGCTGGTTTCCGTTTCGCGCGTCGCGGTGCGGTCGGCTTCGCTCGCGGTGGGGACGTAAACGGTTTCCGAGAAATCGGTGGAGTCGGGGATCGCGCTCACGCCCTGGAGGATGATCACGTTCGCGTCCGCGCTGGCGATCCACTCGGCATCGACGCCGTCCTCCGGCGTGTAAACCACCGGCGAAACGGAAGGCACCACGGTCAGCGCGCCCGGCGCCTCGTTGCTGCGTTTTCCGATGCCGAAGGCGAGCACCATGCCCGCGCAGGCGGCGAGGGGCATCATCCAGGATTTCCAGAAAGGAACAGAGGCGGAGGGTTTCGCGGGCGCTTCGGCGGCCTGGAGGTCGCGGATGCCCTGGTTCACGCGGCTGAGGAAAAAATCCGGGAAAGGCGGCTCCTCGCTGGCGGGAAGGTTCGCGGCCATCATTTTCCGGAACGAGCGCAACTCTTCCCTGGCGGCGAGCTGGTCCGGGCGGGTGGCGGCCCATGCCTCCATCTCCGCGAGATCGGCGCCGGTGAGTTCGTCGTCAAGCCACAGGGCGAGCCGGGTTTCATCTGGATTCGTATTCATCTTTCAGCAGGGTTTGGAGTTTCTGGCGGGCGTAGAAAAGGCGGCTCATCACGGTGCCGATCGAGCATTCCATCACGTCGGCGATCTCCTTGTAGGAGAGGCCTTGGACATCCTTGAGAATCACGGCTTCGCGGTGATCCGCGCTCAGCTTGGCGAGCGCGGCCTCGATTTTGATCCGTAGCTCGGAGTTGGAAAGCGCGTCGTCCGGAGACTCCACGATGGCGGGCGCGGTGCGGGCGGAGGAGTCGATCTTGTCGCGGTCGAAGATCTCGTCGTTGAGCTCGCCGGCGCTTTCGATTTTCCGTTTCCGCACCCAGTCGTAAACGACGTTGTGGGAGATGCGGAAGATCCATGTGGAGAAACGGGCGCGGGCTTCGAAACGCGGCAGGGCTTGCCACGCCTTGATGAAAACGTCCTGGGAGAGATCCCATGCGTCGGCGTCGTTTTTGACCATGTTCCTTATCATCGCGTAGATTTTCCCCCGGTGGCGGATGACAAGCTCGTCGTAAGCGCTCATGTCACCCTTCTGCGCCAAGGCCACGAGGCGGAAGTCCTCGTCGGATTCGTCCGCCGCCGCATCCTGTGGGACTGGCGTGGGGTGGGACGGTTCTCCGCTCGGCTTATTCATGTGAATTTTGCTGGAAAAACCCGCGCGCTGAGTCTGGAGGCGGATGCGGCCCGGCGCAACGCCAGAATGAGCGCTCCGGCGGGACGGATTGGTTTTACAATTCCCGCGATCCCGCTAGCCTGCGGGCAGATGGACGCAGGAATTAAGGAAAGGCTCGATGATTTCATCCAGCGCAAAGGCCTGCGGCGCACGGTTCAGCGCGAGCAGATCGTGGCCGAGGTGTTCGCCCGCGACGAACATTTCACCGCCGACGAGCTTTTCGACCGGGTCAGGAAAGTGCAGGGGGAAACCTCGCGCGCCACCGTTTACCGCACGCTGGGGCTGCTGGTGGAGGCGGATCTCCTGCGCCAGATCGACCTCGGCGACAGCCAGGTGACCTACGATCCGAACTTCCTCGACAAGCCCTCGCACAATCACCTCGTCTGCAACGATTGCGGGAAGGTCGTGGAGTTCGAGGACGAGAATGTGGATGTTCAGATGGATTGCGTGACACGGCGGCTCGGGTTCCGCACCTTGCGGCGTTCCATCAAGATCGAGGCTAGCTGCGAGCAGCTCCGGCTGAAAGGCCGCTGCCCAAACCTGATCGCGACCCGCCTTTCCGGCAAACGCCTGCGCCGCAAACGCTGATGGCTCTCCTGAAACCGAGATACAAAAGTTCGCCGCTAGAGGCAGCGGATGATTTCCGCAGAGCTCTCGGCGAATGGTTTTCCGGCGAGGGCAAGGATTTCCCGTGGCGGCGGACGCGGGATCCCTACGCGATCCTCGTTTCCGAGATGATGCTCCAGCAGACGCGTGTGGCGCACGTTCTGGGAAAGGGATACTTCACGCGGTTTCTTGGGGCGTTTCCCGATGTGGAATCGCTGGCCGCGGCGGATGACAGCCGTTTGCTGAAGGCTTGGGAGGGGCTGGGCTATTATCGCCGCGCGCGGATGCTGCGCGACACGGCGGCGGCGGTGCTGAAAGATCATGATGGCGTTTTCCCCGATGACGAGGCCGCGTTGCTCGCGCTGCCGGGGATCGGCCCCTACACCGCCGCCGCGCTGCTTTCTTTCGCCTTCGGCAAACCGTCCGCCCTCGTGGACGGCAACGTCCACCGCCTGCTCTCGCGGCTGATGGATGACGCCGCGCCCATCGATGCCTCCCCTACCCGCAAGCGCCACACGGTGTGGGCGCGCGCGCTCTGCGATCCGGAAAACCCGCGCCGCCACCACTACGCGATGATGGAGCTGGGGCAAACGATCTGCCGCCCCGGCGTGCCGCGCTGCGAGGTTTGTCCGGTGGCGAAATTCTGCCAGGCAACGAAACCGCAGGATCTGCCCGTGAAGAAAAAGCGGGCGGCCATCACGGAAATTTCCGAGCACGCGATCTGGATTCACGACCATGAAGGCCGTGTCCTGCTGCACCGCGAATCGGGCAGCCGCCGCAACGGCCTGTGGAAACTCCCGCTGCGTTCGGAGGGGGAATGCGCCGTCTCGAAACTCATTTTCTCCGACACCTACACGATCACCCGCTACAAAGTGACCTTGCACGTACACGAAGGCGCGGGTCATTTGCCCGGGGAAGGCGATGAGTGGATTTCTAGGGACGAGCTTGCGTTCTTACCGATGGCGACTCCTTTCCGCAGGGCGCTGCTTCGATTGTTGGCGGATTTGTGAAATCATATGTGACGGATTCGTGCGGGTATGTTTCCCTCGTGTCGGATGCCTAAGCTTTTCCTGAGAATGGTCGCTCTTCTGCTGTGCGCGCTGGCAGCCGCTTGTTCGCCGGTGGCTCCTTCTCCGCCGACCAGCATGGTAATGCCCGGTCAGGTCGCGCGGCAGATCGTCCGGGAGCGGCTGTCGGCGGTGGTGGTCACATCGCGTGATGAACTCGGCAGTTGGGTGAGGCAGCGTTTCGACAAGTCCGGCGCGCCCGGAGACGCGGACGGCGGCTCCGCCACACCCATCACCGCGGACGGATATTTCCTTACGGCGGATCACGTCCTCTCCCGCTCCGATGGGAGGAACGTTTTCATCATCTACGGCAGCGGCGGGCGCATCGTCACCAGCAAAGCGCGCATCGTCTGGCGATCCTCCTTTTCCGATGATCTCGCCCTGCTCCACATCCCGCTAAAGACGCCCTACCATTACAAATGGACGCCGCCCGACCAGTGGCTGCTGTCCGGCCACGGCGTGATCCACGGCGGCATGGCCACCGGGCACCGTACTTCGCCAGGGAAACTCCGCACCCCGCTTTCCCCGGAGGGCGCTTTCACCGGCACGCGTCCTTTCAAGATCGACATCCCCTTGGAACCGGGCGACAGCGGCGGGCCGGTTGTCGATGCCTTCGGGAACCTCGTCGGGATCAACTCCGCCGTGGAATTCCTCATCCCCCTCGAAACCGCCATTTTCATCGATTCGGAGGGAAACCGCCCCAACACGCGAAAAATCGCGGAGATTATCAACCGGGATCGGAAAGGCCGGATGTCCCGCTGAGTAATGTGAGCATGCATTTTCCCGCAGTATCCCATCTCGCGCTCATCTCCATGCTCTGCGGAGGCTGCTTGCCTGCGACGAACTCCTCCTACCTGCAACGCACCTCCGGCTCCGCCAACGACCACATCATGCTGGTGCGGCGTGATCCGCCGACCTTCGGTTTCCAGCGCCTCGCCGCCCACGCCATCGCCCACCCCGATCTGGGCGTTTTTCTCAGGCAGTCCGGCGAGCCCGATTTCCTCGCGGAAACAAACAAGGGCGGCAACCGCTACCTGATCCTTTATTATACGAATTCCATGAAGCAATACGTCTGCCGGACTGGCGGTGATGGCAGCAGGCAGGTCGAGTTCTCAGGTCCGTATCCCATCACACCGGGCGAGAAAAAGACGCTGCAAGGCCTCCGCGACCGCAGCGAGGGTCGTTGATCCCGCCCAGACTCTTCCTTGATGTTTAAGGTTTAAAATTTAGGGTTTCCCCCATGCGCTGCTTTTACTCCGAGTCCCTTGAGCTGGATCTGCCCAGCGGACACCCTTTTCCGATGGAGAAATTCCGCGTTTCCAAGGAGATGCTGCTCCAGGAAAAGATCCTCCGCCCGGAGGAGATCACGGAGGTGAAAGCGGTGGATTTCCACCACATCCTGCGCGTCCATGACCGCGCTTACATCGAGAAGGTTCAGTCGAACCTGCTCGACCGCAAGGAACAGATCCTGCTGGGCCTGCCCGCCTCGCCGAACCTTTTCGCCCGCTCCGCCACCGAGGTGGAGGCCACACGCTTGGCTTGCGATGCCGCGCTCACCGATGGCGTGGGCGTCTGCCTCGCGGGTGGCACGCACCACGCTTTTCGCGGCCACGGCGAGGGCTATTGCGTCTTCAACGACATCGCCATCGCCATCCGGGATCTCCAGGACAAGCGCCCCGGCATCAAGGTCATGGTCGTCGATACCGACGCCCACCAAGGCAACGGCACCGCATCCCTGCTCGGCAATGACCCGCGAGTTTTCACCTACTCCATCCACGTCGGGCGGAACTATCCCACGAAAAAGGTCGCCTCCACGCTCGATGTGGAAACCGTCCGTTACGTCGAGGGCGAGATGTATCTCCAGATGCTTTTCCGCACCCTCGCGGACTCGCTCGACAAGTTCTCCCCGGATCTCGTCATCTGGATCTCCGGCGCGGACAACCACCGCAACGACCGCTTCGGCCAGATGCACCTTGCGCTCAAAGACATCCAGCGCCGCGACGAAGTGCTGCTGCGCGCCATGATCCGGAACCGCATCCCCATCGCCATCCTCTACGGAGGCGGCTACAACCGCCAGCCCGAGTTCACCGCCAAGCTCCACCGCAACACCATCGCCACCGCGAAACGCCTCGCGGCGGAGTATCGCGGGCTGTGAGAGGGGGCTGGACTTGTTGTCAGGTTGCCCTTTCTCGATTTCGGAAACGGGTGGAAAATGAAGTGGCAGGATCCTTGCTCTTGGGCTCTCTCGCAAAATCATACCGACAGTTAAGCTCTGGCTTGCGCTCTGCCTTGCGACAGGGTACATGCATACTGTGCGTGGCTTAGCGTCGTCGGGCTAGAGAAAGGCAAACTGGGAAACCTAAGCGAAGCGGAAAACTGATTTTCATGCGACAACACCTACGCAAAATCTCATTGTTTGCCGTATCCGTTGCGATTTCCGCAGCCGATGCTTTCGCGCAGTCCACCATTACCACCTCCCAGCCGTGGGCGTGGGCCGGCAACGGTGGCTGGCTTCATGCGCGCACTGCGGCGGGCTATGGCGTGCGCACAGCGGATACGTTTTGTTCCGGCTACATCTGGGGTGCGAATTTCGGATGGCTGAATCTCGGGGATGGCTTTCCCGCCAACGGATGGGGCTACAGCAATTCGGCGGCGAGTGATTGGGGCGTGAACGTGCTGCCAGACGGCTCGCTTCGCGGCTACGCTTGGGGCGCGAATATCGGCTGGGTGCACTTCGAAAACTCAGGAAATCCGCGCATCAACCTCGCCAGTGGCCGCCTCAATGGCCATGCATGGAGCGCGAATATCGGCTGGATCAACCTCGACACTCTCTCGACCACCCAACTCGCTATCCTCGACACCGACCGCGACGGCATTTCAGACGCTTGGGAAGCGCAAAAGGCATCCGGAAATCTCGCCACTCTGGGTAATCCCGGCGATGCCGACGGCGACGGCCAAAAGGATGTAGCGGAATTCAACGCCGATACCGATCCGCTCGACCCTAACGACCGGCTGCTGATCACCAGCTTCATCCATTCAGGCAATGGCAGCTCCGTAAGCCTCCGTTTCACCAGCAAGAGCTCCCGTTTCTATGAAATCAGCGACAGCCCCAACCTTAGCGCAGGCTCCTGGAAGGAAGTCGGCCTCGGCACCCTACCAGGCCAGGGGGGCTCCATATCTGTCGATTTCAAAGGCTCATCCGCCACACAAAAGTTCTATCGCGTCTCGGCCATGCGCCCGCTAGCCGGACCTTGATGGGCCTGTCAGCGATCCCAGCAAATTCCACAACGTCAATATCACCGAAGCATGAAGGCTCATCTCGTCCTCGTCACCATGACCGCATCCGCCCTGGCTCAAGGCCCGCTCACACCGCCTCCCGGGGCTGACCCGAATGTCGGACCGGTGAATGCCCTTACGCCCGGCGGCAATCCGCAAGCCAGTATGAAAACGCTCCATCAGATTGAGCCGCGCAAAGCCATCCCTAGCGGCACCGGCACGGTGGCCATCACCCAAAGCGGTTCATATTACCTCACCGGCGACATCACGGTGGCCACCGGCGCGGGGGTGGTGATCGGAGCCAGCGGTGTGACGCTAGACCTGAACGGTTTCAACATCGTCTCTACAAAAGCCAGCCCGTCCTTCGGAGATGTGGGCGTGGGCATAGGCCCATACGTGAAAAACATCACCATCCGCAACGGCTCGATCTTCGGAGGCGGAGCGGGCGGAAAATTTCACTCCGGCATCGGCTCCACGAGCTTCACCGCGAGCAGGAACGTGACGGTGGCCGATGTGAACGTGAGCGACACCACGCATTGGGGCATCTCGCTCGACACCACGAGTAACTGCCGGGTCGAACGCTGCTTCGTTGAAACCGAAGGTGTCACCGGGGCGATCCAAGCGCGGCTCGTCAACGACTGCTCGGCCTTCGGCGGAGGCATCTTTGCCACGCTCGTGCGCAACTGCTCGGTGACCACCAACGGCGCGAACGGCATCTTTGCCGACGTCGTGGAAAACTCCACCTCCACCGTGTCGGCGGAGACCGTACCGGTGAAGACAGTGTTCAGGGCCGAGCCGCGGACGCCCATTTCCAGCCTGCCTTTTACCATCTCCCAGAGCGGCTCCTACTATCTTACGGGAAATCTTCTATTCACCGCCCCTGCCGGAGACGCGATCACCATCACAGCCTCCAACGTCGCGCTGGATCTCATGGGCTTCACTTTAGCCTCCGATGCTGCGGTTACCGGCAATGCCATCCATATACCGTCTGCGGCAACACGGAACATTTCTGTGAGAAATGGTGCCGTCGCCGGTAATACGAATGTCACCGTTAGCGGCGACCCTTCGCAATGGACTGTCGTCCCTGCGGGATTCGGCCACGGCGTTCGTGATCTCTCCACAGGTGGCAGGTACGAGAACCTAAGCATTACCGGGTGCAGGACGGTGGGCCTCTACACCGAGTATGGTGCCACCGTCCGGCATCTCCATGCGTCGGATAATGGTCAGATCGGCATCCGCGCCCCGGCCGGCAGCGTGACGAACTCGACCAGCGATGAGAACGGAACCGATGGTATCAGCGCAAGCGGCGGCAGCGTGACGAACTCGAGCGCCCACCTCAACCGCGGCATCGGAATATATGTATTCTCGGGGAGCGTGATGAACTCAATGTCTGGCGAGAATGGCGGTGTCGGCATCTACACACAACGAGGCAGTGTGACCGGCTGCACCGCGCTCTATAACGGAGGTTTCGATCTCAATGCCCGCCATTCTTCCGTGGCCTTTTCCCTTTTCATCACTTCCGATCTCACCGGCACCACCGGTACGGGAAATAATCCCAACCCTTGAAACTTTGCGTCCTTTGTGGCTCCGCTGTGCAACATACTCACGAATGCGGGTTCCAGGATGGTCTCGCATCTCACCCCCGCTCTTGCCCTGTTTACCCTCGCCCGATACTCCAACGCTCCTGCACCACTTCGGATTCCCACGGCATTTTCCCGGTAAAGATGACGCCAAGCTCCACCGCAACACCATCGCCACCGCGAAACGCCTCGCGGCGGAATACCTGGGGCTGTGAAGAGGACTCCTTTGCGCCGTCTTGCTCCTTTACTTCCCCCGCCCGCATCCTGTTGACTTTGCGGCGATGTCCCTCGCCCGTTTTCCCGCCCTGCTTTGGGCCGCCCCGCTGCTCACATTTTCCCTGCACGCGCAGGAACAAGGCGGCGGGCAGATTCTTCCCGAGGGAGCGGTTCCGCCGCCTGTGGATCTCATCCAGCCTGTGCCCGCGCCGGAAATCCCCCTAGGCGGCGTACCAATCGCCCCCGTGCTGCCGGAAAACCTCAAGATCTACAACCAGGGCGGCAAGATCGAGGGAAACATGGAGGACGGCATCCGCCTTGGCGGGCCGGTGAAAGTCCAGGGCGACAACGGGCTGGAGATTTTCGCGGATCGCGCTAACGTGGATCTCAAGGCGAAGTCGGTCACCTTCGAGGGCGATGTTTCCGTTTACCAGGGCAACATCCTCCAGCGAGGTGATCGCGCCGTTTATTTCTACGAAAGCCGGACGCTCGATGCCTCCGGCCTGCGTGTCTCGATGGATCCGATCCTGCTCGAAGCCGGAAAATTCACCGGTAAATCCGATGGCGAAAAAACAATTTTCGTCGGAGAGAACGCCGGCATCACCACTCATGACGTGGAGGATCCGAACTACTGGGTGCGCTCCGATATGACGACCGTTTATCCGGGGGAAAAGGTCACGTTCCGGAACCTGAAACTGTATGCGGGCGACACTCCCGTTTTCTGGTTGCCTTACCTCAGCCAGCCTCTCGACTCGGAACTCGGCTACCATTTCGTACCCGGCGCGCGCTCGAACTGGGGTCCATTCTTACTCAATACCTACGGCATCATGCTCGGCGGCGTGCGCAATCCCATCACTGGCGAGAATGAGGATGCGTGGCTGCTTTCCCGCTGGCGCTTCGATCTCCGCGCCTCACGTGGCGCGGCCATCGGGCTCGACCTCGTGGATACTCGCGAGGAGTATCGAGATGAAATTTCCGGACTCAGCGTTTATTACCTCTACGATCTCGATCCTCAGGAGACACGCACCGGCTTGCCACGCTTCGGCGTGGATGAGAACCGTTTCCAGATCCAGTTCAAGGATCGTATGAAACTCGATTTTCCGGACGACGCAGACTGGTGGCTAGATACGAACCTGACTTATCTTTCCGACCAATACTACCTGGAGGACTTCGCGCCCGACATCTACCGCTCCAACCCCACACCCGACAACACCATAGGTCTCTACCGCCGCGATGAGGAATCGCTGCTCTCCCTCTTCGGGCGCTTCCGAGTGAACGATTTCTACCGCACCGATACGCAGAGCCCGGAGATCGCTTATGATCAATCGAGGCGTCCGCTCTTCAGCTCACCGTTGCAACATGAGGGACAGACTTCGTTTTCCGTGCGGGGCATCGAGCCGGGGGATGTGATCCGTCGCAGTATCATCAGCCCGCTGCTGGGACTCCCGCCCGGAGATCCGCAGGTGCCGACTCTGCTGATGCAGCTCAACGGTTATGAGCGCACACTCGTACAAAACATCCGCGCCCTGCCAGCCGGTGACCCCCGTATCCCTGCGCTCCGCGCCCAGCTTCTCGATACCGGCTTCAACCGCTTCCATAGCAACCACACCTTCTCCATGCCTTTTACCCATGGCGATTGGTTTTCCTTTTCGCCACACGTGGGCGCGGCATACACCCATTACTCCTCGGTTGTCGGCGCTGCTGAAACGGATGCCCGCTTCATGCTCCACGGCGGCGCTGAGGCGGCGGTGAAATTCTCCAAAGACTATGGCGCGGAGAACGATGCGCTCCCGGGTATTCGCGGCCTGCTGCATGTGTTCCAGCCCTACACAGCGTGGTCTATGGTCTCCGCAGACGAGCTAGACCGGGATTATCCCAAGATCGACCGGCTCACCTTCACGACACGTCCGCGCCCGCTGCAAACCACAAGTTTCACCGCCATCGACGAAATCGAAAGCTGGAACATCCTCCGCTTCGGGGCGCGCAACCACCTCATCACCCGCCGTGACGCGCAGTCCCATGAGTGGCTTTTCATGGACACATATATTGACCGATATCTCGACGATCCCGAAGGCAATCGCACATGGTCGAACCTCTACAACGACATTCACTGGCAGCCTCTGCCGTGGCTCGGCCTCGATCTGGAGACGCAAATGCCGGTCTTCGACGACGGCTCGGGCTTCTCCGAATTCAGCACCCGCCTCCGCTACATGCCATGGCAGGACATGGAACTTTCACTCACATACCGCCACCTGAAAAACCACCCCGTCCTCCTTGATTCCGATCGCGTCGATCTCGGCACCTACATCCGCCTTGCGGAAAACTGGGGCATCGGCACGCGCTACACCTTCGAAATGGACGATGGTGTCCTGGAAGTTCAGCAATACACTCTTCACCGTGATCTGGGAAACTGGGTTGCCGGTATGGGCGTCACCCACCGTGACAACCGCTTCGAGGACGAGTTCGGCGTCATCTTCAGCCTGTCCCTGAAAGATTTTCCCTCCGACCTCCTTGCCTTTCAAAATTGATGCGGAATAGTCCCGCCGCCATGACCATGCAGCCGTCCGAACTCATCGCCGCCCTCCGTTTCCGCTACGCCACCAAAGGCTTCGATCCCGCCCGCAAAATCCCCTCCGAGACATGGGACACCATTGAACAATCGCTCGTCCTAACCCCGTCCTCCTTCGGTCTCCAGCCTTGGAAATTCCTGATCGTGGAAAATCCGGAGATCCGGGAGAAACTCAAGGCCGCCTCATGGGGGCAAAGCCAGGTCACCGACGCCTCTCACCTCGTTGTCCTGACCGCCCGTAAGGATTTATCCCAGGCTGATATCGAGTCATGGATCACCCGCCTCTCGGAAGTCCAAGGCACACCGCTCGAAGCGCTGGCCGGCCTCTCCGGCATGATCTCCTCTTTCTCCTCCGCCATGACCCCCGCCGAAAAGCAGGCGTGGAACACCCGCCAGGTCTATATCGCCCTCGGCCAACTAATGACCGCCGCCGCCGTGATGGGTATCGATTCCTGCCCCCTCGAAGGCATTTCCCCGGCAGATTACGATGAAATCCTCGGTCTCCATGGCAGCGGTCACGCCACCGCCGTCGCCTGCGCCCTCGGCTACCGCGCCGCCGATGACAAATACGCCGCCGCGCCGAAAGCCCGTTTCGCAGCGGAAAAAGTCATCAGCCGCGTGTAGATCCTGGAATTGGAAAGCTCGCGTACCCGGTAACGTTGGCGGCTCGGAGGCTCATGCGTAGCTTTGCAGGCCGATAGCGCTTCGAGGCTTTAACGTATGGTAGCGAGCCGTTCCTCGTGAGTTTTCAGCGGCTCGGGGACGTCGCGGCGACAGAAGATCGCCGCCGCCCTAGAAATCGCTGTCCGGATACAACTCGTGGTATTTGATCGCCTCCACGGCGACGGCCGCGGCGGTGCCGAAAATCGTTTCCACGCTGGCGGTGCGGGGAACTTGTGCGGCGGGACGGGCGAGGCCGAGGATGATCTGGCCGTAGTTCTGCGCTCCGCCTAGATGCTGGAGCAGTTTCAGGGAAATGTGTGCGGCATCGAGGTTCGGGAAAACCAGGACGTCGGCAATGTGGCGATTCGCGGCGTCGGGCAGCTTCGTTTCCGCAGCGCGGGGGTCGATCGCCACGTCCGCCTGAAGTTCGCCGTCGAGATGGATGTCAAGAAACTCACGGTTGATGCGGTCTTTCGCCAGCGCGGTGGCGGCGACGACCTTGCGCGCCTCCGGGGTAGTGGAAGAACCTTTCGTGGAATGGCTCAGCAGCGCGACGACCGGAGCGCGCCCAAGGAAATGATGGGCGAGTTTCCCGGTCTCGATCGCGATGGTGGATAGAAGGTTCACATCGGGATCCGGGTTCAAGCCGGTGTCGGCGAGGAAAATCACGCGATCCTCGCCAAGCAGCGGGAAATGGGGAGCCATCAGCGCGGTCACGCCGAAGATACGGTCAATTCCGGTCTTCGGCTTGATGTTGTGAAGCAAGGCGCGGAAGTAGGATGCGGGAATTGCCTGGTTGCCACCCACGATCGCATCGGCATGGCCGTACTGCACCATCATCGCTCCGAAGTAATGCGGGCGGGAAATCGTTTCCTCCGTGTCCACCTGCCCACTCGCGCGGTAGCGGGCCATGTTTTGCGCCCGTTTTACGAAAAGGGGCAGATCGGATGAGGTCTTGGGATTGATAATCCGTACGAACTGGAGGGAAATATCGTTTTGTGCCGCCAGCGCCCGGATGCGCGCGACATCTCCCAGCAAGATGGGCGCGACAGCTTCCAGCGCGACCATCCGCGCGGCGGCTTCGATCACACGTAGATCCTCTCCCTCGGTGAAGACTACCCGCTTCGGGTGGAGCTTGAGCAAGTCGATGAGATGGCGGGTGACCTTGTTGAGGGCCGCAGGTGTGGGATCGGGCATGGGAAATATCGGTTCGAGCGTGGTCGTGATGCTGGGGCGTGACGGGGGATGAATCAACACCCGAGATTCCTACCGCTGGTTGAAGCGCGACATTTCACGCTGGGCCTCGCGCAGTTCGACCTTATCCTTCAGGTCTTGGCGTTGATCGGAGTGGGTCTTGCCCTTGCCGACGCCGATCTCCACCTTCACGCGGCGGTCTTTCCAATACATCCGCAGCAGCGGAAGAGAGCAGCCTTTGATCGCAGTCGCGGATGCGAGCTTGAGAATCTCGCGCTTGTTGAGAAGGAGGCGGCGGGGGCGTTTCGCGGTATGGTTGAACCACTCGCCGGCTGTCTGCCACGGCTGGATGTCACAGCCGTAGAGGAAAACCTGATGGCCTTCCACGCGCGCGAACGCATCGGAAACGTTGATCTTGCCCGCACGGATCGACTTGACCTCGGTGCCTTTCAGCTCAAGACCCGCCTCATACTTGTCGAGGATGTGGTAATCCCGGCCGGCCTTGCGGTTCGTGGCGATCTCGGCACTCATGGCCTACGGGGTATGATCCGGATGTTCCGGATCAAATCGACATCGGTTTATCGATCAGCCGGATCTTTCCCTCGATGATCTCGGTCAGCGCAATGTCCGCAGCACCCATGCTGGGGCGGGTCGGAATCAGCGGTGAACGCCCGCTGTTGAGTTGGCGGACGCGTTGGGAGACGAGGTTGATGAGAACCAGAGGGTCGGTGACAATTTCGGAAGCCTGTTCGACAAGATCGCTTTTCATGGTAGAGCCGGGAAGTTGCGAGTTTGGCTTGGCCTGACCGAAGGAGAGGATGTTCTCGGGAACGGTTGGCTGGGCTTTTTCGCTCAAAACAAATGGTGGTGGACGCTGGCGGGCTGGGTGTGAAACCAGAGATCGGCGGGCTTTGCAAGTCTAATCTTGGCACTTTCCGGCATTTTCCTGATTATGGCATGAGGTCGATCCCGAATTTCCGCAAGACAATGACCGTAGCCCAGAAAAACCCAGTGGTCAGAACGCAGTTTGCGGCAAGGGCGGGCCAGAACGACCAACCATGGCGGAGCATCCACGGTAGGATTAGGAACATCGGCAAAGTAGGGAGGACAAACCAAAAAGTGCCCTCCGCGTGCCCGGCTATTTTCGAGGAAGGCTGGCCTCCCTTCCACATCCAGATCATTGCCAGCAAGGAAGTGAGCGGCAGGGCGATGAGAAGTGCGGAGAGTTTGTCGCTGAAAAGCTGGATCTTGTTGACGAAGAGGATGATCACCGCGGTCAGCAGGACTTTCACGATGTCGAAGGGCGTGAAGGAGAGGAATTCCCCCAAGGATGGCTTGCTCATGCCCGAATTTTCAGACGGGGCGGGCGGGCTTCAACATAAAACGCGGGAAAGTTGACCCCCCGTCGCTTTTGGCTAAAGTCGGCGCATATGACCGCCTCAGAACTCGCCGCCAAAATCCTCGACTCCATGCTCGGGCATCTCGGGCTGGCCGCCGAGATCCAGATTCAGGAAACGGAAGATGGGCCGACTCTCCAGATTTTTTCCTCGGAAAAGGAAACGATCATCGGTGAGAACGGAGACCGACTCGATGATTTCCAATACCTCGTCAACCGCATCCTCAAGCGCCAGATGCCGGACGCGGCGCGGGTGAAGGTGGATTGCGAGCATTTCCGCTCGATGCAGGAGGATCATCTCCACGAGGAGGTGCGCGAGCTGATCGGCCTGGTGAAAACCCAGCGCAAAACCTACCGCTTGCGTCCGCTCAACGCCTACTACCGCCGCCTCGCCTACAACGTGATCGCCGGGGACAGTGCCGTCACCGCCACCTCACCAGCCGGCGATGACCGCCTCAAGCGCATCAGCATTTCCCCGAAATAATCACGCCCATGAAATCATTCTTCTTCGATTGCGGCACCCGCGATTCCACCGCCTCCCTCGGCATCCTGTTTCTCCGCGTCTGCACCGGCCTGATGATGTTTCTCGGCCACGGCCTGGGGAAAATCCAAGGCTTCGCGAAAATGAAGGACGGCTTCCCCGTGCCGGACTTCTTTCCGCTGAAATACATGTCCCCGCCGTTCAGCCTGATGGCCACCATCGGCGCGGAGGCCGTGTGCTCAGTACTGATCATCCTCGGCCTGGCCACCCGCCCCGCCGCATTCATCTTCGCCTTCACGATGGTTGTCGCGGCCTTTGGCATCCTCGGCCAAGCCGATTGGTTCATCCCCGCCGGCATCGGCCCGAAAGAAGGCCCGGTGCTCTACCTCATCCCCGCCGTCGCCATCCTCCTCACCGGAGCCGGTCAATACTCCCTCGATGCGAACATCCTCAAGGAACGCCGCAAGAAGTGGTGAGCGGAGCGCACTCTTCCTTAAGGTTTAAAATTTGGAGTTTAAAGTTTTGGAAACCCACCGCCTCGTCCTCCCCGGAGACCTGAACCAATACGGCTCGCTGTTCGGCGGGCGCTTGTTGGCGTGGATCGATGAGGCGGCGTGGATCGCGGCCTCGACGGAGTTTCCCCACTGCCAGTTCGTCACCATCGCGATGGACAAGGTCGAGTTCCGCCACGGAGTCGGCGAGGGTACGATCCTGCGAATCCGCTGCGGGATGCTGCGAAAAGGCAGAACCTCCGTCACCTACCGCGTAGAAGCCGCAGACGCACGGAACGCCCCCGAGCGCGCCGTTTTCCAAACCAACGTCACCTTCGTCTCGGTGGACGACACTGGCGCGAAGAGGGAGATTTGATTTTGGTGGCCGCGTTATTCGAAGCGCCTGCCTTCCTCATCTCTCGCCAGAAATTCCCTGCGGTGCTGCTCGGCGTCTGCTTCCTCGAAACGCACGAGCTGATCGAACAGATAATAAAGCAATGGCTCGGCAGCATGACGTTCGCGATGCTCCCGAGCTAAGTTGAGAATCCTCTGATCGTCCGGAATGCCGTTCGTATATCCTCTCGCACGGAATACGAGCGACTGGACTAACCCTCGCTCGACGATCCGCAGGCACTCACGGGAAAATGTTTGGGCTTTCGAAAGCAAGCGATGAATGAGATCCGGTTCGGAATAAACAAACGTGGAAGAACTCTCCGTGATGATCTTTGACACACGCATCAAATCCTTTTCGATTTCCGCCGCATCGATCCACTCGCCGAGGTAGGCAGCCGCAAGGTTCCCGGAATCGATTACCGCGATCCTGAACCATTGCTTAAGAGGTTGGCTCTCGGAATTGGCTTTTAGTGCCTCAAATATCGCTCTTGTCTTGGATTCGTAATCGGCGATTCCGCGGATGTCTGGGAAGCGGAGATTGTTCTCGTATGTGGGTGGGAAAACACAGGGCGTTTGGTTGCTTTCCAGATCCATCGCCCTTCGCACCCTGTCCTCGAAGAATCCAAACGTGAGAGACGGAAATTTTAGGCACGCTTCATGGAGGATTCCGCCCATAGGAACAATCGCTTCCATGGGTAGCTCGTTCAAACGGTCAAGGATCGCCGGATAAACGGATGACGGCAGAGCGGGGATTCTGCTGTTACGGTGGCTCATTTTTTCGCCGACGCGCGCCATTTGTTGGGCGTTCATCGCGAGCCATGGAAGGTTTTCGAGAAGCAGAGTGCTAAGCGCAGTGCTAAGGTAAGAAAAGTGAATCGAATCGAGAACGACATCAATCCTTTCGCCAAGTGCAGCCCGGCACTCACGCGCCACTCTCGACCGGGATAGAGGATAGGCGGATTCATCCTTCTGACGATGCAGCCAATCGCACACGGAGGTGAAAAGCTCGGGTCTTCCCAAATCCGCCGCTTCGGCGAGCTTCGCGTCGCTATCATCCAAGCAAAGATTCCCATAGAGGTAGGTGAAACAACTTCCGGCATGGTGGAGGATGTGTTGGCGGAGGGATTCGAAATGCTTCGGGTCGATTCTGCGGAAGGCTTGGAAGAGTTCGTAGAAGTTCGGTTCCAGTCCGTGCTCTTTCATCGACCCGGCGATTTCTTCCCAGAGTTCGAGGAGTTCGCGCACGTTTGTATTTTTCTCCAACATTTCTGCCGCCACTTCGTCGCAGAGTTTTTCCCAAAGATTCTGTAGTGCGTCGTTTTTCCATACGGCATCCTCGATGTGATCTTGGGAAAACTCCTCGTAGCTGTTGGAAAGCAGAACGCGCATCAGGTTCAGCTCGTGGGTTTCGGGGATCGCCCCAAGGATCTGGAGGCGGATCTCCGCGATTTCGGGCGAACTGTTCCAGTATGCGACCGGACGCAGCAACCCTTTCCGAATCAGGAACCTGACCATCGAATTTTCGTGATGCCTGGCGATCTCCAGCAACATCTGTAGCGAGGCGAGGCGGCATTGCTCGAATTCCTGAAGCCATTTTTCATCGGATTTTCCACCACGCATGGGATGGAATGGAGCGGCGTTGCCATGAAGCAGGTCGATGCAGTTGAGGGCTCCTTTGACGGTGGCAAGCGAGATATCCCGGATGATTCCGAAGGCCTCATCCCGCAGTGGAGCGGTCACATCGAGTCGGAATGCGCGTGTAACAAAGTAAACTGTATTGCCCCGATCATAACTTGCGTCGTATTGGCTCGCAAATGCCGGACTGAGGAAGTAGGCGGGATCATTCGTCCTTGTCTCAGTCCAATCCCGAAAGGTGGCGGGTTTCCTAACTTCTGCACCAAGCCATTTCAAAGCCGAGAGAGGCGATGCGATCGTGAAGTCGGCCTCCGGCCCGAACACCTGCGCGATGGCTCCGGGTTTGCTCCGGCCATTGCTGCCTGTTTCCTTGTCGCGGTGCTTCCACAGCACTTCGAGGGCTCGTTCCTGATGATCGATGTGGTATTTCGCCAGATCGCTGAGGATGTGGATGGCGTCGGAATGCAGCGATTTCGTGAAGTGCGATTCCAAGCCCTCGTAGAGCCATGGCACGATTTCGGGATCCGGGTTGGGTTCCGCTTCCAGAGCCATTTCCGCGAGTTCCAGCGATTCTTTGGGGAGGTAAATTCCCCACTGGCGCCATGATGAAAGGAGCTCGCAGCGTTTCTTGTCGAATGATGTCGCGAAGTTCCGGCGATAGGATTCCCAGAGGTTTCTGATAAGCGGGTCGAGGGCAGAGTTTTCCGCATCGGTTGCCCATCGAGCCATCGCCAGGTTGCGGAAAACGGCGCTTCCACCCTGCGTGATGAGCTCGGATTTCATCAGGCGCTTTAGCAATCCGGAGTCGTCGCCTTTTCCAAGAGCCTGCCGTACCAAATGGTCGGAAAAGAGATCGGGAATGACCCTGAAGCTTTCGTTGCTTCCACGGATGAGTCCCGCAGCACGGAGCTGGCTGATATTTTTCTCCAATTCGGTCTCATTCATTCCAAGGAGCTGCGAGGCCGAAGGGAGGTCGTTATCCGAGCACGGGGAGATCACCGCCAGCAGCCTGAGAACCCGCTTCGCCTCGAAGCGACGGTCTTCTTGCAGCGAAAACAAATACGTTTCCTCAAGATGTTTGAAAACCTGTTTGCGGAACTCGTCCGAGTTGACGATCTGCCGGATGTGTAAGCCCTTCTCTTTTAGCATCCCCCCTGCGACGACGGTGATGAGGGGATTGCCTGAACTGCTCTCTGCCAACTGTCTGGCTTGGGGGCGCCCCTTTCCTAGGATCTGCTCCGCGAGCTGCTCCATGGATTCAATGTCCATCGTTTGCAGTCCGCCGGTTCTCTCCAACGGCTCGGCGATTTCCCAGCCTTGGAACCTGAGGGTCTGGCGCAGCTTGATCAGTCCTTCCGGTCGGCACGCTAACAGCAGCCTCCCGTTTTTTGAGTGGCGTAGGACGGCATGTGCTATGTCTTCGCGAAAAAAGCCTTCGAGATGGCACTCGTCCATGCCGACAATCAGATTTTCCTCCTGCAGCAAGGCGAGCTGTTTCGCTGAGCTTTCGGAATCATCTATTTTCTGGAAGATGCGCGGCTTCCACTTTTTTCCGACGAGGCGTGAGAGGATTTCGCAAAAGATTCTCGATTTTCCCAAGCCACCATCGCCGGATAGGATCACTGCCATTCTTTTTTTTCCTGCCAGGGCTTGGGTAAGCATGGCAATTTCCTTGTCACGCCCGACACAGGCATAGCGGTGCGCCAAGGCGTCCTGGCGCGAGGCCAAGGCCACCTTGGGCTCCACCAAAGGATACGGCCCGAGCGGGTAGAGACGATCCGCCTCGGGTTTTCCGAAGAATTTATCTACAAGCTGGTAGCCAGTGTAAGGATGCAACGAACGGAGCAGGTCATTCAGTATCTCGCCATCCCACCTCAGCCAACCGGCATCAGCCAACGAATCGATCGCATCCGGAGTGAAACTGCTGTTTGTGACAAGAGCGTAGAACTGCATTCCTGGATATTTCTCCTCTGCCAGCTTGATCGCTTTGACAGCCTCAGTCTTGCCGACTCGCGGATCTTTCGCATCAGGACTATGGTATTTGCACTGGAATACGATATGAGAACCACCGGAAAGACTACCGATGAGGTCGATGCCCCGTTGCGCGTCCCCTTGTTTGCCATATCGGCAGACAAAATCGTGCTTCTGCAATTCGATCTTCCGTTTCCCTTCCGAAATCGGGATCGTTGGCCGCGAGTTCAGCAAAGCGCGGACAAATTCCTCGAATTTGTCGAATGGCAGCACCTTGGATTTTAGGTCTAGATTCAAATTAGTGAGCAAAATAGAATTGACGATTCTAATTATCAATCAAAAATACCTTTCGGATGGATCTAATCTACAGATCGGCACTTGTTTCGCAAGTCAAAGAATCGCTTAAGCACAATCCCATCGTAGTGCTTCAGGGACCGCGGCAGTGCGGGAAGACGACGTTAGCACGGGAGTTCGGAGTGCCAGAAAGCCACTACTTCGATCTGGATGATCCGCTTGACCAGATCCGCCTGGAGGAAAACGCCAGAACCACGCTCGCGTCGCTTTCCGGGCTGATCGTGATCGACGAGGTGCAGCGGAAGCCGGAACTCTTTCCCTTGCTAAGGGTGATGGCGGATCGTGTCGAGCGCCCTGCGCGCTTCCTTTTGCTCGGGTCTTCGTCGATCCTGCTGCTGACGCATGTTTCGGAAACGCTGGCCGGACGGGCGGACATCATCAACATGGGAGGACTGAGCCTTGATGAGGTGGGCGGGGAGCATTGGAAGGAGATCTGGATGAAAGGGGGATTCCCGAGAGCCTTTCAGCAAAGAACCGATCTATCCCTCAAATGGCGGCTGAATTACCTGCAGCAGTTCGTGAATCGGGATCTCCGGGAAATTGCGGAAACGAAAATGACCCATGCTCAGGTGCGGCGGCTGCTGGATTTCCTTGCGGCGACATCTGGCACCGCCTTGAACCATTCCAAGGCGGGGCTTTCCATCGGCGTGAGTTACAAAACGATTCAGAGGCACTTGGAAATTTTTAAAGCGGCATTCCTGATCAGGGAGCTTCCTGTTTACGACAACAACACGAGGAAACGATTACGAAAAGCTCCGACGATCTACGTCAGGGATTCCGGCTTGGTGCATGCGATCTTGCAGATTTACGATCACGACCAACTCTTGGCGCATCCGGCGCTGGGTTCATCGTGGGAAGGCTTCGCACTCGAGCAGGTAGTTCGATCGTTGGGGCTTTCGGAGGAGCAGTTGTTCACTTGGAGCGTTCAGAGCGGGGCGGAAATTGATCTCGTTTTCATGTCGCGAGGGAAGCTGTTCGGGGTGGAGTTCAAGAATGCCGAGGCTCCGCGAACCACGAGGTCATTCACAATGGCTTTCGAGGAGCTAGAATTGGCGGCGGCGGCGATTGTCCATCCCGGAGCCAAGTCATACGAACTTGCGGACCGGCGCTGGGCGGTTTCGATCCAGCATTTGGAAAAAATGAAGGAACTGTTTTTTTAGGCCTAAGCGAATACATTTCATCATGCTCCACACCATCGATATCGTCCTGCCGCTGGAGGTTTCCGAAGATCCGGAAGCCCGGCGAAATGCGGCGGCTCGGATTCTTGGGGTTTCGCCGGAGCGGGTGCGGGGGATGCGGTTGCGGAAACACTCCATCGATGCGCGGCAGCGGCAGGTGAAGGTGCAGCTCCGGCTGGAGGTGGCGGTGGACGAGGATCTGCCGGAGGAGCCGAAGCCCGTGTGGGAAGCTCCGGCCTTGGCGGAAAACGCGCGGCGGGTGCTGATCATCGGGGCGGGCCCGGCGGGGCTTTTCGCGGCACTCAAGTGTTTGGAAAACGGCGCGAAGCCCATCGTGCTGGAGCGCGGCAAGGACGCCTCGGCGCGGCGGTTCGATCTCGCGCCGATCCTGCGTGAGGGACGGGTGATTCCGGAATCGAACTACTGCTTCGGCGAGGGCGGGGCTGGCACCTTTTCCGACGGCAAACTATACACCCGCGCCAAGAAACGCGGGCCGGTGGCGGATGTTTACCGCGTCCTCGTGGCTCACGGCGCGCCGGAAAAAATCCTGACCGACGCGCATCCTCACATCGGCTCCAACCTCCTGCCCAACGTGGTCATGGCGATGCGGAAGTCCGTCATCGCTCACGGCGGCGAGGTGCACTTCGGCGCGAAGGTGAACGATCTGCTCGTTTCCGGAGGGAAAATCCGTGGCGTGACGACCACCGACGGACGCGAGTTTTTGGCCGATGCCACCATCCTCGCCACCGGCCACTCCGCACGGGACATCTACGCTCTTCTTGCGGAGAAAAACATCCTGATGGAGCACAAGGCGTTCGCGATCGGCTTCCGTATCGAGCACACCCAGCCGTTCATCGACCGCTGCCAATACCACATCGCCGAGGGCGAGCCGCGACCGATCTTGCTGCCCGCCGCCCGCTACCGGCTGGCGACGAAGATCGACGATCGCGGGGTGCATTCCTTCTGCATGTGCCCCGGCGGCTGGATCGTCCCGGCGGCGACCGAGGACAGCCAGGTGGTGGTAAACGGCATGTCGCTTTCGCGCCGCGACTCGCCCTTCGCGAACTCCGGGCTGGTGACGACCATCGAGCCTGAGGACATCGCCGCTTTCATCCCGAAGCACGGGATCATGGCAGGGATCGCGTTTCAGGAAACGCTGGAACGCGCTGCGAAATCGGCAGGCGGGAACGCCGTGCTCGGCCAGGTCGCTCCCGCGCAGAGGGCGGCGGATTACCTTTCCGGGAAAATCTCGTCCGATCTACCAGAGACATCGTACTTCCCCGGCGTGAGATCCGCTCCGCTCCACGAGCTGCTGCCGAAACCCGTCACCTCCCGGATACGCACGGGGCTGAAACTTTTCAACCGCCAGATCAGGAACTACGCCTCCTCCGAAGCGCTGCTTCTAGGCTTCGAGACCCGGACATCATCACCCCTCCGCATCCCGCGCGATGAAACGACCCTCCAGCACCCGGAAATCTCAGGCCTTTTCCCCTGCGGCGAGGGCGCGGGCTACGCGGGCGGCATCGTCTCCGCGGCGCTGGACGGGATGAAGTGCGCGGAGGCCGCTTCGCGGGGTTGATGAAATCCGCCAGGACTCACTTCTCCTTGCCGCTCTGCAACTTCGCGTAGTGGCCGCCTTTTCCCAACAGCTCCTCATCCGTTCCCCGCTCGACGATCTCGCCGTGGTGAAGAACGCAGATGAGGTCGGCGTTGCGGATCGTGGAAAGCCGATGGGCGATGACGAAGGAGGTGCGGTTCGCGCGGAGATGGTCGAGGGCTTGCTGGATGAGTTTCTCGGTGGTGTTGTCGAGGGCGGAGGTGGCCTCATCTAACAAAAGTAGCGGTGGGTTCTTAAGCAGGGCGCGGGCGATGGAAAGGCGTTGCTTTTCACCTCCTGAAAAACGGATGCCGCGCTCGCCGGCCATGGTGTCGAGACCTTCGGGCAGGGCGCGGATGAACTCGGCGGCGTTCGCCGCTTCAAGGATTTTCCAGAGCTCCTCGTCGCTCGCCTCGCGCTTGGCGAGGGTGAGGTTCTCGCGGAGGGTGGTGTTGAAAAGGAACGGCTCCTGGGTGACGAAGCCGGTGTTGTCGCGCAGCCATTCCTTGGAGAGCCCGGAGAGCGGATTGCCGTCCAACAGGATCTCGCCGGTGGTGGGTTCGTAGAAGCGCGAGAGGAGATTGAGGAAGGTGGATTTTCCGGAGCCGGTGGCTCCCACAAGCGCGACGGTTTGGCCGGGGGAGACTTTGAGAGTGATGTGTTTCAGCGCGGGAGCCTCTCCGCCGTAGGAGAAACTGACATCGCGGAACTCGATGTTTCCGACAAACGATTCGGGGCGTTTCCCTTCGATGAGATTCGCCTCGTCCGGGGTGTCGATGATGGCGAATAGGCGTTTCGCAGATACCAGACCTTTAGTAAATGTTTGCGAGAGCGGGTTGATGCGGGAGATGGGGTCGAACAGGAAACCCCAAGCAACAAGGAAGGCGATGACCACGCCGGGCGATAGCTGGCCGTTGAGCGCCCAATACGCGCCGAAGGCGACCATCAGGATGATGCCGGACTCGGCAATGAAGGAGACGGCAGGCCAGACAACAGCCTGCCCTTTCATCACCTCCATATGCTTGTCGCCTACCTTGCGCGATGCCTCGTCGAAATCGGCAAGTGCCTGCGGCTCGACGGTGTAGGCCTTGATCTGGCGGATGCCGGCGAGGTTGTCGTGGAGGATGGCGTTGAGCGCGGACGACGCTTCGGAGGAGGCCGTCCATTTCGGCTCCGCCTTCTTCGACCACCACGCGGTGATGATACCGATGAACGGCAGCGGAACCAGCACGATGAGCGTGAGCTGCCACGAGTGATAGAGCATGTAACCGAGCACGATAAGGAACTGCAGGATCGCGGCGATGGCCTGATCCAGACCCTCGATGATGACGCGGTTCGTGGCGGGCACGTCGCTGGAGACGCGGGACATGATTTCGCCGGAGGAGTTCTTATCGAACCACGGGATGGGCAGGCGCTGGAGTTTATCGTAGAGCTCGCAGCGGATGACGTGGGTGAGTTTCAGCTCAAGGTGGTTGTTGAGGTAGGTGCGGAGGGTGAACAGGATTTGCCGGGCAAGGATCGCGCCCGCACCGAGAAGGGCGGTGGAGACGATGAGATCGGGTCGGTTTTTTCCGATGATCACGTCGATGAACCGCATGGTAACACCGGGCAGAACCAGCACCAGCGAGGTGCAGGCCACGGCCATCAACAGCGAAAGGGCGCTGAGCAGCGGAAAGCGTAGGGTATGGCGGATCAGGCGGAGCATGAGGAGGGTGGGGATAAATCTAGGGAGCAATCCAGCTTGTGGCGAACTTGAATTGCCGGATTCGGGGCTTTGGACACGCCATCCCGCATCTGCATGCGATACCAATACCAGACGCACTTACGGACTCCAGCCTTGCGACACCAAGCTGCGGATCCAAGGCATCGGCGCAAGATAGGTATCGCGGGTTTCCCATGCGAGCGCAAGAGTTACGGGGACTCTCCGGTTCTCCGTCATGGCGAGCAAAGTCGAAGCGGTTTCGCCGTCTGCAGCGGCAATGATCGGCTGCGGATGATCCCGGTGCTCGATCTGAAAAAATACGGCACCTCTCTCCGCACCCGGCGGGGTATCCGAGCGCTCGGCTTGCCTCACATACACGCGCATGGTTTGTGCAGTCATCGGTTTATTTTCGGCAAACTCCATCCAATCCATCGTGCCATAGGCGGTCAGGCTTTCCCAATCCACCGTGAAGTGATTCCCGTCCCAAATGACGGCAACGTGGTATCGCGGTCCGACATACGGCTCGACCTCGAACAACACCATCGGCTGGCCATTGAAATCAGCCCTCTTTCCCGTAGATACACTGCCAAGGGTGGGAAACGCATGTCCCCGCTTCTCGTGGAAATCTTCCATCAAGGGACGAACACGCGCGCTCATTCCAACGAATTCTGACTTGGCGGCTACATCGGGAGCCTCGAAAAACGCTTCCAAAACCTCCCGTGCGGCGGATTCCATCAACGTCGGCGGCTCGGAGCTGGAAATGGGTGCGGGCGCTTCCTCAACTGGCTTTCGGGGGATCGCTCCAACCCCAAACATGATGACCACCAAAATACCGCACGTGATGAAAATCAGGCTGCTGGATACTACCTTTTCGAACCAGCTGTGCCGTTTCTCATCCAGCTCAGTATCCGCGCCGGGCTTCATATGCAGGGCTTTTCAACGTTTGCGGCGCAGCATCAGGAGGGATCCGAAGGCACTTAGGAAAATGACTGTTGGCTCGGGAATTGGGGTCCAGCCGATGACATCGAATGCGGTAAGATCAAGTGTCGTGAAGGCAAGCAGCTCACCTTGGGCAGCGGTAGGATCAAGGATGCCCAGGCCGAGGTTATCCTTCCAGTGGCTGGCTTGCTGGCCGTCGCCATGCACGCTGCCTGTAGAGAATCCGCCCAGGTTGGTGACTCCCTTATCCAAGGAAAAATATTTCACCTCAGTCCCTGCCGACCAGTCGATCACGCCGAGCGCCGTGCTCGCGGTGGAATAGCGGAAGAGATCAAGCGGGGACACAAAAGTGAACAGCTCGTCGCTGAAAAAATTGGGGGATGTGGAATTACCATCAAGCACGTCCACTCCACTGATGAATCCCAACGCATGGCCGATTTCGTGGATGGCAATTCCCACGAAGTCATAAGTCCCGCTCGTAATCCCATCGCTGCGATCATAGTCCCATGGGAAGCTGTTGCTAAACGTAATCTCTGCATCGGTTACAGTGTCCGGGACAGAGTAGCCGAGCGCCTTTGCATTCGCGGTGGTGAGGTTGATTTTGCTGTTATTCGCGTCGCCGTCGTTATCGACATAAGCAATGGGTGAACCGGCACCGTTCGGGTTGTTCGAGGTGCGATTAAGCAGCATGTTGAACGACGAACCCGCCGAGAGGGACGCGACCGCTTGAGTGTCAAACGCGCTCGTAGCATCGGCAGAGAGGAAATTCCGGAAATCGGAAAAACTCGTAGTGCCTTGCGTAGATCCCGCTTGCGCCAGAACATTTGGTGCGAGAGCCGATGTTCCTACGTCCATACGAATGATCACATTGTCCGTGAACCGACTTGACCAAAAATTCGCTGCGGCATTGAAACCGGCGATATCCGCCGTCGAGCTGGTTGGTGTGAAAGTGAAGTCGAAGGATAAGGCTCGAACTCCTGAGGAGAGGGCAAAAAAAGTGGCGGCGACTTGCGCCAAGGTTTTGGGTTTCATTACTAGTTCCTAGAATTGGAGTTTTCCGGTACAAGTCAAATCTCAATCCCTTGCCCGAACCGACAAACAGCTTCCCCTTTCGCACGGAAACGGCCACGCTCCGCCCACATGGCCGATGATCCGAAGCTGCTCATGATCGCGCTGGCGGCGGCCTTGTGCATCGGCGTGGCGAAGGCGGGTTTCAGCGGAATTTCGATGGTTTCCGTGGTGCTGCTGGCGGAGGTATATGGCGCAAGGGCATCTGTGGGCTTGGCGCTGCCTCTTCTGATCGCGGCAGATCTGATGGCCTACCCCGCTTTCCTGAAACACGGCTCGTGGAAGCCCGTTTGGAAACTCCTGCCTGCCACCCTCGCCGGCCTGGCGCTTGGCTGGTGGCTACTCGGAAAAATCGATGACCAGATCGCGCGCCGCATCATCGGTGGCTGCGTGCTGATGATGGTGTGCATCCAAGCGTTCAGGAAAGCGAAACCGGTGTTCTTCGACGACCTCGCGTCATCTCGCGGCTTCGGCATTGCCGCGGGCGCGATGGGCGGCTTCTCCACCATGCTGGCCAACGCAGCCGGGCCGGTGATCCAGCTCTATTTCCTCGCCCGCCGCCTGCCGAAGATGGAGATGATCGGCATCGGCGCTCGGTTTTTCCTGCTGGTGAACCTCATCAAGATCCCGCTCAACGCCCGCCTCGCCCTCATCACCCCGGACAGTCTCTGGGAAAACGCCAAGCTCCTGCCCGGCGTTTTCGCGGGCATCGTCCTCGGGCGCCTGCTCATCGGGCGCGTGCCGCAGGCGGCTTTCGAATGGATGATTGTAGCGTTCTCCGCCGCCGCCGCTATCAGGCTGCTCTGGTGAAATTCATGGCAGCGCTTTCAACGCCTGAAACGCTTGATAGGCGAACATCCCCATGAAAATCGGCAGCAATATGTCGCCCGTATTCATAAAATAAAGAGCGCCCACACCCACCGCGACCGCCATGGAAATCAGCAGCGTGATCTTGATACGGCTCGGCCCGAGGATGGTCTGCATGAGGCGCCCTCCATCAAGCGGAAGCACGGGCAATAGGTTCAGGAGCGCCCAGATGAAACTGATGGCATACAGCACTTTCACGAAATACGTGGCCTCGAAGCTCATGCCGGGAAACGATTTCGCGAAAAGATATACCACCGCTCCAAGAACGATCTGAAGCGCTGGACCCGCCGCAGTGACCAGAAAAGTCCGCACCCGGCTCAGAGGCACTCCACCGCTGTACGCCGCGTATCCGCCGAAAGCCTGCAACACGATCTCCACCCGTTTCCCGAAAGCCTTCGCCATCAGCGCATGCCCTAGCTCATGGACAAGGATGGAGATGAAGCCGGCAATCAGAAAAAGCAGCAGCAGGAAAAACTGTTCCTTCTCCCTCACCCGCGTCACACCACCGATGAAAGCCAAAGTGAGCCAGAACCACGGCAGGACGCGGATCGGAATATTGAAGAGGGAAAATTGGATCATCCGACGCCACTGGTAGGGCAGAAAGGGTTGCCGCACCAACGAGAATTTCCCGCCAAAAAAAAGTGCCGCCAGGAAACCGCGGCAAATGGGGACAAACTACCGTTGCTCCGATCAAGGCCTGGCGGGGTTCGCTTGCCTCAGCTCCACGGCTCCTGACAGCGGCGGAAAACAAACCCACCGCGCCCCGATCCGCAACAACAAATCTCCGATCACGCCTTCACACACCGGATCCGGTGCATCGGTTTCCCCTCCGCCTCCCACTGGATCTGGAAATCCGTCTTCGGGTAGAAAAAGGAATCTTCCCCCCAAGGTTCGATCGCGAACAGCCCGCTCTCGTGGATTTTCCCGCACGCATACTCGAAGTATTCCTCGTGATCCGTCATGAAAAGGAACTCGCCTCCAGGCTCCAGCGCGGCCTTCACCGCCTCAAGGAAAGGGATCTGCACAAGGCGGCGGCGGTGGTGCTTGAACTTCGGCCAGGGATCCGGGCACAGCAGGTGGATGCGGGAAACAGAAGCCTCCGGCAGCAGCCACTCCACCACGTATTTCGAATCCAGCCGAAGGATGCGCGCATTTTCCAAGCCCGCCCGCCTGATCTTCTTCGCCACTTTTTTGCAACGCCCCAGCAACCTCTCCACCCCGATGAAATCCCGCTCCGGGTCATGCCCCGCGAGCTCCACCAGAAACGACCCGTCGCCGCATCCGAGGTCGATCTCCAACGGCCTGTCTCCGCAGCGGATCTCCGCCTTCTCCAGCCGCCTGAAGTAATGCGGAGGGATGAACTCGGCTTCGGAAATCGGCGGGCGCGGCAAGGTGTTCATGGCGGATGCGGCGCGAGACTGGACGAATACCGGGGTGCGGTCGCCAAAAAACTTGCACCCATTCCATGCCGCCATCCCGTTGCGTTTCCCTGCCGTATTTAGATGGATTCGGCGCTTCCCGAAATGAGTGGGGTTTGGCATAAATCTTATCAATCCGGCATCCATGACCTCCCGCTTCCTCAAACCCGAAGACCTCCGCCGGCTCAAGAACTACGAGTTCGGTGCGAAGGCGATGGTCGAGGGATACCTCTCGGGGCGGCACCGGTCGAAGCAGCGCGGGTCGTCCATCGAGTTCCACGAGTTCCGCCAATACGTCCCCGGCGACGACCTCGCGCGCGTCGATTGGCGCGTCTTCGCCCGCAACGACAAGCTTTTCCTCCGCACCTTCGAGCAGGAGACGAACCTCGAATGCCACATCTTCCTCGATTGCTCCGCCTCGATGGCGTTTCCGGAAAAATCCGATACGATCTCCAAGCTAGAATACTGCTCGTTTTTCGCCGCCTGCCTGGCGTGGCTCGTGGTCTCGAAAAACGACCGCGTCTCGCTCGCGCTGTTCGATGAGAACATCCGTAAATTCCTCCCGCCCGCCTCCACCCGCAAAGCTCTGCTGGAGCTGCTGAACACCCTCGAAAACAACACCCCCGGCAAAGGCACCTCGATCATCGAGGCATTGAAACGAGCCAACCCGCTCCTCAAACGCAAGGGCACCCTTGTCATCCTCTCCGATTTCTTCTGCGATCCCGCCGAGCTTTTCCAAGCACTCAACCCCTACCTCCACCGCGGCTTCCGCGTCCACCTCTTCCACGTCCTCGACCCCGCCGAGCTCGACCTCGGCGACCGCCCCCTCGCCCGCTTCATCGACATGGAATCCGGCGAGCGCCTCAGCGTCCATCCCCAGGCGCTTCGCGAAAGCTGGAAAAACCACCTCAACGCCCACATCCGCACCCTCCGCTCCCTCGCCGCCTCCCGCCACGCCGACTACACCCAGGTCTCCACCGCCGAATCCTACTTCACCCTCTTGGACCGCCTCCAAGAGTAGGAAACTTTAAACTCTAAACTTTAAGTCTCAAAAAAGATCCTGCGGCGGAGCCTTCATAACAATGCGCCCATCCCCACACTCCGGCTTTCTAACAAATTCCAAACCACCCCTCTCTTCATTGAGGTTTAAAGTTTAAAACTTAAAGTTTCCTTGTCCATCCTTCTCCAGAACCCCGCCTTCCTCCCTCTCCTCGCGCTCGCCGGGGTGCCGATCCTCGTGCACCTGATCTCGAAGGCGAAGCCGCCGGAATACCGCTTCTCCGACATCGCCTTCCTGCGGAAAATCATCACCGTCACCGCCCGTTTCAAGAAGCCCAAGGACTACCTCATACTCGCCCTGCGCACCCTCGCCCTCCTCGCGCTGGCCGCCGCGTTCCTGCTGCCGCTATTGCTTTCGGAAAACTCCCCGCTGCCCGGCGAGAAACGTACGGTGATCCTGGTAATTGACCGCTCCGCCTCCATGGCCGCGAACGAAGGAGCCGCCAGCCGCTTCGATGCCGCCACCGCCCTCGCCTCGGAAACACTCTCATCCTCCCGCCCCGATCTCGCCAACATCGTCTGGATCGATTCCGCGCCCACCGCCGTTTTCCCCGAACCCGCGCCCAACATCGATTTCCTCGCCGATGAAACCGCCAAGGCCGCGCCCCTCCCTCAGGCCGGAGCCATCGCCCCCGCCATCGAGCTCGCCCTCCGCCAGCTCAGCGACGCGCCCGGCCGCCGCGAACTCCACATCATCTCGGATTTCCAGGAGTCCGCATGGAAAACCTTTGCCCCCGCCATCCCAAAGGACGTGATCGTCACGATGTCGAAGGTCGCGGAAACGGATCCGGCCAACCTCGCCGTCACCTCGCTCGTGCCCGTGCCCTCGTCGCCGGTCGCGGGGCAGCAGGTCGTCGTACAAACGCGTGTCGCGAATTTCTCCGCCGAGCCGCGCCGCATCTCGCTCACCCTCGACGCCGGCGGCTCGCGCCAGTCCCAGACGCTCGAACTCCCCGCCAACGGCGAGGCCGAGGCCGCGTTCTCCGTCCGCGTCGCCAACCCCGGCCTGCTCCCGCTCACCGCCGAGATCGACGCCGACGCCTTCCCCGGCGATGACCGCCGCCACTCCGTCATCCGCGTCCGCGAGTCCCTCCGCCTCGCCATCGCCGCCCCGGAGACCGACCCCGCCGCCGCCACCCTCGCCAAGGTCGCCGACGCGATCCCGTGGCTGGAGCTCATCCCCTCCGCCGATCCCGCCCGCCTCCCGCCCTGCGAAATACTATGCCTGCCGTACTGGAAAGGCACCGATCCAGAAACCCTCGCGGAACTTTCCAAAACCCTCTCCCTCCTCGTCATCCCCGCGCCCGATTGCCCCGCCGCAGCCCTCGCCGCGCTCCTTGGCGAGCAGCCCGATCCCGCCTCCACCCTTTTCCCGCTCCAGACCGATCCCAAAGGCTGGGAAGCCGTCCCCGCCGCCGCACATCCCGCCTTCGCCCTCTTCTCCGGCGGCCAGTTCGGCAACCCCATGGCCGGGAAATTCCGCCAGCGCCTCAAGCTCCCCGCCTACCCTTCCGTGGAAACGCTCGCCTCCTTTTCCGACAGCGCCCCCGCCCTGATCCTCGCGAAAGGCCGCCCCATCCTCATCGCCGCCTTCCCGCTCGATCCCGCCCACACCACCTGGCCCACGGAGTCGCCCTTCCTCCCCGCCATCGCGGAAATCCTTCTCCACCTCGAGCCCGGCACCGCCTCCGAAACCTTCGCCGCCCTCCCCGGCGACACCCTCGCATGGACGAACCCCGCCATGGAAAACTCCATCACCCCCGTTCTCGAAGCCCCGGACGGCACAACCACGCCCCTCACCGCCTCCGGCGCGACATGGTCGTCCACCGCCCCCGCCATCCCCGGCATCCACCGCTGGCTCGTCTCCGACCAGCCCGTCCACCTCACCGCCGTCAACTTCCCGGAATCCGAATCCGACCTCACCCCGCTGATGGAAACCCCCGCCCTCGGCGCATCCACCGCCACCTCCGGCACCGCCCGCCACGCCTCCAACGCCGCCGGCCTCCCCCTCTGGCCCCTCCTCATCGCCGCCGCCCTCCTCTTCCTCCTCGCCGAGGCGCTACTAGCTGCTCACGGGACGCCGAAACTTGCCAAGTCATACTAGCAACTTAACGCGCTTGCGCCCGCTATCAGCGTGGGCGGAAGGCGATACGGGAGTTTGGATTTGTGCTACGGGTAACGCCTCAAACACTACGGTTGGTAGCGGGTTGCATGATGCGTCCCATAAGATCCCTATTTCTTCACTGAGATAAAGTTTGTTTGGAACTCGAAATTTACATCCAGGCCTTTGTGCATAGCTGAATATTTTTCCTTATTCGGAATAACTTTTCTAACATGTTTACCATCTACAAGTTTTATAATATTTGACATTCCAGAAACTTTATACCTGACAGAGATTTTATAGGGGGCTTTTAGACGGTAGACATCAGGAAATCTATATGCTTTCGGATCAATTTTTTTGATGTGTGTCTCTCCCGATGGTATTAAAACAAGTTTGGGTATTTCATCCTCGGCGTAGCCACATCCATTCGCATCAAGATCTCCCTGGGGTGTTCTTAGAACGAGTGTGTAAAACTCGGAACAGTCGCCCACACCACCGCCTTGTAGATCGAGAAACTGGAACGGTTCTTCACCATTATTCGTGATCTTAATCACCAGGGTTTCTTGATCTTCTGTGGCGCGATCCAAAGTGACCGAAATTTCTGGATTCGACGTGTCGGCGTATATTCGCGATGTCGTGATTAAGAAGATCCAGAGGAGTATGAGTATTTGATTCATGTTTTTATCGAACAGCGCATTCATTGAACTCCGGAAAATATCGCCATGCGATATCCGGTCAATCTCCGAAAAGGAGCAGTGGCAGGGACGGCCACCGTGGGAGATGGGAGGATGATTCGGATGGGGATGGAATTTCGGATTATCGAATTCACACTGACCTGATCGGATTGAATCCCGGTCGTTGCTGTGGATCGTGGCGGGATGCTCGCGCCCGTGCAGCGCGATGAGGGCATGCCGAGCTTACCCTGTAAGCAGTGGCCTCCTCAGAACGGCTTGCGGATGCCGAGGTAGGCCGCGGCGGTGGCGGCCACGAGGCAGAGCGCGAAGACCATCCACGGAGTGAGCAGCTTGCGCTTCGCGAGGACGGGAGCCACGCCGATGAACAGCCAGAGGCCGAGTTTCGCCATCCACCACTGCTGGTCCATCGGCGGCTTTTTCAGCATGGCGAAGCCGATCAACAGGATGAGGACGAGCGAGATGCCGTGCAGCATGGAGGCGGACTTGGCTTTCGATCCCGCGAGCATCGTCGCGCCGAGCGAGGAGAAAAGGGCGAACACACCGGCGAGGTGGAGGGTTTTCAGAATGAGAGGATCCATGGCGCGGAGCTTCGCCGATCACACGCAAGGAAACCTGTCATCACGTAATCACGGCGGGCAGGATATCTACCTTAGAAAGTATAACCCCCAATAAACCCGGGAATCATCAGCTATTCATAAGCCCGTCTGTGAAAAGATCTTAATAATTGGGTTTATAGCGCAATTGCCGCCAAAACCAAATCGTAGCTGAAAATCCAGCTCCTGCGTGAGAAGCCAAGCAGGCAAAGAACGCGGATGCTTGGTAGCGCGAACTACTGTTCCGCAACAGGTTCCTCTTTTACTTCCTCTTTATTCTCTTTTGCCTTGTTGGAGTGAGGGAAAGGGAATTGCGGAATCGTATGCAGACCGAGAAACGGACACAATTTCTCCCAACCGTCGCCTTCTTCGAAACACATTTCCAGAAGCTTCTCCGGTCTGCCCTTGAAATGCTGACGCACCGCCTCGTTGTGTGAGCGGTATTTTTCTAGAAATGCATCGGAATTTTCGCGAGGATGATAGTAGCCATAGAGGAGTTTATGACCGATGTAATCACCCTTGATATGGTTTGATATGGATTTCAGCCATTTTTCCTCGGTGAGGCGAGTCGTGAGGACGAATCTGGCGTTAGGAAAATGTTCGTCGAGTTCTTTGTAAAGCAGCGGCCAAGGAAGATCCTCTGCGATATCGACAGCGTAAGCCGCACGGAACAGCGGTTGATAACGTTTTTCGAAATAACGGAGCACCAGCGGCGGAGACAGCCTTGTAGTCCAGCCGAGCCGACGATAACCGAGGAGTTTCATCGCATCTCCGAAAGATGTTGTGCCGGTTTTATTTAATCCAACACAGAAAACTTTGGGCTGCAATTGCTGGCTGCGAAACCCTGGGGCATTGGGGATGTTTACGTTTGTATCACTCATCGTGGGAGGCTCACTAATAAGGGCTGCGGACTAGGAATGCAATGCTTTTTACCTACAAGCTCGGGTCTTAATCTGACATAGGCTCGATCGTTGTCGCACGGTTTTTTGGAAAGCTTAACAAATCGAAAATATTGATTGAATTTTGCTGCAATCGGGTGAGCTCGAAACACCTGGCCAGTGCCACAGCTAACATATTCTCAAAACGGCTTGCGAATCCCAAGGTAGGCGGCAGCGGTGGCGGCGAGGAGGCAGAGCGCGAAGACCATCCACGGAGCCAAGAGCTTGCGCTTCGAGAGGACGGGAGCCACGCCGATGAACAACCAGAGGCCGAGTTTCGCCATCCACCACTGCTGGTCCATCGGCGGCTTTTTCAGCATGGCGAAGCCGATCAACAGGATGAGGACGAGCGAGATGCCGTGCAGCATGGAGGCGGACTTGGCTTTCGATCCCGCGAGCATGGTGGCGCCGAGCGAGGAGAAAAGGGCGAAGACACCGGCGAGGTGGAGGGTTTTCAGAATGAGAGGATCCATGCCGCGGAGCTTCTGCGGGCGGCAGGGACGAATCAAGAAAACTCGGAAAGTTGCGCTGCTGGAGATCCGTATGAGATTCCGTCGATGAAACGGAAACTCGCATGGATCGGTGCCATCCTCTCGGGATTGTATCTGTTAGTTATTGGCCCGTTGCCTTTCCCGGCGATGGATCCGCTACCTTTCATCGACGAGGCCGTGGCTCTCGGAATTTTCCTGAAATGCACCTCATATCTTGGTTATGACCTTCGGAAATGGTTGCCCTTCATAAGAAAAAAAGGCAAATCCAGCCCAAGCCCACGCGAGGCGAGTAAGAAAGACGTCACGATCGACGTTTGATGCCCCTCGCCACCTCGAATTTACCCAACACGAACATGTCTAAAGAAATCGACCTCGACACCCAGCCCGCCGGAAAAGCACTGCCATGGTTTCTAACGATCACTGGCCTGCTCACCATGGTTGGGCTCATCGCCATGCCGTTTCTCGCGGGTGCGCCGGATGGTGAAAAAATGCCCGACATCGTGCGTTTCCTCGGTCGTTTCCATCCCGTGATTCTGCATCTCCCGATCGGTATTTTTTCACTGATCATGCTTCAAGAGCTGGTGGGTATGTTTTCTGGCCAAAAGTCGCAGCGCAGCATCCTGCCGATGTTCTTCGGAGCAGCGAGCGCGGTGGTAGCGGTCATCGCCGGTTTCCTACTCTATCATGGCGGCGGCTTCGAGGGCGAGCTTGTTGAAGATCACCTCTGGGGCGGGCTGGCGTTTTCCTGCGCCGCCATCCTCACGCTGATCGTGAAAGCGTGGAGCCTTGCGCCAACAGCCTCACAAGCCCTCTACCGCGTCCTGCTTTTCGGTAGCGTCGGCGTAATGGGCTACGCCAGCCACGACGGCGCCTCGATCACCCACGGCCCCGATTATCTCACCGAGTATGCCCCGAATCCTGTCCGCAAGGTGCTCGGACTCGAGCCGAAAGCGGAGGAAGAGGAAATCAAGGCCAAGCCGCTGGAGGAGCAACTTGTCTATGCGGACATCGTCCAGCCCATCCTCAACAAGCGCTGCGTGGAGTGCCACAAGGAGGGCAAATCCAAGGGCAAGCTGCGCATGGACACCTACGAGATGCTCGTAAAAGGCGGCAAGGAAGGCTCCGCCATCGAGCCGGGAAGTGCGCAGGACAGCAACATCGTCATCCGTGCCGAATTGCCGATGGACGACGAGGAGCACATGCCGCCCGAGGGCAAAAAGGACATCGAGGAGCATGAGCTCGCTGTCGTGAAATGGTGGCTTGACCAAGGCGGCGACGACAAGAAAACCGTCGCGGAATCGAACCTCACCGACGAGATCCGCGCCGCCATCGGCAAGCTGGATCTAGGCATTGGAAAAGGTGAAGTCGCCGTGAAAGAGGCCGCCTCCGACCAACCCTCCGACGATCTCCGCTCGACGGTCGCCAAACTGGGTGCCGATTTCCCCGGCGGACTGACCTTTGAGTCGCAATCCTCCTCGAACCTCACCTTCACCGGAGTTTCCCTGCGGAAAAACCTCACGGATGAGCTTTTCGCGAAGCTGGATCCCGTGCTTTCGAAAATGGTCGCGGTCGATCTCTCCGCCACCTCGGTCACCGACGCGTCCATCGCCAAGCTCGCCGCCGCCACGGATCTCCGTATGGTGCGCCTTTCCGAAACGGCCATCACCGACGCCTCGATGGACACGCTTGCGAAGCTCACGAAACTCGAATCCGTGAACCTATACGGCACCAAGGTCACCGACGCGGGCGTGAAAAAACTTACCGCCCTGCAGAACCTGAAGCGCCTCTACCTCTGGCAGACCGCCGTCACGCCGGCGGCCATTGAGGAGATCAAAAAAGCGCTGCCCGCCGTGGAGATCGTGACCGGGGTTTGAGCAAGGCATAAAAAAATCCCCCCGGATCGCTCCGGAGGGATTTTTCGTAAAAACAGGTTGGATCAGCCCGCGATGTTTTCCGCGACGACGTCCCAGTTCACCACGTTCCAGAACGCGGCGATGTAATCCGGGCGCTTGTTCTGGTAGTGGAGGTAGTAGGCGTGTTCCCAGACGTCGAGACCGAGGATGGGGGTGCTGCCGCAGCCGCCGAAGGCCTCGCCCATGAGCGGGTTGTCCTGGTTCGCGGTGGAGCAGACGGCGAGCGTGCCATCGGCTTTTTTGCAGAGCCACGCCCAGCCGGAACCGAAACGGGTGAGGCCGGCTTTCGCGAAGGCTTCCTTGAAGGCGTCGAAGGAACCGAACGCCGCGTCGATGGCCGCCGCTAGATCGCCGGAAGGGGCTTTTGCTCCGCCGGGGGCGATCACTTTCCAGAAAAAGCTGTGGTTCACATGGCCACCTGCGTTGTTGCGCACCGCGCCGCGGATGTCATCGGGGACGGCGGCGAGATCGGTGATCAGCTCCATGGCGGACTTCGCTTCGAGATCGGCCTTGCCGACGATCGCGTTGTTGAGGTTCGTGATGTAGGCTTGGTGGTGCCTGCCGTGGTGGATTTCCATCGTCAGGGCGTCGATGTGGGGTTCGAGCGCGTCGAGGGCGTAGCCGAGTTCGGGGAGTGTGTGTACCATTGTTTTGAAATGCTTGGTTGTTTGAAGAGGCGCGGCTGTTCAGTATGTTTGCCAACCGCACGACCCACAACAACGCCAGCAAACCCGTCCCCGCAAGTAGAAAGAACCCCACCATGCCGCCCGAACTCGCACCCTACCTCCCTTTCATCGCCACCGCACTCATCGCACTTTTCGTCGGCTGGCTTTTCACCCACCTCGCCGCAGGCTCCGCGAAATCCGCGCTCACCGAGCGGCTGAAGTCCGAGGAGCGCCGCAACGCGGAAACGGAAGCCCGCCTCGCCCACGCGGAGGCGGAGAGCCAACGCATCGAGACCCAGGCCCAGTCTTTCCGCAACCAGCTCGCGGAAATGACCTCCCGCCTCGAAGCCGAGCGCAAGGCCGCCCAGGAAAAGCAAGCCCTCCTCGAACGCGCCGAGCAAAAACTCTCCGACACCTTCAAAGCCCTCTCCGCCGACGCGCTCAAGGGCGCCTCCGAGCAATTCCTCCACCTCGCCAAATCCACCCTCGCCTCCCAGACCGAGGAGGCGAAGGGCGAGATCGAGAAACGCAAGACCGCCATCGAAACCCTCGTGAAACCCGTCGCCGACTCCCTCGGGAAATTCGAGCTCCGCATCGGCGAGATCGAGAAACTCCGCGAAGGCGCGTATTCCGAGCTGAAGGAACAGGTCCGCGCCCTCGGCGAAGGCCAGCTCGGCCTCCAGAAGGAAACCGCCTCCCTCGTGAAAGCCCTCCGCCAACCCACCGGCCGCGGCCAATGGGGCGAGATGCAGCTCCGCCGCGTCGTCGAGCTCGCCGGCATGCAGGAGCACTGCGATTTCACCCTCCAGACCAGCTCCACCACCGACGAAGGCAAGCGACTCCGCCCCGACCTCGTCGTGAAACTTCCCGGCGGGAAAACCATCGTCGTCGATTCCAAGACGCCCATGGACGCCTACCTCAACGCCCTCGAAACCTCCGACGAAACGGAGCGCGAGCGTTTCCTCCACCAGCACGCCGCCCAGGTGCGCACCCACATCCAGCAGCTTTCCTCGAAAAAATACACCGACCAGTTCGAGGACACCCCGGAGTTCACCGTCCTCTTCCTGCCCAGCGAATCCTTCTTCTCCGCCGCCCTCCATTCCGATCCCGGCCTCATCGAGCGCGGCGTCGATCACGGCGTGATCCTCGCCACCCCCACCACCCTCATCGCCTTGCTGAAAGCCGTCGCCTACGGCTGGAGGCAGGAAGCCCTCGCCCTCAACGCCAAGGAAATCTCCGCCCTCGGCCGCACGATGCACGAGCGCCTCGGCAAGCTCGCCGAGCACTTTTCAAAACTCGGGAACTCCCTCAACTCCGCCGTCGAGAACTACAACAAGGCCATCGGCTCCTACGAGACCCGCGTCATGTCCACCGCGAGGAAATTCGAGGAACTCAAAGCCGCCCCCGAAGGCACCACCCTCCCCGCCATCGAGGCCATCGACAAAACCACCCGCCCCCTCCTCACCAACCCCCTTATCGATATCGAAGCCAAAGACGACTTCGCCTTCGTCCCCGAAAAGGAAACCGCCTCGAAAAGCGCGGCGAGCGATCTGCGGAGCGCGTTTGGAGATTATTGAGGGGGAAATTTTAGCTCTCTGTGTTGGTAAACGATGCGAAGAAGCTATCATCAATCTCATAAGTTACACGCGGCTGCAGGCCGAATTTGAGGTGCTCGAACATGTCGATGAGCTTATCTCCATCGACAAGCTCCAGTGGTGGGGCACCGTCACGGAATGCTTCCTTGCGAGCTTCCTGTGTAAATGTGCCGGTAGTAATGATGATCCCCTTGTCCGCGCGACCAAGCATAGCGCCACGAAAATCTCGAACTTGGGATGGCGAAACCGAACCTGAGTAACGCTTGCACTGGAACAAAACACGGAAGCTCACAAATGGGTTGATCTGAAGTATTCCGATCCCGTCGATGCCTCCGTCACCAGAACGTCCGGTTACAGTAACACTGGTGAAGTCGGATTCTCTCAGCAATCTCTGGCAAAGCCGCTCGAAGGCGTCAGGCGGGATGCTTTTGACGATTTCCAGCGCTCTCGCTCTGTAAGAAACTGGCGCAATGGCTACAGTATCTTCGATATCCTCGTCATCTGGCGTGATAGAAACCACTTTCTCTTTGCGTGCCTTCGCGTAGATATCAACCCACTTCAAAAAAATCGCCCGAGACTGTTCATGAATTAGATGTGTTTTCCAACCCATAGGTGTCAATGACCATACGCCTTTGGTCGAACCATCAATTAATCCTTCCCGAACCAGATAGAACCTCGCCCACTGAACAGCGTTGTGAAATCGCGGTGAACCCGACGCGAGCAAATCATCCTGCTCGGCTTGGGAAAGCTTTAGATTGAGCGCTACCCTTTCCGAGGCTTCTGCCGGTCGTGCAGAACCACCGAGTTGTCGAAGAGCATCCAAAAGTGGCCCAAAGTAGCGGATGAATTGCGCGCCTTCTTTCTTTTTTGCGGCCATATTGGATTCTGATTTTTGCCGAGAAATTTTTTCTGGCTAGGCGACAGGCTATCGAACGGTCGCATCCGGTCAAGGCCGGGGAAATCGGGGGCGGGAGAGGCTGGAAGAGAGGGAGTGGAACGCGAGCTGCCTCCTTCGCCAAGGCTACGGCGGCCATGTCAGCTCGCCCCGGAGGACAGAGCGTATCGCTCGCCATAGCAGAGGAACGAAGCGGTGGCGGGGGAGTTGAAGCTTATCTTTTGAAACGCCTTGTCCCCAGTGAGGGCTTGCGACGTTCGTGGCGCAACACCCAGATCCTGATCCCGTCCAATGATATATCATAGAGGAAGCGGAAGGGAAACCTCCTGAGGTTGTAGCGCCGGAGGCCGCTCGCATCGAAGTGGAAGTACCGCGGGTTCTCCACAGCCTCTCCCACCCCCTCCATGAACTCTCGGTAGAAATCATCCGCAAGCGCATCCGAGACCCCCTCGTAGTCGCGTAGGATCCGGTTCAGGTCGCTTTGGACGAGGCGATGGAAACTAGCGCCCATTCCTTTTCACACCTGTGACGAACTCATCCATGGAAAGCATGACGGACGGATCTTCCTCCGCCTCCCTCCTCCTCTGGGACACCTCTTCATCGCTGACCCAATGATTTGCGCTCTCCAAACCATGGATCAAACGAGACGCGATCGATGCCCTCGCCTCCTCGGGAAGCTTGGAAGCCTCAGCCACAATTTCTTCCACTTTCATATCGGAATCCTATCGCGGTGCGCCGCTTCACGCGAGTTGAAATTTCCCGGATTCTCGGGAGAGGCGCCACCGCCCTCAACAGCGGATGAGCGCTTGTGCTTTTCCTTCCGACCATGACAAGCTTCGCATAGATCAAGGTGCGGAATCGGGATGTAAAGCGATCCTTGCCCGGCCAGCGACCTGTTCTTTCAACACTCCGCTCCGTTTTGAACCCTCCCGTACAGCTCCCGCTACTCGTCCCCGTTCTTCTCGCCGTGATCGTTCTGGTGGGTTGGCTTTCGTGGCGGGCTACGGTTACGCTGCCACGACCGCGCCGGGTGCTTTTTCTCTCGCTCCGCGTGCTTGGCGCGGCAGCCATCACCGCGCTGCTGCTCAACCCGGGGAAATGGGTGCGCCCCTCCTCGGAAACGCCCAGCCCCTGGCTTGTCCTGCTGGATCGCTCCGCCTCCATGGCCGTCGCGGATCGCGCGGGGAAATCCGTGGAACTCGCCACGCTCGCCTCGGAAATCGCGGAGAAACAGGATGTGCCGATCCGCCTCCAGCCCTTTGCGGCGGAGCCGGGGAATGCTTTGGAAAAGCTGTCCGACCTGCCCGCTCCGGATGGCGAGGGCAGCGATCTTTCCTCTTCCCTGAAACGCCTGCTCGATGAGGCCGCGGCCTCCGGCGAAAGTTTCTCCGGCATCCTCGCGCTCAGCGATGGCCGCCAGACTGCCACACCCACCGCGGCCGATCTCGCCGCGCTTTCCCTGCGCCTCCGCTCGCGCTCCATCCCTTTCCACGCCGTCGCCATCGGGGCGGATGAACCGGCCTCCGACCTCGTCCTCCGCGCCACGCGCCCCACGGTGACCGTTTTCAAAGGCCGCAAAGCCCACATCCCTTTCCAGATCTCCTCCACCGGCCTTTCCCCGCAGAAGCCCGCCATCCGCCTCCTCGACGAAGCGGGCGCGGAGATCGCTAACACCTCCTTGGAACTGCCCTCCGGGAAATCCATGTTCGGATTCTTCGAGATCGACGCTCCGCAAACCACCGCCCGCTATGTCCTGGAAACCGCCGTCCTCCCCGGCGAGACCATCCCCGGCAACAACCGCTCCGCCGCCGCCGTCCGCGTGCTGGAGTCCAAGACCCGCGTCTTCCTCGCCGAGGGCGCGCCTTACTGGGACAGCAAATTCCTCGCCCAGCTCCTCCGCCAGCAGACGCAGATGGACATCCAATCCGTCCACCGCCTCTCCGAGGAACGCTACTTCCGCATCGACACCGGCAGCGACGAAACCTCGGAAACCTCCACCGCCATTTTCCCCGAAACCCTCGATGAGATGTCGCGCTATGATCTGATCGTCTTCGGGAAAAACATCGATGCCTTCCTCACGCCCGCCCGTCTTGAGGCGCTGCGCAGCTACGTTCGGGATCGCGGCGGCGCGGTGCTCTTCGCCCGCGGCAAGCCGGTCACCGGCAACCTCCCCGGCCTCGATGCCCTTGAGCCGGTCTCCTGGGGCAACGCCGCCACCGGCGAGTTCCGCTTCCGCCCCTCCCCGGATGGCGAGGCCGCCGGCCTTTTCGGCGAAGCCCTCCCCGCCGCCGACGCCTCCGTCTGGAACCAGCTCCCGACCCTCAAGGACGCCCGCGCCATCTCCCTCGTGAAACCTTTCACCCGCGTCCTCGCCACCGGCGTGCCCGATGGAGCGACGGCCGCCTCCGCCGATTTCCCCGCCCTCCTCGTCCGCCGCTACGGCCAGGGCGTCACCGGCCTCGTCAACGGCGACGGCCTCTGGAAATGGGATTTCTACCCGGAAGCCCGCGAGCTCGGCAACATGTATGAGGACTACTGGATCCAGCTCATCCAATGGATGGCCTCCTATTCCGAGTTCCTCCCCGGCCAGGATTTCTCCCTGCGCCTGCCTTCCCTGCGCGGCGCGGCGGGTGAGCCGGTCACCGTCTCCATGTCCTTCCGTGGCAGCGGCGAACCGCCCGCCCCCGTCCTCCGCGTGACCTCGCCGGATGGGAAAACGGCCGACCTCCAGCCCGCCCCCTTCCCCGATCCCGGCGGCCACCCGAACTGGCGCGCCTCCTTCACCCCGGACGCCCCCGGCGCATGGAAAATTTCGGTGGTCGATCCCCGCGAAAACCCGCCCCCGTCCCCCGAAGCCACCTTCACCGTCCCCGCCCCCGTTTCCGAAAACGACAACCTCTCCGCCGATCCCGCCTTCCTGGAAGCCCTCGCCACCTCCACCGGCGGCACCCTCATCCCCCGCGACGGCTACGAAGCATTCCTGGAAAAATCCTTCACCCCCGCCCCTCCCACCGCCCGCTCCGCCGGAGCCGTGTGGCAAGCCTCATGGCTCCACTGGCCTCTCGCGCTGCTCATCGCACTGCCGCTCGCGATCGAGTGGTATCTGCGGAGAAGGCAGGGGCTGGCCTGAGGAATCCCACCGGATCCCAATATCATCACTTCCCCGAATGCTCCGCCCATCGGATCAGAGCCGCCGCGATCAGCGCGCCCACGAAATTGGCCACCAGATCCCAGCCGGTGTTCTCGTAATCGCCGATGTTGTTTTCGGGGAGCAGGTGGGTGGCGATGAATTCGACCATCTCGTTCAGCGCCCCGAAACCCATGCCGGCCGCCACACAGACCAGCAGAATGCCCGGCGACGGACGCACCGGCGAGCCATCGGGCGCGCACAGCGCGGACTTGAGAATATGCCAGCACAGCCTGGTGGTGATCCCGAAACCGTAGGCGTGGACGACATGGTCGTATCTCAGCCGCCCCGGAACCAGCCACCAGCTGTAGAGCAGCGAATACGCGCCCTCCCGGCTCCAGCTGGCAGGGATCGGCAGCAGCCCTCCCGCCATGTGCAGCAGCCCCCAGAGGCTGAATGACCAGAGTAGCGCAGCGCTGAGCGGATAAGGCCGGTGGACGAGGTAAAGTGCCGGAACCAGCGCCGCCATCAGCCCCAGATACATCGGCCACACGCGGTTTCCGGATGCCAGCGCGACAGCGATGGACAGCGCCACGTAAAGGCCGGTGAAAGCCAGCACCGGCGCAAGCCGGGAAGATGGGGCGCTATTCCTCAAACCGTCCGACATTGTCACGTCCGCGCCCTCGCGTCACCGCAAAAGGGCAGAAACCAGGACAGCGGCCCTTCTTTCTCAACCCAAAGGTCGCGGGCGCGTCATGGCGCGGCCTTCTCACCGGGCATGGATCTCGAACATTCCACGGTGGCGCGGGAGCTCGCCCTTCGTTTCCCGACATGGCTCGGGTGTAGGGAGGAATGTAAAATCGAAGAATGCACTCCCGCCGATAGACATCCCGGCTGAAGCGTGTATTCGTTGCGTTATGGAAAAGTCGCAACTATCCCGCCGTGGTTTCCTCAGGGGATTCGGAGCCGCCCTATCGCTGCCCGCGCTGGAATCCTTCCGGCCGCTGATGGCAGCCTCGGCGGCGGCCCGGGAAATCGCCACCACGGCGAGCGGCGCGCCGCTGCGGATGGCCTACCTTTACATCCCCAACGGCGTGAACCTTGAGCATTGGCGCCCGAACGGCACCGCCTCAAACTACAAGATGGGCTCCTCCTTCGCCGCGATGGAGAAACACCGCGAGGATTTCCAGATCTTCACCGGCTTCGAGCAAAAGAACGCCACCAACGGCGGCGACGGCCCGGGTGACCACGCGCGGGGCACCGCCGCTTTCCTCACCAGCGCCCGTCCGCGCAAAACCTCCGGCTCCGACATCAAGCTTGGCATCTCCGCCGATCAGGTGGCCGCGAACGCCGTCGCCGCACACACCCGCCTGCCATCCCTTGAGCTTTCCACCGATGGGGTCAGGAAATCCGGCAACTGCGATTCCGGATACTCCTGCGCCTACCAGTTCAACCTCTCCTGGCGCTCCGAAAACCAGCCGATGACCCCGGAATCCAACCCCCGTGCGGTGTTCGAGCGGCTCTTCGGTGCAGGCTCCGACGGCGAGCGCTCGAAATCCCTCGGCCAGCGCCTCGCCTCCAAAAAATCCGTCCTCGACTTCATCGAGAGCGACGCAAAAGCCCTGCACCGCCACCTCGGGCGCACCGACCGCCAGAAGCTCGACGAATACCTCACCGGTGTCCGCGAAATCGAGAAGCAGATCGAAAAAGCCGAAGCCATGGGCATTCCGGCCGATCCTGGCGTGCGCGCACCGGACGGCAAACCCGAATCTTTCAAAGACCACCTCCGCCTGATGTTCGACATGATGGTGCTGGCTTTCAAAACCGACACCACCCGTGTCTCCAGCTTCCTGATGGCGCACGACGGCTCGAACCGCTCCTTCTCGGAGATCGGGGTCAACGAAGGCCACCACAGCATCTCCCATCACCAAGGCAGAACGGACAACTTGGAAAAGATCGCCAAAATTGACACGTTCTACCTGGAGCAACTTTCTTACTTTTTGGAGAAACTCAAAACAACCGAGGACGTGGACGGGAAATCCCTGCTGCACAACTCCATGATCGTTTACGGCGGCTGCATTTCCGACGGCAACCGCCACAACCACGACGACCTGCCCATCCTCCTCGCCGGCCACGGCGGCGGCGCCTTCAAGCCCGGCCGCCATGTCGATCTCGGCGAGAACGTCCCGCTCTCAAACCTTTACCTGCGCATGCTGGAGGAGTTCGGCGTGAAGGAGAAACGATTCGGCGATTCCACGGGGTCGCTCCGCAAGGCATGATATGCGGGGTTTTCGCTAAGAAACGCATCTTGTCATCCGCAAGCTTTTGAGTTAGAAGTAGCGCGCATTGCGCAAAGGTCTTCCCTCGCCGCAAGAATTCAAATCAACAACCTATGTTCCGCATACCCTTCGACCGCGTGAACTGGACCACCTCCAGTTTCCTCATCGGCACCGCCCTCATCGCCCTCATCGGCGCTCCCATCTACCTCTTCCATTACGGGATCGATTGGTTCCAGTTCGGGATGTTCTTCTTCTACCTCTGCGCGACGATGATGAGCATCACCGTCGGTTATCACAGGCTCTTCTCCCACCTCGCGTTCAAGGCGAAGACCCCGGTGAAATTCTTCACCCTCATCTTCGGCGCCTGCGCTTTTGAGAACTCCTGCCTGAACTGGTCTTCCGACCATCGCCGCCACCACAAACATGTCGATCACGACGAGGATCCCTACGATATTTCCAAAGGCTTTTTCTGGGCGCACATCGGCTGGCTCCTTTTCAAACTCAACCCCGAACCGCCTATCGATAACGTCGCAGACCTCCGCAAGGACAAGCTCGTGATGTGGCAGCACAAATACACCCACTGGATTGGCCTCGTCGTCGGCCTCATCGTCCCCGCCGCCCTCGGCTACGGTTACAACTCCCTCATGGGACTCGACCCGATGGTCGGCGCGCTCGGCGGTTTCCTCATCGCCGGAGTCACCCGCATCGTCATCGCGCAGCATTGCACGTTCTTCATCAACTCGCTCTGCCACACGGTTGGCAAGCAGCCCTATTCCACCAAGCACTCCGCCCGCGACAGCGCGATCATGGCCTTCCTCACCTTCGGCGAGGGCTACCACAACTACCACCACGAGTTCCAGCACGACTACCGCAACGGCGTGAAGCCATGGCAGTGGGATCCATCGAAATGGACGATCTGGACGCTCTCGAAACTCGGCCTCGTCGAAGGCCTGCGCCGCGTGCCCGACAGCAAGATCCTTCTCGCGGAGATGGGCGAGGCGAAGCGCCGCGCCGCAGAGCGAATCAGCGCCGTTCAGGCCACGCCCGGCTATTGCCAGCGCACCGCCGAAACGCTGACCCAAGTTTACGAAAAGCTTGCGGCAAATTACCACGAACTCGAGCACGCCGTTGCCGAACGCGTCCAACTCTCCCGCGACGCCCTTCAAAATTGGCAGGATGAGACCCGCGCTCTCATGCAGCAGATGTCGCATCTGGCGAGACTTGCCACCGCGTAAAGGCGGCACCAAAACATTCTGAAAAGGGGGCTTTACCGCCCCCTTTTTTATTGTCTGTGCGTTGCAGGCTCTGGACTGCCGGGATTCCTATTATTCCCAGCTGTAATGGATGACGGTGATGAGTTTTGCGGCGGCATGAAGGGGCGTTTTGTGCCATCCTCATCCACTTCGAAAGCTGCGGATAGGAACCGTAGCTTTCCAAAGCATCCGGCGGGCAAATCAACGAAGATCTAGCCATCCAGCGGCTCCCATCCGGAGAAGGAAGCTGCTTGGCCAATCCGCTCACCCCGCGTGTTGGTCACGTTCCAGACCGTGGCATTTCGAATCATGAAACGCCGCCCGTCCGCCGCGATGCGGATGCCCGAGTAGTTGTCGATGAAACCCTTTTCCACAACGCGACGCAGCAGTTCCTCGCGCTCCGCACGCTCGGGAGCCTCCGCCGTTTTACGCGAGGGCGTGCCAACCAGTTTTCCCCAATCCATCGCAAAGAGTTTCTGTGCTGCGAGATTGCCATAGGTCAGCAAGGGATTATTCGCACCATCATGCGAAAGCAGGGCGAACGGCGCATCATACGCCAGCTTGGCGTAATGATCATCCGTAAGCGGAATCAGGTGCTTTCCGGTCAGCTCATGATGACTCCGCAGCACATCCGCCACGTGTCTGGCGAGAAAACCGTTTGCCGCGTCGGGTTCCGGAAACATCTGCTTCAGTTCAGGTTTGAGATCGTCTGGAAGATCGCGGTGATCATCAGATAGGCGAAGGAACCGATCAGCAGCGCCATCATGACCAGAACGGAAGGCATGATCAGCGCCATCACGCGCCGTAGATCGTTGTCGAGTTCCTTGTCGTAACGCTCGGCGGCGCGCCGCAGGGATTGGTCGATTTTTCCCGTCTGCTCCCCCACCGCGATCATATCGATCAACAGGGGAGGGAAACTTTCCGAGCGGATCATCGCCTTGGAAAACGCGCGGCCATCACCTACTTGCGCGATCACCTCATTAAGGCGGGTGCGCAGGGAGATGTTCTGAGTGGCATCGCGGGAAAGCTCCAGCGCACGCAGCAAGGGCAAGCCGTTGCCGACAAGATTCGCCATCGTTTCCAGGAACTGCACATAGAAGCGTGAGGAGATCACGGAGCCGATCAACGGCATCTTGAGTTTCATTTCATCCCACTTCGGCTTGTTCGCCTCGTTGTCCTTCCATGCCTTGAAAAACAGGAACGCGCCCACAAGAGAGAGAAGAATCACGATCCACCACGCCTTGATGAAATCCGCGGCGGCCATCATCATCGCAATCGCCCAGGGAATTTTCCCGCCCGGAGTGCCCTTGATCAGCTCAGTCAACTGGGGAATCAGCATGGTGACAAACACGATGCCCACACCGATGCCGACCAGAATCAGGAAGGCAGGGTAAATCAGAGCAAGGATCAGGCGGCTCTGCAGCTCGGCGAGCGTTTTCAGGTAATGCGCCTGCCGTTTCAAAATGGTGTCCAGCGCGCCCGAAGCCTCGCCCGCCGCCGCCAGCGAGCAATACAGCGGCCCGAAGCTGGGGCTGACTTTTTTCAATGCCACCGAGAAATTCACCCCGTCCCGCACGATGTGCCGGATGCGTTGCGAAACCTCCTTCAGGCTGCCGAGTTCCTGCCGGTTTTCCATCGACTTCAACGCCGGCTCCAGCTGCAAGCCCGCACCCAGCATGTCGGAAAGCTCTTCCGTGAAAAGGATCACCTCCGCCCTCTTGAGTTTCAGCTCACCGGTCGTGGACACTTCCTGCTTCTCGCCGGTCTTCTCTTTCCTCCGCACCGGCGCAGCCTCCTTGTTCTTCACGGGAGCGGCGTTGGCGGATTCCTTCACGTTTACCGGCCGCAGCCCGCGCCTGTCGAGAGTCCGCAAAGCCTCGGGCCGATCCGCCGCCTCGATCTCACCCGTCGCGACGGTGCCGTTCGTGGAAAGCGCTTTGTAGGAGTAAAGGGGCATGGGGAAATTGTAGATTGATGATTAAAGATTGGGAATTGGTGTGAGGGCGCGGGCTTCTGTCACAATGTTCAATACTCAATATACAATACTCAATTTTCCATTCAATCCGCGCCACCGATGTCGGAGGACGTCACCGAGATGACTTCCTCGATGGTGGTTTCGCCCTGCATGACCTTGTGCCAGCCGTAGGTGCGCATCGGGACGTAACCGTCTCGGTGCGCCTGCGCTTTCATCTCCGCCAGCGGGCGGGAGTGGGCGACGAGTTCCTGCATGGCCTGCGTGAGGAGCACGACCTCATAGATCGCGAGACGTCCGGAAAAGCCCGTCATGCGGCAACGGTCGCAGCCTTTCGGCGAGTAGATCTGGCCGGGGATGTCGCGCGGGATTTCCAGGTCGATGATGTCCTGGGTGGAGATTTCGCGCGGCACCTTGCAATGCGGGCAGAGGCGGCGGACGAGGCGCTGGGCGAGGAAGGCGCGGACGGCGGCCGAGACGAGGAACGGCTCCACGCCCATGTCCACGAGACGCGAGATGCCGCCCATGGCATCATTCGTGTGGAGCGTGCTAAATACTAGATGTCCCGTAAGTGAAGCGCGGATCGCGATCTCGGCGGTCTCAAGGTCGCGGATTTCCCCGATCATCACGATGTTGGGGTCGGCGCGGAGGATGGAGCGCAGCGCGCTGGCGAAGGTCAGGCCGATCTCCGATTTCACCGCGATCTGCATCACGCCGGTGAGCTTGTTTTCCACCGGGTCTTCGACCGTGACGATGCGCTTCTCCGGGCTGTTCACCTCGCTGAGGAAGGAATACAGGCTCGTCGATTTTCCCGAACCCGTCGGCCCGGTGATGAGGACGATGCCGTTGGGAAGGTGGAGCAGCGCCTCGATTTTCTTCCGCACGAAAGGCTCCATTGCAAGCTTCGCGAGGTTGAATTTTTCCTGGTTGAGGAGACGCAGCGAGACGCTCTCACCTTCTACGGTAGGCACCGTAGCAACGCGGACGTCGATGGTCGCGCCCTCGAACTGGAGGTTGATCCGTCCGTCCTGCGGCACGCGGCGCTCCGCGATGTCGAGGCGCGCCATGATCTTGAGGCGCGCGATCACGGAGCTTTGCAGCGCCTTGATGTTTTCCGGCACCGCGATTTCGAGAAGCCGTCCGTCGATGCGGTAGCGGATGCGGAGGTTGTTCGCGAGCGGCTCGACGTGGATGTCCGTCGCGCGCTGGTCGAGCGCCTCGCGGATGATCTGGTTCACGAATTTCACGACGCTGGCCTCCTCGTCCTCGTCCGCGTCGATGATGTTCGCCTCGTCCTCGGAATCGGAAAGCTGGTCGTAGTCGAGATCGCGGCCTTCGAGGATCTGTTCGAACGTATCCGCGCCCACACCGTAAAGCCGGCGCAGCGCCTCATGGATGCGTTTCCGCGAAGCCATGCACCACTCGAAAGGGATGGAAAGCTCCTGAACCGCCGCCTGGTGGGCGACGAGGTTGAAGGGATCGAAAGTGGCAAGCAGGAGCTTTCTCTGATCACCCTCACCCTCAATCGCCACCGGAAGCAACCGATGTTTCAGGGCGATTCGCGGCCCGCAGACCTCACGGAGCGGGACGGTATTTTCATCCGCGGGAATGTTCGCGAGCCATGGAAGATCGAGTTCGTGTGCCAGCTCGCGCAGATAGTTTTCCTCATCCACCACGGCGGCGTCGAGGAGGTCGTCAATGGGGGAGCGCTGGAGCAGCGCGGCTTCCTTCAGGAGCTCGCCAACCGCTGGCAGGTTATCACATCCGCTTCTGCGGGCAGGTTCGAGTAAAAGTTGGGACATCCGTTCGGGCGCAGTCTCTTCTAAATGCCCGCCGCTGGCAACCTTGTCGGTGAAAAGGCCGCCTCCTCGAAAGTGGTTTGCCATTTCCCGCAAAGCGTATAGCGTCCGCCCCTTTCCGTCTGCAGAAATGACCACTACCGAAAGATTCGACGAGCACGTCCTGGGCACCTACGGGCGCTTTCCGCTTACCCTTGTCGAGGGGCAGGGGACTCGTGTGCGCGATGATGCGGGGCGTGAATATCTGGATTTCTGCATGGGCATCGCCGTGTGCTCGCTGGGGCATTGCCATCCGCGCATGGTCGCCGCCATCCGCGAGCAAGCGGGTAGGCTGATCCATGTTTCAAATCTGTATTACACTGATAATCAAGGACTTCTGGCGGAGGAAATGAACCTGCGCCACATCGGATTGCCGGGGAAAATCTTTTTCTCAAACTCCGGCGCAGAGGCAAATGACGGCCTGATCAAATCCGCCCGCCGCTACGGCCACCTGAAAATGCAGTCCGATGGGAAGCCGCGTTTCGAGGTCATCACGTTCCAGCAATCCTTTCACGGACGCACGCTCGGAAGCATGGCCGCGACCGGTCAGGCGAAGATCCAGCAGGGTTTCGATCCGATGCTGCCGGGATTCCGTTACCTGCCTTACAATGATATCGCCTCTCTCGAAAACGCGGTGCGCGATGAAACAGTGGGATTTCTGCTCGAACCCGTGCAGGGCGAGGGCGGGGTTCATGTCGCCTCGGCGGAGTTTCTCCGTGCCCTCGATGCACTTAGGAAAAAGCACGATCTGCTGCTGATGTTCGATGAGGTGCAGGCTGGCTTCGGTCGCTGCGGTGAGGCGATGGCATGGCGCGCGATCGCACCGGAGATCGAGCCGGACGCGATTTCCTGGGCGAAAGGCATGGGCGGCGGGGTGCCGATCGGTTCATTCTGGCTCAGCGACCGCGTCGTGGATGAAAAGGGGACGAAGCTTTCCTCGCTGATGGGGCCGGGTTCGCATGGCTCGACCTACGGCGGGAATCCGCTGGTCTGCGCCGCCGCGCTGGAGACGTTGAAAGAGATCCGGGAAAAGGATCTGGCCGCAAACGCGATCCGCCAAGGCGCGAGGCTCCGCGCGGCCATCGAGTCATGGAATTTGCCTGTGGTCACGGAAATCCGCGGACTCGGGCTGTTGTTCGGGATCGGGTTGGATGCGGCGCGTATCGCCGTGGGGGAGGGGGAAATGCCCGCCCTCAAGGTCGTCAAGTCACTGATTTCCAAAGGCTTAATCACCGTTCCCGCCGGTCCGGAGACGGTCAGACTGTTGCCTCCGCTTAACGTCTCCGATGCCGAAATTGATGAGGCGCTGGCTATCCTGAAGGACACGCTGTCCGACTACTGAATTACGAAGATGAAACATTTGCTATCCATCGAGGAATTATCTGCGGACGAAATCACCAACCTCATCGACGATGCCTTGAGGCTGAAAGCGTGGCGTGGACGGGACATGCATCAGACGCTTGCCGGTCAAACGTGGGCGATGATTTTCACGAAATCCTCCACCCGCACACGGGTTTCCTTCGAGGTTGGCGTCCGCGAACTCGGCGGCTTTCCGATGTTTCTGTCTTCGAATGACATCCAGCTCGGCAGGGGAGAGCCGATCAAGGACACCGCCCGCGTGCTTGGCCGGATGGTTCACGGGGTGATCATCCGCACTTTCGCGCAGCAGGATGTGGTCGATTTCGCTACATACTCGAAGCTGCCGGTGATCAACGCCCTCACCGACGATGAGCACCCGTGCCAGATTTTGGCCGACCTCCTGACCGTCCGCGAGAAGCAGGGCGGCTGGGAAGGGAAGAAATTCGCCTTCGTCGGCGACGGATTCTCCAACATGACCCGCTCCTGGATGTGGGCGGCGAAACGGTTGGGTTTCGAACTCAAGGTCGCTTCGCCCAAAGGTTGCCAGCCACCCGCCGATTTCCTGAAGCAACTCGACTTCAACCTCGTAAGTATTTGCGAAAATCCCCGCGAGGCAATTGAAGGTGCGGATGTGATCAACACCGATGTGTGGCTGTCCATGGGGCAGGAGGGGCAGAAGGAGAAAGAAGCGGAGTTCAAGGGCTTCGAGCTGAATTCCGAGCTGCTTTCCGGTGCAGCGAAGGGGCACATCGTCCTCCACTGCCTGCCCGCGTACCGCGGCAAGGAAATCAGCGAAGAACTTCTCGAAAAGCACGCCGACACCATTTTCCAACAGGCGGAGAACCGTCTCCACGCCCAGAAAGCGGTACTGGTCGAGCTGGCACGCGCGTGATAGAAATGCGTCCATGACCACGGACGATGAGCTGATCTCGGCGGCATGGGGGGCGAGGGATAAGGCCTACGCGCCCTACTCGAACTTTCAGGTTGGCGCGGCTTTGCTGGCAACTGAAGGGAGGGTCTTCTCCGGCTGCAACGTGGAGAACATCTCCTACGGGCTGACGAACTGCGCCGAGCGAGTGGCCATCGGCGCGGCGGTGGCGGCGGGGGTGCGGAGCTTTGAGAAGGTCGTCGTGGTGGCGGATACGGCACAGCCGATCTCACCTTGCGGGGCTTGCAGGCAGGTGCTGGCGGAGTTCGGGGTGAAAAAGGTGATCCTCGCGAACCGGACGGAGCGGCTGGAGTTTTCGCTGGAGGAACTGCTGCCTAGGGCAAGCACGGGAATCTTGGATCGGCCATAAAGTTCCACGTGGAACTTTCCCGGCCTCCTAGTCGGTGATTGCGCCTGCTAAAAGCCGTGATAGTCTCGCGCCCCGCGAATGTTCCGCTATCCTACAGAATACGACGTAATCGTAATCGGTGCCGGCCATGCCGGTGTCGAGGCCGCTCTGGCCGCCGCCCGGCTTGGTGCCCGCGTCGCCGTGCTGACACAGAACCTCGACACGATTGGCCAGATGTCCTGCAACCCTGCCATCGGCGGCCTCGCGAAGGGGCATATGGTTCGGGAAATCGATGCCCTAGGCGGCGCGATGGGGATCAATACCGACGCCACCGGCATCCAGTGGCGGATGCTGAACGCCTCGAAAGGCCCGTCCGTCCGGGCGCCCCGCACCCAGTGCGACAAAAAAGCTTACCAGTTCCGCATGAAAATGGAGATGGAGCGCACGGAGGGCGTGGAGCTCCACCAAGGCAATGTCGCGGAACTAATGGTGGACGGTGAGGATCGGATCACCGGCATCCGCACCTCGCTCGGGATGGAGATTTGCGGGAAATCCGTGATCCTGAGCGCCGGGACATTCATGCGCGGCCTGATGCACGTCGGCCTGAAGAACGAAAAGGGCGGTAGGATGGGGGATGCGATCTCCACGGTTTCCGATTCGCTGAAACACCTCGGTTTCCAGGTCGAGCGCTTCAAGACCGGCACGCCGTGCCGCCTGAACGGGCGATCTCTCGACTTTGCCAAGTGCGAACGGCAGGAGGGTGATACTCCGGTGCCGAAGTTCAGTTTCATGGCAGATCGGATCGAAAAGGGGAAAGACGACATCTTCACCCTGAACCCGTGGGGCGATCCCGCGTTCCACGTGGAACAAATCCCGTGCTGGATCACCTACACGAACCCGAAAACCCACGAAATCATCGCCTCCAACCTCGACCAGTCCCCGATGTATTGCGGGATCATCGAGGGCGTCGGCCCGCGCTACTGCCCATCCATCGAGGACAAGGTCGTCCGCTTCGCGGAAAAGGAGCGCCACCAAATCTTCCTCGAACCCGAAGGCCGCCACACTCTGGAATACTATGTGAACGGAGTTTCCACCTCGCTGCCCTACGAGGTTCAGATGAAATTCCTCCGCACCATCCCCGGTCTGGAGAAATGCGAGATCCTGCGCCCCGGCTATGCGGTGGAGTATGATTATTGCCCGCCCACCCAGCTCCATCCGACATTGGAAACGAAACGGGTCGAGGGTCTGTATTTCGCCGGACAGATCAACGGAACCTCCGGCTACGAGGAAGCGGCAGGGCAGGGGCTCATCGCCGGAACAAACGCAGCACTGAAAGCCATGGGCAAACCACCTTTCATCCTCGGACGCGATGAAGCCTATCTCGGCGTTATGGTCGACGACCTCGTAACGCGTGGCTGCACCGAGCCTTACCGGATGTTCACCAGCCGGGCCGAATATCGCCTCTTACTCCGCCAAGACAACGCCGACCTCCGCCTCACGCCCCTCGCGGCAGAAATCGGCCTCGCATCGGGCGAGCGCGTCGAGCGAACCGCCACCAAACTCGCCGAACTCAAGCGCGCGGACAAGTGGGTGCGCGAAACCCCCTTCGAGGGCGTGAAGCTGGATCATTGGTTCCGCCGCGGCGACCAAAGCTGGGAAGCGCTGCCCTCTGAGATCCGGAAAGAATTTTCGGACGAGATCTGGCCGCTTATTGAAACCGATTTCAAATACGAAGGCCATCTCGGCAGGCAGCGGACGCAGATCGACCGCATGTCCCGCCAAGAAAGCCGTCGCATCCCTTCGGACATCGATTTCAACACCATTCCGGCTCTGAAAAAGGAGGCGAAAGTGCGGTTTTCGGAAATCCGCCCCCAGACCATCGGGCAGGCCGGACGCATCCCCGGCATCACCCCGGCGGATGTCGCGTTGCTCACGATATGGCTTGAAAAACGGGATCGCTCCACCAGTGACGCGACTCAACTACTATAAATCTAGTAATAAATCCACGGCTTGGAAAAACCCCAATCCATCCTCCGCCACATGCCGCTTGCGATCCTGATCGCCGCGAACCTGATCCCCGTGGCCGGCGTACTGCTGTGGGAATGGAGCGTGTTTGAGATCGTGGCGCTTTATTGGTTCGAGAACGTGGTGATCGGCGCGGTGAACATCCTGAAGCTCACCGCGTGCTCCGGCGATCTCCGTGATCCGAACCTCATCCGTCATCAGGAAGAGCTTCCCACCTACATGCGCACGCCGCCCGCGCCCGCAGTCATACGCCATGGAGCGAAGCTCTTCCTCATTCCCTTTTTCACCTTCCACTACGGCATGTTCTGCTTCGTGCACGGGATGTTCGTTTTCATCCTTCTTGGTGGGAAGGCCGGGGGAAATACCGGCGGCGATCCCGTATCCGGCATGCGGGACATGATCTCCGGGGTTTTCGAAACCGGCGGGAAATGGTTCGCGCTCGCCATCGTCGCGAGCCACCTGTTTTCCTTCGGCTGGAATTTCATCGGCAAGGGCGAGTATCTCCGCCACTCCCTGAAATCCGTCATGGCCGCTCCCTACGGACGGATCGTTGTCCTTCACATCGCTATCATTTTCGGAGCCTTCGTCACCGCCGCGCTCGGCAGCCCTGTCTATCTGTTGCTGCTTTTGATCGCCGGGAAAATCCTCCTCGATGCGAAACTGCACCTCCGCAGCCACCGGGAACAGGTTTAGACAGTGAAACCATCGCTCCCCACCGCCCCATTTTTATAAAAAAACCATTGCCACAGTTCGGGAGGGCGGATAGCTTCCGCGCCCCAACCGTCCAACCCCGCTCCAAGATGTCCAAGCACAACTCACTGAAATCAAGCGCCACCGTCGGCGGCAAACGTTCCGTCCTCAAGCGTTTCGAGCGCGTAAAACTGCTCAAGGAGCGCGGCGAATGGAAACAAGGGAAATCCCCGATCGGTCTGCCTAAGACCAAGCACGAGGCTTGATCCCTCGTTTTGCCATTTGCTCCCACCTCCGCGCCGCATACCGGCGCGGTCATTTTTTGAACCATCATGTCTGAGGGAGTCCGTCTCAACAAATACCTCGCCTCCTGCGGCATCGGCTCGCGGCGGGGTTGCGAGGAATTGATCGAATCCGGCCGTGTCGAGGTCAACGGCTCGCCCTGCCTCAAGCTCGCCACCCGCATCACCCCGGCGGATTTCGTCCGCCTCGATGGGAAACGCGTCCTTCCGAAAGAGGAGATGGTCGTCATTTTCCACAAGCCGCGTGGCTATGTCTGCACCCGCAGCGACGAACTCGGCCGTCAGACCATATACGATCTCCTTCCGCCCGCTCTGCACGCCCTCCATCACGTCGGCCGCCTGGATACGGATTCCGAGGGCATGCTCATCCTCACCAACGATGGTGACCTTTCGCAGCGCCTGATGCACCCGTCGAAATCGGTGGAAAAGGAATACCTCGTCACCGCGAACCAAGCCTTCGAGAACGCCCACCTCGACCAGTTCCTCGCCGGTGTCTTCACCGAGGAAGGCAAGCTCAAGGCGAAACGCATCGAGCGGATCTCCGCACGCCGCATCAAGGTCATCCTCGACCACGGCGCGAAACGCCAGATCCGCGTGATGTTCGAGGCACTCGGCTACCAGGTCACCAAGCTCCTCCGCGTCCGCATCGGAAACCTCTGGCTCGGCGACCTCGAACCCGCCCAATACGCGATCCTTAACAAAAAGGAAATCGCGATGCTGCTTGACGCGAAGGCTTAGAAACTCATCCGCCGAAGCAGGTGCTTTTCGCCATTGCTCGCGGCGTGGCAACTCCCTAACTTGGCGGGAGTTTCAACTCATGAGTTCCCAAAAATCCAAAAAAACCGCTCCGGATCATGCCGCAGAACTTGCTGCCGTCCGTAAACCATCGAAGGAGTTTTCCAAAAAAGCCCGCATCGGTTCCATGGCGGAATACGAGAAGCTCTACCAGCATTCCATCGAGAAACCCGAGAAATTCTGGGCTTCCGAGGCGAAGGAGCTGTTGTGGCAAAAACCCTTTTCGAAAGTCCTGAAATGGAAAGCTCCCGACGTGGAATGGTTTCTCGGGGGCAAGCTCAACGTCGCCGAAAACTGCGTGGATCGCCACGCCTTCGGTCCGCGTGCGAACAAGGCGGCGATCATCTGGGAAGGTGAGCCGGGCGACAAACGCACGATCACCTACTCCCAGCTCCACCGCGAGGTCTGCAAGTTCGCCAACGTCCTTCTCGCTCGCGGCGTGAAATCCAAGGATCGTGTGCTGATTTACATGCCCATGATTCCCGAGGCCGCCATCGCCATGCTCGCCTGCGCGAGGATCGGTGCGGTTCACAATGTCGTCTTCGGTGGCTTTGCATCCGAAGCCATTCTTGACCGCCTTGAGGACTCGGGTGCCACCGCCGTCATCACCGCGGATGGCGGCTGGAGGCGCGGTAAAATCGTCGCCCTCAAGCCCGCCGTGGACGAGGCACTCCGCAAATATGACAAGATCGAGAACATCTTCGTCGTCAACCGCACGGGGAATGAGGTTTCGATGCAAGAAGGTCGCGACCATTGGTGGCACGAGGAAATGGAGAAAGCCTCCTCGAAGCACGAGCCGAAGGGCTTTGACTCCGAGCACCCGCTTTTCATCCTCTATACCTCTGGATCCACCGGGAAACCGAAAGGCATCCTCCACACCTCCGGCGGTTACCTCACCGGCACCTACGCCACCTGCAAATACATTTTCGATATGCGCGATGAGGATGTCTATTGGTGCACCGCCGATGTCGGCTGGATCACCGGCCACTCCTACATCGTCTATGGCCCGCTCGCGAACGGAGTCACCCAAGTCATGTATGAGGGTGCGCCGAACGAGCCGGACTTCGGGCGGTTCTGGAAAATGATCGAGGAGCACCGCGTCACCATTTTCTACACCGCCCCCACCGCCATCCGCGCCTTCATCAAGGCTGGCAACGCCTTTCCCGAGAAACACGATCTCTCCTCCCTCCGCCTCCTCGGCTCCGTCGGCGAGCCGATCAACCCTGAGGCATGGGCCTGGTATCATGAGAAAATCGGTGGCGGACGCTGCCCCATCGTCGATACCTGGTGGCAGACGGAAACCGGCGCGATCCTCATTTCCCCGCTCCCCGGTGCCACACCCTGCATTCCCGGCACAGCGACAAGACCGTTCTTTGGAATCGACGTGGCTATCCTCGATGACGCTGGCAAGGAATGCCCGGCTGAAGTCCAAGGACGCCTTGTGATTCGCAAGCCATGGCCGTCCATGACACGCACGATTTACGGCGACAAGGCGCGCTTCAAGAAAACCTATTTCTCCGACTACCCCGGCATCTACACTGCCGGCGACGGGGCGAAGCGCGATAAAAAGGGCAATTTCTGGATCATCGGCCGCCTCGATGACGTCCTCAACGTCTCCGGCCACCGCCTCGGCACGGCGGAAATCGAGAGCGCCCTCGTCGCCCACCCCGCCGTCGCGGAGGCGGCGGTCGTAGGTCGCCCGCACGATCTGAAAGGACAGGCCGTCGCCGCTTTTGTCACCCTCAAGCTCGGCTACGAAAGTTCCGATGATCTCGAAAAGGAACTCCGTGACCACGTGGGCCATGTCATCGGAGCGATCGCCAAGCCGGATGACATCCATTTCACTCCCGCCTTGCCAAAAACACGCTCGGGGAAAATCATCCGACGCCTGCTGAAGGAGTTGGTAACCACCGGCGACATCACAGGCAGCGTCACTACACTGGAAGACATGGGCGTGATCGAAAATCTCCGGCTGCTGCTTAAGAAATAAACCCAACATGACCTCAACAAGATATCTCATCTTCCTCGTCGCAAATGCCTTCGGCTACCGCCGGAAGAACATACGCATGGCAGAAGCAGCGGAAGAAACGCATTTGCTGAAAGAGGCGGAATCTCATCTGGGAAAGGCGATATGGGAAAAGGTTGAGGGTATCGAGGCGCTTTCCGTGGAATACTGGAACCTGCGCAAACTCATCAAGGAACACGACCGCGTCGCCGCCGAGCTGGACAAGTGCCAGCAACTGCTTGCCCAGGCACATGAAGAGCGCGCGGATCTGTTGGGGGTCTCCAACGAACCATTCCAGGATCTGCTAGACGAGCGGCAAACCATCCTCAACACCCTTGAGGAGCTCGCGAAAGAACGCGATATGATCGTGAACGAGGCTCGGGACATCCGTCGCGCCTATGAAGGCACAAAAACCAAGCAGGAAGTGCTTACCAAGGAGGGTGGCACCGACCCACAGGCTTTCGAGGAAATCACGAACAAGCTTCTCAAACTGAAGTCCGATTTTTCTGCGCTGAAAGCAGAACGTCAGAAAGTGGCGGCAAAAATCACCGAAGGGGACGCGAAAATCGACAAAATCGACAACGAGATCATGAAACGCAAAAAGGATCGGCGTGAAAAAGCATCCGAAGCCTTCCAGCACATCGGCGATGCCAACCAAGAGATTTCCACATTGCGAGCCGAGCTGGGCGTCATCGATACGCAGATGCGTCAGCTCTTCACGGAAATCGGTAAATACGTCAGCCGTAACCCGACGGATCCCGAATGCCGCAAAGCATGCAAGGAAATGCAATGGCTTGTCGATGTCATGGGCGCTTTGCGGAAGTCGATCCTTCTAAACCACAAGCTCGCCGGCAACGCATGAACACTGCGGTGGTTTTTCCGCCCGTGTTTTCGACAATCCCCCTTCAGCTTGCCTTTACAAACCGGCCATCCCCTGCCACACCCCTGAAAGTTTAAGCAACTCACGCGCGCACATGCCCAAAGATACCTCGATCAAGAAAATCCTCGTCATCGGCTCCGGCCCCATCGTCATCGGCCAAGGCTGCGAGTTCGACTACTCCGGCGTCCAGGCCTGCAAGGCTCTGAAAGAGGAAGGCTTCGAGGTCATTCTGGTGAACTCGAACCCTGCGACAATCATGACCGATCCGGAGTTCGCGCACCGGACATACATCGAGCCGATCACCCCGGATGTCGTCGAGAAAATCATCATCCGCGAGAAGCCCGACGCCCTCCTGCCCACACTCGGCGGCCAGACGGCGCTCAACACCTCGATGTCGCTTTTCAAATCCGGCACTCTCGAAAAACACGGCGTCCGCATGATCGGAGCCAACGCCGCCGCCATCGACAAAGGCGAAGACCGCCACCTTTTCAAGGAGGCAATGGAGAAAATCGGCCTCGACATGCCGCGCTCCGGCATCGCCCACACGATGGAGGAAGCCCGCAAGGTCGCCGAGGAAATCGGTACATTCCCGCTCATCGTCCGCCCCGCGTTCACCCTCGGCGGGCAGGGCGGCGGCATCGCCTATAACCGCGAGGAGTTCGAGGAAATCGTCCACCGCGGCCTCGATCTGTCGCCCGTTTCCGAAGTCCTCATCGACGAGTCGCTGCTCGGCTGGAAGGAATTCGAAATGGAGGTCATGCGCGATTGCGCGGACAACTGCGTGGTCATCTGCTCGATCGAAAACCTCGATCCCATGGGCGTCCACACCGGGGACTCGATCACCGTCGCGCCGATCCAGACCCTGACCGACCGCGAATACCAGATCATGCGCGACGCATCCTTCGCCGTGATCCGCGAGATCGGTGTGGAAACGGGCGGCTCGAACATCCAGTTCGCCACCGATCCGAAGACCGGGCGCATGATCGTCATCGAGATGAACCCGCGCGTCTCCCGCTCCTCCGCGCTCGCCTCCAAGGCCACCGGTTTCCCCATCGCCAAGATCGCCGCGAAACTCGCCGTCGGCTACACCCTCGACGAGCTGCCCAACGACATCACCCGCGAAACCCCCGCCTCCTTCGAGCCGACCATCGATTACGTGGTCACCAAGATACCGCGCTTCACCTTCGAGAAATTTCCTACGGCAAACGCAGTACTTACCACCTCCATGAAATCGGTGGGCGAGGCCATGTCCATCGGCCGTACCTTCAAGGAGTCGATGCAGAAATGCCTGCGTTCCCTCGAAACGGGGCGTTGGGGCTTCGGTTTCGACAACAAGGAACCGGTCAATCCCACCAAGGACGACATCACCCGCAAGCTCCAGATCCCCAACGCGGAACGCATTTTCTGGCTCCAGACCGCCTTCACCCACGGCTGGACTTTGGAGGAGGTTCACGCCGCCACAGCCATCGATCCATGGTTCCTGCGCCATCTCCAGCAGATCGCGGAGGAAGGGAAAATCCTAGATACGCTCGACCTCAAACAGGCGAAGAAACTCGGTTTCTCCGACCGCCAGATCGCGAAGTCCAAGGGTGTTTCCGAGGATGTCGTCCGCGCCGACCGGAAATCGAAAGGCATCATCCCGACCTACCGCCTCGTCGATACCTGCGCCGCAGAGTTCGAAGCCTACACACCGTATTTCTACTCCACCTACGGCGATGAGAACGAAGCCCGCCAGTCCGACAAAAAGAAAATCATCATCCTCGGCGGCGGCCCGAACCGGATCGGGCAGGGCATCGAGTTCGACTATTGCTGCGTCCACGCCGCCTTCGCGCTCAAGGAACTCGGCTATGAGACGATCATGGTGAACTCGAACCCCGAGACCGTCTCCACCGATTACGACACCTCGGACAAACTCTTCTTCGAGCCGCTCACCCTGGAAGACGTGCTCAACATCTGCGACCAGGAAAAGCCGCACGGCGTCATCGTGCAGTTCGGCGGGCAGACCCCGCTCAACCTCGCCGCCGACCTCGAGCGCCACGGCGTGCCGATCATCGGCACCTCGCCGAAATCCATCGAACAAGCCGAGGATCGCAAGTTCTTCTCCGCCCTGTTGGATAAGCTGAATCTCAAACAAGCCGAGGCCGGCACCGCCACCAACGAGGCGGAAGCCATCGCCATCGCAAACCGCATCGGCTACCCCGTTCTCGTCCGCCCTTCCTTCGTGCTCGGCGGCCGCGCGATGATGATCGTCTATTGCGACGGTGAGCTTTCCCGCTACATGCGCGAGGCCGTCACCGCCTCGCCGGAGCGCCCCGTGTTGGTTGACCGTTTCCTCGACAACGCCACCGAGATCGACGTCGATTGCATCAGCGACGGCGAGACCTCCGTGGTCGGCGCGATCATGCAGCACATCGAGCAGGCCGGCATCCACTCCGGCGACTCCGCCTGCGTGATCCCCGCCTTTTCGCTCTCGGAAAAAATCAAGGCGGAGATCGAGCGCGCCGCGAAAGACCTCGCCCGCGAGCTTGAGGTGCGCGGCCTGATGAACATCCAGTTCGCCGTGAAAGACGAGGAGCTCTACGTCATCGAGGTGAATCCCCGCGCCTCCCGCACCGTGCCGTTCGTCTCGAAAGCCACCGGCGTTTCCCTCGCCAAGCTCGCCGCGAAAATCATGGTTGGCGAAAAGCTCGCGGACATGGGTTACACGGATACGATTATCCCCGCGCATTTCTCCGTGAAGGAAGCCGTTTTCCCATGGAACCGCTTCCCCGGCATCGATATCGTCCTCGGCCCCGAGATGAAATCCACCGGCGAGGTCATGGGCATCGATATGGATTGGGGCATGGCCTACGCGAAATCGCAGATGGCCGCCTTCAACCCGCTGCCCAAGGAAGGCACCGTCTTCCTCTCCGTTTCCGACCGCGACAAGGATCGCACCGTCGCCATCGCCCGCGATCTCCATGAACTCGGCTTCCGCATCGTCTCCACCGGTGGCACCCTCGCGAAACTCGCCGAAGCCGGCATCCCTGCGAGCCGCGTTTACAAAGTCCTGGAGCAGGCCCGCCCCAACATCATCGACATGATGAAAAACAACGAGATCCACTTCGTCATCAACACGCCCTCCACCCACGAGTCCCGCGCCGACGAGATCCTGATCCGCTCCACCGCCATCGCCCAGAAAATCTCCCACGCCACCAACATGGCCGCCGCCGAGGCCACCGTGAAAGCCATCCGCTCCCTCAAGGAACGCGATCTGACGGTGCAGAGCATTCAGGAGTATCACGCGTAGGCCAGACCCCAATCTTCCCAACCAGAGATCGAAGGATTCCCTTTGATCATCGACCAAGAATTAAAGAAATCGCTAATAAACTTTAATTTTGGCTTGCCGATTGAAAGATTTCTTTCCATCTAGGCGTCGGAATTAAACAAAAGCAGCGAATTCTTTAATTTAGATCATGCAGCGGGGACTTTCTGGCCATTAGACTGATTGCCAAAAATAATTGCCGGAACCCCCGACAAAAGACTGGTACGACCGTTTGATTCGTTCCATCATGGCGAATCTGCCGTCCGCGTCATCTGCCAGACCCTGAGAA
>JBJONG010000024.1:0-67502 GCA_046051965.1 Verrucomicrobiota bacterium
ATAGACCGTTTGCCAAAAATAGTTGCCGTTACTCTGAATGAGTCCGGCAGACCGAACGGATGGTTTCCGGGCGGTCGAGCAACGCACGCAGGGATTCGTAAAGCTTGTCGTTGAGTTCCTCCCCGCGCTTTGTGATGTATCCTGCCATGTAGTGGCTTTTGAGATGTTGCCAGAGCCGCTCGATGGGGTTGAGGTCGGGACTGTAGGGAGGCAGGAAGACCGGGACGATGTGGTGCCAGGTGAGGCGTTTGGTCTTGTGCCAGCTCGCGTTGTCGAGAACCAGCAGGACGCGCTTCCCTTCTTTCACCGGAACTTCGGTGGCCATGGTGTCGAGGAACACCTGGAAGACTTCCGTGTCGCAGTGCGGGACGATGAGGCTCACCAGCTGGCCGCTTGAGGGATTGACCGCGCCGACAACATTCTGGCGGACGTGCCCGCCGTAATAACCCTGGGTCGGCCGCGAGCCGCGTTTCACCCATTTCTGGCGCGGGCGCGGATCGCCCTCAAAGCCGGCCTCGTCGCCGAAAAAGACTTCGCAGGCGGGGTCTTCCAGCAAGCCGAGAAGTTCGCCGCAGAAGCTTTCCCGACGGTCTTCCCATGCGTCGCGGTCGGGCGGCTCGGGCATGCGGCGCGGGATGCGCCTGGCGTAGCCGTGCTCGTGGAGGTAGCGCACGAGGGTGCGGTAGGAGAGGTCGAGCTGCTTTTCCTCGCGCAGCCACCCGCAGAGTTTCGTGACAGTCCAGTGGGTGTGGGCGGCAAGGGACGGGTCGTCGACAACCGGCAGGATGGTGGAGGCGACGGCTTCGCCTCCCAGTATGCGGGGCCTTCCCGGCCGTGGACGATAGATCAGCCCGTCGATCCCCATGCTGTTGAAACGTTCCACCCAGAGGCGGACGGTGCGTTCGCTCCGGCGGCTGTTGCGCACGACATGCGCGAAGGAGACGCCGATGAGCAGAAGGTGGATGGCATGGAGGCGCCTCACGGACTTGCCGTCGGGAGAACAGTCCATGGCCGCCTCGATCTCTTCGATGGGACAGTTCTCAGGGTCTGGCAGATGACGCGGACGGCAGATTCGCCATGATGGAACGAATCAAACGGTCGTACCAGTCTTTTGTCGGGGGTTCCGGCAATTATTTTTGGCAATCAGTCTACGAGCGGAGTCGTCACTTCCTCGAAGGTGCCGTTGGCTTCCGCCTCGGCTGCCTTCTGGTCGCGGAAGCCATATTTTTCTTCTGTCCCCATATTCAATGACCGCCAGAACAAGCATCAAGAAACAGGTGAGGCGGTCTCTGGGCAGGCCGAGAAGCAGCTTGAAATGTTCGCGGAGGGTCTCTATGCTGGCTTCGGCGGCTCGGGGATTGTTCGTCAAGTGTTTCACAGCCAACGGCTTACACCCTGTGTCGCAGTTTGATAAGATCTCCTAAATTTTTTCGTGTAGTGTTACATAAAATAAAATAATTTATAGATTATGGAAATAATATACTTAATTATTATTATATCTATAGCAATAATCGCCCTTATATCTGTCACATCTAACGGAAAGAATAAGTATTCAGAACCAGTCAATTTAATAAATTATCAAATCGAATCTACTAAGGATAAATTCTATTGCGAGTTTGGTCGTATTGCTTTAAATATGACCGAAAGATTAGGCGGAGAATACAATTCCCCAAAGAGCTTCAACATAGAGTTTTCTTACAAGGATGAAAACATTAAAATAGCCAAAGAAAATATCGCAAAAATAAAAAAGGATTTGGCTCATTTTCGTAAAATCCTAAATAGCCTAAAGAAACAGATACCATTCATGCTTTCTGCGATAGATTCCAAACTTCCGCCCCATGAGTTCGGCGCATGGGGAGCCAAAGCGGAAAGGGCAGAAATTCAAAGGCAAATTAATAATTCGATGTTTACTGCCCGCCACCAACTCAATGAAAGCATTGACAATTTTATCAAAGGTATTGATCAGATGAAATACGAAATGGATATGTATATAATTGAAAGATCAAACTGATTGAATTTAAATATTATTAATCAATCATTGAACATGTCCTATCTGAGGAGGCAGCAACTCTTGAGTCGATGATGCGGAAAGATTCCGGATTAGGCTCTGGTAGGGCGCTAAAGTCAGTGCCAACAGATTTCACCTCAATCAACCTTACGAGTTCGCTTTCTCCAGTCTGATACTTACTTGCTAGATTTTGCTTTACTTTGTATGCGATCTTAGCCGCGTCCACAAGCAGCGATGTTACGGGTAGATCAAGTTTCTGTCCTGCTATTTCTAACATTATTCGCGCGGTCACCTCCGCCCACGCTCCGAGTTCGTAGAGTGAAGCCTTTTTTGCCCCTTTTATTTGTTCCAGCAACCTTTTTAGATCGTTTTCAAGTCGGGAATTCAGGTGTTCTTCGCCTTCATCAATGATTCTCTCAATGGAGAGAATCAACTGGTCAATAAGTTCGTTAAGCTCCGCGTCGTTCTTGTAAGACTCAAAAATATCATGGAAAGAAATGTAGGAACTCTGTGACTTGGCGATTTCCCGAAGGCTGTCCATGCAGGCAATCAATTTATTTAGATTTTTATAACCCCTTGCGTGCCTAAATTGATGTAATACTTCGCGAATGCGTGGGATTTGCGGAGGGATATTGTCTTTATGGAACATCACAGAAAGTGCTGATACTTGATCGTATGCTTTATTGAGCAATTTTTCTCTGAGAGCTCCAACCGGTTCGCCGCTTGAGGCCTCCATAGTAATGAGATCAGAACAAGCCTCTCGGACCTCTTCAACTTTTCCCCTGATATTATCGGCCCAAGCGTCACGGTGTTCTTCTGACATGTCTGATTAATAAATAAATCCGTGGCGAAAGTCAAATCAGGGGGTCACGCCGCCGAATTGATGCTTCCATCGTCCCGGAGCATACTCAAAACGTGGCCAGCCCGAACAAACCGACCAAAGGAATCAAAGGGGTCGGGTGTCGCATTTCAACATCTACCCGCGCACGGCGATGGGCTTTTCTAAATGGGGTCTCCCATATTTCACATTCCTCCGAACCCCATTTTGACAACGCAGGGCATGGCTGGATGGCGGTGAGGGCGGAATTCAGGGTTGCAGCCAGTCCTCAAGGATCAGGCCGGGGACACGGGAAAATTCGGCGGTGTTGTTTGTGACCAGTATCCCGCCTGCGGATCGCGCGATCGCCGCGATCCAAAGGTCGGGCTGGCTGATGATTGTGCCTGACTTTTCCAGCGTGCAACGGATATCAACATAGTGCTCCACTGCCGCGCTGTCCGGCCAGGCGATCGCGAAAGGCCGCAGAATGGCGTCCACTTGGCGCGAGTGGTGCTCGGGTCTGGCGCTTTTTGCGGCTCCAAGTTTCAATTCGGCGAGCACTTGAAAGGGGACGAGAATATCGCCCGGCGAGTGCTGAAGGAACCTCTCACGCACATGGTCGGCCCGGCCACGGAGACAGGCGACAAAGATATTCGTATCGATAAAGCGAACCATCTAAGGCGCGGCATCAAGGGGTTCCACGGGCAGAGGTAGCGGGCGATCCGGAGCATTGAATGACGGGTCGCTGATGGAACCGAAGGCAGCCATCCATTCCGGGGAGTATGCGGCGACCGGAATCTCATCCGCATGGGCAGCAAGGCGGCTGAGTTGCTCCGCCGCCCAGTCAGGCAGCGGTTTGCGGTTGTGTGCAGCCAGAGCGTCGAGCCGTAGCTTCAGGCGGTCATCAAGTTTGAGAACCAGTGTGCTCATTCGGGAAGCGTAGTGAAATCACTGCGGTTTTCAAGGATCGAAGCCGATTCTTTTCATCGATGAGATTCATCTGGGCGGCAACATGGACGCGGCGAACATCCTCAAGCCCATACTGGCACGCGGCGCGGGGCGGGATTCCGGTGGCGACGTTGACAGCGGATGAAGGGATGCGGATGATGTAAAATCTACAAAGAGCGCCTGAACCAACAAATTACGGCAAATTCGTCACGCCCATCAGGTAGCGGTCGCATTCGCGGGCGGCTCCGCGGCCTTCGTTGATGGCCCAGACGACGAGGGATTGGCCGCGGCGCATGTCACCTGCGGCGAAGACGCCGGGGAGGTTGGTGGTGAACTTGCCGTGGTCCGCCTTGACGTTGGAGCGGGCGTCGGTCTCGAGCTCGAACTGTTTCACGATGTCGCTCTCCGGGCCGAGGAAACCCATGGCAAGCAGGGCGAGCTGGGCGGGAATGATGCGGGCGGTGCCTTCCTTTTCCTTCGGCATGAACCGGCCGTTTTCGTGTACCCATTCGATGTCGGAAATTTCGAGACCGGAGAGGTTGCCGTTGTCGTCCTTGAGGAAACGCTTGGTCTGGATGAGGTATTGGCGCGGATCCTGGCCTTGCACGGCGGCAGCCTCTTCCTGGCCGTAGTCCATCTTGTAAACCTTCGGCCACTCGGGCCACGGGTTGTTGGCGGCACGCTCCATCGGCGGCATGGGCATGATTTCAAGCTGGATGACGCTGTTGCAGCCGTGGCGCAGGCTGGTGCCCACGCAGTCGGTGCCGGTGTCTCCGCCGCCGATGACGACGACGTCCTTGCCCTTGGCATTGAGCGCGGGGATCGACCCGTCGAAGCCCTTGTCGAGCTGGTAGCGGGTGTTCGCGGTGAGGAATTCCATCGCGAGATGGACGCCGTTCGCATCGCGGTTCTCGATCGGGAGATCGCGGCCGAGGGTGGCTCCGCAGCAGAGCACGATGGCGTCGAAATCCTTGCGGAGTTTTTCCGCCGTCCACTCGCTGTCCTTGCCGATATGGACGCCGGTTTTGAAAGCAATGCCCTCCTCGGCGAGCAGGTTGACGCGGCGTTGCACGACGTCTTCCTTGTCGAGCTTCATGTTCGGGATGCCATACATGAGCAGACCGCCGATGCGATCCTCGCGCTCGAAGACGGTGACATCATGCCCGGCCTGGTTGAGTTGGTCCGCGCAAGCGAGACCCGCAGGGCCGGAACCGACGACGGCGACCTTTTTGCCGGTGCGCTTTTCCGGGATGCGGGGGATGACCCAGCCTTCCTCCCAGCCCTTGTCGATGATCGCGCACTCGTTGTTCTTGATGGTGACGGGCGGCTCGATGATGCCGAGCACGCAGGAGCCTTCGCAGGGAGCGGGGCAGACGCGGCCGGTGAACTCCGGGAAGTTGTTGGTCTTGTGCAGGCGCTCAAGCGCTTCCTTCCAGCGGCCGCGGAAAACGAGGTCGTTCCACTCGGGAATCAGGTTGTTGACCGGGCAGCCGGAGGCCATGCCGGAAACGATGTGGCCGGTGTGGCAGAACGGCGTGCCGCAGTCCATGCAGCGCGCGCCCTGGGCGCGGCGTTCCTTGTCATCTCCGTGGATCTTGAATTCCTTCCAGTTTTTGAGACGTTCGATCGGTGCGATTTCGGAATCGGTCTTGCGAGCGATTTCCATGAATCCGGTTGGCTTGCCCATGATGTGATTGAGTATTGAGAATTGATGATTGGATATTGGATCAGTTGCCTCCGACTCGGGAGAGATCCTTTAGGTTTTCCTCGAAGGCGGCCATGGCGGCTTCGTCGCCGGAGAGGCCTTGTTCCTCGACTTTCCGGAAGCACTCGAGCATGCGCTCGTAATCGCGTGGGAAGACCTTGAAGAACTTCGGCAGCTCGGCGTTCCAGTTTTCCAACAGGAATTTTCCGCGGGCGGAACCGGTGTAGGCGACGTGTTTCTCGATCTCGGCCTTGAGGTTGGCGATGTCCTTGTCGCCGCACTCGATGAGGCGGTAGAGGTTGACCATCTCCTTGTTGAGGCGTTTCTCGAACTGGCCGTCGATGTCATAGACATAAGCGATGCCGCCGGACATGCCCGCCGCGAAGTTGCGGCCGGTTTCCCCGAGAACGATCACCTGGCCGCCGGTCATGTATTCGCAGCCGTGGTCGCCCACACCTTCGACGACGGTTTTCACGCCCGAGTTTCTCACGCAGAAGCGCTCGCCCGCGATGCCGTTGATGTAGGCCGTGCCGGTGGTCGCGCCGTAGAAGGCGACGTTGCCGATGAGGATGTTTTCCTCCGCCTTGAACGACGAGCCTTTGGGCGGGTAGATGATGATCTTCGCGCCGGAGAGGCCTTTGCCGACGTAGTCGTTGGCATCGCCCTCGAGTTCGAAGGTCATGCCCGCCGGGCAGAAGGCACCGAGCGATTGGCCGGCGCTGCCGTTGAACTTCAGGTGGATCGTGTCCTCCGGAAGTCCCTTGCCGCCGTGTTTGCGGGTGAGCTCGCTGCCGGTGATCGTGCCGACCACGCGGTTGATGTTGATGATGGGCAGCTCGGCGCGGACTTTTTCGCCGCGTTCGATGGCGGGCTTGCAGAGCTTGAGCAGCATCGTCTGGTCGAGCGACTTGTCGAGGCCGTGATCCTGTTGTTTCTGGCAGTAGGCTCCGACTTCATCGCCCACATCGGGCTTGTGGAAGATCGAGGTGAGATCCACGCCGTCGGCTTTCCAGTGCTCCGCGGCTTCGCGGGTGTCGAGGAAATCGACCTGGCCGACCATTTCGTTGATCGTGCGGAAGCCGAGTTCCGCCATGATCTCGCGCATTTCCATCGCGATGAATGTCATGAAATTGACGACATGCTCGGGCTTGCCGGCGAAGTTTTTGCGCAGCTTCGGATCCTGGGTGGCGACACCGACCGGGCAGGTGTTTTTCTGGCAGACGCGCATCATGATGCAGCCGACGGAGACGAGCGGGGCGGTGGCGAAACCGTATTCCTCGGCTCCGAGCAGCGCGGCGATGGCGACATCGCGGCCGGTCTTGAGCTGGCCGTCGGTTTCGAGCACCACGCGGGAACGGAGGTCGTTGAGGAGCAGGATCTGGTTCGTTTCCGCAAGGCCGAGTTCCCATGGGGCTCCGGCATTGAAAATGGAGGAGGACGGTGAAGCACCCGTGCCGCCATCGTGACCCGAGATCAGGATGACATCGGCGTGCGCCTTGGCGACGCCGGCGGCGATGGTGCCGACGCCGACTTCCGCAACCAGCTTCACGTTGATGCGGGCGCGTGGGTTCGCGTTTTTCAGGTCGTGGATGAGTTCCGACAGATCCTCGATCGAGTAGATGTCGTGGTGCGGTGGCGGGGAAACGAGTCCCACGCCGGGGGTGGAGTAGCGCACCTTGGCGATCCACGGATAGACCTTGGAACCCGGAAGCTCGCCGCCCTCGCCGGGCTTGGCTCCCTGGGAAATCTTGATCTGGATCTCATCGGCGTTGACGAGGTATTCGCTGGTGACACCGAAGCGGCCGGAGGCGACCTGCTTGATGGCGGAGCGCTTGCTGTCGCCGTTTTCCATCGGAATGAAACGCTCCGGATCCTCGCCGCCTTCGCCGGTGTTCGACTTGCCGCCGATGCGGTTCATCGCGATGGCGAGGGTTTCGTGGGCTTCCTTGGAAATCGATCCCCATGACATGGCTCCCGTCTTGAAGCGGCGGGTGATCGCCTGAACGGATTCCACTTCCTCGATCGGCACGGGCTTGCGCTTGTTCTTGAAACGCATCAGGCCGCGCAGCGTGGAGAGGTTCTCGCTCTGGTCGTTGATTTTCTGGGCGTATTGTTTGTAAACCTCGTAGCTACCGGTGCGCACCGACTTCTGGAGAAGGTGGATGGTTTCCGGGTTGAAAAGGTGGTATTCGCCGTCGCTGCGCCATTGGTAAACACCGCCGGATTCGAGCGCGCGCTCCTCGGCCTCGATGTGGCGGTCCGGGAAGGCGACGCGGTGGCGGATGAGCGCCTCTTCGGCCACACGATTGATGTCCGAGCCTTCGCAGCGGCTGGACGTGCCGCAGAAGTACTTGTTCACCAAATCGGTGCTGAGGCCGATCGTTTCGAAAATCTGCGCGCCGCGGTAGGAGGCGACGGTGGAGATGCCCATCTTGGCCATGGTTTTGACCACACCCTTGATGGAGCCTTTCAGGAAGTTGTAAACCGCCTTGTCGAAATCCATGTCCAGCATCTCCTCCTTGATCATGCGGTGGATGGAATCGAAGGCCATGTAGGGGTTGATGGCGTCCGCTCCGTAGCCGATGAGCGTGGAGAAATGATGCACCTCGCGGGCCTCGCCGGTTTCCAGGACGATGGAGACCCGGGTGCGGGTGCCCGAGCGGACGAGATGGTGGTGGAGGCCGCCCATGACAAGCAGGGTCGGCATCGCGGCGTTCGCGGCGCTGATGTTGCGGTCGGAAACGATGAGGATGTTGAAACCGTCGGCGATGGCCTTGTCGGCGGCGGCGCAGAGGGATTCGAAGGCTTTCTCCAGACCGGCTCCACCTTGATCGGCGGGGAACAGCGCGTCGAGGGTGGTGGCCTTGAAGCCGTCGAGCGAGACCTCGCGGAGCTTGGCGAGCTGCTTGTTGTCGAGCAGCGGGTTGTCCAGGCGGATCATGCGGCAGCTTTTCGGGCCGGGATCGAGCAGGTTGCCTTCGGAGCCGATGAAGGTTTCCGTGGCGGTGACGAGTTCCTCGCGGATGCAATCGAGAGCCGGGTTGGTGACCTGGGCGAAGATCTGCTTGAAGTAGTTGTAGAGGTGCTTCGGTTTCTCCGAAAGCACGGCCAGCGGGGTGTCGTTGCCCATCGATGCGATCGGCTGGACGCCGCTGGAGGCTGTCGGCCCCAAGAGCATGCGGAGATCCTCGTAGGTGTAGCCGAAGGCGAGCTGGCGCTCAAGGACACGATCCTCCTCGACGGTTTTCGGGGCTTTCGCTTCGGGCAGGTCTTTGAGAAACACGCGGTTTTCGGCCAGCCATTTTCCGTAGGGCTTGGCGGAATAGACGCGCTCCTTGACCTCTTCGTCCGGCACGATGCGGCCTTCCTTCATATCCACGAGGAACATGCGGCCGGGGCGCAGACGGCCTTTTTGGACGACCGTGAGAGGATCGAGATCCGGGATGACGCCCACTTCGGAGGCCATGATGACGAGGTCGTCCTCGGTGACATAATAGCGGCTCGGGCGCAGGCCGTTGCGGTCGAGCACGGCGCCGATCTGGGTGCCGTCGGAAAAGGTGATCGATGCGGGACCGTCCCAAGGCTCCATCATGCAGGCGTGGAACTCGTAGAAAGCGGTCTTCGCCTCATTCATCATCGTGTGGCGCTCCCATGGCTCGGGGATCATCATCATCACGGCGTGGACGAGGTCGTATCCGCCGAAATGCATGAATTCCAGGGCGTTGTCGAAACGGGCGGAGTCGGAGCCGTCCTCGTTGATGACCGGGAAAAGTTGGTTGATATTGTCGCCATATTTCTCGCTCTGGCACAGCGCCTGGCGCGCCTTCATGAAGTTGGCGTTGCCCTGCACCGTGTTGATCTCGCCGTTGTGAGCGATGAAGCGGTTCGGGTGCGCGCGTGACCAGCTCGGGAAGGTGTTGGTGGAGAAACGGGTGTGCATCAGCGCTAGCGCGGATTCGAAATCCGGGTCGTGGAAGTCCGGGAAATACTCCGAAAGCTGGCAGGGCGTGAGCATGCCCTTGTAAACCATCGTGCGCGCCGAGAGATTCGTGATGTAGAGATAGGATGCGCCGGGGAAGGAGTTCGACTTGTTGCCGTGCACACCGTTGAACTGGTTCGGCATCTCGTTGGTGCGGATCCAGTAGGCCACGCGGCGGCGGATCACGTAGAGCTTGCGCTCGAAATCCTCCGCGCTGGTGATGTCGGGGCTTTTCCCGATGAAAAGCTGCTTGATGCACGGTTCGTAGCGGCCGGAGGTCTTGCCGAGGATCTCGCTTTTCACCGGCACGGTGCGCCAGCCGAGGAAAGTCTGGCCCTCGTCCGCGATGATATGCTCGAAAACCTGCATCGCCGCCTCACGCTCGCTCGGATCCGGCGAGAGAAACACAACGCCCGATCCATAATCACCTTCCGGCGGAAGTTCGATGCCCTTCTTCGCCATTTCCTTGCGCAGGAACTTGTCCGGCATCTGCACCAGCAGGCCCGCGCCGTCACCCGTCGCCGGATCCGATCCGCTGGCTCCGCGGTGATCCATGTTCGCGTTCATCGTGAGGGTTTTCACGATGATGTCGTGGGAGCGCTTGCCTTTCAGGTGGGCGATGAAACCTACGCCGCAAGAGTCTTTCTCATGGGAAGGGTGCCAAAGACCCTGCGGTTGGGGCCAGCCAAGTGGGGAAGTCTGCGAAACGGACATAAGGTTTGATAATAGTGGATTTGCGAAGCGGGGGGGATTATTTCGCGCAGGCGGTGAAAAAAGACAAGCGCCAGTTCACAGGAAATGAGCAAAGGGAAAATGCTGGGAAAAGGCTCTTTTGGTGAATTTTCTGTCAGTATTCGTTGGGTTCCGCGGCGGATGCTCCGGTGGTTGCCGTAGCAAGTGTGCGACTGATCGGAAAATGGCGGCGGTTATAGTTTTCTCGGAAAACACTTGGCGACCGAAGATCGCCGCCACGTCACGCGTAGCTGCGGATGGAGACCTTTACGGTTTCGTAAACGAGCGGCTCCTTGTGGAGGGTGGGCGTTTTGCCGGGGCCGTGGTATTCCCAGGCGGAGACGTAGGAGAAGCTCTCGTCGTGGCGTTTCGCCTCGCCGGGCTGGGTCTTGCCGGCCTGGACTTCGGGGTCGGACTCGAAGAACTGGTGCTCGCCGCGGAAGTGGCCGCCGCAGGATTCCTCGCGCTGGAGGGCGTCGTGGCACATCAGCTCGCCGAACTCCAGGAAGTCGGCGACGCGGCCGGCTTTTTCCAGCTCCATGTTGGCGGTCTCGGCGGTGCCGGGGATGCGGACGTTGTTCCAGAATTCCTCGCGGATGCGCGGGATTTCCTCCAGCGCCCAGGTGAGCCCTTCGACGGTGCGGAGCATGCCGCACTTGTCCCACATGACCTTGCCGAGATCGCGGTGGAAGGAATCGACGGTGCGCTTGCCCTGGATGGAGAGGAGCTTGGAGATGCGCTCGCGGACTTCGCCCTCGACCTGTGCGAAGGCGGGATGCTGGGTGGTGACGGTGCCGGGTTTCTGGGTGGCGAGGTAGTTCGCGATGGTCGTCGGGATGACGAAATAGCCGTCCGCCAAGCCCTGCATCAGGGCGGAGGCACCGAGGCGGTTCGCGCCGTGGTCGGAGAAATTCGCTTCGCCGAGAACGTGGAGTCCGGGGATGTTGGACATCAGGTTGTAGTCCACCCAGAGGCCGCCCATGGTGTAGTGGACGGCGGGGTAGATCATCATCGGGCGGGTGTACGGATCCTCGCCGGTGATTTTCTCATACATCTGGAAAAGGTTGCCGTAGCTGGCGCGGATCTTGTCCTCGCCGAGGCGCTTGATCGCGTCGCGGAAATCGAGATAGACGCCGAGGCCGGTGGGGGCGACGCCGCGGCCTTCGTCGCAGGCTTCCTTGGCGGCGCGGGAGGAGATGTCGCGCGGGGCGAGGTTTCCGAAGGACGGGTATTTCCGCTCCAGGAAATAATCGCGGTCTTCCTCGGAAACATCGTTGGGGTGGAGCTCGCCCTTGCGGATTTTCGCGGCGGTTTCGGGGCTTTTCGGTGCCCACACGCGGCCGTCGTTGCGGAGCGACTCGGACATGAGGGTGAGCTTCGACTGATAATCGCCGGAGACCGGGATGCAGGTCGGGTGGATCTGGGTGAAGCAGGGGTTGGCGAAAAGCGCGCCCCGTTTCGCCGCGCGCCAGGCGGCGGTGACGTTGCAGCCCATCGCGTTGGTGGAGAGGAAAAAGACGTTGCCGTAACCGCCGGTTGCCAAAATGACCGCGTCCGCTGCGTGGGTGGAGATCGCGCCGGTGTTCAGGTCGCGGACGACGATGCCCTTGGCGTGGCCATCGACCTGGACGAGGTCGAGCATCTCCGTGCGGGGGAACATTTTCACGCCGCCTTTGTGGATCTCCTTTTCCAACGCCTGGTAGCAGCCGATCAGGAGCTGCTGCCCGGTCTGGCCGCGGGCGTAGAAGGTGCGGGAAACCTGTGCGCCGCCGAAGGAGCGGTTGTCGAGCAGCCCGCCGTATTCGCGGGCGAAGGGCACGCCCTGGGCGACGCATTGGTCGATGATGTGGTTCGAAACCTCGGCGAGGCGATAGACGTTGGCCTCGCGGGAGCGGAAGTCGCCGCCCTTGATCGTGTCGTAGAAGAGGCGGTAAACGGAGTCGCCGTCGTTGCGGTAGTTTTTCGCGGCGTTGATCCCGCCCTGCGCAGCGATGGAGTGGGCGCGGCGCGGGGAGTCCTGGTAGCAGAAGCATTTCACATTGTAGCCCAGCTCGGAAAGCGTCGCCGCGGCGGCGCCGCCCGCAAGGCCGGAGCCGACCACGATGATGTTGAATTTCCGCTTGTTGGCCGGGTTGATGAGCTTCGAGTTCATCTTGTGGCTGGACCATTTCTGTTCCAGCGGGCCGGCGGGGATTTTGCTATCTAGTGACATGGCGGGTGGGATTGATGATTATTTTACGAATCCGAGCATGATCGCGACGGGGATCGAGACGAAGCCGATCCAGATGACGGCCGCATAGCCGAGCGAGATGCGCTGGATGAGGCTGGCTGATTTTTTCGAGCGGAAACCAAGGGTCTGGAACATGGAGGCGACGCCGTGGCTGATGTGCGAGCAGAGCAGGGTCATGGCTATTACGTAGAAAAGGACGACGAGAACCTGCAGGAAACCGCCGCTGAATCCGGCGATGACCATTTCGTAGGGGGATTCCTTGGCGATCTCGGCGAGGTGGGAGTTCGTGCGGACGGTGAAGTGGAGGATGTGGAAGACGATGAAGGCGAGGACGGTGAGCCCGGACCAGATCATGATCCGCGAGGATTTCGTAGCCTGGATCGTGGCCTTGTATTCGTAATCCTGACGTGCGGCCTTGTTTTCCCGGGTCAGCAGGATGGTCGCCCAGACATGCAGGACGAGCACGACCAGCAAGCCGACGCGGGCGACCCAGATCAGCGCGCCGTGACCCGCCGTATGGAGGAATTCCGCGTATTCATCGAACGCCTCCTTGCCCGCGTAGATGAGCATGTTGCCCGTCAGGTGACCCGCCAGGAAGAGCACCATGGCCAGTCCGGTGACGGCGACTACGAGTTTTTTTCCGATGGAGGAATTCCAATAAGCGGCGGCGCTGCGGGTAAGGGCGTTCATGGGGCAAGTGCGAAGACGCCCCTAGGTAGTCCAGCACTCGGCGAACTTCAAGGGGAAGAAAAACAGGTTTTTTGCGCGTGATTCGGAAACTTTTACTCCATGCTCTGAGTGATGGCGTGGAAGGCCATGTGGTGATCCCGCGAAGAGGTGTAAAGGAACAGAAAGGTGCGGAAGCGCTTGTCATACGGCCAGTTCTCGGTGGTGACGGGTATCCATTCTTCTCCGTTCTTTTGCTGGATCACCACTCGCAGAGTCCGGGCATTTCCTGCTGCCGGGTCATGCAGAAGCGCCGATTTTCTTGCGGAGACCAGCACCGGCTCGGCCGAGCCAAACTTTATGGCCACCTCGGCGGCTGAGGCGTTGATCACGTAATGGTCGCCGCCTTTGATCCCGGCAGGCGGCACGTGGATCTTGATGATTTCGAAGGTTTCCCCCTTCGGAACAAAGACCAGCAGAAGGTCTTTGCGCGGCTGGGGGCTGATCTCTGTGGAAATCTCCGGCTCCATGCCGCCCGGCTTGTAAAAATCGAGATACTTGTCTTCCCGCAGGGTTGCGGTGAATGGCCCTTCGATGTGGGTCAGTGGCACGGACACCTCCGTTTCCTTGGTGCCGGTTTTGAGAATGAAATCGGGGCTGGGCTGATCGCTGGGATCGAAGCGTGTGACCGAAAAGCTCACTTTCGATCCCTCGGCCGCGTCTTGGGCGTGGAGTGGTGCGGTCGGTAGGCAGAGGATAAGAACAGCGATGAATTTACGGATCATTGGGCGGGTAGTGATGTTTCAGATTTCATCCTTTGACAGCCAGCGGAAACTTTTCATGGCGAAGCGGCGGCCGAATGTCCGGTTCTCGGGCTGTGTGAGGGAGGTGACGAGGATTTCCGGTCGATCCACTGGGTTGACATATTCGGGAACACGCTGGACGACCGCCTCGCACCATGCCCTTGCCAAAACGGTGGTGCCGTCTTTTGCGAGAGCCTCGCCATACGTGCGGATCAGGAAAGTGTCGGAGCGGGCGTTGATGACCGGCGCTATGGGCTGGAGGATGTCCGCTTGGGAAATGTAGGGGGGCGTCCCTTGGAAGCGCGGGCCGACCGCCGCCTCCTTGAAGGCGTAGTTCGTCCCCGGTATGTCCGCGTCGGTGATCTTTTTGTCGCGATAGTCCTTGTTGATATCGACCAAGGGGTCTTCGAGCGCGGCTTGGAGCGCGCCGTAGAGCGCTTTTTCATCACTGCTGGGGGCGAGGCGGCGGTTCATAAACTCGCCGAGCGAGCGGAACGGGCCGCGTTGCTTGACCTGGCGGACGATGGCTTCCGCCAGTTGCCGGATTTCGGCGGCGGTGAGTTCCCGATAGCCGCGCCAACGCATTTCCTCCGTGGAGGTCTGCCCTGCGCTGCCACCGATGGGCATGGCAAAGCGGCTGACGACGAAGTTCCCATTGCTTTGGGCCGCCGGAACGCCCGCGCCTTCGGAATCCATGATCACGGGACGCTTGAGGTGGGCGGAGGCCAGCAGGATGGTCCATGCCGGGACGGAGGTGGAGTTGATGTTGAAACCACCATCCACCATCAGATGGGCGGCGGATTTCAGATGGGCGTCCGGGAGTGGCGCACCGCCTGCGTTGACGAGGGAATCGGAAACGGCCTTGGCGGTCATGCCCGCGAAGTGAGGCACGTAAGCCGTATTGGGCAGCGCCTTGGTGGCGTTGTAGAAATCATTTACCACCGTCTTGAGCGGGCGGGAGGTTCCGAAGCGCTCGTAAAACGTGCTCGTCTGGGGAGCCATGGACGAGAAATAGCAATGATCCCAGAGGAGGTGGTTCGCGGCGTAGCTGCGGTCGATGTTGGGTGCGGAAGTCCATTTGGCACCGTCAAATCTGGTTCCGCTGACATCGCCTACCTCCCCATTCATGTAGGGGCTGAGGTAAAACTTCCATTCGGCGCTCTTGATCTTGTCCGATGGGACGCCGGGCGAGGCATACGAGTTGCCAATCGCATGGTTTTGTTGGAGGTAGCCGCTCCAGTTTATGCTATCCATGGAAATCTGAGGCAGGTTCTGCAACTGAGCCAAAGAGCTGAGCGGCACCTGGGGGATTTCCCGGTCGGCGATGAAACGCTGGCCTGCGCTGTCTGCGTAGCTCGGCCCCATCCGAGGATCCAATGGGGACAGCCCTGTCGAATCCCGCTTATCGCCGAAGGTCACGGTGTAGGGATGGTTGAAAAATGGTGTCCTGACATCCGTTCCTTGCGAGGGAGAAGTGCACCCGGCATAGGTGAGGGACGGAATGTTATGTAGCCAGGTTTTGTTCGGCAGCCTGTCTTCGTCCAAAGGCTTCTGCCTCACCTGAACCAGGCAGAAGGGAGTAGGCGCAGTGACCAGATCACTGATTCTTTTGGCGGGGAAATTATTTCTGGAAAACCGGTCGGAAGGCCATGTCGTATCCTCAAAGCGCCAAGCGAGGGTGGATGTGAAAGACTGCTGCTGCATTCTGCCATCATGACCGATATGGTCGCCGCGGGGTTCTGACCGCACCTCGAAGGTGGATTCCCATTTTGCCCAATTTGCGGACTCAAATTTTTGAGTTCCCAGCGTTGTTTCGATGGCAATCACATCGGAAGTCTCAAGATTGCTGATCGTCCCGATGTTTCTTGCATGCCCGACATGCTCCGGAACAGCGGTAGTGTAAGCGGTGTTGGGGTCTGTGTTTTCCGCCATGTTTGCGGCAGGATAGTTATCCCGGTCCGTCATGCCAAAGCTCCTCGGATTGAATACCGTTTGCCCGCCGGCTTTCAAAACAATCGGTGCGTTGGGGACGCCGTAGGGCTGCCCGAAACGCATGCAGAGGACTCCACGGCTCGTGCCGGAACCGAATTTCCAGTCGAATACGGGAATGCCTGCGGACACGTAGTCGTTGTTTCCCGAGCCACCGGGTCTTCTGAAGATTTCATGGGAAAGGGGAAGGTTATGGAGCCAGATGTTGTAGCCGTTGACGACCATATCCACATTGTAGGGATTCCAAAGGGTGACTACGGGAAAGCTGTATACAAACAGCTCGTAATCCTTGGTTTCACCCACCCTTCTCAAGCCATAAGATATCAGATATTGCATCCGGAGAATCACCGGGCTGATGGAGGTCACTCCGTTGTTGATCTGCGGATTGCTTATCGAATCAATCGTCGTGGTATTCGCGCTGTCGATCGCGGTCACGCGGGGACGGTTGCCCGCGTAGCTCACCTGCCGGTGCATGTTGTAATAGTGATGCAAGGTTTTCCAGGCCAGCACGTCGTATTCCGCCAGCGGGCTGAGGGCGATCCTGCCGTTCGGGCCGAGCGGGCCTTGCTGCCAGTTTAAATTTTTCCAGTCTCGGAGCCAGTTGATGTCCGTGCGCTCCAGGTAGAGGCTCAGGTCATGGCGCAGCGATCCTGTGGTGACGTTGGCAAGGACGCTTTGGGCGTAGGGCGTGACATCGTGAAACAATTCCCCGGGATCTGTTCCCGCGGGGGCGGCGATGGAAAGCATCTCGCGGGTGATGGATTTGTCGCTGGTCGGCGAATTGGAGTCGAAACCGGCATAATCCTCCAAAGCCTTGATGCCGTGGGCACCGGGTGTGCCGAAGCCTGCCAGCAGCTCGGCGGTTGCGGGATTGGCCTCCCTGGCGAGGAGATCGCGGCGGTTGATCTGCGCCTTGGTGTTTTCATCGCCCACCCACCATGCGTAGGAGCCGCCTTTCACAGGGATTTTTCCCGCTCTCACACGCAGGTCAGGATCTTTGGAGCCATGCAAATCCGCCGGATTCAGCAGGGTTCCGGTTTGTGCGAAATTGAGTTGCTCGACAGCGGCCGCATCGGAGTTGGAAACGAGCCAACGCTGGAAGTGGGGTTTGTCCCGGCTGTAGTCCGGCGGGGTGGTGTTGTAGCTGTCCAGGGTCTCGGTGGCCGCGTTCCGGGCATTCCAGACACCGGTGAGGCGGGGGTTGGCCATTCCGTCTTCCGCGATGGTTGCGGGAACCGCATCGAGGATGCCGGAGGGTGCCGAGATGCGTTGGTCCGGCCCCATGGTTTTCTGGAGTTCGCCGATCGCCAGCATCATGGCCAGCCGCGCATTCGCCCGCGCCTCTGCCTCCGCTTGACCGCGGGACGAGGTGCGCAGAGTCACGGAGGAAAGGCTCAACAGGCCAACCGCCAGAAGGGAGAGCAGCACCATCAGGCTCAGCGTCGCAATCAAAGCGAAGCCGCCCTGGACTGCGTGCAGCCTGCTGCCGCTTTCGTCGGGACAGCCCGCTGTCCGGCGCCGGGGGGATATCGGGCGCTCCGGGTGCCGGGGTTGTCGGGATCGCAGCAGGCTGCGTATCCCAAAGCGGCAGCAGGCTGCACGCAGTCCAAGGGGCTGTCGCTTTTTGCTGTCTGGGCCGGTGATTGAGGGAACTTTCATGTTCGTCGTGATGGGGATGGCTGGAGCGCCCGTTGTTGCTTGGCTTTTACCCGACCAAGGCCGGGCGGAAGACCCGCCTCCGCCCCCTAAATATGTATGTATCATGTAACTCCGAAAAAAGCGGATCAAAACAGAACGGCACACGGGAGAAATTCAACAAACTCCGTGTGCCGCTTGATCGGGAGGCTTCACCCTCCGGAAACTACAAACGCCAAAGTCCGATCGGCGTTAGAGAGTTGGCTCAACCATCCCCCTTACCGGCGGCGACGCAGGAGGGCGAGGAGGCCGAGACCACCGAGAAGCGCGGCGGAAGGCTCGGGGATGGCGTTCACTTCGGCCAGAGTGGTTGCAATCGTCAAATTATCGAAACTTTGTGATGCTGTTCCATTATAGCCATTGATGCGAATTCCTTTAATACCCCCAAGGGTGAGGCCTGAAACTGAGGCATCCGCAGGATCACTCACATCGATCTCGGTGCCGACACTCCGCACCCACAGATCAACGGTGCCTGCGGTCAAATCAAATTTGGCAAGGCCGGATTTCATGCCGTTGCTCGATATCCCCGAATAATTGTCGCCGCCACCGCCACTGATGGTCCATTCAGTATCCCCCGGAACATTCCACCACGGGTTGCCGATGAGGAAATTTTCCGAGCCGCCATCCGAAGTCCCTGTATAGAACGTGAGGCCGCCGTATCCGGTATTTTGTGATATTGCGGCCGAGTGTCCCCAGTCGAAGCGCACATAGAGGATGTTGGTAGAGTTAGCAGTTGCACTGTCACCCAAAGTATCAGCGAAGTTTCGTTTTGAAGCAGAGGTTCCGCCTCCGACAGCGACACCACCGGAAATCGTACTATTGACATCAAACCATACATTGCTGCCGAAGCCCGTACCGCCGCCTACGTATGCAAAGCTGCCGTCGGCATAGGAGAAGTTTTCCGAAATGATCACCGCAGCATCTGACATGGCGGCGGAGGCGAGGAAGGACACGCAGGTGAGCGTGACCGTCATGATGTTGTTTTTAAGTTTCATGTTTTTCGTTTTTGGTTGAGCTGGGATGTCTGTTGCGGATTGGGGATTTCAAGCGTCATCACGAAGCCGCAATCCTCCTTCCAAGACAAAGATCGGATTTTCTCCCAGCAACCCGACACGGGATCCGGAATTTTTTCATATTTTCTCTTCCGCAAGCTGTAGACGTGGTTATCGGAAGCCGCCTGCCTGTCAGCAGGGTAGGAGAAGGCCTTGAAAATCCGGGTTTCTTCTCATCATGGGCTTGCGTGCCGCAGACCCGTGTCTGCTTGCGCTTTCCAAGCTATCCGTCCCCGTTGTCGAAACTCGCCCGCCTGCGGAAGGTCTTCCGGTTTTTCAAATCCGATTCAAGAAATCACCCGCCAATCGGCTTGCGGGTGGTTGGGCTTGGTGGTCATGCTCGCACCATGAAAAAAGCGCTGTGTCTGCTTCCCTTGCTCCTTGCTCCACTGCTTACCCAATGCGGCAGCAGTGGGTTTGGCGGCACCAGTGTTTCCGATTCACCCGCAGTGCTGAACGTTTCCGGCTGGGATCCCAAGGAGGTGCAGCGCGGTGGGGAACGATACTCGGAACACAACGTCTCCGCACTACGTCGCAATGGCGGCCTCGCCCTCATCGCCCGCTCCGCGAAGGGGCCGGAACTCGACGGCAAGTTCGGCGATTTCCTGGCTTCCGCGAACCGTGAGGGCATGATGCTCGGTGCCTACCACTACGTCACGATGAACCAGGATCCGGCGGCCCAGGCAGACAGTTTCGTAACCCGCGTCCGTTCCATCGCGCGCTCACGCGGCCTTTCGGGGAAAAGGATTTTGCTGGTCGGGGATTTCGACACGCTTTCCACACCGGATCGTCTGGTGAAATTCATCGCCCGCGTCCACCAACGCACCGGCGTGTATCCCGTTACTTATCTGGAAAACAGCTCCGGCCTGCGCGAGAGGCTGCGGAATGCGACGCCCGCACAGAAATCCATCATCCGCCGCACGCCGTATTGGATCGCGCTCTATGGCCCGGGCGGCACCGAGCGTGCGATGGGTGGAGCGCTCACCCCCGACAGCCTTTGCGATCTCTATGGCATTTGGGGTGGCTGGTCCATGTGGCAATACGGCGGTGTCGTATGGGAAAACGGAGCCTCGCGCGCGAAGCACTACGACACTTCCTCATGGCGCAGTCCACGTTTCTTCGGAAACCTTGCCCACCCCATGGAGCGCAACGTTTTCAAAGGCAGTGAGGGCGACCTACGGGCTTTTTGGGAGCGGCACAGCATGCTTGTCCCATGATGATCAAAGCTGACCTTCCATTGGGATTCGCGTTGCCTTATTAGGGCATCTGTTGAAACTGCATCACCGCTATGTCGAATCCTTTCCGAGAAGATCTCGTTTCCCGCAACCGCCCTGAGCCATGCACCGTGGTCATCTTCGGAGCCACCGGAGACCTCACCCACCGCAAGCTCATCCCTGCGCTCTACAATCTCGCGGTGGATGGCGAGCTGCCCACCGGCGTGAACATCATCGGCTTCGCCCGCCGGGAAAAAGCCGACAACGAGTTCCGCGCCGGACTTGAGGAGCTGAACAGGAAAGTGTCCCGCAGCGGCCATGACCCTGAGGTTTGGGACAATTTCATTGGCAGCGTCTCCTACCATCAGTCCGAGTTCGACGATGCGGCGGGATACGCCTCGCTCGCGAAACGTCTCGACGAGATCGACGCCGGGCGCGGCGGCAAGGGCAACCGACTGTTCTACATCGCCTCCGCGCCGGAGTTTTTCGATGAGATCCTCATCCGCCTCAAAGGCGCGGGCCTGAACAAGGCGAAGGACGGTTGCTGGGCCCGCGTGATCATCGAGAAGCCCTTCGGCACCGATCTCAAAACCGCCAAGCACCTCAACAAAGTCGTCAACGAGACATTCGCGGAAAAGGACACCTACCGCATCGACCACTACCTCGGCAAGGAAACCGCCCAGAACCTGATGGTGCTGCGTTTCGCGAACGCGATTTTCGAGCCGCTTTGGAACAGCCGCTACATCAGCCACATCCAGATCACCTGCTCGGAAAACCTCGGCATGGAGGGCGGGCGCGGCGGTTACTACGAGAAGTCGGGCGCTCTCCGCGACATGGTGCAGAACCACCTCCTCCAGCTCCTCAGCCTCGTCGCCATGGAGCCGCCCACCGATCTCTCCGCCGATGGCGTGCGTGATGAGAAGGTGAAGGTCATCCGCTCGCTACGGCAGTGGGATACGCCGGAAAAGGTGGCCGCAAACGTGATCCGCGCCCAATACACCGCCGGTCACGTCGATGGCAATCCTGTCCCGGGCTACCGTGAGGAAGACCGCGTTTCCCCCACCTCCGAGACCGAGGCTTATGTTGCCGTCCGCCTTCTCATCGACACCTGGCGCTGGAGCGGAGTGCCGTTTTATATCCGCATGGGAAAACGTCTGCCCAAGAAATCCACGGAGATCTCCGTCCATTTCAAAGACGCCCCCTCCGTCCTCTTCGGAGCGCTCCCCGGCGGCGTCCCGGGCGGCAACGTCCTTGTCATCCGCATCCAGCCGGACGAGGGCATCTCCCTCCGTATGGTCTCGAAAATCCCCGGCACAAGCCTCCGCCTTGAGCCGGTGAAAATGGATTTCCACTACGCCACCAGCTTCGGAAAAGGCAGCCCGGAGGCCTACGAGCGCCTCATCCTCGACGCCATCGCCGGCGACGCCACCCTCTTCGCCCGCCGCGACGAGGTGGAGGAGGCCTGGCGCTTCATCGACCACATCGAGCGCGCCTGGCACGAGTCGGACAACAAGCCGCCGATGGCCGAGTTCGTCGCCGGATCATGGGGCCCGCGCGAGGCGGACGAGATGATCAAGAAGGACGGCTTCGCATGGCGGAGGCTTTGAGTTCTGGCGGCTTGCATACCTCATAACGCTGGGTTTAACTGAAATCATGAAAACGCAATTCCTCACCAACGCGAAAGGCAAAGTGGTTTCCGCCGTGATCCCGATCAAAGAATACGAAGAAATGATGGAAGACTTGATCGACCTCGCCGCTTGTCTGGAAGTGCGGGACGAGCAAACAATACCGTGGGAACAAGTTAAAAGGGAGATTTTCGGAGATGCCGTCCTACAGGATTGAATTCAAAAGAACCGCCCGCAAGGCTTTGGCGACGATTCAAGCTACCCACGCCGAGCGGATTCGGGATTCTATCGATTCACTCGCAGCAGATCCGTTTCCTGTAGGCCACCGCAAGTTGGTTGGAGCAGAGGCAAAATACCGCATCCGAGTCGGCGATTACCGTGTCATCTACGGTGTGGAAAACCAAGAACTCGTGATTCTCGTAATCCGCATCGGCCATCGCAAAGAGATTTACCGCTGACATGACCACCCTAACAGACGAATACGCAGAACTCGGGAAAGAAGTCCCCGTTTCCCAGATCGACCACGAGCTCCGCGCCCTGTGGGAGCAGGACGACGCCCGCACCAACGCCTCGTTGATGAATCTCGTCGTTTATACGGAGAGGAAAAACGGCCTGCTGGAAAACTCGCGCATCATCGGCGATCTCACCCGGGAAAACGCCTGCCGCGCCATCCTCGTGGAGATCGCCCGCGACGAGGAAGCCTCCCTCCGGGCATGGATCACCGCCCACTGCCATCTTTCCCACGGCCAGAAATCCGTTTGCTGTGAGCAGATCGCCTTCCGCCTGACAGGCCGTGTCACCGGCCGTTTCCGCAACACCGTTTTCTCCCACCTCAACTCCGACCTCCCCCTGATCTTCTGGTGGCAGGGCGCGCTCTCCGAGGTCTTCACCGAGCGCCTCGCCAGCGTCATCGACCGCCTCATCGTCGATAGCTCCTCATGGACCGATGTGAAGTCCGGCTTCGCCCGCATCGCGGAAGCCACCTCCGGAAATACGGGACTCGTAGTACAAGACCTCGCCTGGACGCGCTGCTGGCAATACCGCGTCGGCATTGCCGGGCTGTTCGATGATGCCGTCGCCCAGGCCATGCTCGGGGAAATCGAGCGCGTCCGCATCATCCATTCTCCTCGCGACCGTAACACCGCCCTCCAGCTCCTCGCATGGCTCGCCGTCCAGGCAGGCTGGAAAATCGCCGGCGCCGGCCTGTTCGAAAACAAGGAAGGCCGCCGGATCACGTCTGATCTGGAGGCTGTCGAAGGCTCCCCGCCCCTCGGCTTGGTCGAGCTTTCCTCCTCCGCCACCACCGTCCGCGTATCCCGTGAAAAAGGTTCCGCCCATCTCCTCCGCGAGATCGAATCCGGCGACTACAAGGTCAGCTCACTATCCCCCGCCGACCCTGACTCCTGCGAAGGCCTCGTCGCCTGCCAACTTTCCCGCGGCGGCAAAAACTCCCTTTTCCTGAAAGTCCTCCCCAGATTCCTAGAGCTTCTCTGATGTTCCCGAAACTCGCAAGTTCCGTCCTTCTTCTCGCTGCGTTCACCTCGGCAACCGCCGCACCGGATGCGAAGGCGGAACTGGAGCGAGCGGAGAGCGGCAGGAAAGCAGCGGAACTCGCTTTCCATCACGACATCCGTTTCTATTGGTCCGCCGGGGAGGAGGAATTTCTCGTTTGCCGCTTTGGCACCGCGCAGGACGAGCACCGATTTTTCCTCATCGCCACCGCCACGGGAGCCAAGTCCGAGGCCTTCGACCACGGCCTGCTCGCCAAGTCGCTCGGCGAGGCGAGCGGCCATGAGGTGAAGCCGGAAAAGCTCCCGATCGACAGCCTCGAACCGCTCGCCCCCGGGTTGATACGTTTCCACGCGTTCGGTAAATTCTGGCAGTATTCGGCGGCGGATCATTCCGTGGTTCCCGATGTCGGCGCTCCGAGGAACGTGGAGCCGGTCGATGTCGATACAGCCCTGCGTGGCCCGGGCGAACGCGGCGTGGAAACCTTCCTCACCATCGAAAATGCAAGCGAGGGCAGCATCAAGATCATGTGGGCAAGCGGTCGCGAAGAACGCAAATCATTCGGTGAACTCGCACCCGGCCAAAGCGCCGCCCTCCAAACCTTCGCCGGACACGCCTGGATATTCGCGAATGCCGAGGGAAAGGAGATCTGCGGAGTCAAGGCGCCACAAGTCCCTTCATTGGTGCGCGTTTCCGGTCCAATCGAGCCGCGCACCAGAACGAACAGCGATCTCTCGCCCGATGGAAAATGGCGGGCACGAATCGTCAATCACAACCTCGTCATCGAACCGGCGGCGGGCGGCGATGCCATCGGCTTGACCAACGACGGCACCGACGGTCACGGCTACTCGCCGCCCTTCCATTGGTCGCCCGACTCGGCGAAGCTCGTGGCTTTCCGCACAAAAGCCGTGGCCACTCGACAGATCACCATTGTCCAGTCCTCTCCGCCCGACCAACTCCAGCCCAAGACGATAGCCATCCCCTACGCCAAGCCCGGCGACCCCATTGAGCAGCCGCAGCCGCATCTCTTCATCATCGAAGGCGCGCGCGGAATCCCCATCGACCCCGCCCTTTTCCCGAACCCATGGGAGATCTCCGAGGGCGCGTGGACTGCCGACTCTTCCGAGTTCTCGTTCGTTTACAACCAGCGCGGCCATCAGGTGATGCGCCTCGTCGGTGTGAGCGCCGATTCGGGATCCACCCGGACGATCATCGAGGATGTCAGCAAAACATTCATCGACTACTCCCAGAAATTTTTCCTCCACCGCCTGCCCGCCACCCGCGAACTGTTATGGGCATCGGAACGCGATGGCTTCAACCGCATCTACCTGATCGACGAGCTATCCGGAAAAATCAAAAACCCCATCACCGAAGGGTCCATCATCGTGAAGGAGGTCGTCGAAGTGGATGAGACGAAGCGCGAGCTGCTGCTCAAGATTGTCGGCGTGCCGGATCAGGATCCCTATCATGAGCATTTCGTCCGGGTGAACTTCGATGGCACGGGCTTGCGCCGCCTGACAACGGGTGACGGCACCCACCTCATCGATATTTCTCCCGGCGGGAAATGGATGATCGACCGCTGGTCGCGCGTGGATCAGCCGCCGGTAATCGAATTGCGCCACGCGGAAAACGGCGGGCTGGTCAAAGAGATTTGGCGCACGAACGATTCCATGCTGGTCACCCTGGGTTGGCAGCGCCCGGAGCGCTTCGTCGCCAAAGGCCGCGATGGCAAGACCGATATCCACGGCGTGATCTACCGCCCCACGAACTTCGATCCCGCGAAAAAATATCCGGTTCTTGAGGACATCTACGCCGGCCCGCATGACCAGCACGTCCATAAAGATTTCTCCGCGTGGTCGGGGAAAAAAACGATGGCCGAGCTCGGTTTCATTGTCGTCTCCATCGACGGCATGGGCACCAACTGGCGCGGCAAGGCCTTCCATGATGTCTGTTGGAAAAATTTGGCGGACGGGGGTTTCCCGGATCGCATCGCATGGATCAAGGCCGCCGCCGAGACGCGCCCGTGGATGGATCTCTCGCGGGTCGGGATTTTCGGCGGCAGCGCGGGCGGCCAGAACGCCGCCGCCGCGCTCCTGCATCACGGCGATTTCTACAAGGTCGCCGTGGCCGATTGCGGTTGCCACGACAACCGCATGGACAAGATCTGGTGGAACGAGGCGTGGATGGGTTGGCCGGTGGATGAGAGCTACGAACGCAGCTCGAACGCCACCCACGCCGCGAAACTGACGGGCAAGCTGCTGCTGATCGTCGGCGAAATGGATACCAACGTGGATCCCGCCTCCACCACACAGCTCGTCGCCGCGCTGCAGAAAGCGGACAAGGACTTCGAGTTCCAACCCATCATCAACGCCGGCCACGGCGCAGCGGAAACACCCTACGGGAAATACCGGCGCGCGGAGTTCCTGATGCGGAATCTCGGCGGGGCGCGGTGATGGGTGTCGTTTCTAAAACCCAAAGTGCTGGTTCAAGATCTTCGATTCTCAGATTTCCCCACCGACCCCTTTGAACTTTTCGACAAAAGCCGCGATTTTCTGGAAAACGCTTTGCTTCATCGTGAGATACTTGGGATTCAGTGGGCTCATTTTCGGAAGGATGCCGTTCAGTTCTGTGCCGTTGTCGCTGGCGTATTCACGCTTCAGCGAAGTCAGTAGATAACGCTTGGCGGGCTCTTCGTTAAGACTTTCGGCTTGGATGAGCGTCTCGGCTTCTCGCTTTTGTTCCGCTTGAGCGTAGGCGAAGAAAGCTTCAATTACCGTGGTCTTGTCGCTGAACTGATCCAGATCGGCTTGATTGATGAAATCGACGACGAGACTTTCCTTGGCGCGGTTGCCCAGGCTGGCGCGGATCACCCGGCGCACGTCTTCGATCAAGGCACCCTTGTCTTTGACCTTCTGGTTTTTCTCGAAGATCAGTTCCAGGATGAAATCCAAATTGATCTCCTGCGATTTGAGTAGGTCGATCTCAAACACGACATCGTCCCAATCCACCGTGGACTCCTGCTTTTCCTTGGCGCTCTTCTCCTTGCGCAGCCAATCGCGGATGTCGTTGTAGGTGGAGCGGTAATCCTGGACTTTGCGCTCGGGTAGAACATCCGTCGCTTTGAGCCTGTCGAGATCCTCGTCGCTCAGATAGCGCTTCGCCTTGAACGCTTCGACGGCCTCCGGATCATCGGGATCAAGTTTCTGCAAGGCTTTCAGGCTCACAAATTCATCGAAGTTCTGGAGCGCGTTTTCGATCTTCAGGTATTCTCCAAAGAGTTTGGTGAAGGCCTTCTTATCGGCTTCTTTCTCGATGGCTGCCGGATCGGGGAAACGTTCTTTCAGCTCCGCGACGACCTCGACAAAACCCCGCCGCGCTTCACCGGTGGCCACCTCGATGAAGCCTTCCATGTACTCCTTGTAGCTCTTCTCCAACACCACGTTCTTGGTATTGGAATCGCCGAACAAAGTGATCGCATCGATGGTCGCCTGCTCCAGATCGCGGAAGGTGATGATGTTGCCGAAAGTCTTCGTCGCGTCGTAGATGCGGTTGGTTCGCGAGTAAGCTTGGATCAGGCCGTGGTAACGCAGGTTCTTATCGACAAACAAGGTGTTGAGCGTCGGCGCATCGAAGCCGGTGAGAAACATCCCGACCACGATCAACAAATCCACTTCCTGTCGCTGCACCCGCTGTGCCAGGTCGCGGTAGTAGTTTTGGAAGCCGTTGCTATCGACGCCGAAGTTGGTTTTGAAAAAGCCGTTGTAGTCGGCGATGGCCGCGCTCAGGAATTCCTTGGCGCTGATGTCCAAGGCGGATACCTCGAAACTTTCGTCGGGGATCGACCCGATGGCTTCCTGCTCTTCGTTGGGGGCGAAGGAAAAGATCGTGGCCACCTTGATCGGCTTTTCGCTGTCTTTTTGGAGCTTCTTGAAGGTCTCGTAGTATTGTTTTGCCGCATCCACACTGCTCACGGCGAACATCGCGTTGAAACCCTTGCCGCCCGCTTGCAGGCGGTGGGTCTTTTGTCGGAAATTGTTCAGAACATAATTCGCAATCTCCTTGATCCGATCCGGATGCAGCAGAGCCTGCCGATTCTCGGCGGCGTTGAGCTTGGTCGTATCCTGCTCGCTTTCCACATCTTTGAAGCGCGGGCGCACATCGTTGTAGTCCACCTTGAACTTCAGCACCTTTTCATCACGAATTGCATCGGTGATGACATACGAATGCAATTCGCGGCCGAAGACGCTGGCGGTGGTCTCTGCGCCACTGGCGTTCTCGGGAAAGATCGGAGTGCCGGTGAAGCCGAACTGATAGAAGCACCTGAATTTCTTTTTCAGGTTCGCCTGCGCTTCGCCGAATTGGCTGCGGTGGCACTCATCGAAGATGAAAACCACCTGCTTGCCATAGATCGGCAGGGCGCTCTCGGATTTCATCAGGATGTTGAGCTTCTGGATCGTGGTGACGATGATCTTGTTGTCGTCTTTCTCCAGATTCCGTTTCAGGGCGGCGGTGCTGTCGGAGCCGTTCACGCTGTCGGGCGAGAAACGCTGGTATTCCTTCATCGTCTGGTAATCCAGATCCTTGCGATCCACGACGAAGAACACCTTATCGATGAAATCCAGCTCGGTCGCCAAACGTGCCGCCTTGAAGCTGGTAAGAGTCTTGCCGGATCCGGTGGTGTGCCAGATGTAGCCGCCGCTCTCGGGATCGCTCCAGTTCCTGGTGGCGTGGGAACTGAAAATTTTCTGCAGGATGCGCTCGGTGGCCGCGATCTGGTAGGGGCGCATCACCAGCAGGTTGTTGCCCACATCGAAAACGGAATACTGCAAGAGCACTTTGAGCAGGGTTCTCTTCTCGAAAAAGGTCGCGGTGAAATCCTTGAGATCCTTGATCAAGGTGTTGTCCTTCATCGCCCAATGCATCGTGAAGTCGAAGCTGTTTTTGTCCCGCTGCGTGGTGTTGGCGAAGTAGCGTGTATCCGTGCCGTTGGAAATGACGAACAACTGCAAGTATTTGAACAATGAATTCTCACTGTTGAAGCTCTCCTTGCTGTAGCGGTGGACTTGGTTGAAGGCTTCGCGGATCGCCACCCCGCGCTTTTTTAACTCCACCTGCACCAGTGGCAAACCATTGACGAGGATCGTCACATCGTAGCGGTTGGCATGGCTGCCTGTTTGCTCGAACTGCCGGATGATCTGGCAGGTGTTCCGCAACACGTTCTTTTTATCGAGCAGGTAGATGTTCTGGATGTGGCCGTCGTCGAAAACGAAGTCGTGGATATAGTCATCGTGGATCTTGCGGGTCTTTTCCACGATGTTGTCGCTCGGGCGATCCAGGTAGGTTTCCACGAAGCGCGACCACTCGGAATCGGCGAACTGGACGTTGTTCAGCGTTTGCAACTGGACGCGCACATTCGCCAGAAGTTTTTCCGGTGAGTTCAGGCCGTCAAAGGTGTAGCCAAGATTCAAGAGATCATCGATCAGCTCACGTTCCAAGGCATCCTCGCTTTGGTAGCTTTCGCAAAGCTTCGTGTCCTTGTCGTATCGGTCGAGGACGATGAAACGGTTGGTCTCGGCGATGGTTTTGTATTCAGTCATGACGAATAAGAGTTTTTAACCACGAAAGGCACGAAAAACACGAAAGTTCAGAAATGCAGTAGCTATGGGTTTGGGTTTGAGATCATCTTTTTTTCGTGTCTTTCGTGCTTTTCGTGGTTCCTTCTGAATGAATTTACAGTGCTAGGCGGATGATGGTTGCTTTAGGGTAGGCACCGAAGTTGACGAGCAATCCGAGTTTAAATCCGGTTGCTTTCAGGTAGTTGATCACTTGGGCTTTGTGTTCTGGGGCGATTTCTTTGACGGCTTTGAGTTCGACGATGATTTTGCCGTAGCATGTGAAATCCGGTTGGTAGGTCTGGCGAAGTGGCTGTCCTTTGTAGGTAAGTTGAAGTTCCTGTTGCGCCACAAACGGGATGGATCCCAATGCAAACTCTTTTTCCAGGCATTCTTGATAAACCGCCTCAAGGAATCCACACCCCTTCTCACGATACACCTCAAAAATAGCACCCTGAATCTGATAACACTCCTCTTTGTAAATAATTTCTTCTGTCATATCTATTTTCCTTTCGTGGTTAAATTTTTAACCACGAAAGGCACGAAAGACACGAAAGGTTTTGGGGGATAAAATACTTCATCTATCTAGTGATTCATTTCGTGCTTTTCGTGCTTTTCGTGGTTCCTTCTTCAGGTTTCGGGAAGCTCAACAGCAGGTTGCGGTAATGCTCGTATTGCTTCTGCCGCAGCTCGATCTCACGCGGTAATCCCTCGATGATGGAGTGGGTGAGGGTGTCGAACTTGTCGAGGATGGCGACGATGCGGGCTTGCTCGGCGAGAGGTGGGATTGGGAATTTTATGTCACTCACCATTGGCTTGGTGAGTTGAGGAATACCTGATTTGGAGACGTTGTAATTATCTTCAATCGTCTTCATGTAGTAGTAGGCATATTTCAAATTCAGCTTAATTTTCGGCGTAAAAGCGAGCAGCCTGATTATTGGGAAAATCGGATTATCCTGATAGCTAGTCCATCCAATTGTTCCTCTAGCTGAAACGGTTAAACTGGGCTCCTGTATTTTTGCCTTATTCGTCCATCCATACAAAGACTTAGCACCAATCCCATTGGATAAAATCGGGACATCGAATCCAGCTTTCCTCTCTTTGGAGAATGCGCTTTTCGGCACATCACCACCTGCGAAAATTTCGAACACATCCCCCAATGTCTTCCACTCCACCTCCCCATCTTCAAAGCTGAGCAATTGGTCGCGGTAGTGGTTGTATTGTTTTTTCCGGTTGGTCAGCTCGGTGGTCAGCTCGGTGGTCAGCTCGGTGAAGGTGTCCAAAATGCGGACGATTTCTTTTTGGACGTGCAGGGGCGGAATGGGGATTTGGAGTTTTTCCAAAATTGGAGCATCGAGTGTCGGTATGCCAGCGACCCTAACCTTAGATTGTAAAATGTGCTGAATCCCAAGAAGGAAATGATATAGATACCTGCTATTGACGCTCTTGGATTGTTCGATGCAAAAGCAACCGTCAGAAGACCAAAAGTCCACAGGGCTGTAGCCAACAGTTCCGGCTGACGCGCCAACATTTATGACCATCACAGAGTCCGCAGGTCGGTTGAAATTTTGATAGAATCCCAAAGGCTCTAAACCACCGTGGAACACAGGATATATTTCTGCAGCCGATAGTTGAGGTCGAGTTAAGCGTTTCCCGCGCAAAATGTTGGCAATCTCCCCCAACGCCTTCCACTCCACCTCCGCTCCATCGAGCAATTTCCCCATAAAATCCCATTCGTGTAAATTCGTGTCCATTCGTGGTTCCAAATTCTTCACGCCTCGCCTCCTTTCTGGTCTTCAAGAGCGAGGATTTGCTTATCAAAGTCCGACACGTACAGCCGATCTTGAACGATTCGGTATTTCTCGAACTCGCTCTCAGCGTGGGCTTTGGCGATCTCGGCGGTGACTTTTCCGGCGTCTTGGAGAATCTCGCGGTCAGTGGCGGCGATGAAGCGGTTGAGGCGATCTTCCCAATCCGCCATGGTCATGGGGATCATTCTCTGAGCCATGTCCTCGGCGATGTCGAGGTAGGCGTTGACGAGCCGCAGTAGCTGGGCGAGTTCGGCATCGGTGAGGTAGTTTTTGGCAACGCTGACATCGAATTTCTGGATTTTCCCATGCGGGGCATCCTTCCAGGTGGTGAGTCCCATGTTTGTCTTTTCCGCATCGGCGCGGGAGACAATGACTTCGGCGGCGGTTTGGCCGTGGATCGCCCAATGAAGTTTGTTCTGCACGGTGGCGAAGAAGCGTTGGGTCGCTTGCGCCGTGACATCGTAATCGAGGGCAGTGGCGTAGATGTCGGTGATCTTCTGGTAGAACTTGCGTTCGCTGAGGCGAATCTCGCGGATGCGCTCGAGCTGTTCCTCGAAGTATCTTTTGCCGAGGATGGTGCCGTCGTTTTTCAGCCGCTCGTCGTCCATGACGTAGGCTTTGATGGTGAACTCCTTGATGATACCCGTCGCCCATTTGCGGAATTGCACGGCGCGCTCGGAGTTCACCTTGTAGCCGACGGCGATGATGCCGGAGAGGTTGTAGTGCCGGGTGTCGTAGGTTTTGCCGTCTGCGGCAGTTATTCGAAAATTTCGAATCACTGAATCCTCCTGCAACTCATTGTCCGCGAAGACCTTTTTGAGGTGGTAGTTCACCGTGTGGGTCTCGACGCCGTAGAGCGTGCCCATCATTTTCTGGCTTAGCCAGACATCCTCATCGGCATAGACAGCCTCGACGCCCCCCTGGCCATTGGCCGCCACAAAGGTGAGATATTCCGCAGCGGATGAGCGGATGGTAACCTCGGTTTTTTTCTTTTTGCTCATGCTGCCACCTCCTCGCGAGTGCCCTCTTTTTGAACTGTCAAGGATTCCTTGACAGTTGCCTCTTGGGTCAGCTCTCCATCCTCAAAGATGTTGATCAGATGGAGCGAGATGTTTTGTTTTGTGGCCTGAAAAAGCTCGGCGATCTGGAGTTGGGAAAGCCAGATGGTGCCGTCTTGCAGCCGTAAGTCGATTTGGGTTTTTCCGTCATCGGTGGTGTAAAGGATCACATCGCTCATGCCGCTACCTCCTTGCGTTTGTTTTTAACCACTAAAGGCACTAAAGACACGAAAGGAAGAAAAGGAGGATAGGGGTTCATAAAAAAGAGGTGTTTTTGTTTTGGTTTCGTGTTTTTCGTGCCTTTCGTGGTTACCCCTCGATTTCCGCCACGATGGCATCGATGTCCGCCCGCAGGCGATCGATCTTGGCAACGGTGGTTTTGAGTTCCGCATTCAGCTCGGCAATGTCCACGACCTCGCGGTTGTCTTTCGCTTCGACGTAGGTGCTGACGGAGAGGTTGTAGTCCTTCCCGGCGACAGTGGGGTGATCCACGCAGAGGGCAAAGTGGGGCACGTTCTCCTTGGTGTCGAAGACCTCCATGATGCGCCCGACATGATCATCGGTGAGCGTGTTGTTGTTGGTCTCTTTTTTGAAAAGTCCGCTGGCGTCGATGAACTGGGTGCGGGTGTCGGGCTTGTGCTTGGAGAGCACGAGGATGTTGACCGCGATGGTGGTGCCGTAGAAGAGGTTGGGCGCGAGGGAGATGACCGTTTCCACGTAGTTGTTATCAACCAGGTATTGGCGGATTTTTTGCTCAGCACCACCGCGGTAGAAGATGCCGGGGAAGCAAACAATCGCGGCGCGACCTTTCGCGGAAAGGTAGCTCAGTGCGTGGAGGACGAAGGCGAAGTCGGCTTTCGACTTCGGGGCGAGCACACCAGCGGGGGCAAAGCGGTCGTCATTGATGAGGGTCGGGTCGTCGCTGCCTTTCCATTTGATGGAGTAGGGCGGATTGGAAACGATGGCATCGAAGGGCTTGTCGTTGAGGAAATGGGGATCGGTGAGGGTGTTACCGAGCTGGATGTTGAACTTGTCGTAGTTGATGTTGTGCAGGAACATGTTCATCCGCGCCAGGTTGTAGGTGGTGTGGTTGATTTCCTGCCCGAAGAAGCCGTCCTCGATGATGTGGGAGTCGAAGTGCTTTTTCGCCTGTAGCAGCAGGGAGCCTGAACCAGCGGCGGGGTCGTAGATCTTGTTGACGCTGGTCTGCTTGTGCATGGCCAGTTGGGCGATGAGCTGGGAGACGTGAGTGGGCGTAAAGAACTCGCCTCCGGATTTACCGGCATTGGCGGCGTAGTTGGAGATGAGGAATTCATAAGCATCGCCGAAGAGGTCGATCTGGCTGCCTTCAAAATCATTGAAGTCCAATCCACCGACGCCAGTAAGCACGGCAGCCAGGCGTAGGTTTTTGTCTTTGACGGTGTTGCCAAGGCGGTTGCTGGTGGTATCGAAATCCGCGAACAAGCCCTTGATGTCCTGCTCCGATGGATAGCCGTTGGCGGAACTTTCGATGGCGGAAAAAATGGCAGCGAGGTCGGTGTTCAGTTTCTCGTTGGTGTTCGCTGTGGCGAGGATCTTGGAAAAGAGCTGGCTGGGGTAGATGAAGTAGCCCTTGGTTTTGATCGCATCGTCCTTGATCTCTTCGTTGACGATTGAGTCGGGGAGCGAGGCGTAGTCGATGTCATCGCCCGCCTCGATGTAGGCGGCGAAGTTTTCGCTGATGAAGCGGTAGAAGAGGGTGCCGAGGACATACTGCTTGAAGTCCCAGCCATCAACAGAGCCGCGCACGTCGTTGGCGATCTGCCAGATTTGGCGTTGGAGGGTGGCGCGTTGTTGAATGCTTGTCATTTTGAATAATGAAAAAAGGTGGAGATGCTCCGGTTTTTGGGAGGCTTTCAGGCTAGTTGCTGGCTACGGAGAGGAAAGCCCAAAGGATTTGCGTGAGCAGAATGCTGGAAATGTCCTTTCTGGTCTAGCTGCCAACAAGACAAGAAGCAATGTGCGCTGATCCTCGGTGCGAAAAATGGAACCGCTGAACCAGGCAACCAAAGATCGACGCCACCTAGGAACGGATCCCATGCCGGTAAGGATCGCCGGGAGAGAAGACGATTTCCGTCTCGGCGGTTACGAAGGCTTCGCCGGTGATTTCCGGGATGAGTTCGCCGTTCACGAGGGAGACTTTTCCCTCGAACACGCCGCCGAGTATGCCAGCCTGGCGCCAGACCTCGCCTTCCTTGAGATCGCCGTCTGCATGCAGGCAAGCGAGCTTCGCGCTGACGCCCGTTCCGCACGGCGAGCGGTCGTATTCCGCGCCGGGGCAGAGCACGAAGTTCCTGCCGTCCACTCCCTCATCCCCCTCGCCCACCACTTCGATGTGGTCGATTTCGGCTCCGTCGTCCCCGCGGATGCCCGCTGTTTCCAAGCCATTTCTAACAGCTTTCGCGAAACCCATGAGCTGCTCCAAGTTTGCTTTTCGAATCCCGATGCCGGGATCGCGGACGAGGAAAAACCAGTTCCCGCCCCACGCGATATCGCCTTTCACCGTGCCGTAGCCCTCCGCCTCCACGGCGACATCCTTGCGGAACCGGTATGACGCGACATTGGAAACCGTGACCCGTCCCTTTCCATGCAGCCGCGCCCCCACCACGCCGACCGGCGTCTCGATCCGGTATTCGCCCGCTTGCATCCTGCCGAGGTATTCGAGCGTCGCGACGAGGCCGATGGTCGCGTGGCCGCACATGCCGAGGTAGCCGGAGTTGTTGAAAAAAATCACCGCCGCGTCGTTGGCCGGATCGTCGGGTTCGCAGAGCAAGGCGCCGACCGCCGCCTCGGAAGCGCGCGGCTCCAGGCAAAGCGATGTCCGCAGCCAGTCGAAGTTTTCCCGGAGCCGCGCGAAGCGTTCCGCCAAACTCCCGCCGCCCAGATCCGGCGCGCCGGAGACAACCAGCCGTGTCGGTTCGCCGGCTGTGTGGGAATCGATGACCCGGATTTTTTCCATAAGCGTTTTAATAGCGATCCGGATCGAGCAGCGCCATGTCGTATTTCATCGCCGCCCCCGTGATGAGATCCGCGACCATCTCCCCGCTCACCGGCGCGAGGCTGAGGCCGAGCATCGAGTGCCCGGTGGCGACCACCACGTTCTGGCGGTGACCCGCCCTGCCGATGTAGGGCATGCCGTCCGGCGAGCAGGGTCGCAGCCCTTTCCAAACCTCCAGCCCGCTGAAATCGGTGTCTGCGAGATCCGGGAAATAGCCGCCGATCGACTTGAGGATGCCGTTGAGACGCCGGCGGTTCACCGATTCGTCGAGACCTACTATTTCCATCGTACCACCGATGCGCAGCTTGCCGCCCATCGGCGTCACCGCCACCCGCGCCTCATTGAGCAGCGAGCAAACGGTCGGCAGCGCCGGTGGATTCGGGTGCGTGACGCTGTAACCTTTGCCCGCCTGCATCGGTAAATTGATCCCGAGTTTTTTCCCCACCGACGGCGACCACGAGCCACCACACAGCACGAACTCATCGCCGGAAATCTCCCCGCCGCCTTTCAAGACAGCCGCCTCGACCTTCGCGCCGGATTGCCGGAAACCATTCACCTCCGCGCCCCAGCGGATCGTGCCGCCGAGCCGTTTCACCTGCGCCCGCAGATCGCCGAGGAAACGCGCCGGATCGAGATGGCAGTCCTGCGCGAAATACACCCCGCCGATCACATCCATCCGGATCGCGGGATCTTTCGCCCGAACACCCTCCGCATCCAACAGCTCCGCCTCCACACCGAGCGATTTCGCGGTGGCGACGATCTCCGCCTCGTGCCCCAGCGCCTCACGGGTCTTGCAAAGCATCAGCAGCCCCTTTTTTTCCAAGCCGAACCCGAAGCCCTCCGTCTCCGCGAGTTCCGTGAAAAGGGTGCGGCTGCGCAAGGCCATGTCGCGCAGCACCGGCATCGCGCGCTTTACCCTCGCGGGGCTGGATGCGCGGTAAAATTTCCATCCCCACGAAGCCAGTTCCCAGCTCGGACGAGGGCGGATCGCGAAGGGGCTTTCCGGATCGAACATCCAGCGTATCCCTTTCCAGATCATCCCCGGAGCCGCCAGCGGCACGAAATGGCTCGGCACCACCATCCCCGCATTCCCCGTCGAGCAGCTCGCATCGGCCTCCGTTCCGCGCTCGATCACCGTCACCCGCATGCCCCTTTTCAGGAGCTGATACGCCGTGGAAAATCCGATCAATCCGCCGCCCATCACCACCACGTGTCTGTCACTTATTGTCACGGCGATATGCTATTCGGGTGCAAGAAATCGGACAGGTTAAAATGCCAGGCAGCCACGCATTTTTTCGAGCTGACATTGCAATCGGATGGGAGATGGATTCAGAAAGGGAGCACGGCGAGGACGGGGCGGTGGTCGGAGCTGAGGCGTTCGTCGATCACCTCGGAAGCGAGCTGTTCCCAACGCCCGCCTTTGGGCACCAGGATGAAATCGATCTCCTGCTCGGGTGCTTCGGAGGGATACGTATGGGCGGCTTCCGATTTGGCAAGGGCGGTCCAATGTGCGGAAAGGAGGCGATGGGAGGCGGATTCGCGGGTGGCGTTGAAATCGCCGAGGACGACAACAGGATGAGGGCGCTTCGCCAGCTTTTCGATGAGGGCTGTGGCCTGGGCGAGCCTGATATCCTCGCTCGTCCAATCGAGATGGACGCAGACGAAGGAGGTGCGCCGGCCGGAGATTTCGACCTCGATTTCCAAGGCGCAGCGCGGTTCGGCACCGTCGGGGAGGCGATGCGCCTCGGAGCGGAGGATGGGGTATTTCGAGAGGATGCCCAGGCCGTATTCGCCGCCGTCGTAATCCATGAATTTCCCGAAGGCATGGTGCATCCCCAGCATCGCACCCAAGGCGGCCATCTGATCGACGCCGCCGCTGCGACCGCAGTTTTTATCGATTTCCTGGAGCGCGACGAGATCGGGCGCGAGTTTGCGGATGGTTTCTGCGGTGCGATGGAGGTCGAGCTTCTTGTCCAATCCCCGCTGTGTTTGATCTTATCGGAAACGAAGTGGCAGCCGGTGATCACGGAAAATTCCCGATCAGAAAATGAATCCTGAAAAAATGGAGAAAGAAGGTGGGCCCGGTGGGGTTTGAACCCACGACCAAAGGATTATGAGTCCCCTGCTCTGACCGCTGAGCTACAGGCCCCGGTTCGGTGGGCGGGAAGGAATCTCCCGCTGCCGACATGGGGTTGATACGCGGTGTGGTGGGTGCTGGCAAGCGCGGAGGCTTGCGGCGATCATTCCGCAACAAAACCGTCACCGTTGAGGGGCCGCGCGACAGGTATGAATCGGCTGATATTGCATGGGAATTGAAAGTCATTCCTCAGCAATCATGAAAATCGACATCGTGACGGACACCTTCGCCCCGGATGTGAACGGGGTGGCCATGACCTTGGGGCGCTTGAGCGAGGGCTTGCGTGAGCGCGGGCACCGGGTGCATGTGATACGCACCGGCGAGGGCAAGAGCGGGGAGACCATCGCCGCTTCGGTGCCGCTGCCGGGATACAAGGAGGTGCGCGTGGGGCTGCCCGGGCCGTTCAAGCTGCGCAAGCGCTGGGTCAAAAAGCGCCCGGACGTGATCTATGTCGCCACGGAGAGCCCGTTGGGAAAATCCGCCGTGAAGGCCGCTAAGGCGCTCGGCATCCCGGTGGCGACCGGTTTCCACACGAATTTTCACGAGTACATGCGCCGCTACAGCCTCGGCGGCTTGCAGCCGATGGCGATGGCTTACCTGAAGCGTTTCCATGGCCGCGCGGATTGCACCCTTGCCCCCTCGCAGGAGCTGGTGGAGAAGCTGAAGGCGGAGGGTTTCGGAAACGTCCATTTGCTTGGGCGGGGTGTGGACACCGGGCTTTTCGATCCCACAAAGCGCTGTGAGCATCTCCGCAGCGAGTGGGGCGCGAGATCGGCGGCTCCCGTCGCGATGGTGGTCGGTCGGGTGGCTGCGGAGAAAAACCTCGAACTTGCGATGATCGCCTTTTCCGAAATGCGCGCCGCCGTGCCGGATCTGCGCTGTGTGGTGGTGGGTGACGGCCCGATCAGGGAAAAGCTCGCGGTGCGGCATCCATGGGTACACTTCGCCGGGGTGCGGACGGGCGAGGATCTGGCGCGGCATTACGCCTCTGCGGACATCCTGCTGTTTCCCAGTGAGACGGAGACATTCGGCAACGTGGTGCTGGAAGGCATGGCGAGCGGTTTAGTGACGGTGAGTTATGATTACGCCGCCGCCGCGCGACATGTGGAACATGGCATAAACGGCCTCAAGGCGGCGAAAGGTGACTCCGCCGGGTTCCTTAACCAGGCGCATGCGGCGCTCGGCATACGTCAGGGCCACGTGATGCGGATCGCCGCCCGCGAATTGGCGGAGACGCGTGGCTGGCGGGCGGTGGTGGAGGATTTCGAGGCGCGGCTCGGATCGCTTGTAGCGCCCACGGTGCCGGGCTCCCCCGCTACCCGTGCCCGCTCGGTAAAGGCGGGGAAGCGTGAGAAGGTCTCTTTCCGCACCGTTTTCCTATCCGACATCCATCTTGGCACCGCCGACAGCAAGGCCACCGAGGTCGTTGATTTCCTGAAAAGCGTGCGCTGTGAAAAACTCATACTCAACGGCGACATCATCGATGGCTGGGCGCTCAAACGCGGTTCGAAATGGCTGCCCCGCCACAGTCGCGTGATCCGGAAAATCCTGAAGATGACGGAGAAGCAGAAGACCGAGGTCATTTATCTGCGTGGCAACCACGATGAGATCCTCGAGCGCTTCCTGCCCCTTGCCTTCGGGAAAATCCGTTTCGCCAAGGAACACATCCACTCCTCAGCGGACGGGAAACGCTACCTTGTCGTCCATGGCGATGGCTTCGACAGCGTTTCAACCAACCACAAGTGGCTCGCCTCGCTCGGCGCGGTCGGTTACGATACGTTGCTCCACATCAACCGCTGGTACAACCACTGGCGGGCATGGCGCGGGAAAGAGTATTTTTCCCTCAGCAAACACGTGAAGGCCAGGGTGAAATCCGCCGTCAGTTTCATCGACAAATACGAGAGCCTGCTTCAGGAACTCGCGCTCCACAAAAAGTGCGACGGCATCATCTGCGGCCACATCCACACGCCCGAGGACAAGCGTGTCGGTGAGATCCATTACCTCAACTCCGGCGATTGGGTGGAGAGCATGACCGCCATCGTCGAGCATCACGATGGCCGTATGGAGCTGATCCATTATAATGGGTTCGTGTCACAGAGCGATGGTGACAGCCGGGAGAAGGAGATACTCAAGCAGACGCGCGCGATGCTTGCGGACGAACTTTTATCCAGCTGAGGCCGCAAGTTTCCAAGGCGGGACAAGGACTCGCAACCCGGATCGGGGTTGATGAAATTCTCAAGAAAGAATCATGAAAGCAGTCGCACGGCCTAAATGTGACGTTTCCGTCACATTGATTTACTTCACCGGTGACGATTTCGTAAGATAGCCATTTTCCGTCACAAGAAACAACACACAAGACAATGAAAACCAACACCCAACTCACGCTCGCCCTTGGCCTTGCCATGGGTCTCCAACTCCCCGCGATGGCCGGGCAGGAAGTAACTCCCGCCGCAACAGAACCATCCAACTCCGGCGACTGGTGCACGTGGCTGCAAAGCAAACCCGGCACACTTTATAAAAACGCTGAGAATCCATGGCTCCAGTCATTCAACATCGGCGGTCGCTTTCAATACCAGGCCGCCTACCTCGAAGGTGAGGACGTAAACGGTCGGGATTTCAACGACACCTACGACGATTACCGCCGCGCCCGTATCGAGACCAAGACCGAGTTCCTCCGTTTTTTCAGCGCCAACATCAAGCTCAACATGGTCAATGACGGTCGCCCGGCCGGCAATGACCTCGATTGGGGATACGACACCTTCGACGAAGCGGTTTTCACCTTCGATATCAAGAAAGCCTTCGGCGCAGGCTCGCTCGACGCGCTGAAGCTCAATTACGGTCGATTCAAGTTCAACATGACCGAGGAAGTCCACATGTCTTCCAAGGAAATCTACACCGTCGAGCGCTCGGCCATCGCCAACAAGCTTTACGGCAATCCCAATCGCGCCACCGGGTTTACGCTCGATGCCGCCATGGGGAAATGGTCGGGCACGGTCGGCATCTTCAGCAGCGAGGATGATACGGAGTTCATCGGTGGTTGGAACGACGGACAGGCTTACTACCTCTCCGTCGCCCACGCGACGACCGATGAATGGCGCTTCGTGCTCGATTTCGTGATCAACAATGAGGATGGCGGCGATGATTACCTCGGCTACGCATGGGCGACCGCCCTCAACGCGATCTACGCAAAAGACCGTTTCGGCGCGGTCACCACCCTTGTTCTAGGGGAAAACAACGCAGCGGGAGTCCGCGGAGGGTCGTTTGAATCACTGATGGTGATGCCTTACTATTGGCTGGTGGAGGATCGTCTGCAGGCGGTTTGCCAATACCAATACGCAGGTTCCAGCGAATCCGAGGGCATGCGCACCAACAGCCGCTATGTCCGCTCCCAGCACAGCGCAGGGGTAAACGTGAACAGCGGTCGCGGTGACGAACTGCACACCCTCTATACCGGTCTCAATTACCACATTTGCGGCGACAACGCCAAAATCATGGCTGGTGTGGAATACTCCGCTCTCGACACCCCTGCCGGCGACGTGAATGCGCTCACGTATCTCGTCGCGTTCAGGACTTTCTTCTGATCCAAACGCCGTTCGCCTCACAGCAGCCGACCTGTCCTGGGTCGGCTGCTTTTTTATGGCGGGAGGCAAATGTGACAATTCCGTCACAAAAGCCCCTTTGCCGTTCGTCACACAAACTTTATCTAGGGCTTGCTCGCCGACGAATTCGTCACGCAGCGAACCCGAAAAGAACACGCTATGAAAACAAAACTGAGCTGGATGATGATGGGGACGGCACTCGCCGCCATGAACTTGAACGCGGAGGAGTCCCACATCGATCCTGCGATCCCGAAATACGAAACCGTGAGCGGCGTTTCCGGAAACCTGAACTCGATTGGTTCCGACACCCTCAACAACCTCATGACGCTCTGGGCGGAAGGTTTCAAGAAAACCTACCCGAACGTGAACATCCAGATCGAGGGCAAGGGCAGCTCCACCGCTCCACCGGCGCTGATCGAAGGCACCGCGCAGATCGGCCCGATGTCGCGCCCGATGAAGGCGGAGGAGATTGATGCCTTTGAGAAAAAATTCGGCTACAAGCCCACGGAAGTGAACGTGGCGGTGGACGCGTTGGCGGTCTTCGCCCACAAGGACAACCCGATCAAGGGCATGTCGATGCAGCAGGTTGACGCGATTTTTTCCTCCACGCGCAAGTCGGGTGGAACGGATATTACAGAGTGGGGCCAGCTGGGCCTCAGTGATTGGAAAGGCCGCGCGATCTCGCTCTTCGGGCGGAATTCCGCTTCCGGCACCTACGGCTTCTTCCAGGAGCACGCCTTGCAGAAAGGGGATTTCAAGCCCTCGGTGAAAGAGCAGCCCGGCTCCTCCGCCGTGGTGCAAGGCATCGGCGGCGACATCTACGCGCTCGGCTATTCCGGCATCGGCTACAAGACCTCGGGTGTCCGCGCCCTGCCGCTTTCCTCCGAAAACGGCGGAGAATTCTTCGAGGCCAACTACGCGAACGCCCTGTCCGGTGACTATCCGATGGCGCGTTTCCTCATCGTCTATGTGAACAAAAAGCCCGGTGAGCCGCTCGACAAGCTCACCCTCGAGTTCCTCAAGTTTGTCCTCTCCAAGGAAGGCCAGATGATCGTGGAGAAAGACAATTATTTCCCGATGCCCGCCGAGCTCGTCGCCGAGACGATCGAGACTCTTTCGAAGTGATTTGCCGGAATTAGACGGAATCGAATTGCTTGGGGCGGAGCCGGTAAGGTTCCGCCCTTTTTCTGGTGGCCTCATAATGTGACGAATCTGTCACATTACGCGCTTTGCCCGGGGCGAGAGTTCGTTCAGAAAGGCGCGCGAAGACGTATTCCCACCATCCATCCGCATTTCCCGATGTCCCCCGACCCCGCCAACAACCCGGACCCGAAGCGATTCGAAGTCTCCAAGGCGACGCTTTGGTTCGACCGTTTCATGGGGTGGGCGATCCGTTTCGGCGGGATCGGCGTGATCATCGCGGTGTTCGGGATTTTCTGGTTCATCGGGAAAGAGGTGGTTCCGCTGTTCAAGCCCGGTGCGGTCGTGAAGGACGCGTCCGTCACATCCGATACAGCACCGGTGATCCTCGGCGTGGATGAGTGGGGTGAAATGCCGTTTTTTTACTCCGGCGGCAGCAAGGTGGTGTTCGTCGATGGGAAGTCCGGCGCTCGCAGCGAGCTGGAAGTGCCGGGTCTGGAAGGTTTGGAAATCACGGCGAGTTCCTATGATCCGCTGCAGCGCCGCATCGCGTTGGGTCTGGCGGACGGGCGCGTGGGGTCGTTCATCGTCGGCTACGAGCGGCTATTCGTGGACGGCGAGGCGAAGGGCGTGAAGCCCGGCATCACCGTCGAGCCATGGTTTGAGCTGAAAAACGCAAGCGGCGCGGTGACGGCGATCAGTTACGGTGACGCCGGCTCGTCGCGGATCCTGGCGGTGAAAACGACCGGGGGCAAAGTCGAGGTGATCCGCCTCGGACTCAAGGGCGGCTTGGTCGGTGGCAAGAAGCTCTCGGTGCTGGCGGAGGTGGATGTCACGCCCGAGATTGGCGGCGAGGTTGCCCTGCTGCGTGCCTCGCAGAACGGCCAGATGGTGCTGGTGGCGGACAAGGCCGGCAAGGTTTCCTATTTTCTGGCCGATGGCACGGGTGTCACGAAGCGGCAGGAGTTCACGCCCTTCCCCGGAGGTGGCCTGGCGGAAATGGATTTCCTTTTCGGCGGCGTTTCCGCGATCCTCACCGCCGAGGACGGTAGTCAGGAGCAGTGGAGCCTTTTCCGCGCGACCGAGGACGCCGAGCGCCTCTTCGGCAAGACGAAAACCTTCCCGAACATCGGCGACGGCCCTGTCACGTTCGCGAAAAGCCAGCGCAACCGCACTTTCCTCACCGGCGCAGGCCGCGAGCTTTCGATCCGCCACAGCACCTCCGGCGCGGTGCGCTGGGAGGGCGAGGTGGACATCGACCCCGCTGCCGCGATTCTCGACGCGAAAGGCGAGTCGTTCTGGATCGCGTCGAAAACGGGCGAGGCGAGGAAGTTCGAGATCAAGGATCACCACCCTGACGCGGGCGTGCAGGCGTTCTTCGGAAAAGTCTGGTATGAGGGTGGTGCGGAGCCGGTTTACCAATGGCAGTCCACCGGCGGTTCGGATGATTTCGAGGCAAAGCTTTCGCTAATGCCGCTGATCTTCGGATCGCTGAAAGGGACCGCCTACGCGCTGCTTTTCGCGATCCCTGTGGCACTGCTCGCCGCCGTTTTCTCCGCCGCCTTCCTTCCGCCGGATGTGAAACGCATCGTGAAGCCGACGATGGAGATCATGTCCTCGCTGCCCTCCGTGGTGCTCGGTTTCCTTGCGGGTCTCTGGCTCGCACCCATCCTTTCCGATCGCGTCCCATCGGTGATGATGCTGGTCATTCTCGTTCCGTTTTCCGCCCTGCTTACCGGTTATCTCTGGTGCCGTTTGCCGCTGGCTTTCCGAAACCGCTTCGAGGGCGGCAACGAGTGGATGATCGTGATCCCTTTCCTAGCTATCGCCGCCGCCATCGGCTGGTGGTCGGGGCCGCTGATTGAGAAAATCTTCTTCGTCTATACCGAGCCGGGCACGGGGAAAAAGATCGCGGACTTCAGCCTGTGGTGGCCGCAGGCGACAGGCACGAGCTTCCAGCAGCGGAACTCGCTGGTGCTGGGATTCATCATGGGCTTCGCGGTGATCCCGGTCATTTTCACCATCGCCGAGGACGCCCTTTCCAACGTTCCGAAAAACCTTACCGCCGCCGCTTCCGCGCTTGGCGCGAACCGCTGGCAGGTCGTCTGGACGGTGATGCTGCCCGTCGCCTCGTCCGGCATTTTCTCCGCGCTGATGATCGGCTTCGGTCGTGCCGTTGGCGAGACGATGATCATGGTCATGGCCACCGGCAACACCCCGCTCACCGAGTGGAACCTGTTTTCCGGCATGCGCACGCTTTCCGCGAACCTCGCGGTGGAGCTGCCCGAGGCGCCCGTCGGCTCCACCCATTACCGCACGCTTTTCCTCGGCGCGATCGTCCTTTTCGCGATGACCTTCGTGCTCAACACCATCGCCGAAATCCTCCGCCAGCGCCTGCGCGAGAAAAACAAGCTCGTCTAACCCATGTCCGCCGATACCGACAACGAAAGGTTCGAGACCACCGGAAGGTCGCGCAAAGGGGAGCCGCTCGTCTGGCTCACCGCAGCCGGGCTGGCGATCGGCGTCACGATGGCGATCGGGCTGTTCCTGCTGATCCTCGTGAAAGGCGCGGCCTCCTTTTGGCCCAAGCGCATCGAGCTTTTCGAGGTCAAGCGCGGCGAGACAACGGAGATGATCGCCGGATACGTCACGCAGACGCAGGAGCGGAAAGATGCGGAGGGCAAGCTCGTCGAGGAACTCCAGATTTTCCGCGGCAACAAGGATGTGAGCGGCGAGGCGTTCATCTACGTGGATGTGCGGGACATCGTGAACCGCAGCGTTCCCGAAAAGTTCCTGCTGTTCGAGCGCCTCACCTACGGCCCGGCCATCGGCGAGGCGGTGGCCATCGAGACCAAGGACGGTCGCACCGAGGCTGACGGATGGAAGCTCGAAACGCTCATTCACAAGAGCGAAGAGACCCGCGCGAAGGCTCTGCATATCGAGCGCAAGCAGATCGGAAAAATCAGCGCGGAGATCGAGGAGATCGGATTCGATCTGAAAGCCAAGCGCATCAGTGAGGGAGACGCCGCCGCGCGTAAGGCGGAGCTGGAGAAAGATTTCACAAAACTCAAGGCCGAGGCCGACAAGCTCAACGACGGCATGGCTGGAACCAACGTCATCTACAAAGTCGCCGATGGCCGCGAGCGGTCCCTGCCCTCCGGCCAGTTGCTGAGCGTTTACACGCCGAACACCACCGGATTCTTCGGACGGCTCGGCGAGGCGCTGAGGCGGGCATGGCATTTCCTGAAAGAGGATCCCCGCGAGGCGAACACGGAGGGCGGCGTCTTCCCCGCCATCTTCGGCACGGTGGTGATGACCCTGGTGATGAGCCTGTTCGTGACGCCTTTCGGTGTCATCGCCGCGATCTACCTCCGCGAATACGCCAAGCAGGGCCTGATGGTCCGCATCGTCCGCATCTGCGTGAACAACCTCGCCGGCGTCCCGTCCATTGTCTTCGGCGTCTTCGGCCTCGCTTTCTTCGTGTATTTCGTTGGTGCGGGTATCGACCAGACGTTCTACTCCGAGAAACTGCCCACGCCCACCTTCGGCACGCCCGGCATCCTCTGGGCCTCGCTGACCCTTGCGCTGCTCACGCTGCCCGTCGTCATCGTCGCCACCGAAGAAGCCCTCTCCGCCGTTCCGCGAGGCGTCCGCGAGGCCGCCCTCGCCTGCGGTGCTTCGAAGTGGCAGACGATCCAGCGCGTCGTGCTTCCCGCCTCGCTTCCCGGTATCCTCACCGGCGTGATCCTCGCCATGGCCCGCGGCGCGGGCGAGGTCGCACCGCTGATGCTTGTCGGCGTGGTGAAACTCGCACCCTCGCTGCCCATCGACGGCATTGCTCCCTTTATCCACGCCGAGCGCAAATTCATGCACCTCGGCTTCCATATCTACGACCTTGGTTTCCAATCCCCCGACGCCGAAGCCGCCAAGCCCTTCGTTTACGCCACCGCCCTCCTCCTCATCCTCGTCGTCGTCTCTCTCAACCTCACCGCCATCATCATTCGCAACCGCCTGAAGAAGCGCTTCGCGGTCAGCTCATTCTAAGATTTCAACCACAGAGACCCAGAGCCAGCGTTATGAAACTTTCAAACCACAAAAATCTTACCTCTGTGATTAAACCTCTTCATTTGTGGAAGTTGGCGTTCGTTCGCGGTTAAAAAAATCACCATGCCCTCAGAAACTCCAACGAAGCAGCCCCGCCCGGATTTCATCCGCATCGAGGACTTCAGTTTCCACTACGGTGAGAAACAGGCGATCTTCGGCATCGACATGGCGATCCCTGAGAACGAAGTCACCGCGCTCATCGGCCCGTCGGGCTGCGGGAAATCCACCTTGCTGCGGAACATGAACCGCATGAACGACCTCATCGACGGCGTCCGCCACGAAGGCGACATCCGCCTCGGCGGCGTGAGCCTCTACGACCCCTCCGTGGAGGTCATTTCACTGCGGAAGCGCGTCGGCATGGTGTTCCAGAAATACAATCCGTTTGCGAAATCGATCTACGAGAACGTCGTGTTCAGTCTCCGCGTCGCCGGTCGCAACGGCAAAAAGGAGCTGGATGAAACCGTCGAGCGCTCCCTCCGTGATGCCGCGCTGTGGGACGAGGTGAAAGACCGCCTGCACGACAGTGCCTTCGGCCTTTCCGGTGGTCAGCAGCAGCGGCTTTGCATCGCCCGCGCCATCGCGAACCGTCCGGAAATCCTGCTGATGGACGAGCCCTGCGCCGCCCTCGATCCGCTCGCCACGCTGAAGATCGAAGAGCTCATCACCACGCTGAAAAGCCGCTACACCATTGTCATCGTCACCCACAACATGGAGCAGGCCACGCGTTGTTCCGACCGCACCGCCTTCCTCTACATGGGCAAGCTCATCGAATACGGCAAGACGGTGCAGGTTTTCGAAAATCCGAAACAGGAACAGACGGAGTCCTACATCACCGGAAGGTTCAGCTGAAATGGAAACCGCCCCCACATCTCCCGCCATCGAGGTGCGCGAAGTTGATTTCTCCTACGGGAAGTCACGTGCGATCAAGGATGTCACCATGAACATCGCCCGCAACCAGGTCACCGCATTCATCGGTCCCTCCGGCTGCGGGAAATCCACCCTTCTCCGCTGCTTCAACCGCATGAACGATTTCATCCCCGGTGCCAAAGTCACCAAGGGAGAAATCCTCATCAACGGCATTGAGATCCACGACAAGGAGGTCGATGGAGTGGAGCTGCGCCGCCGCGTCGGCATGGTGTTCCAGAAATCCAACCCGTTTCCCCGCTCCATCTACGAGAACGTTGCCTACGGCCCGCGCATCCTTGGTGAGAAAAACAAAGCGAATCTCGATGCCATTGTCGAGAAGTCCCTGCGTGGCGCGGCTTTGTGGGACGAGGTGAAAGACCGCCTCAACGAAAGCGCCTACGGCCTTTCCGGCGGTCAGCAGCAGCGGCTCTGCATCGCCCGCACCTGCGCTGTCGATCCCTCGATCATCCTCATGGACGAGCCCTGCTCCGCCCTCGATCCCATCGCCACCGCCCGCGTTGAGGAACTCATCCACGACCTCAAGCGTGACTACACCATCGTCATCGTCACCCACAACATGCAGCAGGCCACGCGAGTTTCCGACATGACTGCTTTCTTTTACCTCGGCGAGCTGATAGAATATGATGCGACACCGAAGATGTTTTCCAATCCCTCGAAAAAACAGACGGAAGGATACATCACCGGTCGCTTCGGTTGAAGACACAAGACTTTGAGCACAAGACACAAGATGAAGATCCAACCACAGCGTCACCGATCATGCGCCGATGAATCCATTGCCTCTCTTCTTGTGTCTTACACTCTTGTGTCTTGTGTTTGCTAATCTTGAGTCTTTAAAAAAATGAACAGCGCACCTCACATACTCCGGGATTTTGATCAAGCCATCTCCGCGCTGAAAGGGGAGGTGCTGGCCATGGCCGCCCGCACGCGCATGAACCTTGAGCGTGCCATCCGTGCCCTCATGGAGCGCAATGCGGAGCTCGCCAACTCCGTCATCGCCGATGACGACGAGGTCGATGAGGCGGAGCGCCTCATCGATCAGCTTGGCATGGACATCCTGGTGAAATACCACCCCATGGCCACGGATCTGCGACTGGTTGTTTCATCGATGAAAATCTCCATGAACCTGGAGCGCATGGCCGATCACGCGGTGAACATTGCGAAGCGTGCGAAGAAGATTTCCAAAGCTCCGGAACTCAGCGAGGTGAACCTCATCGAGCCGCTCTACACCCTCGCCGATCACCTCCTGCGCGATGCGATTTCCTCCTACAGCGATGGCAACGGCGCGCTCGGAGCCTCCCTGCATGCGCGCGACAAGGAGCTCGACAAGATGCACAAGCAGACCACCGCCCTTTTTTCGTCGCGCATTGAGGAATCCGATGGTCGCTGCCAGGAATACCTGCATCTCATTTTCATTGTCCGCTCGCTGGAGCGTGTAGGTGATCTCGCATCGAACATCGGCGAGGATGCCGTTTATCTGGAGCACGCCAAAGACCTGCGCCACAAAAGCAAAAGCGAGCGCGAGATGACTGATGAGGATTGAGCGTTGCCTTCTGTAAAAAAAATCTGAATTCATTCATCCTCTTTGGAATCCAGTTCTCCGGAGTGTAAGGTCATCACGCTCTAGAACTTCGGGAAATCCCCGCAGCAGCCAAGCACCGGACGCTTCGGCCTGGGTGGCAAGACATCGCTGATCGGCAATCGCCCGGAGTTTTGAAATCACGCGCCAGGTGCCTGCGGTGTTTTCCCTGCCTGCCGGGCAATCCGTCATCTTGGTCGATGGGGAAGGGGAGCATTTGCCGCCGGTGGCGGGAGTGGAGGCGATGTTTGAAACAAAATTGCGTGATTAATCGGGTGCGAAGCTTCTGTATTGCTTCGCCATTATGTTATCCGCACGCCTCACCGATTTTTTGCTATTCCTGGCCTTTGCCGCGCCTTGCTTTGCCACACCGGAGAAGGCGGACTCGATTTTGCCCGGCGGCGCGGAGAAATGGTCGCTGGTTTGGGCGGATGAGTTTGATTATCCGGACGCGCAACTCGACGAGAACTGGGAATCCCAGAACGGCCCGAGCGGCCACATCCTTTGCAGCCGTTGGCGCGAGAACGCCCGCGTCGGCGACGGGACGCTCCGCCTCCTCAACAAAAAGGAACAGCGCGGAGGCCAGGAATGGACTTCCGGAAACATCTGGACGAAGCGCCATTTCCAATACGGCTACTTCGAGTGCCGCTACCGCTACGCCGCCGCCGCAGGAACCAACAATTCCTTCTGGCTGATGACCCGCGGCCCCAATCCGGAAAAAGGCAAGCGCTTCGAGATCGATATCAACGAAGGCCACTATCCGAACGAGGTGAACACCAACATCCACAACTGGTCCGACATCACCGTGGTGAACGGAAAACAGACGCACCCGTCCTCGTCGAAGCACTTTCAATTCGGCCAGGAACCCGGTCGCGTGAGCCAGCTTGAGATCCCCGTCAAGTCCCGCCGCCTGCGCCTTTCCTCGCATCACAAAAGCGTGTTCCATTTGAGCGAGTGGAGGGTTTTCGCTCCCGCTAACCGCTACCCCGCTGTGATGGATGCCAAGGCCGACAAGCCGCTCGCAGGCTTGGTGAACCACACGCTCGCCCCTGGTGTGAAGTTGAAAACAAGTGCCGCGCTCGATGCCAAGGCCGATGCGAAGGCGATCATCGACGGAAACCCGGCCACCCGCTGGGCCAGCGCCCGCAGCGGTGCGAAATGGATCGAGCTCACCTTTCCGACAGAAGTGGAGATCGGCTGCATCCAGTTCATCAACGGCTTCCATACCAAGGGCAGATGGGAATACATGGCCGATGATTACAAACTCGAATACCACGACGGCAGCCGATGGAAGGAGATCACGCGCTTCGATACGAAGGACGGCCGTTATGATTTCGCGCGGGACTTCCACACCTACGGGCTTGAATGGACGGAGGAAGAATTGGTTTTCTATTTCAATGGCAAACCGATCCGCCGCGAGCGCAATACCTTCTGCCACTCGCCCTCGCCGATCTGGCTCAGCCTCGCCATCATCAAATGGGCCGGACCGGTCACCGACGCCATCGACGGCACATTCATGGAGGTCGATCATGTGCGGGTCTATGAACGCAAGCCCGGTGATTGATCCATCCGCGAAAGCACCCCGAATGTTCCGCTGGTTTGTCATCCTCCTCTGCCTCCTGCCATTCCCGGTGGCGCGCGCGACCGGGCCTCTCACCAGCCTCTCTGATCTGCGCGGGCTATCTGCCGAGGTCGCATCGTCAGGAGTGCCGGTGAGTATCGAGGGAACGGTCGTGGGGTTGGTGCCGAGTGCGCCGTTTCATTTTTTTCTGCATGACGGCACCAGCGGATGTTTCATCAAAACCATTCTCAAGGGCAGACCCGCCATTCCGGTCGTTCCCGGTGACAGGGTCATGGTGACAGGTGTTTCCGACGCGCTTGGCTACTACCCCAGCGTTAAGGACGGCCATGTGCGTGTGCTAGGGAAAGCGCCGCTTCCACTTCCCGTCACGCCGGATGCCGGTGAATTGTTTTCTCCCCATCTCGATTCTCAATGGGTCGAGGTGCCGGCCATAGTCACCGGCTTTGAGATCGCGGATAAGTGCGTTACGCTCAATGTAGAGGTGCACGGACTTCCCTTCAAGGCCGAGCTGCCGCCGTCTCCCGATGCCGAAAAAACAGCGGTCTCCCTAATGCAGCAACCTGTCCGGATGAGAGGCATCATTGGTACGATTTTCAATGCCGAGCGTCAGATGACGGATCGCCACTTTTTTGTTCCGGACTTCGCGGCCATCGTTCCTGCCGCTCCGACGAACACCGGGGGAATCCCACCTTTGCTGGATGTTTCCCGGCTCCTTACAGGATCGTTCGGCCCCACGGCTCTCGTCCGTCTGCGGGGCGTGGTAACCCAGCTTGATCGTAAGGGATTTTATCTGCGCGACTCCACCGGCAGCACGCTGATCCTCACGGCAGATGCCGATGACTTCGCGCCGGGATCAATGGTCGAGGCGGAGGGCTTCGGCATGGTCGCTCCGTTCCGACCGGTGCTCCGCGCCATCCGTGTAGTGAAATCCGGCGAGTCTACGCCCATCACGCCAGTTGCCTTCGATTACCATAAGGAAAATCTTTCCTCACGCCATTCCGAGTGGATCACCCTCGAAGCGGACTTCCTCGGCCAAACGGAAGGGCGCGGCGAAGCGATCCTCCAGTTCAGCAAGGGCGGTCGGTTTTTCGAAGGTCTTCTACCCGAGCAAAACAAAAAACACCCGGTTCTCGCAGCTGGAGACCGCGTGCGGCTCACCGGCATATGTGAACTCACCACCAGCAAGGCTCTGCCGCGCATCGATTGGGTGGACGGTTTCCGCATCCTCCTTCCGCAAAACGGTGGAATCGAAATCGTGAGCCGCGCACCGTGGTGGACACCCCGGCGCTTGCTCTTCGCACTTGGCATCATGAGCGGAGCTGCTGCGCTGGGATTTTCCGGCACTTGGCTACTGCGTCGCCAGGTGAAAGGCCAGATGCTCATCATCAGCGACAAGCTGCGCAACGAAGCCGTCGGCGAGGAACGCGACCGCATGGCACGGGAACTTCATGACACGCTTGAACAACAGCTTTCCGGCGTAGCCCTTCAATTGGACAGCCTCGACCACGCCATCACTCGGAACCCCGCAGCCGCAGCCGATACCCTGTCGCTCGCCCGTCGCATGCTCCGTTACACCCGCAATGAGGCGCGCCGCTCGGTCTGGAACCTGCGTTCCAAGGTTTTGGAACAGGACGGCCTCACAGCCGCCCTGAGTGCGATCACGGAAACCGCCGGTTCCACCAGATCCACCGTGGAGTTCGTTGTCCGTGGAAATGAACGCCCGCTTCCCCCGGGTGCGGACATGCACCTGCTGCGTATCGCCCAGGAAGCCATCACCAACTCGACGAAACACGGCGGCGCGGCGCATATCCGTATGGAGCTGGAATACCTTGCTGAAATCACCCGACTCACCATCACCGACGATGGATCCGGCTTTGACCCGTCCGCTTCCCATTTGATCTCCGGCTCCCATTTCGGACTGCTTGGCATGCGCGAGCGAGCGGGCAAGATCGGTGCCTGCCTCACTGTCCTATCCTCCCCCGCGCAAGGTTGCACGGTCACCGTCGCCCTCCCGCACAGATCATCCCCATGAAACAGATCCCCATTCGACTCCTGGTGGTTGACGACCACTTCATGGTTCGCCTCGGCCTGATCGGGGCGATCTCGACCGAGTCCGACATTGAGGTCGTAGGCGAGGCGTGCGACGGAGCCGAAGCGCTGGCCATGTTCGCGACGCTCAAACCCGACATCACGCTCATGGACGGTCTCCTGCCTGATATGCATGGGGTAGAGGTCACCCGCAAAATCATCGGGTCATCCCCGGAGGCACGGATCATCCTGGTTTCGATCAACGACACCGCCGAGGATGTCCACCGGGCTCTGCAAGCGGGCGTGAGCGGCTATATTCCAAAATCCTGCGAGAAAAACGAAATCATAAGCGCCATACGCGCCGTCGCGTCGGGCGGGTGCTACCTCTCTCCCGAGCTGCAGAGGAAACTCTCGGAGCGCAATCAGCAGCCGCTCCTCAGCGCCCGTGAAATGGACGTCCTCAGGCTCATCGCCGCGGGAAGGGCGAACAAACAGATCGCTTCGGAACTGGAGATCACCGAGCCTACCGTGAAAAGCCACGTCGCCCACATCCTCGACAAGCTCGGAGCGCCGGATCGCACCCGTGCCGTAACTCTCGCGTTGGAGCGGGGGCTGCTCCGCATGTAGCGTCCTCTCGCTCATTCAAAATGATGATTTCCCGCGCCTAGACTTCCGACAGTTTTTCCCCGAACGTCCGGCTGTTCCGAGGATTGCTTCACGCCCGCGCTCACATGACAACCCACCGCAACCTGCTTTTCACATCGGCTTTCGCCCTCGCTTTCACCGCCGTCCTGCACGCCGCGCCTTCCTCGCGCATAACCGGAAAGGATTACGCCGAGCGCACCGACGCCTACATCCGCTATCTCGCCGCCGCGAAGCCGCGCAACCCGAATTTCCCGAAAGAGGCGATGCCCTACTACGCCGCCCGCGTCCAGCTCGGCATCGATCCCGCGGGCACCCGCAAGGCGATCGACACCATGCTCGACGCCACGGTGAAAGCCCGCCCCGATCCCTTCAACATGCACGCGATCATGCACGCGTATTACCTGAACCGCGGCGTGTTCACCATGGAGATGCGGGAAAAGATCAAGAAGATCGTGAGCACGCCGAACTACGCCCGCCCCGCCGGAGTTTCCCTCAACTACGAGCTGATGCGCGGCGGTGCGGGTTATCTCGCGGCGCAGGAATGGCCGGACTTCAAGGACAGCAAGGGCAACGACGCCAAGGCCATCATGAAATCCTGCCGCGCCTTTCTGATGAAGCAATACAGCGGCACCTGCTCGCGCAACGCCAGCGAGTATGACGCGCCGGTCTATTACGGCACCGATTTCGCGCCCGCCCGCATGGTCGCGGAGTTTGCAAAGGACGACGAGCTCGCCCGTGCGGCGCGCATGACCCTGGATTTCATGCTCATCCAAACCGGCTGCCACTGGCATCACGGCTACCACATCAGCAGCGCCGGGCGGGGGAAATACTGGGGTTCGCTCAATCTCAGCCCGCACTCCGCCTCCGCCACCAGCGGCATGGCCTTCCTGCTCTACGGGTCGAAACAGCCCTTCAACATTTCCTCCGCCCCGCAGGCCTATTGGCTCGCCCATCCCGGCAAGGCGCTCGATGCCACATTTCTCAGCCGCTGGCAGGCCACGCTCCCTGATGAGCGCACCGTCCTCGCGAACCACATCTGGCCCAGCCACAGCCAGATCGTCCACAAGCTCGCATGGTTCACCGAGGGCTACGGCCTCGCCAGCCAGCGCGAGGACGGCTCGCCGTTCAGTTCGTTCCTGTTCAAGGAATGCCGCCGCACGATGCTCAAGTGGGAAAGCCCCAAGCACGCCAGCACCTTCACGATCATCCAGGAAAACCGCCGCCGCCCGAACGAGAAGCGTGGAAATAACTTCGCCTACGGGGAAAATCCCTACTGCCAGACCTTCCAATACAAAGGCACCCTGATCGGCGTCCACGACGTGCCGCAGGAATACGGCTTCTGGAAAACCCGCGCGCCCTTCACCACCTTGGGCTCCATCGTCAAGCGCACCGAAAAGGACGGCTGGATCTTCTGCCACGGCGGCAGCATGCTCTTCGCCTTCCGTTTCACCGCGCCCGCCCGCTGGGACAAGCCCATCCCCCGCGAGAGCCTCGAAATCTACCTCTGCGACTCGCGCCGCGTCGGCTGGATCCTCGAAACCTCAACGCTCGCCCCCTTCGCCGGCGGCGGCCCGGATGCCGAGCTGGCACGTTTCACCGAGGCCATCATCACCCGCACCAAGATCGGCGGCGACACCAACCAAAGCCCGCCGCGCCTCGTTTTCAAAAACCTCGAAGGCCACACGCTCGACCTCACCTGGAAGCCGCTCATCGACCCCATGACGGATCAGTGCAAGCTCAACGGCAAACCCATCGACTACGCGAAATTCCCCCAACTCAGCACCCCGGGCGTCTCCCAACCCACCGGCGGCCCGCTGACCATCACCGTCGGCTCGCGCTCGCGGACGTGGGATTTCAAAAAATGGAGGATCAGCGACAAGTAGCCGGCCTCCCAATCATCCGAAATTGATCTTCAAAAAAACCCAATCCATGAAAACCCTCCTCGCCGCTCTCATCTCGCTCACCATTCCCCTCGCCGCCGCGCCCGTCGTGCTCGGCCCCTTGCAGAATCCGGGCAACTTCAACCGCACGACGTTCTCCGGGACGATCAATTACGGCATCGACCTCAACACCCAGACATACGAAGTCCGCCTGCCTAACAACTACGATCCGGCAAAAACCTACGGCCTCGTTTCGTTCATCGACTGGGTGAACCCCGGTGGCACTCCCGCCGCCTCATGGCAGCCCATTCTCGACAAATACGATCTGATTTGGGTCGGCGGCGTGAATATCGGAAACCCCACCTTCACCGATATCCGCCTCGGAGCCGCCATCATGGGGGCGTTCCGCATGACGGAGCTGCACAGGATCGACCCGGACCGCGTCTTCTCCGTCGGCACCTCCGGCGGCGCGCAGATGGCCAGCCAGTTGGTTTTCATGCGCAAGGATTTCTTCAAGGGCTTCATCGGGCTAGCCGGGACTTCCATGCCCACGACCTACAATTTCGAGTCATGGAACATCATCCCCGGCTGGTCTCCTCCGGGCCGGCTCGAAAACACCAGCACCTCCGACGACGACGGCACCAGCTACGGCTGGGCGGATTGGGCGTCCCCCTCGCTCCAGGCGGCCTACAGCGTTTTCCCGGAAAACTACCGCTTCGCCCTCATCACCAATGAGACCGATTTCCGCCGCACCGAAATGATCGGCATCTACCGCTACTTTTACATGAACCTCGGCAACCGCGTGAGGTTCATCGTCCGCCCCGGCGGTCATGCGGTGTATGAAGGCTCCTCCTTCGAGCAAGCTGTCCGCTACATGATCGCGCCGGATGCCACCGTGATCCGCGACCGCTTCGAGGATGCCGCTTTGGCAACCAACACCGATCCCGCCAACACCCTCGAACGCGGCAGTGGATTCCTCAACAAATCCGCCTCCGGCGCGGCCGCAGCGGAAGTCAACTACACCTACAACAGCAAGACACAGAAAGTCCTCCGCCTCACTCCCGGCAGCGGCTCGAATGCCGCCGTCGTCGAGGCGAAAAACCGCTTCAACTGGACCAATCCCGATGGCATCACCATCGATGCCAAACTCCGCGCCGAACTCCAGGCCGGAAACAACCAGCAGATCGGCCTACACATCGCCCGCGGCGATTCCGATGACACTCCGGAAAACAATCCCGGGCTGCATGTTTTTCTCAGCTACGCCAGCGGCGTGAAAAACCGCATGGTGTTCATCAAAGCGGATGGCAGCCAGATCGAGCTCGCCAGGTGGGATCACGCGGGCAGCACCCACCCGATGGCGATGACCGCCGCCGACAAGCTTTTCTGGTATGCCCCGCGAGGTGCCGAATACTGCGCCAAAACCCTCGACTTCCGCGGCGAGGACATCCGCATCGTCGCCACCGATGATGGCTTTCAGCTCACCTTCGCCCGCCCCGCTGCCAATCTGGAAACAAATTTTCCCGGAAAGGTCATCCTCGCCGCCAGTCCCGCCACCCTCACATCCGGCCCCCAAATCGGCAGCAGTGATGGCGAGGATCACCGCATCGTCCTCCAGGGGCGTTGGGGCGATCTGAATCTCACCAGCGCCGTGGACGCGCTTGCCTTCCGCCACTGGAAACTCCTGCTTTCCAACCGCGCCATCAACCCCGCGGCCACCGCCGGAGACGCATTGGTCGATGAAATCACCTTGCTCGCGAGCGCCGAGGAAACGGACTTCAATGCGCCCGCCATCCTCACTCCGGGTGACATCACCGTGAATGCCGCCTCCGGCCAGGGTGCGATCGTGAATTTCGCCCCCACCGCCACCGACGGGTCCGGCGCACCTCTGACAGTCACTTGTATTCCTCCCTCCGGCAGCGGTTTCCCCATCGGCACCACGCCCGTGTCCTGCACCGCCACCGATGCGAACGGAAACACCGCGACCGCCACCTTCCATATCATCGTCCAGGCAAACGGCTTCACTCCCTCGCCACCAAACGCCCCCGTCGCCGCAACGCCGCAAGCGGGATTCGGCTTCGTGAACCTTTCCTGGAATGCCGTCCCCTTCGCCAGTTCCTACACGATACGCCGCGCCACTTCGGAAAATGGCAGCTTCCAAGTCATCGCCACCGGCCTCACCGCCCTGACTTACGCGGATCGCGGCTTGGTAAACGGAACTCCGCTTTTCTATCGCATCAGCGCCAGCAACCCTACCGGTGAATCAACACCCTCGGCCACCGTCAGCGCCACACCCGTGCCCGGCACGGCGGCGAAGGCAAACAACTCGCTGAATCTCGATCTGCTCAACAGCTGGACAACCGCCAGCGTCCCCGGCTCCGCGGACATCGCGCTGTGGGACTCCACCGTCACCGATGCGAGCGCCACCACCATCGGCAGCGGCGTGAGTTTCTCCGGCCTGCGCATCACCGATCCCATCGGCAATGTCGCGATCCAACCCGGCAGTGCCGGAAATCTCACTCTCGGCGGCCAGGGCATCGATATGAGCGCCACCGGCTCCGCCCTGTCCATCAGCGCCAATACCGCACTCGCCGCCCCGCAAACATGGCACAGTGGCACTTCTACCATCCATGTCAGCGGCCTTCTGACAGGTACCGCCAACCTCGCCAAATCCGGCTCCGGCATTCTCACATTATCAGGAAACAACAGCGCTTATTCCGGCGAGATCACGGTTAAGGACGGCACCTTGCGCTACGGCGGCAGCGTTGCGAATCTCCCCGTTTTCGGCACCGGCCGCATCCACCTCGGCGAGGCGGGTAACGGCGCACCGGCCACGCTCGATTTCGGGATCACCTCCAGCACCACAGTCGCCAATCCGATCACCGTAAACGGCGGAGGCGGGCGCTTCATCCGCTCGAACATGGGAAACACCGCTGGCCATACTTTGAGCGGAGCCATCTCCGGCGCGGCGGATCTGACTTTCGCTGCGGGCGTCATCACCTACAGCGGAGCCAGCGCCTCCACTTTCACCGGAAATCTCTTCGTATCGGGCGGCCGGCTGCGTCTCGCCAATGGTTCCAGCTTCAACAACGCCACCATTCTCTCGATCGCCTCCGGCGCCACCGTGGACTTGAATGCCGCCGGATCAGCATGGAACTTCGCCGGGCTCAACGACATCTCCGGCGCGGGCGGCACTCTGACCAACGCCGGTGGCATGCGAACGATCAACTTGCGCGGCGAGGGTAATTACGCGTTTTCAGGAAACGTCCAGAGCAACATCAAACTCGTCGTAAACCTCAGCGGGAGCGGCAGCCAGACCTTGTCCGGCAACGCCTGCAACCACACCGGCGGCACGCTTGTCACCGCAGGCACGCTGATCGTGAACGGCTCGCTCACCCACGCCGCCATCGCCACCTCCGTCGCGGAAGGCGCCACTCTCGCTGGCAATGGAAGCCTTGCCGCCGCCACCAATGTCAGCGGCACTCTCGCTCCCGGCGATGGCCCCGGCACCCTCACATGCGGAGCCGCGCTCGCGATGTCCGCCACCAGCAGACTCCGGTGGGAACTCCCCGCCAACTCCCTCGCCGGTGGCGATTTCCTCAGCGCCGCCGCACTCACCGTCACCAGCGGAGCCAAGCTCGACCTCGTTTTCAACTCTCCCGGCAGCGCCGTTTCCTTTGCCAATCCCTTTTGGGAAAGCAACCGCACCTGGCCCGTGGCCGGCTCCACCGCGCTCTCCGGCAGTTTCACCCTCGGCGACGTTTCGACCGACTCCGCCTCCCGCCCATCGACCGGTTATGGCGTCTTCAGCCTCATCCACGCCAACAACGCCGTCACCCTCCAATGGACCGCCCACTCCGCCCGCGAGCGCTGGAATTTCCTTCACTTCAACAGCCTCGCCAGCACCGGCAACGCCGCCGATTCCTTTGATGCGAACAGCGATGAGGAAAACAACCTGATGGAATTCGCCACCGGCCAGAACCCCACGGCCGCAACCCGCGCCCTGACCTCTTTGCTCCCTGTCTCCGGCACCCAACTCGAGTTCACCTACACCCGCAGCAAAGCCGCCGTTGACCAAGGCTACCTCTACACTGTCGAGTGGAGCGATGATCTGAGAGATCCGTGGCAATCCGCCGGCTCAGGCACGCTGGTGGAGGACGGCGCTATCCAGACCGTCACCGCCAGCATCCCTTACGGCTCCAGTGGCAGGCGTTTCGTCCGCCTCAAAGTCATGGCTCCTTAGCCCCGCGGACAATTCCATAGGCCGACGGCATCCGCGCCGTTCTGACAACCCCTCTCAGAGTTCGCAGGGCTTTCTTGCGCTGGGAAAATACACAGGCACTCCCGCTCTCACCGTCCGGGCATCATCCTAAAGTATGATTACAAACCACTAGCATAACTGGCGCTAGATGACCGAAAGTAAAGCGATTTGACCACTCTCCTTTCGTAACCAACTAATCCTATGAAACTCCGTCGCAACCTTTTCCTCACTTCACTGATCGCCCTCTCCATGCCCCACGTTGCCTTGGCAGGAACGACTTGGGACGGCAGCGGTGGCGATACCAACATCAACACCCAGAACAACTGGGACGATAACAACAACCCCACCCTCACCGGCGGTGGTTCCACGCTCACCTTCGGCACCGGCGGCTCCACCGCCACGATCAACAGCGATGTCAACGTTGCGGGCATCGTCCTCAACCGCGATGCCAACTTCGAGATCGCCAACGGCGCGACGGGCTCACTGACCATCGGCTCCAGCGGCATCGGCATGAGCCTGCCAAACACCACCGGCAGAACTCACACCATCAGCGAGAACAGCCTAATCCTCGGAGCTAGCCAGAGCTGGACGGTCACGAACAACGGCACAGGAGCCGCCCAGCTCAACGTATCCAGCGTGATTGATGACGGAATTTCGACATTTGGAATTACTAAAGCTGGCAATGGAACACTTATTCTTTCCGGCGACAATTCTTTCGGTGGAAACCTGACACTCGGCTCGCTGGGTGCGAGTGCGGGCATCCTACGTCTCGCGCACAACAAAGCCGCTGGAAATGGCACGATCAGCATCCTCAACGGAAATAGCGATACAGGAGTTTTGGAACTGACTGGCGGCGTGAATATTGCCAATAACGTATCTTTCTACGGTCGTAGCAGTTCTGCGACTGGAGCGATATTCAGGAGCGCTTCGGGCAATAATACCCTTAGCGGTGTGCTGACCGGAGGTATCAATGGGGGCAATCATAATTTCGAAGCTTCAGTCGGTGCCACACTTACCATATCGAACAAGATAACCACTTCGCAAAGTGGAAGGCAACTCAACTTCCGTGGTGGTGGTAACTTCGATATCACCGGTGTTATCGAGGAAACAGGTGCTGGAGTTTACTCAGTCCGTCTTCAGCAAGGTTCGTATGTCATACTTTCTGGTGATAACAGCTATGAAGGTCTGACAAATACGGATGGAAGCGGGAACGTGCTCAATATCCGTCATGCCAACGCGCTCGGATCAACGGCGGGTTCAACTACAGTCACCAGCGGAAATGCTCTCCAAATCCAAAACAATATCATCACCACCGCCGAGGCGTTATCCCTCGCTGGCACTGGTATTTCCGACAGCGGTGCGCTGCGCAACATCTCCGGCAACAATACCTACAGCGGCGCTATCACTTTGAACGCAGCAACCCGCATCAATTCCGACTTGAATAAACTGACCCTTGACGTCGCCAGCGGCAATGCGATCACCTCCACGAATCTGGATGTCACCTTCGGCGGCGCAGGCGATATCGAGGTCAAAGACGCAATTGCCCTTGGCACCGGCAAACTCACCAAGGACGGCGCAGGCACGCTGACACTCTCCGCCAACAGCACCTACACCGGCGATACCCTTGTGAACAACGGCACCCTCGCCCTATCCAGCACCGGCGGCCTCAAGTTTGTCATCGGCGCGGATGACATGAACAACAAGATCACCGGAACGGGAGCTGGCACCCTCACTCTCGACGGCCTCTTCACCTTCGACCTCACAACCGCCAGCACCACCCTGAACGACAGCTGGAACATCGTGGATGTCGCCAACCTCACCGAATCCTTCGGCTCCACCTTCAGTGTCGATACCTTCACCAAGGAGGGTGGTGGCACCGGAGCAGGTATCTGGACAAAAGCCATCGGCCTTACGACCTACAGCTACCAGTTCAATACTGCCAGCGGTGTGCTCTCTGTCATCCCCGAACCCTCCGCCGCTTTGCTCGGTGGTCTCGGATTGCTCGCCCTGCTTCGCCGCCGACGCTAATAAGAACGGAGATCGGCGATCGGTGATGGATTCCAGCAATCAACGCCGTATCCGCCACCCATGAAATCCATCTTGGCTTTTCTCTCCCTGTCCTCTTTGGCGTTCGCCGCGCCGGAGGCCATCCGACTTTGGCCGGAGGGCGTGCCCGGTCTCAAGGCCGATGCATCGCCCGAGGTGGTCAAAGACGGGCGCACCTCCAACATCCATGATCCCAGCCTGCTGGTTTTCAAGCCGGAGAAACCCAACGGCACGGCGGTTGTATTCTGTTCCGGCGGCGGCTACGTCCGCATCGCCGCCAACCCGGGCGGCGACACCACCACCCGCCTTCTCAACAAGCTCGGCATCACCGTTTTCGTTTTGAAATACCGTTTGTCGGATTACGGACATCCGGCGCCGTTGCAGGATGGCCTGCGGGCGATCCGGATTGTCAGGTCGCGCGCGGCGGATTTCGGTGTGGCGAAGGATCGCATCGGCGTGATGGGGGTTTCGGCGGGTGGCCACCTCTCCGCCTCTGCCGCCACGCTCTGGGATTCCCCCGACGGGAAAACCGGTGCCGCCCTCGATGCGGTGAGCGCGCGCCCGGATTTCGCGATCCTGGTTTATCCGGTCATCAGCATGTCCGCTCCCTTCAGCCACAAAGGATCGCGCGATGCCTTGCTGGGAAAAAATCCGCCGCCCGCTTTGGCCGATGCGCTCTCGGTGGAGAAGCATGTGCGCAAGGACAGCCCGCCGGTTTTCCTGGTCGCCACCAGCGCGGACACCGTGGTGCCGGTGGAGAACTCGCTCGCTTTCCACCACGCATTGGTGCGGGCGCGCGTCCCCGCCGAGCTGCATGTTTATCCGCACGGCTCGCACGGGAACTGTTACGATCCCCAATACGGCCCCACCGCCGCCTGGCCGCAGCGCATGGAGGAATGGCTGCGTTTTGCGGGGTTCTTGCGCTGAGAAATACCCTTCATTTCAGCCAATCTGCGAACGTCAGTTCGAAAGCCGTTTTCCCTGTCCCGTCCAACCACCGCAACTCATCCTTCTCCTGAATGACACGCGGGGCACCGGGTTTTTCCGGGTAGGTGGCGAGCAGGGGATACTTGGCGACTTCCATACCCTCGCCGTCGGTGGGAACGGGATAAACCGAGGCATCGAGCGTGAGGGTCTTGCCGTGGATGGGGGACGTGTAGGAAAGGGTGGGGGGCTTCGTCTCGGCATCGTCGAGATTCGCAACCGTGACCTTCGCCCGCAGCAGGGTCTGGTGGAAATTCTCGAGTTCCTTGGAAATCTCGCCATCGGTCTTGGCGGCTCCGTTGCCCGGCGCTTCCACCGCCTCCAGGATCCATGCGGTCTTTTTGTAATCATACCAATCGGTGAGGAAGGACTTGTTCGGCCACGGGTCGGCGGCCTTGGTCGGGGGCTTGAGCGAGCGGAAAGCGAAAACCACGTTTCCCGTATGGCAGAGCGTCCAGCCGGTGTCGGGTTTCACGATGCGGGCACGCAGGGAATCCATCGGATAGGAGCTATAGACCTGGCGGAAAGGATAGCCCTCGTTGACATCCGCGAGGCCGATCTGGGTGCCGCGGTATTGCTTCACATAAGACCACGGGTTTGTGCCGTAATAGCGGGCGTTGCGCTGGTTGCGCCGGGCGGCGTAGGGCTGCAGCGAGTTTTCCCACTGAGGGCTGAAACCACCCGGTTTCGCGCCGAACCAGTTGAGCTTATGACGCCCGGCTTCCTTGAAAAAGCTGTCGCGATCCCAGCCCGCCTTCGTGCGCTTGGCGGCGCCGCGGCTTTCGATCGACGAGGTCATGCCGAACGACCGGCTCTGGTAGGTATAGACGGTGACGAAATTCCCGCCTTGGTCGATGCGTTCGCGTTTCACGAAAGGAAACTCCGTATGCGGACGGATGACGGGCGGCAACCGATAGGTGCCGGGCAGCGCGTAGTAAACGGTGAACGGCACGGTATCGGCGCGGGAGGGTTTGTCGCTTCCGAAGGCCAGCCAGCCGATGAAACCGATGGCGCTGCCGGTGCCAAGGAACTCGCCTTTGGAACGGGCGGCGGAGTTGATGTAATGTCCTTGGTTCATGCTGGCGGCGAGGCTGCTGTGCAAGCAGTCCAGGGCACCGGCCGCGATGCGCCGGATTTCCGGATCATGCGCGCTCTCGGCGATCAGGCGGATCGGCGCGAAGTCGATCGCAAGATACGTTTGCGCCCCGTATTCGCTGATGTTGCGGGTGGCGATGGAATGGTAGGTGCGGCGCAGGTAAAGATCCATTTCACGAAGAATCACATCCCGCGTGAAGACCTTCTCCTTTCCGGTTTTCGGATCTTTGGAAACCGTCCGGAATTCCGGGAACTCCTGGGCGGATAGATAACCCGCCGCCGTAACGAGCAGGCGGAAGTTTCCGTTGTCGATGTTTCCCGAGACGTCGGCCAAGGTCTTCGCCTCACGGATCGGGCTTCTCGGCGGGCCGAAGCCATTCGATTTGTAGTCCGACCACCTGCCCTGATGGGCGAAGACCGCTTTTTCATATTCCTTGTAACCCGGATGCCCCGTCAGGATGGGGCCGAGCAGGCGCTTTGCGGAGGCGTGGTTGGCGATGGGAAAATAGATCTCGAACGGGCCGATCCGGGTCTGGTTTTTCTCAAGGCCGCGTAGGATACGCTGCGTCTCCGCCATGAAGCGCGCGAGCCGCGGATCGGACGCGTCTTTCACCTCCACGATGGAAGCCAGCAGCCCGGGGAGCAGCAGTGCGCTTTTGTTAGAGATCCTGTCATCCGGCTCGCTGCGACCGGGGCGGGCGGCATGTTTCAGATAAGATCGGCAGCGCTCCTCGAAGGAAGGCGAGGCGGGCAAGGTGGACGCAGGCGGGTTTGCGTGTGCCGCATGTATCGTCAGCAGGGAAATCAGGGCGAGCAGTCGGGTTGGCATGGGCAGAGGCCGGTTTACGGAATATGAGAGTCGCTTCTATCGGTCAGCGCGCCGTAACGTCCTTCGTGTCCCCTAGCTTTTGGATCCATTTGGGCCTGCCCTCGGGTCCCTTGCTGTTGAGGATCGCCGCACCTCGCACATCCTTCAGCACCATCGGTATCTCTTTTCCGGCGGTGAGGATGTGGAAACGGTCGAGCTTCAGTTTCCGCACATCGTCGAAGATCACGGCGGCGCGGTAGTCCTTGCCGGTAACGCGGAGCCTCACGTTCTCCAGTGTCAGCCCCTCGGCATGGCGGCCGTAAAGCCCCCATGCGGGCAGCACTCCGAACATCTTGGATTCCGGATAGTTCTGCGCGCGCTCGGGGATTTTTTCCAAATCCTTCAGCAGCAGGTGATCCGGCCTGGGTGCGTCCCCGATGCCGCCATAGGTGATCGTGATATCCCTGAGCGTCACATCGCGCACCGGATGGCCGGGAAGTCCGGTGATCGAGCCTGTGATCAGGGTCGTGCAGTTGTGCCGCCAATAACTCGGGAACTTGTTCATCTCGCTCCTCGGGCGATTGGGAATCTCGGCGGTCACGTTGCTGATCGTCACCCCTTTGATCGAACCCACGGGCACTTTCGTGTTGCGATGGCCGAGGCGGATGAAGATCGGGTTGTTTGTCGTGGTCATCTTCACGTTGGAGATGTTCACGTTTTCCATCAACCCGCCATCGACGATCTGGAGCGTGATACCGGAGAGATAGGTGTCGTAAATCTCCAGGTTGCGCACGGTGATGTTGCGGAAGCCCTTGAAGGATGCCGTGCCGAATTTCAACGCGTTGCAGCTTGAGCGGATCCGGCAGTTTTCGATCAGGATGTTCTCGCAAAACCTGCGGTGGGACTTGAGGCAGATCGCATCGTCCTCGGAATCGATGTCGCAGCCGCGGATGACCACGTTCGAACAGCCGTCGATATCGAGGCCGTCATTGGTGGTGGCGGCCATGGTGCGGACGGTGATGTTCTCGATGTGGACGCGGTCGCAATCCCGGTAGAGCTGCACCCAGCACGCGCTTTCACGGAGCGTGACATCGCGCACCGTGACACCGCGGCAGTTGCGGAAATTCACGATCACCGGTCGCTTTGCTTCCCCGGCATCGGGATATTTCCCCGGTTTGATCGGGCTGATGAGGGCTTCCGCGATCACCTTGCCCTGGCCGTCGATCACGCCTTGGCCGCTGATCCCGACGTTTTCCTGCTCGTTGGCCATCACCAGCGCGAGGAAGTTCAGCCGCTGGTAATGCGAGAGATCCGTGCTGCCGAGCAGCGTGGCACCTTTTTCGAGATGCAACGTTACATGGCTCTTCAGACGGATGGTTCCGCTCAGGTATTTCCCGGGAGGGAGAACCACCCTGCCGCCCTTCGCGGCGGCGGCTGCGTCGATGCTTTTCTGGATCGCGGCGGTGTCCAAGGCCTTGCCATCACCCACAGCCCCGTGGGCTTTCACATCGAAGTCCCGCGCCTCCATCGGCTGGAGAAAGGACAGGGCGAGCGCCAACACCGCCAGAAGTTTGCTTCGGAACCACATCATGATTTCTGCGGAAAGGAATGTCTGTTTCACCAGTGGACGCAACCTTTCTTCGAAAAAAGGATTGCCGTGCAGGACTCATCTGTCATTGTAACTTGAATCATCCTTTCGAATGAAAGGTTTTGCGAAAGAACCATCGCATTATCATTCCAAAGATGAGACATAGCCCCATGTGACGGCCTTGCGCCCGACTGGATCAGACCCTTTTTGACAAAAACCCGACTATGAAAACCCTCCACAAATCCACGCGCTCCCGTTCCGGTTTCACCTTGGTAGAGCTGCTGATTGTAATCACGATGATTGCGGTACTTGCACTGCTTGTCTTTATGGGAGCCCGACGCGGCTTGATGGCTGCCAACCAATCCCGCACCACCTCCCAGATGCGTGAGATCGGTGTGGCGGTGGCCGCATGGGCCGCAGAAAACAACAACAACGAGCCGATGTATTTCCGCGATGGAACCGGTGATTCCAGCAGCGAGGCTACACCAGCACCAGTCGCAGCCAATCGCAGGTTGTGCGCCGGCAATCCGGCGATATTGCTTTATGACAGGGTAAATCCCACACAAGGCTATATACAGGATCCAAGTGTATTCTTTGCTGCCACACAAATTTGGAAAGCACCTGCTGCCAAAGACTACAACCCGTCCGCAGCCAGTTCCACCAACCTCTGGGGAACATACATGTGGGTTTATCCAAGCGTCCCCGCCGACGAACGCAGTGAACGGCAGAAGACGATCATGCGCAGCAGCAGCTACGTCACCGTATCAAGGGAGGCTTACGACAATGTCCTCATGTTCAACGATTACAGTTTTGCGAAGCGCAAGTATCCGCAGGATAAATCCTACTTCGCCCTGTTCCGCGATTCCACGGTGCGCAAGGTCGCAACAAACGGCGATATCTGGGGATGGTTTTACACCGGGCAATAGCCATCTTCCGGATTGTCGTATTTATACACAAATTTGACGTAATTCTACAAGCGCTTCACTCTTACATCTAATAGCAGTATTGTTTTATCTCCCTAATCCCAAGCCCAAAGCATCCCTATTCCGGCATGATTGACGATGGATCGGGGAGCATAGCAGGCCGTAAAAATCCGATTCCGAACCATTCCAAGAATATGAAACCCAAACATAATCCGTTTCTGACTCGTCTCACTCTCGCCGCTTCCACCGTCTTTTGCCTGAGCCAGATGGCGCAGGCGGCTCCGATCAATTGGGGTGCGGGAACCACGATATCGGCCGATTCCGATGTCTTGAATGCGGGCGCGTTTTCGTATGCTTATGCGTTGAGCGGCTCCACCCGGACGGTCAATGGGGTCGCTTTCACTGGCTCCAATAGCACCTCGGCGCTTGGGGCAAATGTGACACTCGCCGGGTGGAATGCCAACACCAACGGTGCATACACTAGCACTACGAACCCATTCAACGCGCTTTCTGCGGACTATAAGGCAATCCTAGTGGGCGGAACCTACACTAGCGGAGCGACTGCAGCCACCGTCACCCTGAACAACCTAACCAGCGGTCGCGTTTACGCCACCCAGATGTGGGTGGGTGATCCCCGGTCAGGATCGACTACAACCCGGACTGAAACCGTCACCAGCGCAGGTGGCAATACGGTGACACTGGACTACAATACCACCGACGCGGGCGGCGGCCTTGGCCAATACAGCATCGGCAGGTTCATGGCGGACGCCACCACCCAGTTGTTCACGCTGTCTGGAAACGCATCCACCCAACTCAACGCCATCCAGGTGCGTGAGGTCACCAACATCGGCAACTGGGTCGGTACGGGCGGCGCGACCTGGGATGCGTCTACGACGGGCAATTTCGCCAGCAACCTCTTCAGCGCGGCTCTTAACACGACGACTTTCGACCTTGCCAAGGCTCCGTTGAATTCGGTGACTTTCGCGGATACCTACTGGAGCAGCGGTTCGACAACCGCCGTGACCCAGACTTCCGTCACGGTGGCCGCCGGTGGCGTTTCCACCGGCAGGGTCTTTTTCGACAACTCCGCCATCAATTACACGATCGCAAGCGCGGATACCACGGGCATCACCGGCGCCACGGCGCTTGTCAAGAACGGCTCCGGCACGGTGACCTTCACCGGCGCGAACACCTTTACCGGAGCAACCACCATCAGCGGCGGTGTTCTGCGGTTGGGCGACGGTGGCACGGGGGGAAACCTCTCCGGCACGGGTTCGATCACCAACAACGCGAACCTGACCATCAACCGCAGCAACGCCTTTACCCAAGCCACCGACCTCAACGGGAAAGCCATCACCGGCACCGGCTCCTTCACCCAGGCGGGAGGCGGCACCACGACGCTGTCTCTTGCAAACAGCTACTCCGGAGGCACCTCCATCAACAATGGCAGCCTGGCCATCACCACCGGCTCCGCGTTGGGTTCGGCATCCCTAACCCTCAACGGCGGCACCTTGGTCGGCGGGGCTTTCACGCTTGCCAACAACATCGCGGTCAACAATGTGGCCAACCCCAAAGATAGCTTCGAGTGAAGCGCAGCGGAACCTCGAAGCTATCGGTTGTTGAACAGGCCCGAGCCGGTGTTAGCGGGGCAGCCGCTTCCCGTTATGCGTTTCCGATTTACGCCTGATCTGG
>JBJONG010000025.1:0-66167 GCA_046051965.1 Verrucomicrobiota bacterium
AAGCCGGCCAAAGGCACGGCTCTCCAATATTCAGAAGCACCTCAGGCGCTCAATCGTCCGTTCTTTGCCGAGGATCGCGAACACATCACCCAGATCCGGACCGTGGGCGCGACCGGAGAGGGCCACACGCACGGGGAACATGAGCTGGCCGGGTTTTGCACCGTTCGCCTGGGCGACGGCGGCGATGGCTTCCTTGGCGATGTCCGCCGACCAATCGGTGAGCGCGGCCATGTGCTCGGCGAGGGCGGGAAGCAGGGCGGAGTTCGGGTTGGATTTCGCTTTCGCGACGGCTTCTTCATCTTGTGGCGCGTTATCTGTCACGAGGAAGTCGATGGCTGCGGGGACTTCGGTGAGGAGCCGGACTTTCTCTTTCACCGCAGTGATCACGGCGGCGTAGTTTTCCGTGATCGGGAGATTTGCCGCTTCGATAAACGGCTTTGCCAGATCAGCGAAGGTCTCCGTGGAGATTTTCGCGATGTGCTGCTGGTTCACCCATTTGCATTTCTCGTAATCGAAGCGGGCGGGGGCACGGTTGATCGCCTCCAGCGAAAAACGATCAACCAGTTCGGTCAGCGTGAAAATCTCGTCATCGGATTTCGACGACCAGCCGAGCAGGGCGATGAAGTTCGCGACCGCTCCGGGGAGGAAACCCTGGCGCGGATAATCGCCGACGGCGGCTCCGACATCGCGTTTCGACATCTTCGATCCGTCGGGATTGAGGATGAGCGGGATGTGCGCGAATTTCGGAGGCTCCACGCCAAACGCCTCGAACAACTGGAGGTGCTTCGGGGTGTTCATCACGTGATCCTCGCCGCGGATCACGTGGGTCATTTTCATTTCGATGTCATCCACGACGTTGACGAAATGGAAGACGTAGGAGCCGTCGCTGCGCTTTACGACCATGTCGGGAGTGTTCGATTCGTCGCGGTAATCGATGGTGACATCCCCGCAAACGAGGTCGTGGACGGTGATCGGCTTGCGGTCGAAGCGGAAACGGTAGGCGTCGCCGTCCTTGTAGAGGCGGTCGGCGGCGAGGAGTTTTTCGAAATAGGCGTCGTAGATGTCGTTGCGCTGGGATTGGTAATAAGGACCATGCGGGCCGCCCTTTTCCGGGCCCTCGTCCCAATCGAGGCCGAGCCAGTTCATGCCGTCGAAGATCGCCTGGCGGGCTTCTTCCGTGTTGCGGGCGGCATCTGTATCCTCAACTCGCAGGATGAAAGTGCCTTTGTGCTTGCGGGCATAGAGCCAGTTGAAAAGGGCGGTGCGGGCACCGCCGACGTGGAGGTAACCGGTGGGGGAGGGGGCGAAGCGGGTGCGTATCATAAATTTTAAATTCTAAACTTTAAACCTCAAGGAAGGCTAGCCTTGCAGGCTTCTCAGGGCACCGCGGATGAGGGCTTCGGCGGTGGCGTCGGGGTCTTTGTCGAGGATGGCGCGGACGGCTTTGCGGGCTTCGACCTGCTTGTAGCCGAGGGCGATGAGGGCGAGTTCGGCATCGGCGGCCTGCGAGGACACTTGGCCGGAGGCGGCGTCTTGCCAGGTGTCGGTGACGCCGACCTTGTCTTTCAGTTCCAGGATGATGCGCTCGGCGGTCTTTTTCCCGACGCCCTTGGATTTTGAAAGCAGCGCCACATCGCCGGAGACCACGGCCGACTTGAAAATCGCCACCGGCATTCCGCTGAGGATGGCGATCGCGATGGCCGGGCCGATCCCGGAGACGCGGTCGATCAGCAGCAGGAAAACATCGCGCTCCTCCTCGGTGGCGAAACCGTAGAGCGTCTGGGCGTTTTCCCGGATATGAAGGTGGGTGCGGAGATCAACGGGCGCACCCTCGGTCGGGTGGAGATGGTCGTAGGTGGAGATCGGGATGATCGCTTCATAACCGACGCCATGGCAGTCCACGACAAGCCGGTTTGGATAGGCTTCAATGATTTTCCCTCTCAGTCTCGCGATCACGGGTGAGGTTTCGTGGGAAAATGAGTCGGTTGCAAGAGGGAAGCTTGCGGCCCTGTATCTGATTTCAGAAATGAAAAGAGCAACAATGCATGGGCTTCGGTGTTGAAAATTCCGAACATTCGAAGTTTTCAGACGGAAAGACAGCGCATAGGATTGGGAACATGGCCGACGGTGAAGAGGAAATTGTAGTATGCTACGCATGTGGTGCGCCGATGAATATTGCGGCGCATCCGCCTTATTCCCGCGTGGTTTGCCCGTCTTGCCAGACCGAGAACCGGGTGAAAAAACAGTTCGGCCCCTATGTGTTGAACCGCAGGCATGCGATTGGAGGAATGAGTTCCGTTTTCGTCGCGACGGACAGCACGCTCGACCGTGAAGTGGCGTTGAAAATCCTGAGTGAGGAGTTTTCCAGCGACGAGAAGCGCATCTCCGCCTTCGAGGATGAAGCCCGGCTGACCGCCTCGTTCAGTCATCCGAATGTGGTACGCGTTTTTACCACGGGAAAGGCTTTCGGACGTCTCTATATCGCGATGGAATTTGTTCCCGGCGGCCATTTTGAGCATCATATCCGGGAGCGTGGGCGTATCCCGGAAACGGAAGCATTGCCTCTCGCGATCCAAGTGGCCGAGGGACTCAAGGGTGCGCAAGCAGCCGGCCTGATCCACCGTGACGTGAAGCCCGGCAACATCCTGCTCGATTCCGAAGGGAACGCGAAGCTGGTGGATTTTGGTCTCGCGCTCGTGACGCAGGGAGGGAAAGCAAAAGCCGAGGAAATTTGGGCCACTCCATACTACGTGCCCCCGGAGGCGATCGAGGGCGGCGTTGAGGATTTCCGTGCCGATATTTACGCCTTCGGCGCGACCTTTTACCATGCGCTCGCTGGCAAACCGCCTTGCGACGAAGAGTCCATGGCAACCGATGTGCTGCGTGAGGCGAAGAAACGCATCGTGCCTTTGAAGAAAGCCGCTCCCGATCTGTGCCAGGAGACATGTGCCGTGATCGACCGTGCCATGGCCTTCGATCCGGCGAACCGGTTTTCCAGCTACGATCAGATGATCAGCTCGCTACATGCCGCCCTAAAAGTGGCAAACGGTGAGACGGTAAAAGACCTTGATGGGATTACAAAAGCCCAGAGACGCCTGGAATTGCGCAAGAAAAAGCAGCAGAACGCATTTTTTGCAGGTGCCGCCGCTGTTCTTCTCGTTGCCGTCATCGGTGCGATTGTCGTGATGAAATCTTCAGGCTCCCAAGTGCCGAAACCCAAGCCAACAATCATCACGCCGCAGGCAGCTCCGGGCGATGTGCAGGATGTCACGCATCGGATCGCGGAGAGGTACCGGTCCGCGCGCGCCGCCATGGAGCGCGGTGAACTCAGGGTGGCGGAAGTACGCTTCGCGGCACTGCTCAAGGATGGCGCGGTACAAGAACCAACGCGCACTTGGGCCGGACTTGAAGCAGTGGTCGCAGCAATGATGGACGGGCGCATGAACGACGCCCGCAATCATGCTTCGGCAGCAGCAGTTCATATCAAGCAGGCACATGCAGGCGGTGCGTCGCCGTTCCAAACAGCGGTGCTCCCCGTATTGGGCAAGTTATGGAATCCCGGTTTCATCGATCAAAAGGACGCGCAGCCCGGTTCAAAGGATAGCGAGGCGCATATGGCCTCCCTCATCGCTGGTTTGAAAAACTGGGAACAGGGCGGACTTGATCAGGCACTGCCATTTTTCCAGGAGTTTGCCAACGAACCTTCGCTTTCCCAAGACAACGTGCTGGCATGGTATCAGCAGGCGATAAAAGGCTATCTCCGTGATTACGATAAGCTGAAATCCACGGCTCTCCAATCGGATCCGAATACTCCGGAGTCATGCCGCGAGGCGATCTCGGAACTGAATGAGCTACTCGCAATTATCGAGACCAAGGGACGCGCCCGCTTCAATATCCGCGCCCGCCAGCTGGATCTCGCCAAGTTGGAGCGCGCTCTTTCCAGACCGCAAAAAATCGAGGTCAGCGTGGTTAGTCCTCCCCAGGATGGTGAGAAACTGCTCAGGGACATCGACTTTTATGCCAAAGGCTATCGGTTCGCGGAAATCGTTACGAAATTGAACGAATTCGAGGGAGATCCACCGGGATGCAAACGTGCCGCACTCATTGTCGTTTCACAAGCGTCGTTAAATTTGCTCACAGAAATTGAAGAGGAGCTGGGCAAGGGTGCCGTTGACTTGCCTCTGACCCTGAAGGACGGGACAGACGTCGTTTCACTGGTGATGAAGGATGAAAGAATTTACAGCAAACAGCCGAACGGTGAAGTTCGTGAGATTCGATGGGTGGATCTCGCCACCGACCAGATTATCAAGTTGAACGCGGAATTGGTGAAAAAGCTCACCAACGAATCGGATCGGACGCGCCGCAATGAATCCGTGATTGCATTGGATTGGCTATCCGGTGATCGGAAGCGCGCCGTGGCCAGCGCCGAAAGCCTCTCCGAAAAGAGCGAATCGTTCAGGAAACGCTGGCAAGTGATATCGCCGGGTCTGCCGGATTAGTGCGGGCTTGATGTTTTCGCCACGAGCGGGGAGCTTCACGGCCATGCAATACCGCACAAGGCCGGAGGAGACCCAAGGCATGCCTTCCGGCATCCCCCACATCATCGGCAACGAGGCCGCCGAGCGCTTCTCGTTCTACGGCATGAAAGCGGTTCTTGCCGTCTTCCTAAGCCAATACCTCTTCGTCATGGACGGCGCGAATGGAACCCCCATGGCCGAGGCGCGTGCCACCGAGTTGGTGCATCTTTTCAACGGCGCGTTCTACCTCACCCCCATCCTCGGCGCGATTTTGGCGGATGTGTTTTTCGGGAAATACAAGGTCATCATGGGGCTCTCGCTGGTTTATTGCGCGGGGCACGCGGCCCTGGCGATGATGGGCGTTTTCGGAAACTCGGAGCAATGGATGATCGCTGGAATGGTGATGATCGCACTCGGCGCGGGCGGCATCAAACCCTGCGTATCCGCCCACGTCGGCGACCAGTTCGGCGCTCTCAATTCCCGCCTGCTGCCGCGCGTTTTCAACTGGTTCTACTTCTCCATCAACCTCGGCGCCTTCGCCTCCATGCTGCTCACACCCTGGCTGCTTGAGTGGTATGGCCCGCACTGGGCTTTCGGCGTTCCCGGCGTCCTGATGGCCGTCGCCACCTTCGTTTTCTGGCTCGGTCGCAAACGCTTTGCCCACGTGCCACCGGGCGGGCTCGGTTTCCTGAAAGAGGCCTTCGGGCGCGACGGCTTGATTGCCATGCTGAAGCTCACGCCCGTTTATCTCTTCGTCGCGATGTTCTGGGCGCTCTTCGACCAGACCGGCTCCACCTGGATTTTCCAATCTCAGGATATGGATCGGAATTTCCTCGGCTTCAACTGGCTGCCCTCGCAGATCCAGTCGCTCAACTCGGTCTTCGTCCTCACCTTCATCCCGATTTTCAGCCTCATCATCTATCCGTGGGTCGAGAAATTCTGCCCGCTCAGCCCGCTTCGTAAAATGGGCTCGGGCTTCGTGCTGATGGCGGCGGCCTTCGTGCTGGTCAGCTTCATCCAGGTGGAGATCGATGGCGGTGGCAGGCCGAACATCGCATGGCAGATCGCCGCCTTCGCGCTGCTCACGGCGGCGGAGATCCTTGTTTCCATCGTGGCCCTGGAGTTCGCCTACACGCAGTCGCCGAAGAAGATGAAGTCATTCATCATGTGCTTTTACCTCGCCGCCGTGGCCATCGGGAATTTCCTCGTGGCGGGCGTCAACCACTACATCCGCATCCCCAGCGCGGCGGAGGAACAGCTCGCCGCGCACATCGGAGCCATGCCTGCGGATTGGCAAAATGATCCCCGCACCGTCGTCCTGCCCGGATACGACGAGAGCGACGTCGAAGGCGCTTTCATCCGCCGCCTCGGCAAAAACGAGAAAGTCCCGCTCGAAGTCCCCGGTCAGGAAAATCTCAACCGTGCCGCGCGGACGATCATTTCCCACGCGGAGAAATCCGGACGCTTCCCCGACCGCAAAACCGGCACCGAACTCCTCTCCGGCATCAAGGATCACTGGGGCAGACCGCTGCGTTATCTCACCCTGAACTCCACCACCGCCCGCGTCTGGAGCGCGGGAGGCGATGGCAAATGGAACACGAAATGGGATATCGGCGTGATCCTGTCCATGGCCTTGCCGGAGCCGGAAAAGAAAGCCTCGTGGCTCGACAAGCTCCGCCCCGAGGAAACCTGGCTGGCGGCGAGGAAGCGCCAGCTCGGCCTCGTCGCATCAGAGGACGGGGCAGGGGAGATCTTCTCCCAAACCACCTTCTCCGGCGGCCAGGAGCGTCTCCAGGGCGCGGCCTATTTCTGGTTCTTCAGCGCCCTGATGGGTGCCACCGCAATCCTGTTCATCCCCTTTGCGATGATCTACCGCCCGAAAAACTACCTTCAGGATTCCTGAGGAGCAAAGACTTCGCCCTCGCTTTTCCCCACGATCACCGCCGCGCAGGTGTCACTGTAAACATTCACCGCCGTCCGGCTCATGTCGAGCAACCGATCCACCGAAAGCAAGGCAACCACGGCTGTTTCAGCGTTGGGAATCCCGGAGTTTTTAAGGATCAGCAGGATCGCGACCAAGCTCGCCGATGGAATCCCCGCCACGCCCACGCTCGTCAGCAGTGCCGCGATCACGATGAAAAACTGCGCCCCCATCCCCAGTTCGATCCCCATCACCTGCGCCACGAAAATGACCGCCACGCACTCGTAAAGCGCCGTGCCGTCCATGTTCACCGTCGAACCGAGCGGCAGCGTGAAACTCGCCACCCGCTTGGAAACCCCCGCGTTCTCCTGCACCGCTCGCATGGTCACCGGCAGCGTCGCCGAGGAGGACGCCGTGGAAAACGCCATCAGCAAGGCCGGCCTCATCGCCTTGAAATGCGCGAGCGGACTCGTTTTTCCGAGATACTTCACCGCCAGCGGCAGGATCACGAACAGATGGAAAGCGAGGGCGAACAGCACGCAGAAAAAGTATTTCCCGAGCTGCTTGAAAAGATCAGCGCCCGTCTCATAAACCACCGGCAAAATCAGCGCATACACCCCGATCGGTGCCACCGCCATGATCCACTTTGTCACCGTGATCATCGCCTCGTTCGCCGCCCCGAAAAAATGCCGCACGCTATCCCCGCTGTCCCCCGGGAGCTGCGTCACTGCGATGGCAAACAGAATGCTGAACACGATCACGCCCAGCATCTGCCCGTTGTCGCTCGCCGCGCTAACCACGTTCTCGGGGATCATCGCCTTGAAAATTCCCAGGAAATCCTTGCCCTCCCGCTCGCCCGCCACCGCAACCTTGTCCTTCTCGGAATCATCCGCCGCCGCTTCCTTCTCCGCAAAGGCCGCACGGATCGCCTCGTTCGCCACGCCATCGGCAAGACCTGGCTTCACCGTGTTCACAACTACCAAGCCCACCGTAATGGCTACGAGGCTGGACAGCATGTAGAACGACACGGTCTTCAAACCCAGCCGCCCGAAGCCCTCCACGCCTTTCATACCCGTGATCCCGGAAACCACCGCCGTCACAATCAGCGGCACGATGATCATCTTGAGCCCCCGCATGAAAAGATCCCCCACAAACCGGCACGTCTCCAGCGCTCCGCCAAGGAACCTGCCGGTCGCCGAATTCTCCCCGGCACCATCGAAAAGCCCGCGCAATACCAGCGCCGTGAGTGTCGCCAATACGAGCGCGACCAAAATTTGCCAATGGCTTGCCAACCGTTTCATGTCACCCAAACAAACCCATCTCGCCCTCTTTGGGAAGCCTCACCGCCTTTTTCTTCACAGGATCCCCTCGATATCAAAATTTTTATCGCTCTGCGAATGAATGGGTTCCGTATGGCGCTGGATCCCATCCCCTCAGTATTTCGGATATCTTAAAGAAGTTTTTCAAATTTCAGACAGAGCCATCCGGAGACGATTCACACAGAATTTTTTTTGGCCCCCACGCCTTCCGCTTACCTCTGGGGCTTATCTCCGTAAGGTCAAGATTTTCAATGGGCTTTACTTTGTAAGCGTGAGCAATACCTACCATATCTTGTATTGTGAATAATTTGTGGATACCACATCTACAAAATCGGATTGACCCGGGGCGATCATTTCCTTCAGTATCACCAACGCTAAACGCGACCTTAGCGCCACTTTTCATCAACCAAAATCACCACCAAAGCACCCCGACCATGTCCACCACCACCGTCACCCTCGGAGCCCGCACCTTCATCCTCGACAAGGCCAAGGCCGAACTCGCCTACAACTCGAAAAAAGTCATCAACGGCAAGGAAACGATGTTCTTCAACATCCTCCCGCTCAAATACACCTGGGCCTACGATCTCTACAAGACGATGAAGAACAACCATTGGGAGCCGGAGGACATCTCGATGCAGAAGGACGTCGAGCAATGGCGCTCCAACGAGATCTCCGACGTCGAGCGCTGGATCATCAAGATGGGCATCGGCTACTTCTCCGCCGCCGAGGGCATCGTCGGTGACAACGTCCTCCACGTCGTCCGCGAGGTCGTCACCGCCCCCGAACTCAAGCTCGTCCTCGGCCGCCACGCCCACGAGGAAAACATCCACGCCGACAGCCTCGTTTATATGATCTCCTCCCTCGGCATCAACCCGCACGAGTGCGAGGCCATGTTCGAGGATGTCCCGACCATCACCGCGAAAAACAACTTCGTCGTCTCGAACTCCCGCGCCCTCCGCCGCGACATCGACCTCACCGTCACCGCCAACAAGCAGGCGCTCGCGAAAAACATCTTCATGTTCGGCCAGATCATGGAAGGCACCCAGTTCTACGGCCTCTTCGGCATGATCCTTTCCCTCTACCGCCAGAACAAATTCCCCGGCATCGGCCAGATGTTCCGCTACACCCTCCGCGACGAGTCGAACCACATCGAGGTCTTCCGCAACCTACTCATGGATCTCATCGACGAAAACCCCGACATCTGGACCGAGGACTTCCGCGAGGATCTCCGCTCCACCATGGCCGAGGGCATCGAGCTGGAAAAGGCCTTCATCCGCGATTGCCTCCCGGTCTCCGGCCTAGGCCTCAACTCCACCGATTTCGAAACCTACATCGACTTCATCGCCGACCGCCGCCTCACCTCCTGCGGCCTCGCCCCCCTCAACAAGGAAGTCTCCAACCCCTTCCCCTGGCTCGCCGAAATGATGGACATCAAGAAGGAACAGAACTTCTTCGAAGGCCGCGTCACGGAGTATCAAAAGGCGGCGGCGCTGACTTCCGTCGATGACGATGAACTCTAACTCTTAAGCCCCAAAGGGGCGGCAGATGATAGCCCAGGGCAACGCCCTGGGTGTCATCCCCACCAAATCCGGGCAAGCAAACACCTCCGTATTCCAAAAGACTCCGCCGCAGCCCAACACCCCACCCGCCCGAATCCATCCCTTCTCCATCTGACTCCTGGCTCCTTCCGCCACTTTCCCACCAAATCAAAAAACACCGCACCCACCAACCTCCATGTATCGCTCATTGAACCTCGCCGAAGACAATATTCTTAAACAAGTGATTTCAGATCGCTTCGAACTCGCTTCCAACACCCGCCCTTACGACTGGCGCGGCACCATCCCCGCTGAAAAGCGCGTCCCACACGCCGACATCATCGTCACCCGCGGCGACAAGGAGACCCAGTTCTCGCTTGAGGATGTCGCGGACGCCATCGGCGATTCCCTTGCCGATCTCCTCATCGCCCGCTCCGAGGACGAGAAATCCATCTTCTCCGACGTCAACCGCAACTTCGTCTCCCAGGTCGCGCACAACGTCGCCGTTTCCCTCACGAAATCCCTCGAACAGGGCGGCCGCCTCCGCCTTTCCGAAAGCGATCTCTACCTCCTCATTGAAAAAGCCCTGCTCGAAAACGAAGCCTACGACGTCGCGAAATCGTTGGCCTTCCGCCGTTCCCTTGAGAAAACCGGCCACGTCGATATCGGCTCCGGCCCGCACGCCCTTCCCGTCCGCCTGATCCGCCGCAATGGCAACGTCGTGCCATGGTCGGAAACCAAGATCGAGATCGCCGTCCGCAAGGCCTTCCTCACCATCAAGGAAAACCCCGAGCCCGCCATCGACATCGCCAAGGCCGTCACCGAGCGCGTCCGCCGCGGCGACCAATCCTTCGTCCACATCGAGGACGTGCAGGACATGGTCCAGGAGGAACTCATGCGCCAGGGCCACTTCAAGGCCGCCGAGCACTACATCCTCTACCGCGCCCAGCGCAATCTCCTCCGCAAGGATCTCGAAAACGAGGCTTCCGAGGATCTCGCGCAGGACTCCATGATCGTCGTCACCAACGACGACGGCACCTCCTCCTTCTGGGACGGCATGGAGCTGAAAAAACGCATCGCCTACGCCTCCATCGGCCTCTCGCTGAACCTCCCCGAGGCCGAGATCGAGCGCGAACTCCGCCGCTCCATCGGCTCGGAAATTTCCGCCAAAGACCTGAAAGCCACCATCATCCTCAACTCGAAGACCCTCATCGAGAAGGACGCGGACTTCGCGAAATTCGCCGCCCGCATCCTGCTCTCCTACATCTACGAGGAAGTCCTCGATTGGTCCATCTCCACCGATGGCGTGGACAAGCTCAAGCAAGCCCACAAGCAGGGTTTCAAGTCCTACCTCAAGCACGGCGTCGCCATCAAGCGCCTCCACCCCGAGCTGCTGGAGAAATACGACCTCGACAAGCTCGCCGCCGCCTTCGATCCCTCCGCCGACCTCGATTTCGACTACCTCGGCATCCAGACCCTCTACGACCGCTACCTCATCGTCGATAAGACCGGCGATAAGCACCGCCGCATCGAGACCCCGCAGTATTTCTGGATGCGCGTCGCCATGGGCCTCTTCAAAAAGGAGGAAACGAAAGCCGAGGAGTGGGCCATCCGCCTTTACAACCTCTACAAAGGCCGCCGCTTCTGCTCCTCCACGCCGACCCTCTTCAACTCCGGCACCCTCCACTCCCAGCTCTCCTCCTGCTACCTCTACAAGGTCGATGACTCCATCGAGTCCATCATGCAGCGCGGCATCGCGGAGAACGCCTACCTCTCCAAATGGGCCGGCGGCCTCGGCGGATCATGGACAGCCGTCCGCGGCACCGGCGGCTACATCCAGGGCACCAACGGCGAGTCCCAGGGCATCATCCCTTTCCTCAAGCTCCACAACGACCAGCTCCTTGCCGTCAACCAGGGCGGGAAACGCAAAGGCTCCGGCTGCGCCTACCTTGAGACATGGCACAACGACATCGAGGACTTCCTCGAGCTCCGCAAGAACACCGGCGACGACCGCCGCCGCTGCCACGACATGAACACCGCGAACTGGGTGCCAGACCTCTTCATGAAACGCATGGAGGATCGCCAGCTCTGGACCCTCTTCCGCTCGAACGAGACCCCCGACCTCCACGACCTCTACGGAAAAGCCTTCGAGGAACGCTACGAGGAATACGAAGCCCAGGCCGCCGAGGGCAAGATCTGGTCCCGCCAGATCCCCGCCATCGAGCTTTGGAAATCCATGCTGAAAATGGTCTTCGAGACCGGCCACCCGTGGATCACCTTCAAGGATCCCTGCAACGTCCGCTCCCCGCAGGATCATTGCGGCGTCATCCACTCCAGCAACCTCTGCACCGAGATCACGCTGAACACCTCCGATGAGGAAACCGCCGTCTGCAACCTCGGCTCCGTCGTCCTCGACTCCCACATCACCCAGGACGGCGCCATCGATCACGAGATGCTCAAGGAAACGATCACCGTCGCCCTCCGCGCCCTCGACAACGTCATCGACATCAACTTCTACCCCACCGCCGCCGCGAAGACCGCGAACTCCCGCCACCGCCCCATCGGCCTCGGCGTCATGGGTCTCCAGAACGCCCTCTACAAGCGCAACCTCGCCTTCGCTTCCGAGGCCGCCGTCGAGTTCAACGACGAGATGATGGAAGCCATCGCCTACTACGCCTACAGCGCCTCCAGCGATCTCGCCGCGGAGGTCGGCACCTACTCCACCTACAAGGGCTCCAAGTGGGATCGCGGCCTCCTCCCGCAGGACACCGTCGATCTCCTCCAGGAAGAGCGCGGCCGCAGGATCGATGTCCCGCGCGGCGGGAAAATGGACTGGTCCGTCGTCCGCGAGAAAATCGCCAAACACGGCATGAGGAACTCCAACGTCCTCGCCATCGCCCCCACCGCCACCATCTCGAACATCATGGGCACCACCCCCTGCATCGAGCCGAACTACAAGAACCTCTACGTGAAATCCAACCTCTCCGGCGATTTCACCATCCTCAACACCGAGCTCGTCCGCGACCTCAAGAAAGCCGGCCTCTGGTGCCCGGAAATGGTGGACCAGCTCAAGTACTTCGACGGCGAGCTCGACGCCATCGACGACATCCCGCAATCCATCAAGGACAAGCACAAGACCGTCTTCGGCATCGAATACCAATACATCGTCGATGCCGCCGCCCGCCGCCAGAAGTGGATCGACCAGTCGCAATCGGTCAACCTCTTCCTCGCCACCCCGGACTTCAAGGTGCTCAGCCACATGTATCGCCGCGCCTGGGACAAAGGCCTCAAGACCACCTACTACCTCCGCACCCTCCAGGCCTCCAACATCGAGAAATCCACCGTCGCCGTCCAAAAAGACCAGCGCGGCGTCATGGCCACCCAAACCGCCGCCACCGCCGCCACCAACCTCGCCGCAGCCACCGCAAAACGCGAGTTCACCGCCGAGGAAAAAATGGTCTGCTCACTCGATGCGATGATGAACGGGGGCGAATGCGAGGCCTGCCAATAAGGAGAAGGGAGCTTCCAGCCCCTTTCTTCCCACAACCCAAGTCCAAAGCCCCAACGGGGCGAAACATACCAGCCCGGGGCAACGCCCCGGGTTCCACCCCACCGAATAACCAGAGCCCTGAAGGGGCGAAACAACCATCCCCATGCCCAAGAAAATCCGCGACCTCCTCAAGGATCTTCGCGCGGCCGGGTTCTCCATCGACCGCCAAAAAGGCTCCCACCGCCAGTTCAAGCACCCGAAGGTGAACGGGGTCATCACCGTATCCGGTGCCGAAGGCGACGACGCGAAAACCTACCAGGAACGCCAGATCGCCGAAGTCATTGCCAAGTCAAAGCAGGAAAGCTAGATTGCCACCATGAAACCGGAAGACCAATACCACCGCTTCGTCCGCTGGTCCGATGAGGACTCCTGCTACATCGGCTACTGCCCCGACCTCTACCTCGCCGGCGTCTGCCACTCCGAATCCGAGGAAACCTGCTACGCCGAACTCTGCTCCATCGTCCGCGATGAAATCCAGCACCGCAAAGAGCAAAACACCCCACTACCCGAACCCAAAGTCCGTATCACCAAGGATCTCGACTTCGCCGCCGCCTGATCTCCCTCTTCCCCAATCACTCTTAACAAATAACGTCTGACCTCATTCCCCCATGCCCACTTCTCCAACCCAAACACCTGCCTTTCCTTCGAAGCTTCAGCGAAGAAGGACTCCCTCGACGCCATGATGAACGGGGGAGCGTGCGAGGCTTGTAAGTAAAGTTTTAAGGCTAAAACGATGTCCGATGAAGTCGCAGAAGGGTGCAAATGCCATGTTTCTGATGAAATCGGTCTACTGCTCAAGAAGCCGCCAGGCATTCATGTTTTTTTCAAGGGAGCATATTTACAGTCTCCAGTTATCTTGAAAAACGGTGCCGTTATGGTGCCGTTCAGAGAGATTGGAATGTTATTGGAAGCCTACAGATTAGGGCAGCACTTGAAGTTACTTGGACACGGCGTTTCAAAAGAGAATATTGAAGATTTCGCACTCACTGCAAAAGAGGCGGAACCTGTAGTGGTCGTGGCTATCCCATTTGACTGCAAAGACATACTTTTAGCTACGAAGGAAATTGAGACACTGGTGTCGCACTATAAGGCAGTATTATCTTGGGCTTCGAGTAGCCCAGCGATTGAATTTGGTAGGATTTATTATGATCCCGGAGATCGAAAAATTTCGATGCTCCTAAAGTGGCAGATGAGAGAACGGTGGATTCGCTGTGGTGAAGACAATACGTCTATAAACTTTGCCAACCAAGTCATGGCGGTTCTCGAAAAATGTCAGAAAGATCGTAAATTTTCATTTGCTTTGAGCCTTTATAATTATGCTCAAAATGAATCTGATCCAGTATTTAGAATAGCAAAGATCTACATGTGCTTGGAATCGTTGGCTACGATGAACAAAACGGGACTTCAAACTCGTGACGCAATCCGTAAAGCTACCGGTTTAGTTTCTGGTAAAATGACAGAAATCCAAGCGAACGGGAAAAAATACCAATGCGATCTACTCTTCGGTGCATCAGAAATCAGAAATCACCTCTTTCACGGGAATCCTTTTGACCGAGATGCTTTCACCAAAGCCGCAAGGGACGACACTTTCGACGCAATCGAAAACGAACCTGAGGAATTCGCCCGTAAACTTTCTAGTTATTGTGAGAATCTTGTCAGATCTATAGTTGGAACTTTGAGACTCATCAATTTCTCTCATTCGACTACGAATTCGATTTTAAATGATCATTCGTCCTGAGAATCCCAGATTGACAACTGATCAATAAAACTGTTCAAAAGAACCCATGAAGAATCATCCCCAATCCTCGGTTTCCCAGTCCGGCCTCACCTGCATCGAAATCTGCTCGGGAGCGGGTGGGCAGGCGCTTGGATTGGAGAGGGCAGGGTTTGAGGCCATGGCGCATGTGGAGTTTGACCGCCATGCCTGCGAGACGCTTCGCCTGAACCGTCCCGATTGGAATGTGGTGGAAGGGGATGTGCGTGATTTCTCGGCGAAGGAGTTCAAGGGCGTGGATCTGCTGGCCGGCGGCGTTCCCTGTCCGCCGTTTTCGAAAGCGGGAAAACAGCTCGGCTCCAACGACGAGCGCGACCTTTTCCCCGAAGCCCTCCGACTCGTCGACGAATGCCGCCCGAAAGCCGTCATGCTGGAGAACGTCCGCGGCTTCCTCGACGCCGTGTTCACCGATTACCGGATGAGCCTCAAGAAGGAACTCAAGGCCATGGGCTACGAGGCCAGTTGGCATCTGCTCAACGCCTCGGACTTCGGCGTCCCGCAGCTCCGCCCCCGGGTGGTCGTCGTCGCGATCAGGAAAGATCTCGTTTCCAACTTCTACCCGCCCATGCCGCTGACCGATGGAGTCCCCACCAAGACCGTCGGCGAAACCCTCGTCGATCTCATGGCATCGAACGGCTGGGAAGGGGCATTCGAGTGGGCGGCGAACGCCAACGAAATCGCGCCCACCCTTGTCGGCGGTTCCAAAAAGCACGGCGGAGCCGATCTCGGCCCCACCCGCGCCCGCAAGGCATGGGCTTCCCTCGGCGTCGAAGGCAAATCCCTCGGCAACGAAGCCCCGCCAAAAGGATTCAAGGGAACGCCAAGGCTCACCCTCAGGATGGCCGCCCGCATCCAGGGCTTCCCCGATGACTGGCAATTCGCCGGAGGCAAAACCGCCGCCTACCGCCAGATCGGCAACGCCTTCCCCCCACCGGTGGCCCACGCCGTCGCTACTAGGATCAGGGAGGCGATCAGCGGAGCAGCAACCAACCAACGAACAAATGCTCGCCACGCTTGAATCCGCACGGAAGGAATTCTTCGAGAGCCTGGCCGCATCCGCGCTGACTTTCGGCACTTACACCTTAGGCAAAGGTGCCGCCGCGAGGAAAGTTTTGGCAGTCAATAATTCCGACTACGGAAACCGGGCGAGTCTTGAGATTTCCAACGCCGTCGCCGAGTCGATTGTTGGGATCAGGAAAGGTAAAAAGCCGGCTGGCCAAACCTTGGGAGATATCTTTGAGAAGAGCGTCGCGGATTTTCTCCAGAAATCCTTTCTCAAGCTCGGACATCTGCGGCCTGGAAAATGGAGCATCGACCATATCACCTCCCGCTCCGAGCAAGCGGTCGTCGGCTGCGAGCAATACGCGCATCTCGGGGATCTCGCGAAATTCTGCCTCGAACACCGCGAACTGGCCGCCGCGCTCGGCAATGACTATGCGATCAGCCCGGATGTCATCGTCACCCGCAGGCCGGAGAGCGATGAAGTGATCAATGCCGGAGGGGCATTTTTGGCAAAAGGCCTTTCGGAGCGCTCCCCGCTCAGGGAATCGGTCAACCCGCTTCCGATCCTCCATGCCTGCGTCTCGTGCAAGTTCACCCTCCGCAGCGACCGATCCCAGAACGCCCGTTCGGAAGCCCTGAACCTGCTACGGAACCGAAAAGGCAGAACCCCGCACATCGTCATCGTAACCGCCGAGTGCCTGCCCAGCCGCTTGGCATCACTCGCCCTCGGAACAGGGGATATCGATTGCCTCTACCACATTGCCCTACCAGAACTGATCGCCGCCGTGGATCGCCTGGATTTCCCGGATGCGAAGGACATGCTGGACACAATGATCGCCGGACGCCGCATCCGAGACATCACCGACCTCCCGCTGGATCTGGCGACATGATTTCTCCTCTTTGGCGTCTTGCCCCGTAACATTTCCCTGTCTCATCACCGCCTAACATCTCCACGATTGACAGTCCTCCTTGGAGCTGTTCACATGAACCAATGATCAGCCTCGAAGCCATTCTTAGCACCACAGAACCCGTGGCCGGTGTCGTGTACACCAAGCCCTGGATGGTGGAGCTGGTCTTGGATCTGGCGGGGTATCTGCCGGAGAAGCGGTTGGCGGAAATGGTGGCCTTGGAGCCATCGGCGGGGGACGGGGCGTTTCTGAGCGCGATGGTGAGGAGGTTGGTGAAGTCCTGCGAGATCCACGGCCTGCCCTTATCGGCGGCCACCGGAGCTTTGCAGGCCTTTGAAATTGATCCGGAGGCGGCGGAGCGGGCGGTGGGCGTGGTGCGATCCACCCTCGTTTCCCTGGGCGTCCCCTCGGCCACCGCCGCGAAGCTCGCGCGGAGCTGGATCAAGACCGGCGATTTCCTCGAAGCCTCACTGTGTTTCCCCATCGCGGATTTCGTGATTGGGAATCCGCCCTACATCCGCCTGGAGGAGATCCCCGAAAAGAAGGCGGCGATGTATCGCAACGGCTTCAGCGCGATGCGCGGAAGGGCGGATATCTACGTTGCTTTCTACCAGGCCGCGCTGCTGCAACTGAAACCCGGCGGCGTCTGCGCCTACATCTGCGCCGACCGCTGGATGCTCAACGACTACGGCAGCGCCCTACGCGAATTCATCACCACCGAAGGCTACGCCGTCCGCCACATCATCGAGGCGCATGACGTGGAGGCCTTCGAGAGCGAGGTTAACGCGTATCCGGCGGTGACGATCATCGCACGGGAGGAGCAGAAATCCGTGATCGTTTCCAAAGCCCTGCCGGGGATCGAGAACGAAACGCCGGAGAGGCTTCGCGGCGCGTTCCGGGTCGTGGGTTCGAATCCCTACCTGAACTCCGCCCGTTTCGAGGATTGGTTCCATGGCAGCGAGCCGTGGCCCTGCTCCTCGCCGGAGAAGCTGAAAATGCTCAAGCATCTGGAGGCCACCTGCCTGCCGCTGGAATCGAAGCTGACCGGCACAAGGATCGGGATCGGTGTCGCGACGGGGGCGGATAAGGTTTTCATCTCCTCGGCAAAGCCCGCCTACGAGAAGGACAGGGCGCTGCCGCTCGCTATGGCCTACGATCTGGAGCGGGGGAGGGTGAACTGGTCCGGCCATTATCTGGCGAACCCATGGAACGAGGCCGGCCTCGTCGATCTCGCGGAGTATCCCGCGCTCGAAGCCCACCTCGGCAAGCATCGCGGACTCCTCGAAGCGCGCCACACCGCCAAAAAAGACAAGCCGCGCAACTGGCACAAGACCATCGACCGCGTGAACCTCGGCCTTTTCAAAAAGGACAAGCTCTACATCGCCGACATCAAGGATCGCCTCCTGCCCTGCCTCGACGAAGGCAAAACCTACCCGCAGCACAACCTGTATTGGATCACCTCGGAGCAATGGGATCTCCGCGTCCTCGGAGCCTTGCTGATGTCGGAAGTCGGCCAGTTTTTCATCCAATGCTACGGAGTCCGCATGAGAGGCGGCTACCTCCGCTTCCAAGCCCAATACCTCCGCCGCATCCGCGTCCCCGCTCCCGCGAACATCTCCTCCAAACTCGCGGAAACCCTCCGCAAAGCCTTCGACAACCAGGATTTCGATCTCGCCAACAAGGCCGCGCTGAAGGCTTATCGGATCGACGCAATGCCTGAATGACCGGGACTGCACTTCAATCAAATGGCACTGAAACTTGTAAACTATCAAAAGAAGGCGGTGGAATCGGTCAAAGCCTTCTGGGGCAACCGTGACGCGGCGCACAAGAAACAGATCGAAGCGGGAAAAGCGGATGCGGGAAGTCGGGGTGCCGTTACGGGCGGGAAGAATATGGACGGCTTCGTGGCGCTGTTGATCGATTTGATCGAAGCAAACGGCCTTAAGAACGCGACGGTCATCCGCCAAGGACGCATCCCTTTGACGCTGCCCGGATACTTCCGCCCCACAAAAATGTGGGACATGCTGGTACTGCTCGATAACCGCCTCATCGCCGCCGTGGAGCTGAAATCCCAGGTCGGTTCGTTTGGAAACAATTTCAACAACCGCACGGAGGAAGCCATCGGCACCGCCCATGACCTGTGGACGGCGTATCGTGAAGGAGCCTTCGGAGAATCCCCAAGGCCATTCGTCGGCTGGCTGATGCTCGTGGAAGATGCCGTTGGCTCCCGCAGACCCATCCGTGACCGCAGCGATCATTTCCTGGTCAGGCCGGAGTTTCAGGGAGCTTCCTACATCGAGCGATACAATCTGCTCTGCCGGAAACTGGTCCAGGAGAATCTCTACACATCCGCCGCCGTTCTGGCATCACCCCGCGCGGCGATGCAGTCCGGCAAGTTTTCGGACGTCAGCGAAATGACCAGCCTCAAGATGTTCGTCACCAACTTTGCGGCACACATCGCGGCGGAGGCGGCACGTGAAATCTGAATCCAATTTCATCGCCATGCCCATGTCCTCGAAACAATCCTTCGCCCCTGTCATCCTCTATTCCGAGGATGCCAAAGCAGTCCACGACGCCTTGCTCGCGTCCGGCCATGCCGATCTCGCGCAAAAGATCCGCCTGAAAGCGAACCGCAGCCGCCTCGACAAAATGTATGCCGAGCACGTTATCTGCGGCAGCGATGATGAATTCGACCACGACGATGAACCGGTCATATCCCAAGGAGAGAGCGGAGCCTACGTCATGGTCTGGCGATGGGTTTCCAAAGATGATATCCGCGAAACGATCCGGGAGAAAAGAGATGCGCGATTATCAGCATGAATCACCCCTGTAATCACGTGAGCGTACCTTATCCGCCGTTTACCAGCGCAGAGACCGCGTTCCACCAAGGCTCCGCCATTAGGAAACGGCTCAAAGAACACCGCCGGAGTATCGTTTCCGGAGGGCTGAATCCTGCGGATTTCCGTTGCCGCCACGTTGTCATCCAGAGCGGCATGGAAAGCGCGGTGAAAGATTTCATGATCCGCCTGTTCAAACCGATCTGGAACAAGGAGATCAAAGTCTGTTTCGGAATCGGGAAGCACGGCGAAGCCGCCGAAACACGCGGGAACAAGCGTTCGCCATGCGACACCATGCATCCCGGCAGGAAATGGGCGGACTCGACCGCTGAGGATCAGGCTTCCCGTGACGTAATCATTCAAAGAATCGCATCCCACTTTTCCCCAAACCCTCCTATCGCAGACAAAGAGGCCATGCACAAATTGCTCGCACTATGAAGCCGACCCCTAAGCCGTCCAATTCGCCATCCACCCTCACCTGCATCGAGATCTGCTCGGGAGCGGGTGGTCAGGCGCTTGGATTGGAGAGGGCAGGGTTTGAGGCCATGGCGCATGTGGAATTCGACCGCCATGCCTGCGAGACGCTGCGCCTGAACCGTCCCGATTGGAATGTGGTGGAAGGGGATGTGCGTGATTTCCCGGCGAAGGAGTTCAAGGGCGTGGATCTGCTGGCGGTCTACCTCAACCGAACGATCCCTGAACCAAAAGGCAAAGTCGTCTACGCCTAGAACCTTACGAACGCAGTCTTCACACCGCTCATCGCCCACATGCCAGCCGCCCCACCCACCCTCTACCTCTTCGCAGGTTCCAACGGAGCGGGCAAAACCACCTTCGCCCGTGCCTACCTCCGCCAGCTTGATCCCATCCCGCGCTTCCTGAATGCCGACGAAATCGCCCGTGGTCTCTCCCCTCTGGATCCGGAAAAGCTCGCCGTCAGAGCCGGTAAACTCCTGCTTCGGGAAATCCAATCCTGCATGGAATCCCGCCATCCCTTCGGCCTCGAAAGCACTCTCAGCGGCACCACCTACGCCAAGCTCCTAAAACAGGCCAAATCCACCGGCTACCAAATCGAAATCCACTACCTCTGGATTCCATCGCCTTCCCTGGCCATTCGCAGGATTGCCCAACGTGTCAAAATGGGCGGGCATTCCGTGCCGGACGCGGACGTGAAACGCCGTTTCTCCCGAAGCCTGACCCATTTTCTGGAAATCTACGCGCCGCTGGCCGATGGCTGGACCTTCCGGAACAACAGCGTCCAACCTGCATCCTTGCTTTTCGACTCCGCGAACTCCAATCTGGAGCAAGTCAAACAATTCTTATCCCCATGAAACCGACCAAGATCGCCCGACCCTCCAAAGAGCAGCCGGCATTCGTCGCCCGTGGCCAGGCCGCCGCCAAAGCCATGGCCAAGGAACTCCGCGCCGATCATAAGCGCTGGAATCTCCCCCTTCTCTCATGGAAGGAAGGCAAGATCGTCGCCACCAAGCCATAATTCCCGCACCAGAACTCTTCCCACTGCTCACTGATCACTTCTCACTCGGCACTTATCACTCAGATGAAATCCCTCACCGCCCCCCGCCAAACCTCCATGCTCAACGACCACCCCCGTTGATTCGAGCATACCCACGATCCCTGAATGGGGTCAGATGCGGCGTTGAAATCAAGGGGTTATTTGCGCTTTTTTGAGGATGTCGGGGTTGAAGGGTTTTTCGCTTTTTAGGACTCCGTAGATCAGGTGAAGAAGCTTAGTCATAATGGCTCCGATGATGACGATGGAGGGTTTGCCTTTCTCTTTGAGACGCTCGGCGAAGGCTTTGCAGATAGGATTGAAGCGCATGGCCGACATGGCGGGAAAGAACAGGGCTTTGCGGATGTGGCGGTTGCCCGCCTTGCTCATAGGGGTGCGCGTTTTGCCGCTGGTGCCGCTTTGGAAGATGCGCGGCGTGACTCCCGCGTAGGCTGCAAGCTGACGAGCATTCTTGAGCAACGTTAGGTCAGGCAGCTCGGCGATGAGGTAGGCGGCGCTCTTTTCCCCGATCCCTTTGATACTGACGATGAGCTCCAATGCGCGGGCGCTTGCGGCATCCTCTTTCACGGCGGCGAGCAACTCATCTTCCAGCTTGGCGATCTGTTTCTCGATCCACTTGATATGCGCCTTGAGGGCTTTCACTACGGTTTTGTCGGAGCAGAGATCGAGGCGGTTTGACTCGCGGGTGCTGTCTTTCTTGAGGTTGGCTAGGCAGCGGGAGATGGCTTTGTTTTTGCGCTGTGCTGGGCTAGGTGCCTGCCAGGCACGGGGTTGCTTGCTACGGCAGTAACTGGCGATCAGGCGTGCATCTGCGGGATCGGATTTGCAGCGGCGTAGGTCGCTATCGCCATGGGCTTTGATGGCTCTTGGGTTGACGACGCTAAGGATCGCGACCTTGCCGTCGAGGTAGTCGGCGAGGCTTTCCCCGTAGCTTCCTGTGGCTTCCATGCAGGCGTGGACAGGGAGATCTGCTCCGGTGTGCTTGGCGAGCCAGTCAACGAGCTTGGCGTGTCCTTGCGGGTTGTTGGCGAATTTGCTGCGGGCGATGCTCTCGCCGCTTTCCCCGTGGAGAAGGGCGACGTGGTAATCGGCCTTAGAGATGTCGATTCCTAGGCAGAATTTGTGGTTTGATTTCGTGGGGTTCATGGTCTTCCTTGGTTCTGGTTTGACCCACCAAAGCGAAGCCTTGTGGAAGCAGACTACGCGAAACCTGACTCGTGATACGGATTCTGGTGATCCAAGATGCGGCTCGGTATTGGGTAGCCTGCAGGAGAGGCGGAGGCCTGTCTGACCCTCTGGATCTACGTCCATGGTGTCCTAATTCGGTTTCCTCCGCTTCTCCCACAAGCAAGGTGGGAAAGCTATCTTAGCACACCTTCCGGCGGTGCGGGAGAATCATACGAGTCCTTACGGATTAACGCCTCTTTCGTTTCTAAGTCTGACTTGATACACTACCCTTAAACTGTTCAAAAGAACAAATTAGCCGAATCCCGATCCCTTCCGCCGCCCACACCTGCATCGAGATTTGCTCGGGAGCGGGTGGTCAGGCGATTGGGTTGGAGAGGGCAGGGTTTAAGGCCATGGCGCATGTGGAGTTCGACCGCCATGCCTGTGAGACGCTGCGCCTGAACCGTCCCGCTTGGAATGTGGTGGAAGGGGATGTGCGTGATTTCTCGGCGAAGGAGTTCAAGGGCGTGGATCTGCTGGCCGGCGGCGTTCCCTGTCCGCTGTTTGCCTAAGATGGCAAGAACGCTGAAGTCTGAATCCAATCTTCATTCACCATGGATATCCCTCCTCACAACCCCGATCTCGTAGTCCCCACCGACGGCTTCTTCGATCCTGATGCCAGCAATGGTTTGCGCTCCCGTTCCGCGCACAAGGCAGTGCTGCATTATCAGGAGCAGGGTTACGACGACGATGAGCACACATGCGCCATCGACCTGCTCACCGACCTTCTCCACTTCATCCACTCCCTGAGTGAATCTCCCTTGGACGCACTCGATAAAGCCCGGGGACATTTCGTCGCCGAAGCATGCGGCACAGCCCCGCTGATCCGCTGAAGGTGCTTAATTACGTGATAAAAGCCATTTCGCCGCCCCTCTCATTCCGGTTTCCAAGACCACAACGCCTCAATGCCTCCCACCTCCTCCATTGACAGCAGCTGGGAACCGGAGCACCCTGAAACCGATGAAAGTCCAGCCACCATCCCGGAAACTTACGGCCATCAACGACGCGCTTTCGAGGATGCCGCTCAAGCCGTTGCCGGTGGAGAAAGTCCGCGCCCAGGTGATCCAACACCTTTCGGAAGCGAAATCCGAAATCTTGAGGAGTGGGCGCGCCGTGAAGGTGCGCTGATCCCGGACAGCGACCTCGACCGCCTCGAGACCGTTTCCAACAGCACCAGCGAACACGAAGTCTTCTACCGTCCCGCCGACTCCCGCGCGGTCAAAAGGACTTGGGCAGGTGTGTATGGCCAGATTCCCTGCGTCGCGGAAGGCAGGTTGGATCGCCGGAACGCCTCTCCATCCGAATATCTGCGGCGCATGGCCTTGCATATCTCGGTGTTCGGGAGCGATCTGGCTCTGGAAGGGGTCACCGTTTCCTCCAAACCCAGCATGATCATCGGCCAGCCGGCGGGACAACCTTCCATCGTGATCTCACAGCGATGGTATGAGCGGGAAGGGCTGGCAACCAACGAAGCCATCCATGAGATGCTGGTTGGTGAGGGTTTTGCCCCGTGCCATCGTCCTACTTCGGATGGTATCGCCCGTCCGACGGCAGCGTGATCGTCGATGCCAAGCCCGACAACTTTATCAAAACCCCGGCGGGCTTGATCCCCATCGACCTCCAGATGGCCCAATTCAGCCCCGAGCAACTGAAAGCCGCAGGCCTTGGCTCCGATCCTTCCGCACCGGTCATTTTCATCCCCCGATGAGACAATCATTTTACTGCCCCCACCTTGCTCTGCGAAGCAGGCGAGATCCGCCCCATTCGTGATCATTCGTGGTTCATTATGCTTACCCCATGCCCATGTCCTCCGAAAAACCCTTCGCCCCTGTCATCCGCAATTCCGAGGATGCCGAAGCAGACCACGACGCCTTGCTCGCATCCGGCCACTCCGTTTCTCCATGCTTCTAGACTGGAAGCTCGAAGCCTTTGCGGTAGGTGCCTTTCAGGTGCGGGTTCGCGAGGTCGGCGGAGTCGCCGGTGAACTTTTCGGTTTCCGCGTCGAAGGTGAGGTGCTTGCCGAGGGCGAGCATGTCCTTGGTGGCATCGACCTTGTTGTCGGCGAGGTGGGTGAGCATGCGCTCGAAGGAGTCGGTGGTGTTGGCGTCCTTGAGGGCGGCGCGGATCGCGTCGGGGGCGGTGGGTGTGCCGAGTTTCCAGGAGATGTTGCCGAGGTGGGCGAGGGCGGAGGAGAGGTGGCCGCTTTCCGCGCTGTGGCCGGTATCGATTTTACCGGAGTGGCAGGAATCGACGAAGGACTGCATGTGGGATTTTACGCCGTTGAATTTGCGGATCACTTTGCCGTTGTTGTCGTAGGCGGCGCATTCAGGGCTGTGGCCTCCGGAGATGTAGCCATTCTCACACTCGATGATGTTGCCGAAATTGACGCCCTTGTAGGTATCGGTTTTCAGTCCGCGCACCTCGAAGAGAACGGGAGTGGGGTAGTCGAAGTAGCAGAGCTGTGTGTTCGCCCACTGGCCGTCGTCCTCGTAGCCGAGGCGGGCTCCGATGGAGAGGACGGCGGCGGGGAGCTTGGGATCGCCGATGAACCAGCGGCAGACATCGAGCTGGTGGGGCGCCTGGTTGCCGAAGTCGCCGTTGCCGTAGGGGAACTGCCAGTGCCAGTCGTAGTGGAATTTCGTGCGGTGGACGGGCGCCATCTCGCGCGGGCCGCACCAGAGATCGTAGTTCACCGTTTTCGGCGGATCGACGGGTTTGGGGAGTTTGCCGATGGAAGGGCGGGGCTTGTAGCAGAAGCCGCGGGCGAGGGTGACCTTGCCGATCTCGCCGGATTTCACGAAATCGTAGGCCTCGTGCCATGAGGTTTCCGAGCGGCGCTGGAAGCCGTGCTGGATGATGACCTTGTGCTTCGCGGCGGCGTTGGCGAGCTGGCGACCTTCCCAGACGTTGTGGGAAACGGGTTTCTCGACGTAGGCGTGCTTGCCGTTCGCGGCGGCGGTGGTTCCGATGAGGGAGTGGAGGTGATTGGGCGTGGCGATGATGACGGCATCGATTTCCTTGGATACGCAGGCTTCGCGGTAGTCGGTGAACTTGGTGACCTTGGTGCCTTTCTTGTCGAGTTCGGCGGCGAAGGAATCGAGGACGGCGGAATCGGCATCACAGAGGGCGACGAGCTTCGCGCCCTTGCATTTCATGAGATCTGCGGCAAGGCCTTTGCCGCGTCCGTTGAAACCGATCAGGCAGACGCGGAGATCGCCGTTCGCCGAGGCGGCGCGGGCGAAGGAAGGGGTGAGGGCGAAGGCTCCGGCGAGGGCGGAGGTGGAGAGGAAGCGGCGGCGGTTCATATTTTATTTGGGTTAGGGGACTCTGAAAAATTTTCCTTCGGGGGCGGGCTGGATACCATCGAGCTTGGCGGATTCAAGGGTGCCTTCGTGGATGACGACCTGATAGATCAGGAACATGACCTCGTCCTTGTTCAGGACATGGTTGCCGAGGGTCTTGTCCTGTTTTTTCTCGAAGTCATGGATGCCGAAGGGGTTGGCGGCTAGCAGGCCGTAATCGCGGGCATGCCAGTGGGTGGGATGGCGGAAGGATTTCGCGCCGTCGATGATGGCGACAACGGCGGGCTTGCCGAGTTCGTCGGGGCCGGAGTAGGCGGCCCATTTCGCGCGCCTGCCCCATGCGGCGGCATTGGTTTCGCCGTTGGAGTTGGTGAGAGTGGCCTTCGCCTCCTTGCCGACAACGCGGAGGGTGCGGTCGGTGCGGACTGCGAAGGTGCCTTCCTTGGTGTCGCCGAAGGTGACCTTGTCCGCGACGGCGGTGAGCGAGGAGTGGATGTCGATGACGAGGGTCTTGGGGTCGGGTCGGGAAAAGGTGTGGTAGCGTTTCTCGCGGAGGAGTTCCTTGCCATCACCGAGCCAGGTGAGGGAGGCTGTGAGGGTGACGGAGGTTTCCGACTTCTCGGTCTCCACCTTGTCGGTGCGGATCACCGCATCTTTTTTCCCGACCATGCCCGCCCAGAAATCGTAGCCGTTCACATCGCCGTGCGAGAGCCAGAGGCCGCGGTGGTGCGGGTGGTCTTTTTCCTCGGTGGGGGCGTCATTCTCCATGGGCCAGTGGCGGGAGATGTTCGCGCCCGAGGGGGAGGTGAGGGGATAGAGGTAGGGGACGCGGTAGTCGGTGCGGAAAGCGGAGATCAGCTTGTCTCCATCGTAAAGGGAATGGGTGCCGTCTTTTTCCTGGAAGCGGAACTCCGCATGGGCGGAGACGGTGAGAAAGGCGGTGAAGATCGCTGCGAGAGTGGGTTTGCCGATCATGTGATTTGGGTAAACTAGCGGATCGGCTACGCAGGGCGAGAGAATGTTTTTTCAGGTTCGTTGGAATTTTCGGAATAGCGGACAGGGGAAATGCTCATAGAGTCGTAACATGAGCGAGTTTGCGGAATTGGTGGATGCCCACTATCAGGCGCTGTATCGGTTCGGGTATTCCCTGACCCGATGCCCGGAGCGTGCGTCTGATCTGGTGCAGGAGACTTTCTGCATCTGGGCGGAGAAGAACGCGCAACTGAAAGACCGCAGCAAGGCGAAGACCTGGCTTTTCACGACGTTGCACCGCGAGTTTCTCGGGCAGAGGAGAAAGTTGGCAAGGTTTTCCGATGAGCCGCTGGACGAGGGGATCGCGGCGGAAAGCTCTACCCAAGACGGCGCGGATCGCCAGATGGACGGGCAGCGGGCGGTGGAGCTCCTCGCGGAAATGGACGAGATGTATCGCGCTCCGCTCGCCCTTTTTTATCTCCAGCAGCACAGCTACAAGGAGATCGCGGAAATCCTTGATCTGCCGATCGGCACCGTGATGTCGAGGCTGTCGCGCGGCAAGGATATGCTCAGAAAGCGGATGGTCGCCGAACCATCGAGCGGCCCCAAAAATCTCGTGGATGTAAACCCCGAATTGTTTCAGAAAAAAAATGGATAAGGAAAGAGCCAGATTCGTATTGCGGAGTTTCCGGCCTGATGGGGCGGACTCTCGGGATGTGGATTTCGCGGAGGCGTTGAACCTTGCGACCAGCGACCGCGAGCTAGGAGAGTGGCTGATGCGCGAGCGGGCCTTCGACGCCGAGTTCGCCGAAGCGCTCGCGCGGGTCCAACTGCCGGAGGGGCTGCGTGAAAAGGTGTTCCTCGCGATGGTGCAGGACGGAGTCGGCTTCCCTAAAGCCGACTCATCTTTTGATGCGACCATGATCTCGGCTATCTCGCATATCAAAGTGCCCGGCGGTTTGCGTGAGAACGTGATCGAGGCGATGGAGCGGACGGTCAAGGTGGAGCGTGGAGCTTTTGGATGGAAGCGTGTCGGAATCCCCCTCGCCGCCGCCGCAGGCATCGCGCTGGCATTTATCCTTGTGGACGGCGGCAAGCCGAAGGAATCGCTAACGATGGCAAACAAGACCGGCAGCATCGAGGTCGGCGCGCTGCAGGCGGGCTTCGTGCGGCTCTACGAATCGCCCATTTTCAGCCTCGATCAGGAGGCGAAGGAGATGCCACACCTCATTTCCTACCTCAGGGAAAAAGGCCTGCCATGCGGTGGAGGATATCTGCCACCCGGGCTGGAGGGTATGAAAAGTCTCGGCTGCCGGGAGCTTGTGATCGACGGCAAACGCGGTTCGCTGATCTGCTTCGATACGGCAAACGGCACCGTGCATCTTGTCATTTTCCGCCGCACCGATGTCTCGGACGAGCTGCCGGAAATAGATCATCCCGTCATCGAGCAATCCGGCGATTGGGCGAAGGCCTGCTGGCGGAAGGAGAAGTATGCCTTCTCGCTCATGGCAATGACTGACAAGGACTCCCTTGCTGGGTTTTTCTGAATCGTTGTGACGCTCATTCGTCGCCGCGCATTGCCCTCATCGACCGAGTCCGACTCATAGTCGAGGGGGGCTTGCACTGGTCAAAGGTTGCCGCCTATAAGTTTGTTCGAAGAATCCGTCTGACCGAGGCTTTGATCTCATCAACATTTTTCGGGATGTTCGTCATTGCGAAATCTTGACCTGCTGAAAGTTCGGGATATGCATTTTTTGCATCCATGATCAAGATGCCGATGAAAAGCCCAGCGATTCTAGCCGCCGTTGCATTGCTTTTCGCATGGAATGCCGCACAAGCCGGATCCAAGGCTCTGTTTTTCGCCAGCGAATCCGAAGAGGAATCCACACGCATTGCCCTGAGTGTGTCGGACGACGGAAGTGTTTCCGGCACGAAAACCTGGCAACCGGCGGAAGGTCACGGTGCCCGGGGATGGCTTGATGGCGTGGTGAACGGGGATGTGATCCAGGTCTTGTATTCCTATGAGATCGAGGGTTCCGAACAAAGCGAGGAGATGGTTCTCAAGATCGCGGATGGGAAACTGCTCATCGGCGAGGGCGAACTGGTGGACGGTGGCGATGGCAGGATGAACCTGAAGGAGCCGAACAAGGTCGGTTTCACGAAGTCCCTGGAAATGGTGGAGTTCACCGAACCGAAGGCGGGGACGGCTGAGCGGAAGGCGATCATGGATTCGATGCGCGTCCCCGTCGCGGAGTATGCCGGCGAGGCGGTGACGTTCACCGGGAAGATTCGAGTGATCGGGCAATGGGCGCGCTTCACGGGATCGGTCGCCGCCACGGATGGAAGCCCGCCGGAAACCGATGGCATCGCTGCGGACATGGAACTGGATTTCGCTGCTTTCCTTTTCAAGGATGAGAACGGGAAATGGCGGACATTGCACTGGGGTTTCGCGGGTGACACGAGCGTGCTCACGGGCGCGCAGGAGGAATATCCGAAAGCCCCGTGGCCGCTTTTCGAGTGGGTCGATTGAAATCCGCGACCCCTCTGAACATGAAAGCGATTCCCGCGACCTTCGTCCTTTTCATCTCCTGCGTTTTTCACTGCGCGGCCGACAAGGAAGCTCTCAAGCAGATCGGTGCCGCCGTCGGAAGAATCGAGGCCGGATACCAGGACTGGCCGCGATTTTCCGCGTCGGCCGGGAACATGGAGGGCGGCGGCGGTTTCGAGCGGCACATCTGGCTCAGCGATGACGATTCCGGATTGCTGCGCGCGGAGGTCACCTATTTCACGGAGCGCGGCATCGTAGGCAATACGTTCTACGCGCGGGGCGACGCGCTGCTCCATGTGTTGGATCGTGCGGAAGAAACCCCCATGGAGGAGGGCGCGGCGACGGATGTGATCGAGAAGCGCTTCGACTTCGCAGGGGAGACGGTAATCCGCTGCCGGATCAAGCAGGCGGAATTCGCGGAAGGGGAGGAAGCCGATACCGCCGGGATCGCAGGCCGGGAGATCGAACCTTCCGATCTTGAGGGCGCAGGTGAGCTTTACGGAGGATACCAAGCCATTTTGCATGAGATTATCGCGGAGCTGGATCCTGAAAAGGGCGCGCCGACACCGGGCGGGCCGGCCGTCCAGGGAGAGGGCTGGCGGCTCATCGAAGGTACACGCTCGCGCGACGGGAATTTCGGGATCGCTTGGGGCATCCAGGGCAAGGCCCAACCGGACGGCGAGACGGACGAGGATGGCTTCATGTCCGTCGATCCGGAAAGCGAAGGGTTGGCCAACTATGTCGTGAACCTGCGGAGCGGAACCGTGCTGGGAAAAACGGCGGGCACCCACTTCGGCGACAAGGGTTCCTACAACCATGATTCCACCGAGGTTGCATGGTCGGCTTCCTCACTCTATTTCGTCCAGGTTTCCAGCGGGAAATGGGCCACTTACGATGCGAACGTTTACGGGATGGCCGGCGACCAGATGTCGGTTTCTCCCCCCGTGGATTTGCTGGAGCCTGCCAAAAAGGCGGCGTTCGGGCACCTTGAGGGAGGTGATTTGCTGGAGAAATTCGACCGTGACGACTTCGCAATCACCCTCAGCGAGGCGCGCATCGTGTGGCGCGGAGCCTCGCCCTACGTGGTCTGCGAGGTGAACGGACAGATCCCGAAAAGCGAAGAGGAGGACGCTTACTTCGGCCTCACCGTGACTTTCAGGCTGGACTCCGGCGAGAGCGACGGCGCGTCCGCCCTTGTCCTGAGCGGCACGGAAGCCCATCCGGAATGACAGGAAACTTTTCCATAGATCGAAAAACAAAAGAAACCATAGATGATGAAAATACGACCAATGCTATGCCTCGCCGCGCTCGTCTGCGCTCCTTTCTCCCTCGCCGGCCAGAAGGTGAGTTTCCCCGAAGCGGATCCGGTTATCGACCTCGTTTACCCGGACGGCTGGAAAATGGAAACCAAGGATGAGATCCTCTACGCGCATCCCGAAGACGACGCGGGCTTCTTCATCACACTCGCGGAGTCGGAGGCCGAGACGCCGGAAGATGCGGCCAAGGAACTCAAGGAAGAGGTCGAAGATCTTTTTGATAATGTGAAATACGAGGAGCCTCAAACCGCCGAGGCCGGTGAACTCCAACTCATGATCATCAATGCCAAGGGCGAGGATGAGGACGGCAAGGCGAACATCAATATCTGCATGATCGCCAAGGAAGGCGCGGAGCGTTTTCTGGTGTTGAAATGCGTCTCCTCACAAGAAGCCTTCGAGGAGCACGGCGACCTGGGTGTCGATGTCATCAACTCGATCACCGCGCACGGTGCGGAGGCCGCCGATTTGCAAACCTACAGCTACCCGAACGATGAGAATCCGACTTTCTCCGTCGACCTGCCGGCGGACTGGAAAGTCACCCCCGATGAGACCGGAGCGTTCATCGAATCCGCCAACAAGCAGTTCACCGCCACGATCCTCGCGATCGACACGGAACACATCATGGATGCCATGGACTCCATCGGCAAGGATGTGACGAAGCGCTTCGAGAGCGTCGTGTGGAACGAGGGCGGGAAGCCCGAGACCGAGGTGGATGAGGATACGGGTTTCACCATCACCTCAAACCTTGGCGAGGCCGTTCACGCGGATGGTAGCCGCCACTTCCTCGGCCTCTTCCAGTATGCGAAGGTTGGCAGCAAGAAATTCTACGTGGTCAACACCTGGGCGCTGGAGAAAACGCTGCCCGACAACGCGGCGGCCATCGACGCGATGATGGAGTCGATCCGCCACAAGTGAGGATTTTCAAATGCTACACGTTCACTCGGCTGGTTCGAGCGACTTGATCTCGATGTTACGGAACCAGACGGGCTGACCCTCGGCCTGGAGGGCGATGTGGCCATAGGAAAGGATTTTTGGAGCACCTGCGGCGATGAGGTCGGCGGCGGATTCCACGCGGCCTTCGGGGTCGAGTTGGGGTTTCTGGTAGCGCAGGACTTCCTTGCCGTTCACGCGGTGGATGATCTCCTCAGCGCCGCGGACTTCGACCTCGATTTTCACCCACTCCTCCGCCGGGAAGGTGGGTGCGGAGGATTGGATGATGTGTTCGGTGATGAGCCCGCCACCCATCTCGATGTTGGTGCCCGGGGTGCAGATGTTGGCGGTGGAACGCGGCCCCTTGCCTTCGTCGGCGAGGAACTGGAACTCGATGCTGACAGGAAACGCCTGGTCGAGGGTCATGCTCTGCGGGGATTGGGAGTGGATCATCACCCCGCTGTTGAGGTTCACGTAGCCGGGCGCGTCGGCCATCATTTTCCCGGCGAAGCGGTATTCCATGCGTAGGATGTAGCGGGAGTAAGCGATGTCCGTGTAGAGGTGCCCGAACTTTTCTTCGAATTTCCCGTAGCCCGCGTAGGAAGCCTTGAGGATGCCGTCCTCCACGGTGAAGGTGTTCGCGAAGTTTTCCCCAAGCGGGTGGTGGCGGATCTTCGGCGTCCAGCCACTAAGATCCTTGCCGTTGAAAAGCGGAATCCATGGGGACTCCGCGGAGGCGATGGAGAGAGCGGCGAAAAGAAGGACAAGGGTTTTCATATGCACAAATCGTGGGAGCGATGCGGCGGAGCGGCAAGCGGGAATGAAGGCGGACTTGCATCAGTCGTCTTTCACCTTGTTGGCACGCCCAGTGGCGCGTAGAATCCATGCATGACTGATGAGTTCCGGGAACCCTTGAAAAAAAGAGTTGGCGGCACCCTGTCATCCCTCCCTCCGCTTAAACGGCTCGGAATGCTGCGCAGCAACGCCCTCATGATCCGAGGCACCGAATGGAAACCGCCCGCCGATGATGGAACCCTCGTTCGAAAAACTGTTGGCGCTGCTCGCTGAAGCGGGCGTGGAATTCATCGTGGTGGGAGGCGTCGCCGTCTCGATCCAGGGTTATGTCCGGCTCACGGAGGACGTGGATATCCTCGTCGAGGACAGCGCGGAAAACCTCGGGAAACTCCTGCGTTGCCTCGGCGGATACGGCGAAGGCTTCGCGACCGAACTCTCCCTGGCGGATTTCACGGATGAGGAAGGGGCGATCCGGATCGTCGAGGAAACGGAACAGTGCCAGATCGACATTTTCACCCGGATGAGCGGCAGGCGCTACGGCGACGTGATCGTGGACGCCGATACATTCTTGGTCGGTTCCCGCAAGATCGCAGTGGCCTCCAAGCCATCCCTGATCGGGTGGAAATCGGAGTCGGTGCGGGAGAAAGACCGGTTCGACGCGCAGGCCTTGCGCAAGTTGCAGGACGATCCGCGTGCTTTTGATTGATCTTGATGCCGGGCGATGTGCTCAAGACCTCCCAAGGGTCAGGCGGAGCATGTCCAACGCCGAAGTGAAGTGGCGTGGTTAACCCTGCCCAAAATGCGAGAAGCCAGTAGCAGCTCACGAGTAATCCAATGATCGTGGATGGCAGTAAAGTAAGTGCCGTGGTGCGCGCCATTTTATGGTTTAGCGTTAGTTGAATTCTGTGTGCACACAAGTGGTCTTCACCTCACTGCCCTTGGTAAGCCGAAACCTACTCTCACGCTTTCAATGATTGAAAATGAACTCCTTCGAATTCAGCAAGGCCCAGAAGATGTCCTCCAGGATCTGCTTCTGTTCATTGGGTTCCTTCCCTTGCTGGACGGCGGCGAGGAGGTGTTCGGTTTCCTTTGCGGTGGGCTTGCGGGTGAGGGCGCGGAGGTAGAGGGACTCGATGATTTCAGCGGGTTGTTTTTTCTGATCGAGCATATCCTGGACGACTTTGCCCTGAAGGATGCGCTGGTGGACGGTTTCGCCGTTGATGAGGTGGAGGGCTTGGGAGAGGTTGGGTTCCATCTTCACCTCGCAGGAGCAGACGGTGGCGCGGGTGGCGCGGCCGAAGGTGGTGAGGAAATAGTTGGAGGTGTTGCCGTCGGCGATCTGGACGGCGCGGGCGCCTTTGGGCAGGCCTTTGTATTTCTCGTTGGTGGCGGTGACCTGCGAGATGCTGTCGAGCAAGACCTCGGCGCGGACGCGGCGGATCATGGCTTTGGAGAAATTCCGGGTGTCGGCGACGTTGGTGGCGTTCGTCTCGGTGGAAAGGCGGTATGTACGGGAGGTGCAGATGTCGCGGACGAGCTTCTTGAAATCGTAGTTGTAGGAAACGAATTTCGCGGCGAGGTCGTCGAGCAGTTCGGGGTTGGAGGGCGGGTTGGAGACGCGGACGTCATCGACGGGATCGACGATGCCTACGCCCATGTAGTGATCCCACACGATGTTGACGACGTTGCGGGCGAACCACGGGTTTTCCGGCGAGGCGAGCCAACCGGCGACGGATTCACGGCGGGTGACGCCCTTGATTTCCGGGCGCGGGCCGCCGAGGAATTTGGGCGGCATGTTTTGCTTGGTGATCGGGTGCTGGATCTCGCCGCCTCCGTCGAAGACGACCCGCTCGCGCGGATCCTCGGCGGGCTTGCGTTTCACCTGGGCGAAGAAGGCGGTGAAGCCGTAGTAGTCGTCCATCGTCCAGCGGTCGAAGGGGTGGTTGTGGCACTGGGCGCACTGGATGCGGGTGCCCATGAAGACCTGCGCGACGTTTTCCGTGAGTTTCATGACATCCGCTTCCATTTGGAAAAAATTGGTGGCGGGGCTGGAGAAGGTGCCGCCCTTCGCGGATAGGACATCGGCGACGAGTTGATTGAAAGGCGTGTTGTCCGCGATGCGCTCGCGCAGCCAACCGTGAAAGTTCAACGCGGCCTTGTAAGAGACCTGGTTGTTGCCATCGCGGACGGTGCGGATCTGGAGAAGCTCGGCCCATTTCATGACCCACATCTCGGTGAACTCCTCGCGGGCGAGCAACGAATCCACGAGGTGGGCGTGTTTGTCAGGGCGGGTATCCGTCAGGAATTTCTCACGTTCCTCCGGTGTGGGCGGGAGTCCGACGATGTCGAGGTGGGCGCGGCGGAGGAAGGCTTCGTCGCTGGCGAGGTCGGAGGGGATGATGCGGAGCTTGTCGAGCTTCGCGGCGACGTGGTTGTCGATGTAGTTGAAGGCCGGGAACTCGGGGCGTTGGTAATCCGTTTCCGCCGGGACGACGATGGCTTGCGAGCCTTCGGTGAATGTGTGGAAGCGACCGAGAAGGAAGGCCTCGCCGCGCTCACCGGAGGCGGCCATGCCGGTGTGCTTGTCGATTTTCACCGAGTTGTCGTTCGAGCTGGAGAAGGCGGTGAGCGTGCTCACATCGCGATCGGTTCCGTCGGAATAGCTGGCGCGGACGGTAAAGGGGATGCGGATGTCTGAACCGGTCATCACCACTTCGGCGGGCTGGATCTCGATGCCGGTGGGTTGTGCGATCTCGCCTTTGTCGTATTCCGCGCCGCTTTTGATCCAGCGGACGAGGGTTTCGTGGAAAGGCGTGCCGCTTTCGAAAAGTTTCCCGCCCGTATGGGGAACCGCGCCGATCGCTTTGGTGATGAGCAGGGAATCCTCGGGGATGGCGAGGTTGATCCGGCGGCCGGCCATTTCCGAAGTGAGGCGGAAGTGGTCGCCCTTGGGGTCGAAGCCGTAGAGGCTGAGGTGGAAGCCGTCCTGCCCGCGCGCCGACCCGTGGCAGGAGCCGGTGTTGCAGCCTGCGGCGGTGAGCACCGGCATGACGTCGAGCTGGAAGGAAATGGGGCGCTCCTTTGCCGCATCCTTCACTTTCACGGCGACCTCGGAGCTGAGGCCGCGATAGGCGATGGCGAGCTTGGTTTCACCGTCCTTTTTCGGAGTGAGAAGATTCCCGTCGAGCGCGGCGATGTCGGGGGTCGCGAGGGTGAGTTTCGATTGGTGGGTGATGTCGTGGGTGGAGGCGTCCTTCATCCGGGCGATGACGATCACGCGGTGGAAATCGGCGGAGGTTTCGAGGCTGATGGTTTTCGGAAAGGCCTCGATGGAAACGATCGCGGGATCAGGCGGGGCATCCCAGCGGGGCAGGGCGGTTTTCGCGCGGGGGCGGAGGGTTTCGCCATCGGGCCACTCGGCGCCGGCCTCGATCCAGGTTTTCAGCGCGGCGATGTCCTCGGCAGAAAGCGGTTCGCCGTGCTTTTTGGGAGGCATTCGGTCGGAGTCGTCGGCGGGTAAAATGACCCTGGTGAGGATGCCGGATTTCAAGGGATCTCCCGGAGCCAGCGCCACGCCGGAATCGCCGCCCGCCTTCATGTCGGCGGCGGTGGACATGATGAGGCCGCCCTCCGCTTCCTCGGGCGTGTGGCATTCCACACAGTTCACCTCAAGCACAGCCTTCGCCTTCGCGAACGGTGAGTCGTCACCGTAGGCATAAACGCAAGCGCTCGTGGAAAGCAGGATGGCGGAAAGGCGTAGCATCTGGAAAATACGCAGGGCAAATCGGTGGTCTTGCAATTGTTTGCTCAAGGCATCCGGGTTGTAATCGCCCGCTTGCCGAGGCGGCGGTAAATCTTGAAGTCGGAGTCAGTGGTGAGAAGCAGGGGATTGGGGAGGATTTCCGTGAGGCGCACCAAACATGCATCGGCAATACTCATGGGCACATCGGCGTATTTGTCCAGGAGATCGAGCACGGGTAAGAAGGCATCCCCGTCCAGGGAAACGATACGGAGGGCACCCCGGCGACAAGCGAGGCGGAGTGTGGCGCAGCCATCGGGGGCAAGCAGGTGATCCGCTTCGGATAGAACGGACTCGCAGGTGATCCATGGCGGCGGATGCAGGCGCGCCTGGTGAACAGCCCAAGCGTGGTTCTGATCGTTCTTCCGCCACAGGGCGACGAGGAATGAGGCATCAACGATGGCTGGATTTCCCATAGCCACTGGATTTCAGGTAATCTTTCTTGCGGGCGCTCATGTCAACGGCGTCTCCCTCCACTGAACCGACGAGATCCGCGATGAGATCGAAACCGCTGGCCGTATGATTGGATTGTGAACCCGCCGCGATCAAGCGCCTCCGGGCGACTTCCGATTTGGTCAGACGGGTCTTTTTCGACTCGGCTTCCAGTTCCCTGGCCAAGTCATCCGGGATGCGTATCACCAGTGTTTGCATGGTGTAGGTGTATTACATAAAGCGGGGTAGGGCAATACGATACTTTATGCGGCTTGTGAAGGCGACCGAAGATCGCCTCCACAGGTCTGGACTTTCCCTTGGCAGAAAATTCCCATTTCCATTTCCGCAGGGCGGCCCCAACATCCGCGCGCATGCTTCCCATTCTAATCACAGGAAAGTCCGGCCGTATGGGGCTGGCTGTCGCCGAAGCCACCGTGGCAAATCCGGAAACCAGCGTCGGTGCGACGCACGACGCCGGGGAGGATCTCGACGCGGCGATGAAATGCGCGAAGTGCGTGATCGATTTCACCGTGCACCATTTCTCCGTCCCTCTGATCGAGGCAGCGCTTCGCAACCTGATGCCGATCGTGATGGGCACTACCGGGCACACGGACGCGGAGCTGGAGGTGATCCGCGCCGCCTCACAGGAAATCCCCATCGTCCACGCCCCTAACTTCTCCGTAGGCGTGAACACGCTTTTCTGGCTGACACGTCAGGCCGCCCGCATTCTCAAGCAGGATACATTCGATATCGAGGTGACGGAAATGCACCACCGCCACAAGATCGACGCACCCTCCGGCACGGCGCGGCGGCTCTTGGAAATCCTCAATGAGGAGACCGGCACGTCCTATGCAAACGACATCGCCCACGGACGTTTCGGAAACATCGGCCCGCGCAAGCCACGCGAGATCGGAATGCACACTTTGCGCGGCGGTGATGTCGTCGGCGACCACACGGTGATGTTCGCGGCGGACGGCGAGCGGGTGGAACTCACGCACAAAGCCTCCTCGCGCATGACTTTCGCAAGCGGAGCCGTCCGCGCCGCGCTCTGGCTCGAAGGCAAGCCACCGGGTCTCTACGACATGCAGGATGTGCTGGAACTGAAGTGATTTTCCCCTATGAAACGATTCCTTCCCATCCCGCTCTGCCTCGTTCTCTTTTCCTGCGATGCGCCTACCTTGAAAAAGGAGGCCGTCGTGGTTGCCGAGCACGCCCCAGTTGAGCAGCCCGCGCCCGACCTGACCGCCTCGGTGATGCGGATCAATTCCACCAGCCAAGCGTGGAACCCCGGACAGCCGTGGGAAAAAACGCCACCGACCAATCTCCGTTCGCTGGGAGCCATCGTCGCGCCGGGGCAGGTGCTGACTACAGGGGAAATGGTCGCAGACGCGACGTATCTGGAACTCGAATCGCCCGATGGATCGCGCACCGCACAGGCGAAGATCGTTGCCGTGGATTATGAGGCGAACCTCGCCCTTCTCACTGTGAAATCCGAGGATGATCGCGAAACGATTTTCAGTGGCACCCAACCGCTCGCCTTGGCGGAGCCACCGGTGATCGGGGATACGCTCGGCATTTTCCAAGTGGAGGACAACGGCACCACGCTCCTGACAAACGGCACCCTGCAATCCGTTGATGTGGCGGAGAGCTTTCTGGCGGGACAGGGATTCCTGACTTACATGGTCAAGGCCTCCATGCAGAGCGCCGCGAGCAGCTTCACCCTGCCGGTGCTGCGCGGGGGAAAACTTTCCGGAATCCTGATGAGCTACGACTCGAAAGACCAGATTTCGGATGTGCTGGCGGTCGATGTGATCTCGCGCTTCCTCGTCAACGCGCAAGACGGGACGTATGAGGGTTTTCCCTCGCTGGGTATCTCCGCCTCCCGCACGGAAGATCCGTCCTTCCGGAAATTCCTCAAGCTCCAGCCCGAACAGGGCGGCCTCTACATCGGTAAGGTTCGCAAAGGCGGTGCCGCGGATCTGGCGGGCGTGAAGGTGGGTGATGTGCTGCTCAGTGCGGGCGGCCACGCGATCGACCGGCGCGGTTATTTTCCCCATCCGCATTACGGCTCCTTGTTCTGGGGGCACATCGTCCGCGGCGAGAAATCCACCGGCGAGGAGATCGTCCTCGGCATCCTGCGCGATGGCGAGCCGATGGAAATCACCGCCACCCTCAGCCGTGAGGAACCCATGGATCGCCTCGTGCCGGATTACCAATTCGACCGTGCGCCGAACTATCTCGTGAAAGGCGGTTTCATTTTCCAGGAACTCAGCCGCCCCGTCCTCCAGGCTTTCGGCGAGGACTGGACCTCTCGCGCGCCGCTCAACCTCCTCGATGCCTATGAGAATCCTGAGAAATTCGAGGGCAAGGCGAAGCGCGTCATCTTTCTCAGCGGAGCGATCCCCACGCCTGCGACGGTCGGATATGAGCGCCTGCGTCACCTCGTGGTGAAAAAAGTCAACGGCACCGAGATCGATAGCATGAAGACGCTCATCGCCTCTTTCGAAAAGCCCAACGCCGACGGCCTGCATTCCATCGAGTTCATGGAGGAGGATTTCACCATCTATCTTGACGAAAACATCTCCACCGCCGTGGACAGCGCGCTCTTACAACGCGGGCTCAACCGCCTTTCCAGGGCGGAGTGATCCTCGGGAAAAAGCATGGATTTGCCTCAGATCAGGCTTAGCTAGCGACAATCGAGAGCCAGCCTTATCATGTATCAATCTGAAATTGCGATCCGATAAAATCGGTTAGGTAAAGACTCATCTATTCTTTGAAAGTGATGACTCGAGGTGTTCACAGGTGTTCCAGTAAACAAAAGAGAATTGGGATACGGCGGATAGCGGAGTATCACAGTCGGTTCAATGCTCCAGTTCACCATGTCTTCGCTGGATTCGATCACGCCAGAGACGTGAGCAGGCAGATAAGGAATTTTCAGGAATAGATAAAAGTTATTCGCTGAAATAAAAGTCTGCTGCGGATTGGTGCTAGGGTAAGTGGTCAAAAAGCGAGGGCCATGCATCACAACCGCTAAATCGGGCGGGCGTGAGCTGCTATCACGAGGGTCGGAGCCGAAGGCGTATTCCATGAAATTGCTGATCCCATCCTTATCTGTGTCATCGGCTTTACCAGACTGAGTGATGGCTAGGCTTTGGTTCGTCGCCCATTGGGCATAATGTTTGGCAGATGATTGGATTTGCAAATCATCCACCCATGCTTGTATCTCGGGTTGCGTAGCATCTTCTAAAAAAGTACTGAAAGAACCAGACCTAACAGCCATTAAGCGAAAGGTGACTTGGTGTATGCCCGCAGGAACATGAAGGGCATACGAAGTCCACGCGCCGGATGAATTTTCCACGCGGATTTGATCGATATTATCGACTGCTACCGCGAGCAAATGTCCTTTTGTAACAGTATCCCACCCAGGGCCGATAACAACTACAGAACTACTCGAAACTCGCTGCGAAGAGTTAGCTAAATATCTCTGAAAACACCTGGCACGGAACTCGATCACCGCCGGCCCTCTCACAATGGTTTGGAGCTTGCGCCCGCCGGAAACGACCCGCACGGCTTCCGTCCATGAGCCGTTCGCCTCGCGGTATGCGGCTGGCAGCCATGGAAGAAAGTCGGGAGAGATGGTGTTACTGGTCAGAACCGGATTGCCGTTCCATGTGCCAGCCGCAGTGAGGTTCACGGGTGGAGTGGAGAGCAAAGTCAAGCCATCGAGACATGCTTCACTTGCATAGAGAGTTGACGCTGCTGCAGGCGGCGGAAAACCCAAGACATGAGACCATTCCAGGGTATGTTTTCCGGTCGCGATGCTAAACTCCACCTTCGTCCATTCATCGGTCGGGGGTGGCACGGGCAGTTGGGCTCCATCCAAGTAAAGGGTCAGAGATCCTTCTCCATGTATTTTCCACAAATAACTTACCTTTGCAGGGCCTGTCAGAATCACCTTTCCGGAGGCAGCCGAGTTTGCCCGATTGAGCAATGACCATGCGAAATCCTCACCCACTGGCGCATTTCGATGGGCTCTACCGATCCAAGAGTCAGAGATGACTTGCCGAGGTGATTCGATTGCTTCAGCTAGGCCCACACCCAGTCCCGTTCTAAATCCCAGCGAATCCAAGCGCGGATACACTACTTCAGCGGCCGGTATTCCTCTAGGATCGAAAGTCCATTTTGAAAATCCCCCAGGATGCAACACGCTCTTGTGCCATAGCCAATTGCTTCCCGAGCTTGCCAAGAACGAGTCTGGCTGAGTTTCGTCCCGCTGCAGCCAGCCCTGACCATCAGCACCTGCGGACTGATACTTTGCCGTCAACTTTCCTGTTTGCGATGGGTGAAAAAAGTAGAGTGATGTGTGCAATCCTGGTTCCCAAAAATCCTCCGCTCCTTGCTTCACACAGCGTCCACCCGCATCGCCCGTTTCCAAGGCGTACAGCGACGCCCTATCTGTGGCCAATGCCAAAGGTGATAGTCCTTTTTCCAATCGCATCCCACCGATTTGCCACACTTGGCTGAACTTGGTCGCCTGCTGCGGAATATCATTCTCAGTCGCTGGATTTCTTTTCAATGCCCAGCGCACGGTGTGGATGCCGATCGGCAAGCTCAGTCGCATTCGCTGCCAAGCGTGGTTTTCGAAGTCGGTTACTCTTGCGCCATTTACGATGAGTTGAGCTGTCGAATCTCCGATGTAACGATTAAGAGCAGAGTCCCAACTGAGTTCGCAAGGCCCTAAAACGTAGGTCTGCGCCCAAGACGTTTCCCCCCGCAGTGGATTCAACACAACCGCGGAATCATCCGCACGTCCCGAGCTTGAAAATCCCCTCGCGGGAGAGCGACTGCCCGTATGCCAGAGATGGCTTTTCAAACCGCTTGCTGCCGCCAGCGATTTTTGAGTTATGGGAATCCAAGTGACATCATCCACCGCACCCGTAATCCATTCCACACCGCTTTCAGTGTGGTGACGAAATGTCAGCCGAATCCTGTGAGGGCCGTCTCCGGTGATCCATTGCTGCGGCCACTCGTGTCCACTGATCTCCACCGGAACCCCGTCGATGCTCAGCGACCAGTAGTTCCAAAGATAACCAGGCAGTGTGACACCCGCCGCATCTCTCAGCCAGAAATCGAAGCGCCCCGGCCCGTTCACCGTTGCTTCAAGCCATGATTCTTCGCCGGGCTTGAGTGCGATGTAAGCAGCTGTGCCATTCTTCGCGTCCGGATGGGGGCGACCTGTAAATGGCAGTTGCGCGTGAGTGCTCCATGCCACCGCCTCAGATGTGTCGAGGGCTTCTGCGAGGGCTGTGAGAGGATGAGGATTCCATACCACATGATCCAGTAATAGCCGCGAGGAAGGTGAACTACTGCCTTGATTGTCACGGACGATCCATTCAATCCGCGTCGGAGTGGAATCGAGCAAGGGAATCGTGACACGGGTGTCACTATTATAAATGGGATAATGGATTTGCCGTCCAGCGACCCATAACTCCACATCACCAGAACCATGTAAGTAGCTCCAATCGAATGAAAATTCACCGGGGCCGGTGAGTGTTGTGGCAAGGGTGGTGGATTGATCAAGTGCCACTGCGGGAGACACCACCAGATCGTCCGCAGGGGGGCTACGCAGCGTTCCGACCCAAGGTAGAACCGGGTCATTCTCCCAAACGACACCCGAAGCATCGAGAGCATCCGTGACCGAGACAATCGGCGATGGGGTAAAGCGAATCTTGTCTAATCCCGATTGGACAAGAGAAAATTTGTCCCCGTACATACTGAAAGACACTCGCTGAACACCGGGTGGAAACCAATGCCGCCCCTCTTTCCAACCTTGTTCCTCGAAATATAGGTAACTGAACAATGAATTGTCCGTATCGCTGTCCAAGCGTAGGGTGCCGTCTTGTCCGGTGTCAGCCTTTGCAGCGCCAAGCATGTAGCGGAAGTCCAGATATCCCGGGCCTGTAAAACCCGTTCTCACTTCACTTGGACTCTCCGATGGCCGGATGCTTGAGTTGTTGAATGCATCCGGTATGGCAGTTGACACCTTCCAAAGTCCCCGGTTAAGCCATGGCAAATCACTATCCAAAGCCGAAATGAGCCTGCTTTGTACCGGGACCCGACTGATTTTTAACTTGGAAATCCAAACTTCTGTGGGACTCGTAATTTGATTGTCGGGCGAAGGAATTGCGGCCACCCGGACGACATGTTTGCCTGCCGGGACTTCGAGCTTTATCTCAAATTCTTGGTTGTACTTTTCCACAGCACGAGAAATCCCATCCACTAGGAATTCCACATCTGCACCCCAATCAATTTTAGCGATACCGCAAACCACTTGGCAGGGGCCGGTAACGGCCAAATCCAACCATGCGATATTTCGCTCTGGCGTTAGTGTGGTTTTCAAACCATTTGCCGAATCATCGGGTGCAACCAAAAGTTCCCATTGCGCTGTTCCACCGCTAGAAATCACCCCCTCCGGCAACCCGAAAATCCCTGCCGGTAAAGTTTCCGCTTTGCTGGGAAGGGCTATCCATGTGAACGTCATGAACAGTAGAAATAGTTTCATGTTTGTCATGGATTTACATGTGGTTGCAGAGTCATCCCATTAGCGTGTGACATTTTATGGTCGCGGGCGGGCGATCCCACTCAGGATCGCCCGGATGACTAATCAGAAGCCAGCGAGGTAAAGCTGCCCTTGCTCGCCCGGCTTTGCAAGCTGATCCCTTCCCGACTCACTCACCGGCTCCCCTTTGGCGCACCGCTTCGAACAGGCACACGCCGGTGGCCACCGAGACGTTCAGGCACTCCACCTTGCCGGCCATCGGCAGCTTGGCCAGGAAATCGCAGTTCTCCTCCGTGAGGCGGCGCATCCCTTTTTCCTCCGCGCCGAGCACGAGCGCGAGCGGGCCGCGCAGATCGAGTTCGTAGAGGGTTTTCTCCGCGCGATCCGATGTCCCGACGAACCACACGCCGGCTTCCTTGAGTTGCTCCATCGTCCGGGCGAGGTTCGTGACCTGCACGAAAGGGACATGATCCGCCGCGCCCACGGAAACCCGCCGCACTGTTTCGGTGATGCCGACCGCCTTGTCCTTCGGGGCGATCACGGCATGGACTCCCGCGCCGTCCGCCGTCCGCAGGATGGCTCCGAGGTTGTGGGGATCCTGGACGCAATCGAGGATCAGCAGGAAAGGGACTTCGATTTCCGCGACAAGCCGCATCAGGTCGTGCTCGTCCAGCGCCGGTGTTGATTTCTCCTCAACGGGCTTCACATGGCGGTTCTCCCGCGCCTGCCTCGTCCTGTCACCATGGCTTCTCTCGCCGAAGTTTTTGCGCTTCACGCGCAGAGGGGAACTGTTTTGCGAGAGGAGTTCAATGGTGAAACTGTCTGGTCAGAACATTATGATGAGCGATTCGCGCTTTGCATTTTTCCGATTCGGGAAGAAGCTTCGGCGCGTGCCGATTGCCCTTTCCGAACTGAAATCCGCTTTGCCTGAGGGCGGTCTTTTTGGCGGCGGGGCTTGGCAGTGGTCGCCGGAGCCGCTGCAACTGACTGCGGCGGAGGCGCGGGAGATGATCGCGATGGGGCATCCGCTGGCGAAATTCCAGCAGGCTTGTGATTTGCTCTACCGTCGGTCGGCGGCGGGGAAGGTTGCTCCGTGGTTGGCGGAGCTGCTGGATGAGGGAAAGCCGGATTGGCTGGTGGGGTTGCAGCGGCAGGCGGGGATGGCAGAGCAGTTTCCACGGGTGATACGGCCTGATCTGATGCTTGCGAAAAACCATTTCGCGGTCACGGAGCTGGACAGTGTGCCGGGCGGGATGGGAATCACGGCGTGGCTTTCCAAGGTTTATTCAGAGGCGGGATACGATGTGCTCGGCGGGGCGGACGGGATGGTGGAGGGTTTCCGATCCATATTGCCGGAGGGTGGGGACATCCTTGTTTCCGAGGAGTCGGCGGATTACCGGGCGGAGATGGATTGGCTGGCGGGTAGGCTGGGAGAAGCATGGAAAACGGAGAGCGCCGAGGAGTATGAGGAATGCGGGCGCGACATCTACCGGTTCTTCGAGCAGTTCGATTGGGAGTCGATCCCGAATTTCCGACAGCTTGCGGAAAAGAGCGCGAAAGGGGATGCCGTCGTGACGCCGCCGTTCAAGCCGCATCTGGAAGACAAGCTGTGGTTGGCGTTGTTCTGGTCTCCGGCACTGAAGAAAGTTTGGGAGCAATCGCTGCGCGGCAGCCAGTTGCGGAGATTGCGGGAGTTGATCCCTTTCGGCTGGGTGCTGGATCCCGAGCCGTTGCCTCCGCACGCGGCCTTGCCGAAGCTCAACGCTCATTCGTGGGAGGAGGTGGCGGAGTTTTCCCAGAAGGAACGGCAACTCGTTCTGAAAATCAGCGGATTCCACGAATCGGCCTGGGGGTCGCGCGGGGTATTCATCGGCCATGACCTTTCGGCGGCGGAATGGAAGGAACGGCTGGAATATGCTCTTTCGCAATCCGCCGAGCAGCCGTGGCTGATTCAGGAATTCCACGAGGGGCGGCGCTTTTCGCACCCGGTCTATGCGGAGGACGGCAGTGTCAGGATGATGGATGTGCGGGCGCGGCTTTGCCCTTATTTTTTCACCGATGGGAAAGGGGAGACAAAGTTCGGCGGCTGCCTGGCGACGCTTGTGCCCGCCGATAAGAAGAAGATTCACGGCATGAGCGATGGGGTGCTGGTGCCCTGCGTGGTGGGGAAGGACTAGGCGTTTTTTTCTCCCTCGCGGATTTGCGTGATCCGTTCGGCGTGCCGTAAGACTACGCGAATCGGGCAGGTCTTTCGAGGTAAATCCAAGAGCGCGAATGTCAGACCCGGTTCGAACGCTCGATGGCATCGCAGATCGCGGGGAAGATCTGGCGCTTGCGGGAGACGACGCCGGGAGCTTCGTAGAGTGTGTCGTCGATGCGTTTGAACGGCAACGATGCGATGACTTTTTCCGGGCCGACGGCGAGCACCATGCTTTTCAAGAGAGCGACATCGGTGATGGCAAGGACAGCGATGTTGTAGCCCTTTTCGAATTGGAGGGTGCGCAGGGCTTCCTCAAGCTCCTCGCGCCGTGCCAGGAAGCCGTGGAGATCCCGCTCCTCGACCTGGGAGATACTGATGAAGAATCCCTGTTCGTTGAACTCCTTGCGGTCCGTGTTGATGATTTCGTCGGTGGTGCCGTTGGCAATGAGCGAGCCGACCGCGAAGAATTCCTCGGCGAATTGCTTGGCATCGACGCGTGCGATTCCGCTCAGCCATGTGAGCATTTTCTGATCGAGCTTCGTCGTCGTCGGCGAGGTGAGGCAGAGCGTGTCGGAGACGATGCCGCCGCAGAGGCAAAGGGCGACATTCGGAGCCGGGATCAGATCACGGTGGAAAAACTTCCGGGCTACAAGGGTGCATGTGGAGCCGACCGGTTCGTTGAGGTAGCGGATCGGTTCACGGGAGACGAGGTTTCCGGAGAGGCGGTGGTGATCGATAACCTCGGTAATGGTGGCCTCCTCGATGCCGGAGATGGCCTGGGCGTATTCGTTGTGATCGACGAGCGCGAAGCGAAGGCGCGGAGGATCGACGAGATCGGACTTGGCGATGACACCGAGCATCAAATGGGTGATGTTGTCCATAACCGGGAAAAGATCCTGATCGACACCAACGAGTTGCTTGCGGATTTTGGAAACGGGTTCGCTTTCAGCGACGTTGATAAACTTCGTTTCCATGACGTGGCGCACGGTGCGTGAGCAACGGATGAGAGTGTTGGCGCTGGCGGTGTCTTGGCGGCACACAAGAAGAACCGTGCCTTTGGCGATGGCGAAATCCTGGATTTCCTTGGAGACAAGATTTTTCCCTGTGACGAGTAGGGCACGGGCACCTTTCTCGATGGCGAGCCTCTGGACGATAGGCCGATCGCCGCAAATGACGAGAAACTGTCCGACGTTGCCTTCCGTTGTTGCCTGGTCGAGGCGCTGTTTCACGGTCTCTTGCGAGGACGCTCCGACGAGAAGGATCAGATCCTCCTCATGGTCGAGATCGCTGATTTGGGCTCCGATGCTTTCGGCATCAAGAGTGGCGGCGAGATTGTGCAGGGAAGCGTGGACGGTGCGGACGCTGATGCCCTCGGTATTATCCGGGAGAAGGAGTTTGAGCAGGTTGATGTATTGAAGCATGCCCGCCACAGAGCCGTCCTCGTTGACGACCGGCACGCAGCGAATGTTGGCTTCAAGCATCCGGTTGTAGGCGGTGAGAAACGTATCGGAAGGGCGGACTTGAATGATTTTGCGCCTGCAAATCATGCCTGCGGTGGTGCGGGCGTCGGTAAGGAGGAGGGGGGCTTCAATCCCCGCTTTTTCCAACACCCATTTTGTGCGCTGGGAAACTTCTCCGCAACGGGCCGCGATGGCGTTGGGTTCCTCTCCGCTGGCGCGTAGGAGGGCGGCGTGGCCGATGGCTGAGCACACGGCATCCGTGTCTGGGTTTTTGTGGCCGATGACGTAGAAGGGTTGATCCATGGGGTGTATTTGGAGGGTTCGCGATACTGTGAATTACGCGGAAAAAGGGAAGGCAAATTTGAGCACAGCCATTCGAATGAGTGGAGGAGCTTTGAAGGGGAAGTTTGCAGCACTACCACAGAACGATGGGTGCGCGTAAAAAACGCTGAGTGCCCGCCCGCAGGCACCGGCTGCCGCTTATTACATCCTCTCCGGACAACGGATGCCCAGAAGGCCGAGGCCTTTTTCCAGGACGCGTGAACTGAGTTCGCAGAGGGCGAGGCGGCTGGATTTCAATGGCTCCTCGGATTTCAGGACGGGACAGGCCTCAAAGAAGGAATGGAATGCGCGAGCCAGCTCCAACAGATAGTTTGCAAGGAGGTTCGGGCGGTGGTCTTCGAGGACAAAGGGAACCACCTCGCCGAAGCGGGCGAGCAGACGGGCGAGATGGATTTCCTCGGGATTTTCCAAAACGATGGCTGCGGAGGATGCCTCGAATGCGGCATCGAGTTTACGGAAAATGGAGCGGATGCGGACGTTCGAGTATTGGAGGTAGGGTGCGGTATCGCCGCTGAGAGCGAGCATGCGATCCCATGCGAAGACATAATCGGTGAGGCGGTTCTGGGACAGCTCCGCGAATTTCACCGCACCGATGCCGACGATTTCCGCGATTTCCTTTGCTTCCTCACCGATCAGTTCGGGGTTCTTTTCCGCGATGGCGGCGACCGCGCGCTCGACGGCTTCCTCAAGCACCTCGATGAGGCCGACGCTATCGCCGGAGCGGGTTTTCATCAGTTTGCGATCCTCGCCCAGAATGGAGCCGAAGGCGATGTGGCGGAAGTCGCCGGTCTTGCCCCAGCGGGCGGCGGCATCGAAGAGCTGGCGGAAATGGAGTTGCTGCGGGACGCCGACGACATACCAGACCTGATCCGCGTTCCACTCGTCGATTCGGTATTGGATCGTGGCAAGGTCGGTGGTGGCGTAAAGGAACCCGCCATCGGCCTTGCGGATGATCGCGGGGTTGTCTGTCCAACCGTTTTCCTTATGGACTTTGAAGGGATCTTCGCCGGGTGGTTTCGAGTCATCTGAGAAAACGCAGACCGCGCCATCGCTCTCTCTCGCCAAGCCTTTTTCGAGGAACTCATCGACGAGACTCGGGAGCATCTCGTTGTAGAAACTTTCGCCCAGCCAGTGGTCGAATTTCACATCGAGGCGGTCGTAGATTTTTTGGAGGCCGTTTTTGGAAACGTCAATGCACTGCTGCCAGATCGCGAGGTTTTCGGGGTCGCCCGCCTGGAGTTTCACCAGCTCCGCCTTGCAGGTGGCCAGGACGGCGGGGTCTTCTTTTGCGTCGGCGTTGACGTGCCGGTAAACACGGACGAGTTCGGCGATGGGATCGATTTCCAGGGACTCGCGGTGGAGGAGGGTTTTCCATCCATGGAGAATCATGCCGAACTGGGTGCCCCAGTCGCCGATGTGGTTGTCGGCAATGACATCGTAACCCAGGAAGCGCGCGATACGGCACAACGAATCGCCGATGATCGTGGAGCGGATGTGTCCGACGTGCATCGGTTTGGCAACGTTCGGAGCGGAGAAATCGATGACCACCCGCCTGCCTTTGCCGGGTTCAGGGACGCCTAGGCGGGAGTCATTGAGAAGCGCTTGCGCGTGGGCGGCGTAGGCTTCCGGGAGGATGCGGAAATTGATGAAGCCGGGGCCGGCGATGTCCGCCGAGGCGATGCCCCCCAGGTCGATGGCATCGATGACCTGCTGGGCGAGGGCGCGCGGATTTGTTTTCTGCTTTTTCGCAAGAACCATCGCGGAGTTGCTCTGGTAATCACCGAAGCGGAGGTCGGCGGCGGGCTCGATGTTTGGAGTCACTGTCTCGCCGATGACGTGAGCGATCGCGAGGGCGAGCCGGGATTCGAGATTTTGGAGGAGTGTCATTAATTCAGTTCGTGCGGACGGGCTTGGGATCCAGGATTTCCAAGATCTCGTCGCGGCATTCCGCAGCGGCGAGTTTTCGGCGAACTTCGCAGTTGGTGAACATTTTCGCGATGGCTGCGAGGGTGCGCAGGTGCAGGTGGTAATCCTTTCGCGGCACGATGAAGAGGATGATGAAATGGACGGGCGCGTTGTCGAGCGCCTCGAAATCGATCCCCGTCCTCGACCTTCCGAAAACGGCCACAACTTGTTCGATTTTGTCGGAAAAGGTATGCGGGATCGCTACACCGGAGCCAATGCCCGTGCTGATCTGGGCTTCCCGTTCTTGCAGCGCGGTAAGAATTTCCTGCCGACATATTTTGGGGATATCACCTGTTTCCCCGAGGTAATCCACAAGTTCCACGATGGCAGGCCAGTGCTCGGTCGCCTTCATGTCCAGAAGGATATGATCGATATCGAGCAGTTGGGATAACTTCATGGAAACGGATGGCTTTTCCCGCCGGGGCGGTCGTAAAAGGTGGAGCGGATTATCTATCTCGCAAGGCCTTGGCAAGGATATTTGCAGGTCAATTCCGCTACCCATCTGCCCGGAACCGCCCATGTAAAGCCACTGTATTTCCTCACCCGAGACTAGCTGGCAGCTTCGCATGGAGACTTCGTGGCCTGTTCATACCGGAATCGCCTTGCCATGGCGAATGCGTCCAAGGTTAATCGCCGCGTTGCCAAAACGCCGCCGTGGTGGAATGGTAGACACTGCGGATTTAAAATCCGTTGCCCTCACAGGCGTACCGGTTCGAGTCCGGTCGGCGGTATTTTTCTTATTTTTCAACGGTTATCCCGTAGTCGCAGGAATGGCGGCTGGTGAAACTTGTGGGATCCGGGGCTGGGGGTATGGATGTCCGTCTTGAAGCGGCTCGGCGCGCCTTCGCAGCGCAGGCCAAAGCCGCCGGGCAGGGGTTTCCCGAGGTGGCTGAGGGTTTCCCAAAAAGATCCTCCAACATTTCGCTGTCACGGGTCTTGTTGGCGCGGATGAGGAAGGTATGCGGCGGGGTGGTGTTCAATGTCGTCGGCTCCAGATTGTTCGTCCACCCGGGTCGGTATTCTTTTTGATGAAAGATATCGATCCGCGGAAAGCACCGTCACTTCATCACGCAAGACTATTTTGGTTGCCTGCCTGAGCGTCTATTCACACAGTCGCCGGGTGTGTGGACTTCACGATCCGTCACATTTACAGCAGACTTAACCATGCACCGACTGACATCCTACCACGCACTCAGACAATACAGGATCGTCTCATTTCTGACACTTATCATGTTTCTGACCTTGCCGGTCGCGGCTGCTTTTCTTTCCTACGGGGTGATTTCGAAAGATGTGGATCTGATGCGCATAGCCGCGAGGGTTCTTGGTCTTGGTATTTTCCTCAAGGTGCTGACCTACATCATGAGCGGGCGGCTGAAATGCCCGCTTTGTCTGGGGGCACCGTTGCGCAAGCTGGGCTGCACGAAACATAGGACTGCGGAAACCCTGCTCGGCAGCTACACGGCGGAAGTCGCGGTAGCTGTGTTGTTCAAAGGTAAGTTCCGCTGTCCCTACTGCGGGGAAAGGACGGCGATGGAGGTGCGAGAGCGCCGCCGCCCGGGTGTGTGAAGGTAAAATCACCGTGGCAGGGATTGCCGGTTGCACATGGCGCGTGGAGTGGCAAGCTTTCCGCGGCCAACAATGACAACGGAAGAACTACAGGATAAAATCGCCGAGAGCAGCGCATGGATCGGCGAGGTGAAGAACGAAATGGCGAAAGTGCTCGTCGGGCAGGAAGATCTCGTGGACAGGCTCTTGGTGGGCTTGCTCTGCAATGGTCACATTCTGCTGGAAGGTGTGCCCGGTTTGGCCAAGACGCTCGCGGTGAAAGCGCTTTCCGGTTCGCTTTCCACCACCTTCTCCCGATTCCAGTTCACACCCGACCTTCTGCCGGCCGACCTGGTGGGGACGATGATTTACCATCCTCAGGAAATGAAGTTCGAGCCGAAACTTGGCCCCATTTTCAACAACCTGATCCTTGCCGACGAGATCAACCGCGCCCCGGCGAAGGTGCAGTCCGCACTTTTGGAGGCGATGCAGGAGCGGCAGGTCACCTTGGGCGACCGCTCCTACCCGCTGCCCAAGCCTTTCCTTGTTCTTGCGACCCAGAACCCCATCGACCAGGAAGGCACCTACCAACTTCCCGAGGCGCAACTCGACCGTTTCCTGCTGAAAGTGAACGTCGGCTATCCCACGAAATCCGAGGAGTTGGAAATCCTCAACCGGATGGCTACCTCGGCTCCCGTCTATGAAACGCAGAGCAGGGCGACTCCCGAGCAGGTTGGTGCGTCCCGTGAGCTGGTGAATTCCGTATATATCGACGAGGCGATCCGCAGATACATCGTGGAGCTGATCTACTGCACCCGTTTCCCCGTGAAAGTGGATGCTCCGCTCAAGAATTGGGTGCGTGCCGGGGCTTCTCCGCGCGGCACCATCAACCTTGCGCTTGCCTCCCGTGCCCGCGCCTTCATGCAGGGAAGGGCATTCGTGACGCCGCAGGATGTCAAGGATATGGCACTGGATGTTCTGCGCCACCGCATTCTCCTCACCTACGAGGCCGAGGCCGAGGGCATCACCACGGATACCATCATCCAGCGCATTTTGGCAAAGGTGGTGGTTCCCTGAAATCCCAAAGGGAAGATCACGGAAGATGACGGAAGAGGAACAGATCGAGGAGATGATGGCGCGAGTGCGCAAGCTCGAGCTCAAGGCTCGGCGTCTCGTAAGGGAGTCGTTTTCCGGCGAATACCTATCTTCCTTCCGGGGGCAGGGTCTCGACTTCGATGACTTCCGCGAATACCAGCATGGCGACGAGGTGCGTTTCATCGACTGGAACGTAACCGCCCGCATGAACGAGCCGTTTGTGAGGAAATTCCGGGAGGAGAGGGAGCTTTCCGTCATCATGGCCGTGGATGTTTCCGGTTCGGCGGATTTCGGCAGTCAGCATCTGAGCAAACGCGAGCTATCGGCGGAAATCGCCGCCGTGCTTGGATTTAGTGCGCTGCAGAATGGGGATCAGGTGGGTTTGCTGATTTTCGCGGAAGAACCTGTGATGTTCATTCCGCCCGCCAAGGGGACTCGTCATCTGCTGCGCATGATCCGGGAAATCCTGATGGCAAAGCCCGCCAAACAAGGCACATCCATTGAGGAAGCCTGCAACTTTCTCGTGAAATCGCTCAAGCGTAAGGCGCTTGTTTTCATGATCTCCGATTTCCATGCGGACGTTCTCGACAAGCCCCTCGGCAAGCTGGCTCGCAAACACGAGCTGGTATCCCTGCGCGTCAACGATCCGCTGGAGACCGATCTGCCGAAAGCCGGTCGGGTGGTGATGATCGATCCGGAAGCAGGCTTCGAGACGCTCGTAAACACCAACAACCCGAACCTCAGAATGGGCTACCGGAAGCTGACAACCCGGCAGAGCGAGGGTGTCGCTGCGGTTTTCAAGAAACACGGGATTGATGCAGCGACGCTACATACCGACAAGGATACGCTGCCGGCGCTACATGAACTGCTCAAACGCCGGGGCAGGCGCAGGAGATAAGAAACGATGGAAGAGAAAGGGAAAAGCCTGGAACTCGTCGAGTCGCGAGATGCGCTTGAGTTGGTTCCGACCTGGGATCCGCCGCTCTGGTGGTTTTTTGCAGCGGTCATCTTGATCGTGGCCATCGTTTTGTCACTGGTCTTCTTTTTGCGTAAAAAACCGGTGCCCGATGCCATGAAGGAAAAGCGCGAGGCATATCTTGAAGCCAAGGCCGCTTTGTCAGGAAGCGGCGCTGCCACGCTGCGCGAATCTGCCATCGCTGTTTCCATCATCCTCCGCCGCTACCTCGCGAGGAGCATGAATGAACCCGCCCTGTTCGAGACGCATGAGGAATTCATTGCCCGGCATGACGGTTTGAAAAACCTGCCGAATGATCTGAGATCCGAGGTGGCTGTTTTTTTCTCTAAACTCGCGGCGGCGAAATACGCTCCGGACGACATCGCTGCCGTCGAAGCGGTATCTCCCTGCGTCGAGGGGGGAGCCTTGCTGGAAAGGATACACAGCGCATGATCGAGGATTTCATCACACACTTCCGCTTTGCGCAGCCGGGCTGGCTTTTGCTGTTGATTCCCAGCCTGCTGCTTCTTCTTCTGCGGAGGGGCAGGGGAGCGGTTGATGCGGTGGTGTTCCCGAATCTGGGTGTGCTGCTGAGCCTCGGCAAAAGAGTCAATCGTCTCGCATGGAATGTGGGCGTGCCGCTTGTTTTCACCTCGCTGATCTTCGCCATCCTCGGAATGGCGCGCCCGGTCTGGCGCAACGAATACCAGAGCCGCTCCGCTAGCGGCATTGACATCGTGCTGGCCTTCGATGTTTCGCTCTCCATGGATATCGATGATTTCCGTTTTGAGGGAAGGCCGATGAAACGCATCGATGCGGCAAAACGTGTGGTGGATTCGTTCATCTCGCGCAGACCGGACGACAGGATCGGGCTGGTGGCCTTCGCGGGCAGGCCGGTTTCCGTGAGTCCGATCACATTGGATCATGATTGGCTGCGTCTCGGCTTGGACGGATTACGTCTGAACCGCCAAGGCGTGGGGACGGTGGAGGAACAGGGCACGGCGATCGGTTCCGCGCTGTCGGCGGCGGCCACGCGTCTCGATAACCGGGATGCCAAAAGCAAGATCATCGTCCTCATCACCGACGGCGCGAGCAACTCCGGCAAGATATCCCCTCTGGAGGCCGCGCAGGAAATCAAGACCCTCGGCATCAAGACCTACACCGTGGCGATCGGCACGAAGGAGGGCAGGGTTTCTCAGGGAATCCAGTCCTATCCGAGGCAGGAATTCGATCTCCCCACGCTGCGTAAAATCGCAAGCGAAACGCGGGGCGAACATTTCTGGGCGCAAAACCTGGAGGATCTTGAGAATAATTTCCGAACCATCGACCAGCTTGAGAAAACCGAATCGCGCAGCCTTACGGTGACCGATGACCGGGAGCTTTATGCATGGTTTGTCGGAGTTTCCCTGCTGGCGGGGCTCGGATTCGCAGTGTATATCTCGCTGAACAGGACAAGCGGCTGACATGAATCTCGAATATCCAGCATGGCTTTTGGTGTGGATCGCAGTGCCGATCCTCGCTGTCTGCGCCGTGATGGCGGGGCGTTTCGGGAAACGTCCGTGGGAGGCTTTTGCGGCGGAAAGACTGCGTGGAAAGCTTGTCAAACGGGATCACCCGCTACCCCGCTGGATGGCGCTGGGCATGATGCTGGCGGCGATTACGGCCTTGGCTTTCGCAATGGCACGACCCCAGGGAGATGCCGGCGTGAAAACGGAGAAGACGACCGGGCGGAATATCATGATCGCCCTGGATCTTTCGCGAAGCATGAGGGTGCAGGACGTGAAGCCGGATCGCCTCGCGCAGGCAAAGATCGTGATCTACGAGCTTTTGGAATCCATGCGGAATGACCGCGTCGGCCTAGTTGCTTTCGCAGGAACCCCGTTTCTCAGCGCGCCACTTACGATTGATCATGCCGCAGTCCGGGAAACGGTGGAACAGATCGACGAGCAATGGATGCCAACAGGTGGATCGGACATCGCCGCGGCGGTGCAGCTCGCCACCAAGCAACTCAAGGAGACGGGTCAGAAAAACAACGCGCTTATTCTCATCAGTGACGGAGAGGAAAACGAAGGTGACCTCGATGCCATCATCGCCGATGCGGAAAGATCCGGCGTGTCGATCATCTCCATTGGTGTGGGCACGGAGGATGGAGGGTTTGTTCCGCATCCGGATTTCATCGGTGGCCTTGTCGATTCGGCTGGGAACCGCATCCTTAGCCGCCTGCAGCCGGAAGTGCTGCGTAAACTCGCGAACGAAACGGGCGGGCGATATGTGATCGCCGGGCGCGGGGCGGACATCCCCGGGATGGTTCGCGCGGCCACCCAAGGTCTTGAGACATTCGAAATGGAAGGGGGCAGAACACGTGTCGTGGTCGAGTTTTTCCAATGGGCGCTGCTGCCCGCGATTTTTTTCCTGTCCGCTGCGATCGTGGCAGGCACCCGCTGGCGTGGATTGGCCAGTGCGGGCGCGGCGCTGCTGGTTTTCTCCACACACGCCGAGGCGGATCTTGCCAAAGACGCGCGTCGTGCATTTTCCGAGGAGCGCTTCGATGAGGCTCGCGATGCCTTTCGCTCGCTGGCGGATGATAAACTGGATGGGGATGCCGCCGCGAAATTCCGGCTCGGAGAAGGCCTCGCCGCCTATGAGGCTCAGGATTACCGGGGCGCGCGTTCGGCTTACAGCGCGGCCCTGCTTGCCGAGGACGCGAAGGTCGCGGGCGAAGGGCACGAGGGCATGGGCAACACGCTGTTCCAGCTAGGCTGGATGGGACTTTCAGGTAGCCGCTATCCGGTGGGCGAGGAAGCGCCTGATATGGCCAGGTTCGACGAGCTTGTCCGCGAACAACTCAAGCGCATGGAAGAGTCGGAGTTGCCGGAATCCGGCGAGACCAATGAATTCATCCGCATCGACTCCATTATCCTGAACTGGGCGGACGCCATCCGCCATTACCGCTCCGCACAGGAAAAGAATCCCGCTGATGAAACCGCGCGCCGCAACGAGGATCTGAGCATGGGATACCTCGTCCGTCTGAAGGAGTTGTTAGAAGAGGAAAAGCAGCAGACCGAGCAAGAAATCGCCCAGATGGAACAGGCGCAACCGCAGCCCGGCGAGGGGCCGCCACAAGAAGGCGACCCCGGCGAAGGCCAGGGCGAAGGGGAGCCGCAAGAGCAAGGCGAGGGTGGCGAGGGGGAGAATCCGGACAACAAGGATGAGGGAGGAGAGAATGAACCGGAGAAAGGCGATCAAGGCAAAGAACCCGATGACAGCGATTCCAAAGGCGATGCCGATCCCAACGAAACACCCGAAGAAAGGGCCCGCCGCATTCTTTCCGAGAACGCCGATCTCCAGAAAGGTCCACTCACCCCCGGCCGACGCGAATTCAGGAATCCGGAAAAAGATTGGTAGAATATGAACGCATCCATTATCAGAATTCTTCTCCTGTGTCTGCTCGCTACCTCGATGGGGTATGCCAATGTGCGCAGTCTGATTTCGTCAGGCTTTCTTGCCCGCGGCGAAAAGGCCATCTTTGAAATCCGCGTCGAGGGACAAGAACCCGATGAAATGCCGCGCATCACGGAGGTTCCGAATGTGGTGATCGAACCCATCGGTTTTGGCAGGCCGCAAATGTATCCCGGCAGGCGCATCGAATCGAGTTTCCAGTATATCGTTTCCAGTTACGAGACAGGTGTTCACGTGATCCCTGCGGTGGAGGTGCTGGTGAATGGTATCAAAATGAAGACCGAGCCGCTGAGCGTCGAGGTCTTCGATCCCAGCGATCTTGAGTGGAGCGAGTCCTCTTCGGAACCCGCCGAGCTGGGGGACAGTATCAGATACGCAAGCATCATCCGCATACCCCAAAGGAAATTTTTCGAAAACCAAGCCTTGGCGAGCGAGATCAAAATCTACGTACCGCGAGACCTCGCCCGCAGCATCGCGGACTGGGGAGTGCCGGAATTCGAACGCAAGGGGCTCGCCGTTTGGCGCTATGAACCCTCGAATCCGCCCGGTGAGGTGAACCTTCTCGGGCAGCCCTACGTATCGCTCGCATACAAGACGACGATGACATCACTGGCCTCGGGCGAAGTGGAAATCGGCCCGGCGACAGTTCGTCTGATCTATGTGAAAACGGTGTTCGACCGCTTCGCCCAGCGAGTCCAGTTGCAGACGACGCTCAATGTTCCCAAGCTGGGTTTCACGGTCGTGCCGCTGCCGGACGGTGCGCCGGAAGGTTTTGACAACGCGGTCGGAAAATTTTCCCTCAGCACGGCGATCAAGGAAACCAATGTCACCGAAGGCGAGCCGCTTGCCTTGGACGTCATAGTCAGCGGCAGCGGCAATCTCGATAATCTGCGCTCGCCGAAGATGATCGATTCCTCCGGTTGGAAAATCTATGATGCCACGCCCAATCAGCGCGGAGAAGAGCGCCGGGAGTTGCAAGGAACGGTGTCCTTCAGTCAATTCATCCGTCCTCTTGAAATGAAGACCGGAATACCTCCCTTCCGGCTCGTTTACTTCGATCCTGATACCGAAAAATACGAAACGGTAACTACCGCCGTCATACCCCTGGTGATGTCCCCCGCAAAGGGCGGCATCACCGAGGCATCCGGGCCACCCCAGACGCTGGCTGTGCCGGTGGAGCGCATGTCGGATATTCTGGGAATCATCGACAGCAGTATTCTCACAAAACCATCCGGTAAAACCGTTCCTCCCTGGTTGCCGCATGTCATCGCCGCCTCGTTTTCGCTCGCACTGATTGGACGCGCGCTGTGGATGCGCTACGGTCATCTTTTCGAACGGGACGAGACAAAGCGGCAATTACGGAAGGATTTCGAATTGCTCGCCGGTGCCGCGGCCGGGGATGGCCTTGCGTTTTTGCGCGCGGCAGGTGGCTTCGCCGAACGCTGGCAGCTCGTTGATAGGAACGAGGAAATACGCGACATCCTCGACGAACGCGATCGGCTCTGCTTCCGCGAAACAAAGGCCGATGTGCCCGTGCCGAAAGGGCGGAGGGAAAAAATCCTGCGCAGTCTTCGGAAGGCCGCCCTGGGAATGGTCGTTTTTGTTTTCGCAGGCCAGGTGGATGCCAACGAAGTTTCGCTGAAAGCGAAAGAGGCCTATGACTCCGCCCGCTACGAGGAGGCTGCAAAGCTTTGGCTCGATGCCGGGGCTTACGAGAGTCTCACAGCGGACACGCTCTACAATATCGGCAACGCCGCCTACCGGTTGGGTGCACCGGGGCAAGCGGCGCTGTATTACCGCCGTGCTCTTTCCCGGGACACTTCGCACGGTGAGGCTCGGCAGAACCTGCGTTTTCTGGAGCGAAAACACGGCTCCATCACCATCGAACGGCCAACTTACCAATACGCCATCGCCCGTGTTCCTCTGGCGGCATGGAAAGGCACTCTCTGGGCGGGTGCGTGGATGCTGGTGATCGGTCTTCTGATTTTTCCGGCCACGCATGCCGGCTCGCGCTGGCGGGTGGTGGGTGTGATTGGCTTCATCCTCGGCCCCCTCATGATGTCGTTCGGCGCGCTCGGATGGCGATATTTCCCCGATGATGCCGAGTTCGCCTCCATCTCCAGGCAGGCTGTGGTAGTGGGCGAAAAGGTCGTGCTCCATACGGATGCCGCGCGGACTTCTCCGGAAGTCATCGACGCGCCGCCGGGCTCCGTAGCCGAGGTGATCCGCCGCTCCGGTGATTGGGCTTACGTGGCCTTTGCCACCAAAACACGCGGCTGGGTGCTCCTCGATTCCATCGAGATGGTGATCCCCTCCGGCAAACCCCAAGCTCCCAAGCTTAAGAAGGCTGCCGCAGATGGCAGCAGCGCATGATGGCCGACCGCAAGGCATGGCTGGCAAGGCGTGACGGCACGGTCGTCATCGGCTGCGGCCCGTTCACTCCGGCGGCGCATCCTCCCTCCGCGGGCGTTGCTTTCTACAAGCGCGACTTTTTCTCGCATGAGGAACTGCCATGGCACATTCCCGCAAGCCATGAGGTCATGTCGGCTGAAAAATTCCGCGAAACGGTGGGCGATCATCTCCGCTTGGATGTGGCGTGGGAAGCACCCGATGCGATGCCTTTCTCCTGTGTGTTTCAAGAAATCATGACCCGCATCCGCCAGGGAATGATTGAGAAAACCGTTCCCGTCGTTACCGAGCGCGGCCACGTTTCCCATTCTCCCGCCGCCGCAATCATGGCGGCGATGGCGCGCCAGCAAGCTCCGCTGCAATCCTACGGTTGGGTGTCGGATGCGGATGGCTTCGCCGGAGCCACGCCCGAGCTTTTGTTTTCCCTGGAGGGATCAAGGCTGGAAACGATGGCGCTGGCAGGAACCGCGCGGTTGGAGGATGAGGATGTATTCGCGGTGGATGAAAAAGAGATTCGCGAACACGAATACGTCGCGCAGACATTGGTCTCCAAGCTCCTCGATCTCGGCGCTCTCCAACGTCGCGAAAGGGAGGTTTTGAGGCTCGGTTCCATCGTGCATTTCCATACCGGGATCACCGTGGACCTGGCGAATCCGCAGGACACGCAGAGCCTCCTGCGCCGTCTCCATCCCACGCCCGCCCTCGGCCCCTTGCCGCGCACCGATCAGACCATGGCGGCGCTTTCTGGCTGGCGGTCACAACTCGCTTGCCCTCCCGAATTCGGCGCGCCTTTCGGTGTGTGGGAAAGCGGTCGCTTCGAGGCCATCGTCGCGATCCGTGGCCTATGGTGGGAGGGCAATAAAGTTTCCCTCCCTGCCGGATGCGGTATCATCGAGGCCAGCCGGCTTGTAAACGAATGGCGTGAACTCCGGCTCAAACGCGATGCGGTGAAACGTTTTGTGGGTTGAGTTTGGGTTGCAAGTCAGCATCAGTGGGCAACCAAGGCATGGTTCGAATCCGGATCTGGATAACCGACATCACGCGTGTTGTCAGGGTGAAGCTACGATAAAAAAATCAGGGACACCATCATGGGTGTCCCTGAAAAGTTCGATAGTTAGTCGCGGATGCGACCCTTCGCCGATTATCGGAGGAAAGCCTCGTGCAGACCGCCGTCCACCGTGATGACCTGACCTGTGGTTTTGCTCAGGCGCTTGGTGACCAGGAGGAAGTAGGCTTCCGCTTGGTCAGCCGGGGTGATCGGGGACTTGGTGAGGGTGCGGTCCGCGTAGAATTGCGCGAGCTTGCTCACCAGGGATTCCGTGGCCTCATCCTCGGTGAAGGGGATGTCATATTTGGCGAGCGAGCCGATGACGCGGTCACGCGGGAACATGGCGGAACCGGAAACGACCGTGGCCGGGGCGACGCCGTTAACGCGGACGAGAGGGGAGAGCTCGATGGCGAGCTCGCGGACAAGGTGGTTCGCGGCGGCCTTCGAGGTGTCGTAGGCGAGGGAACCTTTTTTCGCGACTGCGGCGTTGGCCGAGGTGGTGAGGACAAGGTTTCCTTGGAGGCCTTGCTCTTTCCAGGTCTTGTAAGCCTCGTCAGCCACGAAGTAGGAACCTGTGACGTTGATCGCGAAGGTGAGACCCCATTTGTCGTCCGGGATGTGGCCGGTGGTGTCGGATGGGACGAAGATACCTGCGGTGATGCAGATGTGATCGAAACCGCCGTAAGCAAGCGCGACCTGATCGAGCATCGCACGGATGCCGGCGCGGTCGGTGATGTTGCCTTGCAGGGCGACGGCCGGGCCGCAGTTGGAAATGCCAGTCCCGGCGACGCCGATACCGAGGCCGTATTTGTCGGTGATTTCCTTGGCGGTCGCTTGGGCTGCCTCAAGGTTCATATCGACGCAAACGATGTGCGCGCCTTCCTTGACGAGGCGGTGGGCGGTTTCCTTGCCGATGCCGGAACCTGCGCCGATGACGATGACGACCTGGCGCTCGAGTTCCTTTTCAGCGGGCATGCGCTGGAGTTTCGCTTCCTCCAACAGCCAGTATTCGATGTCGAACGCTTCCTGTTGCGGAAGGGAAATGTAAGTGTCGATCGCTTCGGCGCCGCGCATCACTTCGACCGCGCAGTTGTAGAACTCGGCGGTGACGCGGGATTCGGACTTGTCCTTGCCCCATGCGATCATGCCGAGGCCGGGGATGAGGACGACCGTCGGGTTCGGGTCGCGCATCGCGGGGGAGTTCGCGTGTTTGCAGGACTCGTAGTATTTCGCGTAGTCCTCGCGGTAGGCGACGAGACCGGCGGCGAGTTTTTGTTTGAGCGCGGCGAGATCCTCGGACTGCGGATCCCATGCCAGGTAGAGCGGCTTGATCTTGGTGCGGAGGAAATGGTCGGGGCAGGAAGTGCCGAGCTCGGCGAGGCGCGGGGCGTCGGCGGAGTTGACGAATCGGAGGATCTTCTCGTCGTCCTGGACGGTGCCGATGAAGCGTTTCTGCTGGGAAACCTGGCCGCGCAGCCATGGCAGGATTTTCGCGAAGGTGTCGCGGCGCTGCTCTTCGGGAAGCGTCTGGTATTTCTGGCCGCCGAAGGCTTTCGCGTCACCACCTTTGGCTGCGTATTTGTCTTCGATGTATTGCGCCGCCTTGTCGATGAGGCGCAGGGTGAGTTCGTAGCAATCCTTGTCGTTGTCAGCCCATGAGATGAAACCGTGCTGACCCATCATGATCGCCTGGGTGCCGGGATTCTTTTTCTCGATCTCCTGCATCGCGAGGCCGAGCTCGAAGCCGGGGCGCATCCATGGCACGTATTCCATTTCGCCTTCGAAAATCTCCTTGGTCAGGGCCTGGCAGTTTTTGGAAGCGGCGATCGCGATGATCGCGTTCGGGTGCATGTGATCGACGTGCTTTCCGGTGAGGAAACTGTGCAGCGGCGTGTCGATGGAGGACGGGCGCGGGTTGAGGTTGAAGGTCGTGTGGAAATACATCCCGACCATCTCGTCTTCGGCGGGGGTTTTCAGACCGTTGTTCGGCTTTGCCGCGTAAACGCTTTGAAGGCCGATGAGCTTGTCCTGGTAGAGGGAGGAGAAATTCTCGCGCTTCGAGGTGCGCAGGTCGCCGCCGGAGCCTTTTACCCACAGCACTTCGGTCTGTTGGCCGGTGAGGGGATCGGTCTCCATGATCTTGGAGGAAGTGTTGCCACCGCCGGTGTTGGTGATACGCTGGTCAGCACCAAGGATATTGGAGCGATAGACAAGGCGGGCTACCGGATCGAGCTTTGCGGCATGGGAATCGTCCCACGAATAAGTGACGTGTTTAAAAGTTGACATAATTTGATTGGGTTGACGAGGGACGGGATGCTGTTAAAAGCAGTAGAGATCAAGATAAAAAAAGAAAAAACCAAATGCTTGCCCTAGAGAGACACAGGAAAATCCTGGAAATCGCGAAGCGTGATGGTGCCGTACGCACGCAATCGCTGTCCATTCTGCTGAGTGTTACCGAGGAAACCGTGAGGCGGGATCTCGATAGCTTGGCGCGTCAAGGCCACCTCCACCGCACGCATGGCGGAGCCACCGATGTGACCATGGTCATTCGCGAGCTTTCCCGTAGCGAGCGTGAGGGCAAGCAGGCGGAGGAAAAGCAAGCCATCGCCAAGAGCGCCGCCCGACATATCGGCGAGAACGAGACCCTGATGCTGGACGCCAGTTCCACCGCCCTCGAACTCGCCAGGTGCCTGCCGGACAAGTGCGGACTCCGCGTCGTCACCTACGCGATCGGAGTGGTCGAAAGACTCGCCATCCGCAACGACATCGAGGTCATCCTCCTCGGCGGCATCCACGATCCGAAGGCCGGACGCTTCCAGGGCATGCTCACGGAAATGGGCGTCCGCGCCCTGCGCATCGACCGCTTCTTCTTCTCCGGTGCCGGATTCGATCCGTCCCTAGGCATCGGCGAGCCGAACCCCGAGGAGGCCAGGCTCAAGGCCACCATCATCGCCCACGCCGACTGGAAATGCGCGATGCTCGACCACACCAAGCTCGGCCGCAAAACCGATCACTATTTCGTCCGGCCGGATCAGATCGATCTCCTGGTGACCGACTCCAAGGGAGCTGATTTTTGCGGGAAAGGGAACCTCAAGGGAGTTCGCTGCGAGGTGGGGTGAGGCGGCAGGTTTTCCCATCGGCAGATGATGGGAGCTAGGAACCACGGATTTCACGGATTTCACGGATTTACACGGATTTACACGGATTTACACGGATGGCGCTCTGCATTTCCCTGTGTCTTGGGTCTCTTTATCCGTGTTCATCCGTGAAATCCGTGGTTGAAAATCTTTTCCATATTCCTTGGTGATGTGGTGAATGACATCGACATTGCTTTGGAAATCCTAAGAATGTCGCATCGCCATGAAAAAGTGCCCTTACTGCGCGGAGGAGATCCAGGACGAGGCGGTGAAGTGCAAGCACTGCATGGAGTTTCTCGATGAATCGAAGCGTCCCGTGGTGGCGATGGCCGCGCCCGTCGCGGCGGGGGACGGGGTGCCGTGGTATTGCAAACCGGGTTTCCTGATCCTCACCTTCGTCACCGTGCCGCCCTTCGCCATCCCCCTGGTCTGGCTCCATCCGAAGCTTCACATCGTTTGGAAAATGGTGATCACCCTCGTGGTCGGGTTGATTTGCTGGGGAGTTTACCGAACTTTCGTCGCCTTCACCGAGCAGTTCGAGGAGGCGACGAAGATGCTGGACACCATGCCGTTCTGACGCGGCAGGGCGGGGGACATGGAGCGGCGGATCGGGAATATGGAGAAGGGGATTGCATCCCCTTTGCGGAGGATCGGAAATATGGAGAAGGGGATTGCATCCCCTCTGCAGAGGATCGGGAATATGGAGAAGGGGATTGCATCCCCTTTGCAGAGGATCGGGAATATGGAGAAGGGGATTGCATCCCCTCTGCGGAGGATCGGGAATTCGCTTCGTATGTGAAAATGGGGATGCAATCCCCTTCTCCATATTGTAAAAGCCCACTATGTTCCTTGACCCTTCCAAGGAGATCGCCCGGCACCGGGTGAACCTGCCGCATTGGCAGCAGGGGGAGGTATGGCTTTTCGTGACATGGCGGCTGGCGGATTCCCTGCCGGAGGCGGTGGTGCGGAAGCTGGATGACCGCCGCAAGGAGTGGGAGGCGGCGCACCCGAAGCCGTGGGACGAGCAGGCGATGAAGGAGCACAACCGCCTCTTCACCCTCGCCTTTGAGAAGCTGCTGGATGACGCGCATGGGGGCTGTGTGCTGAGAGACCCCGCGATGTCCGCCGTGGTGGCGGAGGCATTGATGCATTTCCACGGGAAGCGCTATCTCATCGATTGCTTCGTGGTGATGCCGAACCATGTGCACGTCCTTTTCCGCCCGCTGGGGGAAAACAGGCTGGAGGACATCGTGGGATCATGGAAACGTTTCACGGCGCGGCGCATCAACCAGGAGCTGGGGCGTACGGGGCCGCTGTGGCAGAGGGAGTATTGGGACAGGCTGGTGAGGGGGGAGCGGCATTTCGCATGGGCGAGGGATTACATACGCAGGAACCCGGAGAAGCTGCCGGAGGGGACGTTCCGGCTCTTCGAATATGGAGAAGGGGATTCCATCCCCTCTGCGGAGGATCGGAAATATGGAGAAGGGGATTGCATCCCCTTAGCGGAGGATCGGGAGCACGCAGCACCGGTATTTCGCTTGGCTTGTGAAAAAGGGGATGCAATCCCCTTCTCCATATTCCCTCCCACCCCTCCACCCGCCTGATCCACGCATCCTTCCCGGCGAAAAGCCTTGATGCACCAACGATTTCCCCGTTTTCTCCGGGAAGATTTGCGGTGGTTCAAAGCTCCTCTTCGGAAACCGGGATGATCTTCATCAGGCTTTTCTGGAGGCCGATTTTGAGGACGGTGTTGCCGTGGATGGGAATGACCGGGCGCTCGAACCTGCCCTCCATGGTGTAGATGTGGTGGCTGCCGTTGATCCTGGCGAGCTTCCAGCCCTTCTCCTCGGCGAGCTTCGCCATGCGGCGTCCGGTCACGGACTTCATACCGCCAGTTCCAGGATCTCGCTCGATTGATCGACATCGCTTTCCCCGGCCTCCAGCCATCCCGCCACCGCCTCGCGGAGATTCGCCTCAAGCTCCGCGCGCGTCTCGCCCTGGGTGACGCAACCCGGCAAGGCCGGAACCTCGGCCCAATAACCGCCTTCTTCGGCAACATGGATCACAGCCTGTAATTTCATGGGCGGATGCTATTCCATCCCGCAAGGGTTGTCATCAGGCAAAAACGACCGCCCACCGCAGGGCAATATGGAGAAGGGGATTGCATCCCCTTTATCCACTGGCCGAGAGAATGCGGAGCCTGTGTGTGCCGATCCTACGCAAAGGGGATGCAATCCCCTTCTCCCTATTCCCTCCAACCCCTCCACCCGCCTGATCCACGCACCCTTCCCGGCGAAAAACCTTGATCCACCAACGATTCCCCCCTTTTCTCCGGTAAGACTTCCCTGCCGGATATCACCGGGACGGGGGATGCGAAGGAATCTTGAAGATGAAGGCAATTGATTCCAATCCGACACCCAAACGATCACCTGATCCGGTGATCCGTGAAGTTCGCCGGATCAAGGAGGAGATCATCGCTGAGCACGGTGGTGACATCAGGCAGCTCCTGAAGAGTTTGAGGGAACGTCAGATGGGCAATCCCCGGTTGGTCCGGAAAGCGGAAGGGGAGCAAGGCATCGCTCCTAACGCCTGACCTGCGGTGCCTTTCCTTTAGGGTGAGATGCAGCGGCGCAAAGTCCCATCGAACTCACGCTCCCACCGCCTCCCGCACGATCTCGGGATGCTTTGCCGCGATCTTGAGCAGAGTTCTGGCTGCGCCGCTGGGCTGGATGGTTCCGCGCTCCCACTTTCGGACTGTGCCGAGGGACACGCCCAACATGCGTGCGAAGGCATCCTGGGTGACGTTGATTTCCCTGCGAATCTTCGCCGCCTCGGTCTTCGCCTTCCATGCGCGGGCTTGGGTCAAACGGTGGGCCTCGGGATCAATCGATTCGCGCTTCACTGTGCCATCCGCGCGTTTGGTCACTTTCCACACGCGTCCCGCAGCGATTTCCCCCCGCTCCATGGCAAGGGCTTCACCTTCGAGTATTGCGATATCTTGCTTTTTCATGGGTCTAGTTCGTTCTGGATTTTCTGGATTTCAGCCTTGGATAGGTCTGATCGGTTGGATTTCTCGTAGATTCGGCAAAACTGGATTTTCTCAGGATCGACATACCAGTAATAGATCACCCTCGATCCACCGCGTTTTCCCTTGCCACCACTTGCGACGCGGATTTTCCGCAAGCCCTTGGAACCCGGAATGACATCGCCCGCTTGCGGGGTGTCGATCAAAGTATCCTGAAGCCCGAAGTAGTCCTCTTCGCTGAGTATCTGAATGACGGCCTTGGTAAACGCTGGTGATTCGCTGAAGATCACGCTGACCAAATTGGCGTGGGAGAGCGGGAAGGGCAAGGCGAAAAATGAGCATTAAGGGTATTTTAAAAAGCACGGACTCTCACTAGCCCAACGGGCTTGCGTAATTTAGCCCAGGGTTGGCGGAGCTTGCGGAGCCTACCCTGGGTTTTTGGCGTGTGCATATTCCAACGCCGAAGGTGTTGCGTCCGTGCGCGGGGAAGGGAACGGCTTGGACACAACACCTTTGGCGTTGGAGGCTCCGCGCGCATTTCCCGGGGTAGCCTCCGTTGCTCTCCGGCAACCCCGGGCTGAAATCCACAACCCCGATTGGGGTTGGCCCAACATCCATCATTTTAAACCTCAAGGAGCACTCGAGGAACCCTATCGCCCGCACTCCGCGAGATCCGGGAAGCCACCCATGCCCCCCCCCCCCCCCCCCCCCCCCCCCCCGTCACCCACACCCACACCCGCCAAAAAACTATAAACC
>JBJONG010000026.1:0-52367 GCA_046051965.1 Verrucomicrobiota bacterium
CATTGCCGTGGCGAAAGAATGGACGGCACCGGAGAAGATCCGCCCGATGATCCACAGTTGGATGCGTGATCAGGTAAACGCTGGCGCTCTGAGTTAAAGTCTAGTTGCTAGGGAGCTTTGGTATAAGCTGCCGGTGCTATCCGGTCGGGCGACCTGCCGGATTCTGGAGGCTCACGGTTTCGCCGAGGTCAGGCAAAAAGGCAGCCATGTGGTGATGCAGAAGAGGCTGGGGGAATCGACCGTGACTGTTCCGGTGCCGGATCACAGGGAACTGAAGCCCGGCACGCTGAGGGCGCTCATCCGGCAGAGCGGATTGACGGTGCAGGACTTCATCAACGAGCTGTGAAACGCCACAAACAGCTATGGGACAAGGTCGCAAGCCTCGAGAACCTCATGGAAGCGGCGCGCGAAACCATGTGCGGCAAGCGCGGCAAGCGGGCGGGTGCTGCCTTTTTCCAGCGCTGGGAGACGGAGGTGGTGAGGCTGGAACGGGAACTCACGGATGGCAGCTACAAGCCGGGAGCCTATCATTATTTCAAGATCCATGAACCCAAGGTGCGGGTGGTGGCGGCTGCTCCCTTCCGGGACCGGGTGGTGCACCATGCGCTGGTGCGGGTGCTGGAGCCGATCTTCGAGCCGCGCTTCATCGAGGACAGCTACGCCTGCCGCCCCGGGCGCGGGACTCACGCGGGGATGAGGCGGGCACTGCATTTCGCCAAGCGCCATCCCTACGCGCTCAAGTGCGATATCCGGCGGTATTTCCCATCCATCGATCAGGGGCTGATGCGAGCCAAAATCGCGCGGGTAGTGGGCGACGCGCGGGTGCTCGGGCTGGTGGACGTGATCCTGGAAAGCCATGTCGAGCGGGTGGTGCGGACGTGGCCGGAGGGTGGGGATTTGTTCGATGTGGTGGAGCACCGCAAAGGACTGCCCATTGGCAATTTGACGAGCCAGTTCTTCGCGAACATTTATCTGGATGCCTTCGATCACTTCGTGAAGCAGGAGCTGCGGGTGAAGGGGTATGTGCGCTATGTGGATGATTTCCTGCTCTTCGCCCGGTCAAGAAGCGAAGCCCGTGCGTGGGGGCGGGCGTGCCGGGACTTTCTGGCAGCGGAGGGACTGGAGATCCATCCGGACAAATACCGCCTGATCCCGACGGGCGACGGGGTCGATTTCTGCGGCTACGTGGTGCATGCGGACGGGCGGGTGAAAGTGCGCTCGTCGAACGCGCGGCGGTTCCGCCAACGCTACCTGCGGATGAGGAAGGAAATGAAAGCCGGGCAGCGCGAACCGGCGGAGCTGACGGCGGCGGTGCGGGCATGGGCGGCGCACGCGGCACACGCGCAAAGCTGGGGCTTGCGCAGGGCGGTGCTGAGGGTTTGAATCTCTGCGGGATGTTCGGGCGACAAACGGCTGGCGAGTCGCGGGTCCTCCGCGGCGGCAACTGGAACAATAATTCCGGCAACCTCACCGCGTCGAACCGCAACGACAACAGCCCGACGAACGAGAACAACAATGTGGGGTTCCGCGTCGCAGGCTCCTGGCTGGGGAAAGCTTCAGGGGTTTTCCCGGACAAGCCACCGCTTGCGGCCAGAATCGCTGAGGGTAGGTGCCTTCCGCGACCGTGCCGCGCTCAGGAACCACCGGACGTTCCGGCGGGAAGATCCGTGAGGGTCTTCCGGCGAATCAGCCACCGCTCCGCTGCGGCGAGTAGCCCGATGGGCGAAAACCGTGGCGGGGCATCGGGTTAACCATCGCTGTGGGAGATCATGAAACGACCTAAAAAGGAGGAGTTAGTCGATACGGAAACCGAATGGGGAGGTGGTGCGAAGCCCGGTTCTTGGCGATGGCTTGCCTGGGTGCCTATCGTCTGTTCGCCCTTGATCGCAGCGTTCGGATTAACGGTATGGATGGAGCGCGGGGAGAAGCGGGGCGATACGAATATGATCCAAGCAACGCCTGCGCTTGCAAATGAGGTAATTCGCGAGGAACTGGATACCGCCGAGACGGTGGCGCAGGCTTTTCTCAAGGAAGCCCTTCCCGCAAAGCGTTTGCAATGGGTCCGCAATGCGGAGGAAGTGAAGGAACGGCTGGCGGAGTATCCGGAGGAGGCGCGCGCCGGAGTAGGTGAGATTCAGAAAGTGCTGGGGCACCAGGGCGACGGTGCAAACCCGGTGACGGGATTCGTGGTGGCTTTTCCTTCCGGGAATGTTCGCCTGCTGGAGGTGGTCGGCACGGCGGACGGGCCGCGGGTGGATTGGGATGCATATGCGAGATATGGCACGGCAAGCTGGGAAGACCTATGGGCAGGCAAGGCGGAGCACGCCTTGGTGCGGGTATTCTGCGAGCCGTCCTCCGAGCGACCCGAACCGTTCGGGGATCAGGGCAGGTGGACATGTTTCCGGCTGAGCAGTCCGGATTTGCCGCAAGCGGCCCTTGCTTTCGCGGAGGTGGGGAGTGTAAGGGAAGGAAATATGAAGCATTTGATCCTGGGATCGCCGAATTACCGCCAGCGCTTCGTGTTGGAAATCGTGCGTCACCAAGGAAAGGATGAACCGCTCTTCGAGATCAGGCGCTGCATGGCGGTCGGCTGGATTCTTGGCGAGAGACCCGTAGAGGAGACCTGGGAAGTTCGAAAGTGACTTTGCCCGGAGCTGTTTTTCGCGATGCGTGGGGGTAATGCTCGTAGTTGCTGCCGTGAATCGTTTTGACTACTTTTCTGAGTAAAATATGGTTACCCAAATGAAAACAACCATCGAGATTGCTGAGCCGCTACTTGCCCGTGCCAAGGCGCGTGCGCGGGAGAAGCGGATCACGCTGAGGTCGCTCATCGAGGAATCATTGGCGGCGGCGCTTGATCAACCGGATAGCGATGTGCGGGTGCGTCCGGTGACATTCAAGGGCAAGGGGTTGAACAGGGAGTTTGAGGGGGCTTCGTGGGATCAAATCAGGGGTGCGATCTACCCATGATCGCCGCAATCTGTATTCACCATCGGGTGAAGAAGCTCTGGACAGCGGATCGGGATTTCTCGTCGTTCCCTGAAATGGCTTGCGAGAATCCGTTGGTGAAGAGGGGGAAATAGGTCAGTCTTTGGAGCTGTTGATGACAAACAGGGTGCCGTCGCCACCGGCGATGATGATGCGGCCTTGGGCGTATACGGGGGAGGCGGTGAGATCCTCCCCCAAATCGAGCCGCCAGAGTTCGGTGCCGTCGGCGGGGTTGGCGGCGTAGAGGCGGCCGTCGCTGGAGCCGAAGACGATTCCGTCGTCGAAGGCGATGGGTGAGCTTTCGACGCGTCCGCCGGTCTTGAATTTCCATGCGCCGGTGCCGTCGCTGCGTTTTACGGCGTGGAGGGACTTGTCGCGGGAGCCGATGTAAACGTGCTGGTCATCGACGGCGGGAGCACTGAAAAAGGGGAAGTCGCCGCCCTCGTAGATCCATGTTGGCTCTTTGCCTTCAGCTTCGGCGGCGATGACCTGGTTGGCGTGGTTTCCGCAATAGATGGTGGTGCCTGATGTGGCGACGGAATTGGTGATCGGGGATTCGGTGGCGACCTTGTTGACGGGTTTGCCATCCGCGAGGTTGATGATGTGGATGGCCGTGTCGCATCCGCCGAAGGCGACGAAACGGCCGTCGATGACGGCGGGGGTGCCGTTGATGTAGTCGTCGGTTTCGTAAGTCCAGACGATGGCGCCGGTTTCCGCCAGGAGGCAGCGGGTGGTGCCGTCGTAGCCGTTGACGAGCAACCATTCGGTTTTTCCGTCGGGGCTGGTGACAATGGTGGGTGCGGAGGAAAACTTGTCGCCGCCTTCGATCGACCAAAGTTTGTCGCCCGACTTGAGGTCGAGTGCGTAGAAATGCTTGTCGCCCGAGCCGACGAAAACCTTTCCATTCGAAATCGCGGGCGCGGCCTGGATCGTATCGCCGGTTTCCATTTTCCAACGGAGTTTCCGGGACTCGAGATCGATGCAGTAGAGGATGCCCATCGCATCGCCGACGAGGATGACTCCATCCGCGGCGGCGGCTTCGGCGGTGCCGGGGGATTCGAGCGGGAAAGTCCACTCGATCACCGGGGCTTTCGGAACGGCGGCTGCGATACGCCCTTGGAGGGAAGGGCTGCCGCGGGTGATCGGCCAGTCTGTCAATGCGGGAGAAGCGGCTGCTGCCGGTTCAGCGGGATTCGCAGGCTGTGGTTTCTCACAGGCTGTCAGGAGCAGCAGAGGTAGGGCGGTGAGTAGCCGGTTCATGGAAAAGTGCTAGCGAGGTGTGGAAGAGGACCACGGATGAACGCGGATTTGAGTCCTCTGCTTTCAGGATGAAGGGCTGAGGGCGGCTTGGTAAAGGGTGGTGATGGTGGCGTGATCGAGAGGCACGGGATTGAAGCGTCCGGTCCATTGGTGGGAGGCGGCTTCGGCGAGTTCAGGGATGGCGCTGACCGGGATTTCGGGTTTCGGGAGATCGGCGAGGCTGATTGTTTTTTCCAGCCAGTCGATGAGCGGAGAATCGAGTTCGCGGGCAAGATTCCGGTAGATCGCGGCGATCTCAGGGGCGCCATGGTTCAGGCGGATCACGTGGGGCAACATGATCGTGACGGCGAGTCCGTGGGGGACATTGAAACGGGCGGTGAGCGGATTGGCGGTGGCGTGAGCGGCGCCGAGCATGCTGTTTTCGATGGCACAACCGGCGAGGGCGGCACCATGGAGCATTTGGCCGCGGGTTTCGAGGTCGGCGGTGCCGGTGAGGACATCGCGGATCGCGGTGGAGATGAGCTGGAAGGACTCGGCGGAAAAAGCGGACGAGATGGCGTTGCGCTTGGTGCAGACGGCGGATTCGAGGGCGTGGGAGAGGGCGTCGAGGGCGGTCAGGGTGGCGACGTTCTGCGGTTGGGAGGCGGTGAGTTCCGGATCCAGGATGGCGGTGTGGGCGAGGGCTTTCGGGTCTCCGCAGGCCATTTTCTCGTGGGTGCCGTCGCGTGAGACGATGGCGTAGGATTGGCACTCGGAGCCGGTGCCTGCGGTGGTCGGGATGGCGATGAAGGGGAGCATCGCGTTCTTGGCGAGGCCGTAGCCTTTGTAGTCGGCCATGCGGCCGGGGTTGTGGAGGAGGAAGTTGCAGCCTTTCGCGGTGTCCATGCTGGAGCCTCCGCCGAGTCCGATGAGGACGTCGGGTTGGATGGATTTCGCGAAGTCGCGGCAGGCTTCGATGTCGGACTCCGTGGGATTGATGTGTGAGCCTTCGAAGACGGTGGAATGGATGCCTGCGGCTGTCAGGAAAGCGGTGGCGCGAGCTACGTGACCGGCAGCGACGATGCCGGGATCGGTGACGATCAGGGCGCGGGTGGAGCCGAGAGAAGCGAGGCATTCCGGAAGCTCGGCGAGACGTCCCGGGCCGAAGATGATTCGGGGGCTGGGGCGGGCGTCGGTGGGGTGCATGAAAGGAAGATTGGCTTGAATAGGGATGAGAATCCGGTAATTTCAACACATGAAACTTGCTGAAATCGAGCTTCAGGTGATGAAGCTCAGCAAAGAGGATCGAGCCGATCTTGCGGCAAGGATTTGGGACAGCCTGGAAGGCACGGATCCGAATGATTCGGATGAAGACAGTCTCACGGAGGCGATTCGTCGCGGTGAGGAGCTGTGGTCCGGAGCGGTGAAAGGAATCAGCAAAGAGGAGCTCTTTAGCGAAATCCGGGCGTCGCGAATTCGATGAAACTGAAGATCCATCCGCTGATCGCTAAGGATATCAAGAAAGCTCTCGAATACTACGACGCACGTTCCGATCGAGCCGGCGATGTGTTCCTTGCGGAAGCAGAACGGGCGATTGAACGGATCGAAAATTCGCCACTGAGTTTTCACCCGATCGATGAACGGCGGCGCAGATGCAATTTGCCCGGTTTTCCCTATCATTTTGTTTTTGAAGTTAGAGGGAAGGAGATTGGCGTCATGGTGCTGAAGCACGACAGGAGAAAACCATCTTTTGGGTTGGCTCGAAAGTGGTGATGTCCGTGTGGCATCGTCGATAGCTCCGCACACCATAGGTCAGACGTTGGCAAATTCTGCTTGGCGGTTGGAAACCGCCGCCACGTTTCCTTGGATGGCGCGGCGATGGTAGAGGAACTCGAAGAGGTTGCCTTCGTGGGGTTGTTCCCACTGGACGCGGTTGGTTGGGAAGGTACCGAGGTTGAGGCGTTCGATGTCGGGGCTGAGGAGGAGTTGTTCGATGAAATTCGGGTCTTCGGTGAAGGCCGAGACGACGAGGGTCTGGCCGATGTTGGCGAGCATTTCTGACTGGGGAATTTCCACGATGCTGGTGTAGGGGAACATGAACTCGGTGTTGGCGAGCGCGTGATCCTTTTCGGAGCAGGAAATGAGCGTGGGCTGGAGGTAGGTTTGGTCGAAGGCTTCGACCTTGCGCGGGGTGTTGCGGTGAAGGGCGGTGACATCGGTGGCACCGGCATCCTTGAGATGTGCGGAGATGAGTTCGTCGATGCCGTCGGCGAGCGCGGGGTTGGCGAAGCCACAAAGAAGGGCGTCCGGGTGGTCGCGCGGGTGGGGCTGGATTTTGGCAAGCTCTACGGCGAGGGCGTGGGCGAGTTCGTCGCGATGGCTTGGGACGAGAATGGCGGAGGTGTTGATGCAGGAGCGGCCACCGTTGGCGGAGATGGATTGCACGATGACCTCGAGGAATTCGGGCCAGCGGTGGATCATGTCTTCGCCGATGAGAATCTTCGAACGACCCGTGCCGTGGACTTGGATGGATGGGAACGCGGAGTATTTTTTCACCGTGGCATCGGAGCCGAATGAAATGCCGCGACCGCAGGTGGTTAGAAGGGTGTCGCCGCCTTCGTGGGTGGTCGGGTAGAAACCGAACGCTTCTTTCGGGAAACCGGCCTGGATCATCGCCTGCACGATGCGGAGAGGCGTGAACGGATCTTCGCGGCCGGGCTTGAGAAGGACGGGGATTTTCATCACCGGTGCGGGAATCCACAGCGAGTTAACGGCGGGGGCATTGGACGGAAGGGAAACGCCGAGCGATGAGGTGGCGGGGTAATAGTTGATGACGAGGTCGTCGATGCGGGTGATGCCTTTGTCGAAAATGTTCAGCGGCATGTTGCGCGTGAGTCCGGCGATGATCGTGCGGACTTGCGACATCGCGGCATGGATTTTCCCCATGTTCATGCGGACGAGAGTGTGGGGGAGTAGGGTTAGGGCGGACAGCGACTCGACATATTGTTGGGGCGACTGGACGGAATCGCCGCAGGGCAGATCCGCATGGAGAAACAGCTCCGCGGCCTGTTCGCAATAGGTCGCGAGCGTTTCCGCCGGAATCGCGTCGAGCGCGGCCTTGGCCTTGGAGATCTGGAGAAGGTCGCGGCGGATGAGGCCGGGGTTGGCGGTGTGGGTGGTCAGCGTTTCGCCACCGAGGTCGAGTTCGACCAAGTCATGGGACGAGTATTCGCGGCCGAGGCGGAGGATGGGGATGTTCATGGCAAAGTTTGTGGGGTTCGTAGGCAGTATTAAAGCCTACTGACTGCGATGATAAAGCAATAGGCCGATTGCAAGGTAGCCGAGGATAAGAGCAAAGATGCAGAGCCCTTTACCACGCAGCGTCATCCCTGAGCGGTTGATTCTAAACATAGCTACGTGCCCGAGAATCACTGCGAAAAAACCTGCTGGACTAAATACAAATGCGAATAGTCCAAAAACTCCCGCGACGACAGCTAGTTTCGATGCGCGTTGCGAAAAATCTATGTTCGTTATTTCATCCATTAATCCAACCCTTCTTGATGCCGTCATTGAAAAGACGAGTAGCGTAGTTCTCGGAAGTGATCTTGTAGGTGTTGCTTGAGCGGATCACTTCGCCTGCTCGTTCTGCAAGGGCGTAAGCCGCTATAATTTTTTCCGCCGAGCCACGGTGCACACGCATTAATTCACGCATTTTGTCTCGTTGTTTCATTGTTAGGATTCTCTCGTGGCTGGATGCAGATTTGTTGCTTCTCAATAAACTCCCTCGATCACCGTCTTGGTGCCGGATTGGAACGGCCTTACATCACCGACGCCGTCCCACGGGAATTCCTCGCACGGGGCGCGGCGGATGGCTTCGTCGCGTTCGAGGAAGCGGGGCATGAAGAATTCCTTGGTCATCGTGGTGAGCTCGACGCGGCCGTATTCGCCATAGGGCATGAGCTCGGACGGGGACTCGGGATTCACGATGCGCAGCACGGCGCGGGGTTGAGGGGCGTGGTAGGTGAGGGAAAATTCTCCGGGCGCGCGTTTTTTGCTGATGGCGAGCCCCATCAGGGTGTTGCCGTAGGTGGGGGCGAAATTGATTTTCCCTTCGAGCACTTCCTCCTCAATGAAGCGGACGTATTGCGGGGTCATGGTGGTGCCGCCGGCGAAGACGCCCCGGATGCCGGCATCGACGAGCGACATGCGTTCGGCAAGGCTTTCCAGCAGTTTGGGAGTGGTGAACAGGCAGCCGATATCGCGGTGGCGGATGATGGTGGCGGCCTGGTCGATGACGTGTTCCTGGTAGAGCTTGGCCATGCGCATTTCCCCCATGCCGATGAGGCGTTTTACCCAGCGCGGGTCGAGGTCGATGAAGTAACAGGCGCCGCCGCGGATGTTGGCGAGGTGCTCGATGGCGAGGCGCAGGCGGCGCGGGCCGGTGGGGCCGACCATGAGCCAGTTGGCGCCCTGCGGGAAAAAGTCGGGGCCGTAGTGCTCGGAGAATTCCGTGTAGTCGGTCATGTAATCGTCCCAACCGATGCGCTGCTTGGGCATGCCGGTGGTGCCACCGGTTTCGAAGACATTGTAGGGGCGATTGCCGAAGGCTTTCGGGATGAAACGGGCGGGATCCTCCTTGCGCAGAACCTCGTCATCGAAGGGCTCGAATTTCTGGATGTCGGCGAAGCAGGTGATGTCCTTGAGCGGGTCGAAGCCGAGGCTCGGCACTTGTTCGAGCCAGTAAGGGCATCCGGTTTCCGGGGAGAAATGCCACTTCACCATTTCGCGGGTGTGGGCGTCGAGGGCTTCGGCGGCGGCTTTTGGGGTGAGGGATGATGACATGGTGGACTTGATCAACAGATAACGCGAGTAATGGTGCGGGCAAGGTGGATTATTCTTTCAGGACATAGCCGCCCGCCATTTTTACCATCCCTAAATCCCGAAACCGTCGGGACGCACAATCAGATCCGTATCGAGGCGCTTCGAGAACTCCACGCCTACAACCTACATACAGATGACAGAGACCGGGGGTGATAGAGAATCTCCGCGAGAGTGAGGTATCGCCGCATGGTGAAGTAAACGGAGACCTATGATTTCGCCCTGAGCATCCTGATATGCCGCGCTCCCTTCATCTTTATGAGAAAGATATGACCCGCCAAAGGATTACTTCCTGAACACGCATGCGAGACAAAATAGTCCGAAGAGGAAAATCGCCGCGAAAGCCCAGATCGGCGCGCCCAAGGATTTTTTCATATTGTCGTATTTGCCAGCCACGGCTTTGCCGGGTTGTGCAGCATTGGCGTCGGGTAGTTCGGGCTGAATGAGTTCTGCGGCGGTAAGTTGCGGCTTGCCGACCTCGCTGCGCAAGGCGGAAACCTCAGCGGCCGTGACGGCAGGTGCCTTGTTGCCGAAATTTGAGCGCACATGTGTCAAAACGGCGGCAATTTGCTCATCGGTCTGATAGGCCATGGCCATCATGCCAGAAGGGAAATTGTATTCCTGACCTTTGACCTTTATCGGACCGGTGAGACCGCGGAGCTGGATACGGATCAGATTCTCCGCGGGGCCGTTCACCCACTCGGAGCCAGCCAGCGGCGGGGCGGCGGCAGTGCCTTCACCTTGCTGTCCGTGGCAGGCTCCGCAGAGCATGTATTGCTGCTGGCCGATTTTCGGATCAATGGGCGCGGCGGGTGGAGCATCAGATGGTGTGGACGCTTCCGTGGAAATCAAAACGAGGGATCCGTTTTTTTGAATAGGGGCGATGGAGGATTGTGGCTTCGCACCGGGAAGCTTGGCGGGATCCACAAGTTCGGGTTTTTTCGCTGCCTCTTTTTGGGGAGCTTTTTCAAGCGTGGTGAGCCATGCGACAAGATCACGCAGTTCCTCGGGCTGGAGAAGATCACCCATGGGCGGCATGGCGGAAACAGGCGGGGTGAAGGATTCGATGTCCGTGCGTTTCACGCGGAGAACTTTCTCCGGCGTGGCTATGTCGAGGTATTCCGGCTTCTCCTCGATTAGCGTGCCGCCGATGGTAGCGCCATTTTTGAAGGTCACCGAGGTGATGCCATAACCAGGCGCGACGGTAGCCGCTGGATTCACGATGGATTCCAGAAAATGGCGTTTGTCGTAGAGCTTCGCGATTCCTGCAAGGTTCGGCCCGGCGTCCCCTCCAGCGGAGTGCGCCTTGTCCTCGGCCTTGTGACAACGCATGCATTGTCCGGTGGGATGAGAACCGAAAAGCAAGGCACCGTTGGCGGGATCACCTCCTTCAAGGGAAATATTGTATTTCGCGAGGGGATCTGAGCTTGCGGCCATCGCCTTATCGTAGGCGGCGAGAGCGGCGGCGACGGTGGGTTCTTTACGGGATTTCGCGGCAGCGATGAGTTCGATGGCGCCCGGCGAAATCCCGTTCGTTTTCCTTAGTTGATCTAGGCTAGCGGCGATCAACGAGGCCGCGCCGTCACCAGGAATATTGGCGAGCACGCGCCATGCATTTTGAACACGGGATGCGCTATCGGAGCCGACAGCGGACTCGACCGCAGCGAGGGCAGCCTGAGGATCGCGTTTTACCAATTCATCAAGAGCGGCTACGGCGAGTTCGATGGACGGATCCGCAGCGGCGTTGGCGAGGAGTTCGTTGAGTGCGCCGCCCTCACGATGAATGTATAAGGTGAGGGCTTTCGCTCGGGCATCGCCTGGAAGTTTCACATCAGTCACGATGGCCCTGAGAGTTTCCTCATCAAGCGATGCGACATTGACCTTGTGCTTGTCGATGAGTGCTAGTGTCCCCGCGAGCACGAAGGCATCGGACTTAAGCAGGGCAGGCAGCGCTTTCTCAAGTGCGGGACTGAGGCTATCGGGGGGGCGTTTTTCAAGCGGACGCCAGTGGCCGCTCAACTGATCTACGGGGAAAGGATTCTCCCAAGTTTCAATCAGGCGCATCGCTTCCTCGCGGACTTCGCCGGGCAGCTTGCTGTTCGCGGCCACGTCAAGTATGCGCGCGGCATTCTCTGCGGTGCCGATGCGGTAAGCATTGTGGATGAGGCGGCGGAGCATGAAATCCGACCATGTCCGACTGCCGAGATCATCGAGCAGCGCGGCGGCCAGCGGGCGCATATCGATCAAGTCGAGATCTTGAATCGCGCGAATCGCCTCATCCTGGACTTTTGGGTCGGGATCATTGATGAATCGCGCGACTTCGACGCTTTTCAGACGACGCAACGAGACGACGGCGGCGAGGCGTAAGGCCGGGGAGGCATCGGCGGACAATGCGCTGATCTGTCTCGGTTCGGTGGCTATCTTCTCTAGCGCGTAGATCCCGGCGTGGCGCAGGAACAGGTCGCGATTGTTGTTTTTCCTGATGAAATCAATCACGGCGGAATAGTGTCCGATAGCCTTCGTTTTCCCGATCGCTATGCCAGCCGCAAAGCGGACGCGGGGTGAATCATCGGAAAGAAGAGCGCCGAATGGAAGGGTGTCTCCAGAGAGCGGCCCGTTGGATATGGCGCGAAGAGCTTGGACTCGAATTTCCGGATCGGCGTCTTTGAGAAGAGGGAGCAGGGATCTGGCGGCAGACTCGCGGAGGCCTTTTTCCGGAAGTGTGGCGAAGTCTCCGGAAGGCGAAGGAACGGAGCCGCGTCGGGCAATGATGCCTAGACCCCATATGCCGTGAATCCGCTCGATTTGGTTCTCCGATTCGGTGGCCTTTTTGAAAACCTCTGAGGCATCGGGCTTGCGGGTCAATGCGACTTGAGCGCGGAGACGGACTCGTGAATCGGCATGCGAGAGGAGTTTCGCGAGTTCCGCGGACTCACGCCTGTCGAAGCCCTCGGAAATCAGTCTCGCGGCCTGCTTAGTTTCATCGGGCAGATACATGTTCTCACCCGCGCTGATCGAAAGCAGGCGGCCTTCGTCGTGGGATTTCCAGCCGGTCACGAAGTCGGTGACGAACACGCGACCATCGAAGGAATACTCCACGTCGGTTGCGGCGACACCCCAGTTGAATTGACGGGCGTCTGACATTTTCATGCCTGCGCCATCGTGCTCCATCTCGAAAGACCAGATGCCAGAACTGGCAGCGCCTCCCTTGTAATCGCAGATGAGAAAACGGCCTTTTTCGCTCTCAAGGAAGCCAGCACCCGGGTGATAGGTAAGACCTGAGGGGCCGGCGGTGAGCAAGGCTGCAGGTGGCAGGATGTAAGCGGGCTGTTCATCATTGCGCATCTCCCACATCCGTTCATCCATCCAGCGGTTCGGAGGGCGTTTCTCAAGGCCGATGCTGCGGTGAAAGGTGTGCATCGCTTGATGCTCCATCTGCCAGCCGGCATCCCCTCCTTCGACGAGATAGACGATGCGCGCTTTGTCACCCTGGTCGGAGTTGTTATCTACGGTGAAGGCATCGCCGAATTCATCGAAAGCGATTTCCTTGGGGTTGCGGAGGCCGGTGTGGAAGACCTCGAAACCCGTTCCGTCCGGGTCAAAACGGAAGGCCGCACCTTCATTTGGGTAACGGTATTCCCTGCCCTCTTTGGTGATCAAGGAGTAGCCTCTGTCTCCGACCGTCCCATAGATCCGCCCGTCCGGCCCGAGGGTAAAGCCGTTGAGATCGTGACCGGAAAGGGAGATGCGCACACCGAATCCTTCTTCAACGACCTTTTTCTCATCCGCCAGACCGTCGTTATCCGTGTCACGCAGCTTATAGATCTTGGGAATGCAGGCAAAATAGAGCGAGTCATCATAATGGAAAACTCCCGCTCCCGTGCCATCGAGCACATCGTTGTAGCCGTCAGAGAAGACGCTGACTTTGTCGAATGTGCTGTCGCCGTTGCTATCGGAAAAGCGACGGATTACCTCGGATTTTTCCGTCATTAACTTTTTGGAAACCTTCCCATACCATTTCTCATGGAGTTTGAGCCGATCGGACGTCGTTTTCGCCGCGAGATCGTCGAGATACCAGAAAAGGTTGTCGCGATCATCCTCAACACCGTGGCGAAAGCGGTGGGTCTCTGCCACGTAGATATTGCCTTGCCCGTCGAAGGTGAGGGCGGTGGGCGATTTGATTCCCTGGTTCTTGAAATCCGCTTCCACCTTCAATGACGTGCCGTCAGGGATCGTAGCGCCAGCCAACTCGGGCGTGGAGACTAGGCCGGCAACAAAAGCTTTTCCTCCCCTCGTGGAGGAGGGGAATTTCTCATTCGCATAGCTGGTGAAGATCACGTGATCCAAGGCGATGAAACCCCAATCGCCCTCGGCCTCGTCCACCGCCCGCAAGCGCGCCTTTTTCCCTTTCAGCGCGGTGACATCGAACTGGGCAGGCTCGAAAATGGGACTCCCTTTTCCCGTCACCTCCATCGTTACCTTGCCATCAATGAGCAGTTGTACGGAAGTTTTTCCGGCCTTATCGCCTCCCGCAATCAGGAAGATGATGAACGGCTGCGTGATGGTGAACTCCGGCGAGGTCAAGGTTCCGGTGGTGTCCATGCCACCATGTGCGGAAAGTGCGAACGCCTCATTTGCGTAGGCCTTGAGTTCCATTTTCATACCGTCGAGCTTGCCGTGAACGGGCGAAAGACCAAAGGCGGAGCCTGTCGCCTGCCAATCGCCGAAGCCATCTCCTTCGAAAGCTTGGAAAGTGGCAGATCGGGCGACTGTGAAAGAACCGGCCAGCAAAAGCGCGGCGGCGATGTGATTACGCGGGTTTTTCATACAATAAGGAAAGACTCTGGGAGTTTACCGAAGCCAGTGTCATATAGGCACGGTTCACGACCTTGCCAAACGGAAATCAAAGATGGCTGCCGGGTGAGCCCGGATCACTTCGGAATCTTGAGAACCTGTCCGGGACGGATGATATCTCCAGAAATCCCATTTGCGCGGCGGAGGGAACTCAGGCTGATTCCGTTTCTACTTGCGATTCGGCTGAGGCTGTCACCTCTTTTTACAATGTATTTGATTGCCGTGGGCGGCTTTGGCTTCGGTTTTACGACCACTGGTTTCGGCTTCGGATTTGCCGCCACGGACTTCGGCGCTGGTGCCGAAACCGCAGGTGAAGGACGGTGTTCCACGACGGCGATCTGCTGTGGTGCGGGATCTCTTGGCGCCGTGGTAGGCTTGGATCGGCTCGATGGAGCGGCAGGACGATACCATTTTTCGGGACTGTCCACCCATTCCTCGACGTAATTGCCCCGGCTATCGAAGGGACCGGTCACCGCATTCGTAGTGGGCGCGGAACGCGAGCCGCACTGGGTCAGGAACGGAATAAATAGAAGTGGAAACGTAATCCGGGCGCGGAATGACATCCGGCAAAGAATGATGGATTTATTCGGATATGCAAAGCAATGTTGGTGATTCAGGAAAAAATTCATGACGTCCGTTGCTCGGCGAGATAGTAAGGGGAATGATCGGAATTGTGCTAGGATCAGGGTTGGGCATCTTGGCGAACGAGGTGGGCATCACCTGCGAGGTCAGCTTCGCCGAAGCGGGACTCGCCATATCAACCGTTCCCGGACATGCGGGGAAATTCCTCATCGGAAAAATTGGCAACCAAGATGTCATACTGATGAAAGGCCGCGTGCATCTTTATGAAGGGCACGGTGCGGAGGCGGTAACGGCTGGCGTGCGTTGGATGTCGCAGCATGGAGTGGATTCCCTTATCCTCACGAATGCGGCGGGCACCTTGAACCGGAATTTTTTTCCAGGCGAATGGATGATGCTTTCCGATCATATCAATCTCACCGGTACAAGCCCTCTATCGGGCGCGACCTTCGTAGACATGAGCGTGGCTTATGACGCGGCGTGGCGCATAGCTTTTAAAAAAGCGGCGGCAGCCTGCCAAATAAAACTCAACGAAGGTGTCTACGCTGGTCTGCGCGGCCCACAGTATGAGACTCCCGCGGAAATTCGCATGTTGCGGACGATCGGTGCGGATGCCGTCGGCATGAGTACCGTGCTCGAAACCATCCAAGCCCGTGCGCTCGGGCTTCGCGTCGTCGGCTTCTCCTGCCTCACAAACTGGGCCGCTGGCATGCAAGCGAATCTGAATCACGAGGAAGTCTTGGAAACAGGAATGTCGGCAGCCAAAGTGATGGCCAGATTGATCAAGGAAGTCGTCTCCGCACATGAGATGTGAAAAATCCTTCCGAACTATGTTCTGGCCTCCATGGAGTGGTTGTTGTAGCATGGAACACTATGAAAACCTTAATTCCCTTTGCTGTATTGGCCATTTCCGGTCAAATCGCCCTAGCGCAAAGCGCTGCCGAGAAAGCGGAAGAGTATTATCGGAAAGGTCTTGCTGCGGAGAAAGCGGGAGATCCCACCACCGCAAGCGCCTCATACCATGCCGCCCTCCAGTTACTTCCCGGACATGTCAACGCCCGCTACCGGGCAGGACAGGTAAAAATCGAGGCGAACTCTATGAAATCATCCGCAACCGAAGCGAAAATCGGCAGCGTGAAAATTCCAGCTTACCGCATTGAGGATGCATCCGTCGCAGAAGCGATTTCCGCACTTGGTCTTGCCATCGAAAAAGCCAGCAAGCAGGAAGTCACTCCGAATTTCATCATCCAAGATCCGAAAGGCAAACTCGCGAACCCGCGAATCACCATGCAGCTCAAAAACGTTCCGGCAAAAGCGATTCTCGACTACATACATAGCCAAGCGAACACCACAGCGCGCTTCGATGAGCACGCAGTGGTCATTATCGCACGTTGAAAAGGAGAGCCTTGGAACATTCTCGAAAAAGCCACCAAATCTCCCGAGATGGTGGCTTTAAAAAGTCTGCAGAAGATCAGGGGAAGATCATTTTGCCTTCACCGTCATTACACCTTGCATGATCGCGAAGTGTCCAGGGAAAGTGCAGATAAAGGGGTAATCTCCCGCTGCGGGAGCGGTGAAAGTGATCTCATCGGACTCGCCACCACCGAGCATTTTCGTGTGCGCGACCATTTCACCCTTGGAAGCCTCGTCCTGTGGGATATAGCCCGTATCCTTGGCAGGTGCGCACTTCCCAGCAAAGGCAGGGACAGCTGTGCCGGCCTTGAGAATTACCACATTGTGCCCCATCGCAACGATGGGAAGCTGTCCGATGTGCTTGAACGAAAGAACCACCTTCTGACCTTCCGTCACCTCAAACGCCTTGATGTTATACTGCATTTGATCGTTTCCAGTAATCTCGATTTTTGCATCCTGGGCAGATGCGTTCAAAATCAGGGCGGAGGCGAGCAGTGCGATAGCGAATTTCTTCATAGATGTAAGCGTTACGGGGTGAGCATTAACTAGGTTTCATCGAATCGCAACCCCGCCCGAAGATTTTTTTCAGACTTGAAGGGATTTCCGCTCGCTAGCTGTCGTAAATCCGAATATATCTGTCTTGAGCAGAATTCGGCGCATCCGAACTTGGCACGCTGCTTGCTGTTAAATTTTTACCAACCGCCGCAACCATGAAAAAAATCGAAGCCATCATCAAACCGTTCAAACTTGAAGAAGTTAAGGAAGCCCTCGCAGAGGTCGGAGTCCAAGGTATGACCGTCACCGAAGTAAAAGGTTTCGGACGCCAGAAAGGTCACACTGAAATCTACCGTGGATCCGAATACACCGTGGATTTTCTTCCTAAGGTGAAAATTGAAATTGTCGTGGATGATGCCCAATCCGAAGGAGTCGCCCAAGCCATTGTAAAGAGCGCTAATACCGGTAAGATCGGTGACGGCAAGGTATTCATCTCTACGATTGAGGAAGCCATCCGTATCCGGACTGGCGAGACCGGAACATCCGCCGTAGCAGTTAACTGATATTCGCCTTGCCAACCTCTAAGCCGCCTTTTTGGAAACAGAAAGGCGGTTCTTTTATGTACATGCCACCAGGTAATATCCAGGCAAACCAAAGAGAGGCAATCTTCAGCTGCCCCTGCGGAAGCGCTGAACACCATCCGCAATGCCACGAGCGATGGCATCGCGAAACCAAGCCGTCTTCATTCGACTGCGTTCGTTGGAATTACTAACAAAACCACCCTCAACCAAGACCGATGGGATATTCGTATTCCGGATCACGTAATAGCGGGCGTATTTGACACCGCGATCAACGACCCTGACCCGGCTCATGACACCACGATGGACATCCTGAGCCAGTTTGTGGCTCTGCTTGCTATGGTAGAAAGTCTCGATCCCGCTCACCTGCTGCTTCCAAGTGTAGTTGTAATGGATACTGATAAAAATAGCGCTCTTGTATTTGTTCGCCATGCTCATCCTGCCCGGCAGGGAAACGAAGTAGTCGCTACGGCGCGTAAGAACCGTATTGAAGCCCATTTTTTTAAGATGCGATTCCAAACGGATGGAAGTATCGAGCGCGAGATGCTTCTCATAAACGCGCCCCCACTGCCCGCCTTTATCGTGACCACCATGGCCCGGATCGATAATTACAGTGCGGAAACTGTAGGCGCTGGCCACCGCCGAAAAAGCAAGGCCGAGCAAAGAATTGAGAATCAACTTCTTCATGGTTGGTTTGGCTTCAAAGATAATTAATGGTTATTAATAAGTTTTTCGGGGCTGTAAAGCGAAATCGTCAGGATACACCGACAGCTTTATGGTGTTTACTCCAACGGGATTTCCGGGCGATCCGTGGCCTTGCGTATTTTGGATCTTTCCGCCTCCACAGCTTTGGGATCATATACGACGCTATTCACCACCCGGACAGAGCCATCACCGTAGGCCATTAGGATAGGATCTCCTTGGGCGGCACGCTGGTGGAAATCTCTCCCAACCAACTTGCCGTCGGCGCTGACTTGGCAGTGCACCCACATGGAGGGCGTACTGAGAAACATCACGTGCATGCGCTGCTTTTTGTCCAATGTGACCATCGGCTTACGCAGCATAAGCGCGTCGCCTAGAGGAAAAGTGGTGATCGATGTACCTGTGCGACCGTCGATCACTTGTGCGTATAGCTGGGTTTTCTGACCATCGGAAAAAGTTATCAGTTTGAGCTCCCGTGTATGACTAGTGTTGTTGTTGCTCACGCCGATTTTCTGGGACCAAAACAACCGTCCCGGACTCAAATTAAAGAGTATGCGATTCGTGGAAGCACTCTGAACCGCACCAGTGGGATCTCTCACTACCGCTGAAGCCGCGAAATTGCCCTGATGATCCAAGAGGAAAAATTCGTTAAGATTGACCCTTTTCGCAAGTGATTCACCGGCCTTAATTTTCATGGCTCCAAAGACGTTGAGCTTGCGCGTGGGCACAGGATTGCCCTTGGTGTTGGTGACGACAAAAGACAACCATGGCAGTGCCCGGCTGGAAGCCAGGGTCAATTCCCGGCCGCTGTGGTTGGTGACGATGATCTCCGCTATAACCGGCTCGCCTGCCACGTAGTTCTTCTTATTCATGCTTAACGAAGTAGCGAGCTGTGCCCGCAACTCCGACAACGGGGAGACAAAAATAGCGGCTAATAAAAGGAGACGGGTCATGGAAAACCCATGCTAGCCCGACCCGGCGGACAGTCAACCTAACGGAAAGATATTTCCGAACCGGTCAAGAAAATCATTTCACCTGATCACGCACGCCAAGCGGACGCACCCAGATATTGCGGAATTCCATTGGATCACCGTGAAACTGAAGCCGGATCGGCCCCGCCTCCGGGTGCTTGGGCGGATAGGTGGCAAGCTTCTGGTGGGTTGTCGTACCTATGAAGGACTCGCCGTTTTGCACCACCACACCGTTGTGAATCACCGTCACCTTGGCGGGCGTGACCACTTTCTCGCCGTCATAATGGGGCGGAGTAAAGGTGATATCGTAGCTGTTCCATTCACCTTGGGGCGAAGTGGCGTTCACAAGTGGCGGTAGCTGGCCATACAGAGCCCCGGCCTGACCATCGGGGTAAGTTTGGTTCGTGTGGCTCTGGAGAACTTGAATCTCATAGAGCCCCATCAAAAAACATCCGCTGTTCCCCCCACCCTGTCCGCTTACTTTTCTTTCCGCAGGAAGTCTCCACTCGAAATGAAGCTGAATGGCTCCGAATTCATCCTTGGTGCGGATGTCGGCACCGTTTGCGATCATCACGCCATCCTGAATTTTCCAAGGGGATTCACCACCATTGGCCGAAACCCAAGCATCGCTGTTGCTTCCGTCGAAAAGGACGACCGCATCGGATGGTGGCTTCACTGCGACGACACCACCACTCTCGATCACCTTAGGCTGAGGTCGCTTGCCATCGTGTACATGAAACGGTGTTCCGGGGATCACAGGGGTGTCCTGATGCCCGGCAACCTCCGCCGGGAGATTTCCGACACCGGTCAGCGAGACGCCCGCGATAAGAATAAACTTCGTTTTCATCGCAACATAAAACGCCGTCGCACCCGGAATCTTTCAATTCATTTCGCGAAGGTCTACCGAATCCGGGTTGCCGCTGAGCCCGATCCGTGGATATTCTCGCCATCCATGGCCACCTTCACCGCCACCTCACCGAACAACAGCCAGTTTCCCTTCGAACTCGTCCGCCCGGATCTTGAGAAAGTCGAGATCGCGATCCGCGGCCAGGTGCGGGATTTCGACTCCGCGGTAGAACCCTACATCGCCTATATCTGCAACACTTCCGGGAAAAGGATACGTCCCGCCTTGGCCATCCTCATCGGCGGCGCGGCGAGCGGTGTGAACGAAGACCACCGCAAGATCGGCGTGATCCTTGAACTGATCCACATGGCCACCCTTGTCCACGACGACATCATCGACGGCGCGATCGCACGCCGCTCCATGCCCACGGCGAACGCGAAGTGGGGCAACGCCCTCGCCGTGCTGTTAGGCGACGCGCTTTTCTCACACGCCCTCACGCTCGCCACCGATTTCAACTCGATCGACATCTGCCGCAAGGTGGGCAACGCCGCCCGCGAGGTCTGCCAGGGGGAGATCCTGCAAACTCAGCGGCGCTTCGACCTGACACTTTCGAAAGCGGATTACTTCCGCGTGATCGAGATGAAAACGGGGGCGCTCTTCGCGGCCGCCACCAGCCTTGCCGCCGCCGTTTCCGGACTCAGTGAAAGCGACCAAGCTTCGCTCGCCGACTACGGGATGAAACTCGGCACAGCTTACCAGATCTACGACGACTGCCTCGATCTGGTCGGCTCGGAGGAGGTCGTCGGCAAAACGCTCGGGACGGATCTCGCCAAGGGCAAGCTCACCCTGCCCATCCTCAATCTCCTCGAATCCGTGTCCGAAAGCCAACGCGATGTCATCAACAAGCGTATCCTTGCGGAGCAGGAAATCGATCTGCCGGAACTCGTCGGGATCGCCCAATTCGAAGCCGCGCTGGAAAGCGCCGTGGGCACGGCCTTGGATCTTCTCGAAGGCTGCCGCGCGGATCTCGGCGTGCTTTCGGCGTCCGAATACAAGGACGCGCTCGTGCAGATCACCCGTTTCCTGGAGACGCTTCTCAGGAAATGCCGCAACTGATCAGGCGGATTTCAGCGCGTCTTTTTTCTCATGGTGCAGGAAATGATCCCAGCTCTCATCGCCGAGACCGTTTTCCTGCAAGCCGTAAAGCGGACGCCAGCGCGGCGCGTAGGGCTTCGCAGCGGGATGCATGTTTGCCTCGTGCGGCAGCTTGTTCGACTTCCGCGTGTTGCACCTCACGCATGAGGTCACGATGTTTTCCCATGTCGTTTTCCCGCCCTTGTCGCGGGGGATCACGTGGTCGAGGTTCAGCTTCAGCTCCGGCAAAACCTTCTCGCAATACTGGCAGGTGAACTTGTCGCGCAGGAACACATTGCGGCGGGTGAACTTCACCTCAAGGCGCGGCAGGCGGTCGTAGATCGCCAGCACGATGATCTTCGGCACGCCCAAGGCAACGCGCACACTGTGGATCATTTCCAACCCGGACATTCGGTTCGAGTAGCCGATCCAGGAACCGAGATCGTGGGTCGTGAACCTCTGCTCGCCCTCCACCTGCACCACCTGCGCATGGCCGAGGCAGAGAAGATGAACCGCCCTCCGCGCGGAGCAGGTATGCACCGGCTGCCAGAAGCGGTTCAAGACCAGCACGGGCATTTCAAGAGGAGCGCTCATATCCTTTCCCAGCAGAACGTTGGGAAACTAGCAAACCTCCGCGCCCCGGCAATCGAAAAGGTGGGGAATGATGAGCCAGCCGTCTTGTATCCTCTGGGGAAAAGAGTGGTCTCAGCCCTTCAACCGGGCGAGATCGGCGTAATCCTGCGGACGCCCGGTGGCCTTTTTGTTGCGCATCAGTTCCTCCTTGCCGATGGCTTGGATACCCAGGCCGTCGAGGGAAACGGGAACACGGGATGCCCATGCCTCCTCCCATGTCACTCCGCTGATGCCGGTGAGCAGGTCGATGCGGTACGGTGCGCGCCCCAATTGGATGACCTGTCCGGCTTCGAGAAAGTCATCGCGGGTGATTCCGGTGTTTCCAAATCCAAAGGACTCGATCACACCGAACAGCTTGTCGGCGTTTTCGGGGGATACGAGCACCATCAGGTCGATGTCCTCCGTAAACCGGGGCGCGCCGTGAAACGCAAGCGCGTAGCCGCCGACCAGGAGAAAATCAACTTTCCGAGAGAGGCACAATTCGATGAACTCTCTGATGTCCTTGTGTAGCGTCATCGGTGTCGGTGTAAAACATGGCTCCCCGCCTGAGTATCTCCGCGAAGATTTCCATGGATTGCTCGGGATCCTCGATGAGAGGCGGTATGCCCTCGGTTTCCAAGGGTCGCTTTATCGCGAGCTTTTCCATGCGCGAAGCCTAGCATGAGGGGCGGTGTTGTCGAGAATTCCGCAGGATGGAAAAGCGAACAGCCGATGCCCTTGCGGACACCGGCTGTTGTGAATGGTTTTGAAACCTGCCGCTGAGCGGGATCAGACGAGCGGTGTGGTCACTTCCTCGACGGCGCCGTTGGCTTCCGCCTCGGCGGCCTTCTGGTCGCGGAGCCAGGCGCGGCGTGACATTTTCACGCGGCCTTTTTCATCAACGCCAAGGCATTTCGCGGTGAGCAGGTCGCCCTTTTTGACGACGTCTTCCACTTTCTCCACGCGGCCTTCGGCCAGCTCGGAGACGTGGACGAGTCCGTCCTTGCCGGGAAGCACTTCCATGAACGCGCCGAACTGGGTGATCGAAACGACGCGACCCGTGTAGGTCTTGCCGACTTCGATTTCCTGGAACATGCGGTCGATCATCTCCTTGGCGCGGTCGAGACCGGCTTGCTTGGAAGCGTAGATGTGCACGGTGCCATCGTCCTCGATGTTGATCTCCGCGCCGGACTCGGCCTGGATGGCCTTGATGTTCTTGCCGCCTGGCCCGATGAGCTCGCCGATGCGGTCTGCGGGAATTTTGACGGAAACGATGCGCGGTGCGTGCGGGCTGAGTTCCTTGGGATCGGCGATGCACGAGGTCATCTTTTCGATGATCTTGGTGCGGCCTGCCTTGGCGATATGGATCGCCTCTTCTAGCATCGCGATCGGAAGACCGGGGAGCTTGAGGTCGAGCTGGTAGCCGGTGACACCTTCGCTGGTGCCGCAGAGCTTGAAGTCCATGTCGCCGTAGAAATCCTCGGAGCCGATGATGTCGAGGAGCATCTTGTGCGCCTTGAGCGAGCCGTCGTCGTTGAAGTCGGTGACGAGTCCGACGGAGATGCCGCCGACAGGGCGGATGAGCGGTACACCGGCATCGAGAAGAGCCATGGTGCCGGCGCAAACCGATGCCATCGAGGTGGAGCCGTTCGACTCCATGACCTCGGAGGAAACGCGGATCGCGTAGGGGAATTCCGACTCATCGGGGATCACCGGCTCGATCGAGCGCTCGGCAAGGGAGCCGTGGCCGATCTCGCGGCGGTTGATGCCGCCCATGCGTCCGCACTCGCCGACGGAGAACGGAGGGAAGTTGTAGTGGAGGATGAAACGCTTCTCGTCCTCGCCGCCCGCGTAGTTGTCGAAATGTTGCTTTTCGTCGGCCGGTGCGAGGGTGGTGATGGCGAGTGCCTGTGTTTCGCCGCGGGCGAAAATGGCGGAGCCGTGGACGCGTGGCAGGGTGCCGACTTCGCCGTAGAGCGGGCGGAGATCGCCGATGGTGCGACCATCCGCGCGGACGCCTTTTTCCATGATGGAGATGCGGAACGCCTTTTTCTGGAGGTATTCGAAGGCTTGCTCGACATCGAAGTCGGTGGCCTCGGGGGCGCGGGATTTGATGGCGGCCTCGACCTCGTCGCGGAGTGCGCCGACTTTTTTGCCACGCTCCACTTTCGAAGGCGCGTAGATCGCGGCCTCGATGCGGTCGCCGGCGATTTCGTAGGCGATCTCAAGGAGGTGATCCTTGGCGACGGTGAGTTCGTATTCGCGCTTGGTCTTGCCGCACTTGGCGACGAGTTCCTCCTGAGCTTCTACGAGCTTTAGAACGGCGGCTTGGGCGAAGTGGAGGGCCTTGATGAATTCATCCTCGGGAAGCTCATCGGCCTGGCCTTCGATCATGATGACATCGGTCTTGTTGCCGACGTAGATGAGGTCGAGATCGCTCTCGGCGCGCTCGTCGTGGGTCGGGTTGATGACGAATTCGCCATCGACGCGGCCGACGCGCACCGCACCGATCGGGCCGGCGAAGGGGATGTCGGAAATCGCAAGGGCGGCGGAGGCGCCGTTCATCGAGAGGATGTCGGAATCGTTGATGCCGTCCGCGCTGAGCAGGATGGCGACGATCTGCGTTTCATAGAGGTAGCCTTTCGGGAACAACGGGCGCAGAGGGCGGTCCGTCATGCGGCAGGTGAGGATTTCCTTCTCGGTGGGGCGGCCTTCGCGCTTGAAGTAGCCTCCGGGGAAGACACCGGCGGCGGTGGCCTTCTCCTTGTACTCTACGGAAAGGGGGAACCAGGTTTGGCCGGATTTCACCTTGGTGGCGGAGACCGCCGTGACCAGGATGATCGTCTCTCCGCAGCGGACGGTTACTGCGCCATCGGCGAGTTTGGCGAGTTTGCCGGTTTCGATCGTGATCGGGTTCGTCCCGACATCGACCGTGGTGGAATGGATGTTCATGTTCTTTTTGTTTTCTTCTTTTTTCTAACGTCAAAGCCGGGCCGCCGTGTGCGATCCGGGCTATCAGGGTTTTCCGGGATTGTCCCGAGGGGGCGGCCAATGACGCGCACCCTTTTTGCGAGGCAGCCACGGGAGAGGCTCCCGTGGCTGCTGTTGCGAAATTCGTTGGATCTTAGCGGCGGAGGCCGAGATCACCGATGAGTTTCTGGTATTTCTCGTCGCTCTTCGCCTTGACGTAATCAAGGAGCTTGCGGCGCTGGGAAACCAGCTTGAGTAGCCCGCGGCGCGAGGAGAAATCCTTCCTGTGCGCGTTGAGGTGCTCGGTGAGATCGAGGATACGCTGGGTAAGAAGCGCCACTTGGTAAGGTGCGCTGCCGGTGTCTCCTTCGTGGAGTTGATACGACTTAAGGTCGATTGCTTTCTGTTCTGTTTTAACGCTCATTTTTGGTAAGGGATGAGGCCAGCGTTCATCGCCAGCCCGTCCTAGGTGGGCGGAATGAAGCGGGGAACGCGGCGTAAGGCAAGAATTTTCGGTATGGCGTATTCTTCCGGATACCATCATCCGGTTGTGTTTACGGCTCCTGCGTTGCCATCCCGTCGCCATGCTTATTTTCCCAGAAGTCGATGATGTCCTGGAACTGGTGCTCCAGTCCCTTCGCTTCACGGATGATGTGTCGCGTGTCGACTTCCTCACCCGCGAAGGTTGAGGCTTCCCGGAAGGCTAATTTGTCCTCCGCCAGCCTGTAACTCCGGGTCAGTTCACACAACCTTTCACCAGCCGCCTCCAGCATGGCAAGATCAGTCCCGCTAATCGCAGATATGGCCACATCTAGGGTTCCTTGGTCTGACGTCAGCGAGGCGTTTCCTCCATCATTCCAATCCATTCTGACTCCTGTGAGGGTCCGATCCGCGATTTCAAGCGGCCCCACAAAAGTGGCCATCAAATCCTGGTAATCTTGTGAAGCGGCGATGACCGGCGATGCCATGCCCACCTTGATCAGAAACGACTCGGTAAGAGTTGCGGCCGGGAGGGAAAAGGTGCCTTCGTCATGCATGAAACGCAAACGACCGGCCAAGAGCGAGGTGACCCGAATATTGCGGTAAATCCTTTCGCCAAATTTCATCTCCGGCACAACGATTGGCGGGCGTTTCATGGGTTTGCCACCCGCGATGTCGGCCTCGAATTCAATCTTTCTTAAATCCTCTTTCATCGCCTTGATGTGCGGTGCAAGGATCGGCCGAGATTTTACATATGCCCTTGCCATGGCCTCCATAGCCGCAAGATTGCTTTTGCTGGGTGGGTTCGCAAATTCGTAGCGAGCCACAATATGCGCCGCCAGTCCGGCGATCTTGGTGCCATCCGTCCTCATGAGGCCGTAGCTTCCGTCTGCAAGGCGTATGGATCTGTATTCGTGCACAGAGGAGTAAGACCGATTCGTGCTGCCATCATTCACCACCGCGATACCGATCCCGACATAAGGCGTGCGGGCTCCTGCAGCGAGCAAACATAGCCAATGGGCGCAAAGGAAAAACGCAAGTTTCATCTGTCAGTTGCATAGCATCCCTATCCTGGGAAAAAATGCAAGCATCTACGGTGTTTGGGGCCCGCAGGTGGTCGGATTCTCGCCACATCGAATCCGAAAGACTTCTCTCAGACCTCTCGAAACGCACAAGCTCACCCTACGAACAATCCCACGATCGCCGCACTGGTGAGGTTCGATAACGTTCCTGCGATGACGGCCATGAAACCGAGCTTTGCGACCTCCGCTCGGCGATTCGGGGCCATTCCGCCGAGGCCGCCCAACAGGATGCCGATGGAGGAAAGGTTCGCGAAGCCGCACAGCGCCACCGCGCCGATGGCCTGCGAGCGCGGCGAGAGGGATTCCTTCCATTCGACGTATTGCACGTACGCGACGAATTCGTTGAGGATGAGTTTCTGTCCGATCAAACCGCCTCCTTTCAGCGCGTCCTCCCATGGCATGCCGATCAGCCAGGCAATGGGAGCGAAGCACCAGCCGAGGATCTCCTGGAGGCTGAGCGCCCCGTGTCCGAACCAACCGCCGATCCCGCCGAGTATCAGATTGATTAGCGCGATCAACCCGATGAACGCCAGCAGCATCGCGCCGACGTTCAGTGCGAGTTGCAATCCCGTGGAAGCACCCACGGCCGCCGCGTCCACCAGATTGGCCGGCTTTTCATCGCCCTCGGCGAAGCTGAGACTCCCCTCATGTGGCATGGCGGTCTCGGGCTTCATCAGCTTCGCATATAGCAAGCCGCCGGGAGCCGCCATGAAGGACGCGGCGATCAGGTAATTGATGTCCACCCCCAGCGCCACGTATCCGGCGAGGATTGATCCCGCCACGCTCGCCAAGCCACCGACCATCACCGCGAAAAGTTCGGAGGAAGTCATCCGGGCAATATACGGCTTTACCACAAGGGGCGCCTCCGTCTGCCCCACGAAAATGTTCGCCGCAGCGGAAAGGGATTCCGCGCGGCTGGTTCCGAGCGCTTTTTTCAATCCACCACCAATAAAACGGATCACAAGTCCCATGACCTTCAGATGATAAAGCACCGCGATCAGCGAGGAGAAAAAGATGATCATCGGCAGCACCCGAAAGACGAAGATGAACCCGATCGATTCTTTCCCGTCCGTAGTCAGTGGGCCGAAGAGGAAATCCACGCCCTCCTTCCCCGCGCCGATGGCGTTCGTGACTCCGTCACTGAGCCACTGCAGCGCATCGCGTCCGGACGGAACCGCGAAGACAAGAACCCCGATCAAAACCTGGATCACGAGCGCCGCGCCGACCGTCCGCCAGCGGATCGCCTTGCGGTTGTCGCACAGCAGATAGGCGGTGCCGAGCAACACCGCGATCCCTAGAAGTCCGGCCATTGGAATGACGCTAGCCGTTTCCGTGCCGGATAGTAAGTCAGAAAACCCGACGCGCGGCCACACGTCTCCGAATATCAAGTTCAGGACACGCCCGACTTCACGAACACATTCGCCCCATCCTCGAAGCCGTGGAGATGGAATTTCCCCTCCAACCAGTAATCCTTGACCGTCAGCTTCAGCTTGTAGTCGTTGAAGACATCATCCCTGATCGGCGATTTTTCCTGCCCCACCCGTTCGCGAGCGATGACGATGCAGCTACCTTGGGGGAGCTTGGAGGAAAGCGTCGGTTCGGGGACATCGGGGAAAAGGCCATCTGAATGCTGGTTGTTGACCCACATTGCGAGCGCCTCCGCGTTGGTACCGGGTGCGAAAAGGTGGACCGTGCCACTCACCGGCAGGGCGGCATCCTTATTGCCGATGTGCAGCACTAGCACGGCGGCCTGCACGGGGAAGGTGTAGAACAGCAAGGTGTCACGCTGGCCAATCATCGAGTGGCGCACCTGTTCCTTCTTCGCATCCTTGAAGGCGAGATCGCGTCCGGGTTCTGCAGCGGTAAGGAAAGTGGCTAGGAGCGGAATGGCGAGGATTGTCTTTATCATGGGGAAGTGATTGTGGATTCCTGATTACCTGAAGTCTGTTGGATCAACATGTCGCAGCAATCCAAGACCCACACCTTTCCCCTCAATCGTAAACAAGCTGAGCGCTCGCTTGGCAGGCTTCGCTGGCGGTGAAGCGGATCCAGTAGGTTTGGAATTCCTCGGGGAAGGTGTGGGAAGTCTCGGCGCCGGGCTTTACTTCGAAGGCCTGGTAGGTGACCCAGCGACCTTCACCGGTGAGGTCGATCTCGGCGGTGAGGGTGACGGGCTTGTCGGCGGTGAGGGTGAGCGATTTTTTGTCGTAGGCGGTCATCAAATAAGGATCGGATGGTTCGCTCGCTTTGACGGCTGTGTCTTTCCACGGGCCGCCTTTGCCGACGGGTTTTCCGAGTTTCCAGATGTCATCGATGGCTCCGGCCCAGAGGGCGGCTTTGCCGTCGGAGGAGCGGATGATGTGAGGGTTGTTTTCCGGGGCGTCCGTAGCGATACCGGAGACGACGAAGAGGCCGCGGTAGGAGCAGTAATCGTGGATCAGGCGGTTGTGGGTGGCCACGGGGCGGACTTTGGAGAAGCCTCCGGCGTTCTCGGCGGGGAGTTCGTAGAAGGTTCCGTGGGCGTTGAAGAGGTCGCGCTCGGTGGCGACTTCGCGGCAGACGCGGTAAGTGTGTGTGGTGAGGGCGGGGTCGCCTTTCGGCAGCCTCCAGCGTTTGCCTTTGTCATCCACATAGAGGACGGAGGCGCCATCGACGCTGAGGACGCCGTTGGGGATTTTAATTTCCTTTTCGGCTTTGAGCGCGGCGGCGGGCTTGAGTTTCAGCTCGGCATCGAGCTCGTAGGTTTCGATGCGTTTTCCGGTGGCGTCGGTGGCTTCGAAGACCAGATTTCCGCGCACGGCACGGACAATACCCGCTGTGTGGGCTTCGCCGGGCTTGGCGATTCCGGCAAAGAGAGGGTCGGCCTCGGAGGAGCGGGTGTCGGGGTTGTGGTAGGTGAAAACGGCGGAGGCTTTTTCGAGATCGACGGTGGAGGTTACGCGCACCCATGCGCCGACTTGGCTTTCCGAAAAGGGAACGAAGAGGTAACCGGAGGACGGGACATCGACCTCGGCGAGGGGAGTCCACTCGCCGTTGCCTGCGCGGTCGGTCTCGATGCGGAAGGTTACTTTTTCCCCGGCACTGTGGCTGAGGTGGAGGGCGCGGCGCTGGTAACCGGAGAAGAGGTAGGCGTCGGAGGGCGTGCCTTTTTTCACGGGCTCTTCGGCCCAAACCGCGCCACGGCCGATGACTGGGCCGAGCTTGTCGAGCTGCGGTTCGTCGATGAACCAGAGGTTGGATTGCGATTGCGGAGCGGGCACATGGCCTTTGGCTTTGCGGGTGTTGAGGAACTCCGACTTCGCGGTGTCATCGCAGCCCATGACGATCTTGCCGTTCCATTCCGCGAAGTCGCCGATGACCTTGAGGTAGTTCGAGCGCGGGGAGATGCCGGCGGAGTTTTGCGGGGTGAACGTGGCGGGGAAGTTCCAGAAGGTGCCGTGCATGGTCATCAGGAAATCTTTTTCGCCGATCTCACGAATGCGGGGCCATTCGGTATTCCAGCCGTGGGCGCCGTCGTAGGAGTGGGAGCCTTTCGGCAGGCGGTAGAAGGTCCAGCCTTTCTCCGGCATACGCACGCCGAGGATCAGCGAGCGGTAATCCCAGCCGACCGCCCAGATCGGATCGGTGGCGGGGTTTTCGTTTCCGTAAATGCCGCCCGGGCCGGTGACTTCGGTGAACTGGTTGCGGCGGACGACTGTCCATTTCTCCGCCTTGCCGTCCCACTCGGCGAGGACGCCGGAGGGGGTTTCAGGCTTGGTCTTCGCATCGTTGCCGTATTCGCCGTTGTTCGAGTAAACGTAAACGCCTTGGCCGGAGTAGAAGCCCTTGCCGTGGTAGCCGGGGTGATTGGCTTTCCGGGAGCTGGCCTTGTTCGCCTCATCGCCCCAAAGCTCGGTGACCTTGAGTGATTTGCCATCGATCTCGTAGATACCCTCCTCCATGGTGGCGGTGACGACCTTACCGGAAGGATCGGTGAGGTGGCGGGCGGTGCCGGTAGGGCGGCCGAACATTTCCGTGTAGGGGATGGCGCGGACTGTGGATTCCGCATCCACGGCGTAGGGACCGATGAAAAGCTGTTTGGATTCGTTGTGGATGAGGCGGTTCGCCGGGGTGCCGCCGATGCTTTCCGGATGGATGGTCTGGATGAGATCCGGGGAAACGGAGTAGAGCTTGTCATCACTGCCCTTAGGCTGGTGCGGGGCGTAGGTGATGATCCAGAGTTTGCCCTGCCATGGCACGACACCACCGGTGCCGCACTCGCCCTGTTCGTTGAACATGGTGAGGTGCGGGTAGATCCCGCTGAGGGATACGGGCTCCGCGGAAATGGCTGCGGTGAGACAGATGAGGGAACTTAGGATGTTTTTCATTACGGATTTTTATAGAGGGAGTGTCAGCGTTTCGCTGGATGTCTGGATTTGAGGAGAACGTTTACAGCGCATTCGCTCCTCATCTTTCGAGATTATTAGCCCCGGAGGAGTCGTCCATTAGATTGTCGATTTCCCCGGGAAAATTACAGTTTTTCAAGGCCTTGCGGTGATCGCTGCGGATGTAGCCCGTATCACTTCGCCTGTGCCGCCAGCTCAAGAAATCTTGCACGCATCTCGGCTAGGCGGTCATTCTGCGCAGGATCGGAGGCAAGGTCGTTTTCCTCAAAGGGGTCTGCGGTCAGGTGGAAAAGCTGCTCGAGATCCGCATCAGGCCAATAGAAGTATTTCCATTCCTTGCGCACTAGCGCCATGGAACCCGGGATATCGGCCTTGCCGGGGAGCGTAGCGTGTTCGTAGAAAAACTCGGTGCGCCATGCGGGCTTTGTTTCCGCGAGGTAGAGCGGCGCGATGTCACGGCCTTGCATGGTATCGGGAGCTTTTATGCCCGCGAAGGCGAGGATGGTAGGGGCAATATCGACATTCAGGGTAAAGTTGTCATTGGTGGTGCCGCGCGCGGCGGCGGGCATGCGGGGATCGTCGATGATGAGGGGGACGCGGATACTTTCCTGGTGCGGATACCATTTGTCCGCGAGGCCATGCTCACCGTGAAAGTAGCCGTTGTCGGTCGTGAAGATGACCAGGGTGTTTTCGTATACGCCCTGCGCCTTGAGTTCGGCGATGATGCGGCCGCAAGTGGCATCGACCTCGGTGGCCAGGCGGTAATAGTTTTTCATCATCCCTTGGTATTTCTCCGGCCCGTCGAAGCGCCAAGCCCAGCGTTTGCGACCTTCGTTTTCCGCATTAAAAAAATCGGGAAGACGATTCCATGATTCCTCGGTGGCGTTCGGCGGGACGGGAATGGAAATGTCCTTGTAGAGTTCCATGCTCTCAGGCTGGGGAAGAAATTGCCCCGGGTTGTGGTCTTCGGCGTGGGTTGCGAAGAAGGCGAGGGTGAGGCAGAAAGGTTTGTCCTTGGGGCGGGTAGCAAGGAACTCCATGGCGTCGTTCTCATTTTTCTTGGAGACATGGATTTTCGTGCCGTCTTCCTGTTGCATCCAGTAAACGCCAGAGTAAGCCCTCCCGAAATCGAATCGATCGGCGGGAAATATTCCGTTGTGCCATTTCCCTATGTGACCCACCCAATAGCCGTTGTCGCGAAGCAGGCCGGGGTAGGTTTGTTGCCATGGTGTTTTGAAAGATTGGAAGCCTGTGTTGTCGTGGCGGGACATCCATTGGCCGGTAAACAGACTGGCGCGGCTCACTCCGCAGATTGAGGTTGTGACGGCGTTTTGCGTAAAACGGACACCTTTCTTGGCAAGCGCATCAAGGTTTGGTGTCTTGACAATGGGATTACCAGAACAGCCCAAGGTGTCGAAACGCCAATCATCCGCGTACAGGACAACGACGTTGGGTTGATCATTTCCGAACGCGCTGCCAATCAGTGCGGCGACAAAAAACGCACCCAGGATAAACGGTAGTGCAAGAAATTTCATGCCAATGGATTTGATGTGGCGCACCTTAGTGGCTGCCATCACAACGCGACGAGGTGGAGTATCCTTTCAGATCGGCATTCTGATGATTTCCCACTTACTTCTAGACCGTGTGAATTGCTTCGCGTAGTTTGCGTCAGCCACCTAGTTCCGAATGGAAACTCTCTTACAACTCTCCGATACCTCCGCTCCCAGCACTCTCTCCGAAGTGCTGGACTCACTAAAGAAAGAACACTTGGATCCGCGCTTGGAATCGAAGGCATGGGGCGACTGGATCTACCTCGACGGGTACAACTCAGTGATCAGCATTGAGTCGAACCGTGGCCTAAGCTCATCGGCGACCATCGAACACGCCGAAGGCGAGGAAGACGGCGAACTTGTGCAAAGCATCTACCGTGCTTTCGGTCGTTTGGGCTGGCACGGGGTGGATGAAGACGGGGAATTCGCCCTCTGAGCCGCCCCCCCTGCGATGATCAAACGTGTTTTTCTAGCCCTCCTCTTGGGCACCATCACTGCGAGTGCCCACCAGATCGATACGGTGGAACTCGAGTTCCTTCAGTCTGATGGAAAGTGGAAACTGGAGGGACTTCTCGACATCGCATACATGTTGCCTGATTCGCGAGGAGTAGAGGGAGCACCGCCTCTTTACAGAAAAGACGTGATGGCGGCACCTCCCGCAGAACACGAGCGAATCGCACGCGAGGCGGAAAATACGATGCGGAAACTCCTTAGACTGGAATACAATGGCAAGGAGCTGAAATGGGACATCCGTTTCCCTGAATTCGAAAAGTCACCTCTCGTCCTGGCGCCAGAAGAGGGAGGCTGGGCGCTGATGAAGGTTGAGATCACAACACCGGCGCTGCCCGGACCAGGCGATTTCTCCGCTTCCTGGAAAGATGAGTTACAATCTGACCTATACATCATCTTCGAGGAGGGAACGGATATGCCAACTATCTTCCCGATCTCATTCGGAATGTCGGCGGTGCTTCTAAAAGTGCCGCAGGGTGAAAACATGTCGAGCACCACTCCCACGCGCATCACACAGACAGAGAACTGGATCGTTTCCGGCTTCCGCCACGTCATCCCACATGGACTTGATCATTTGCTGTTCATTCTCGGGCTCTTCCTGCTTGCCCCGCGCCTGAAGCCGCTGCTGGGGCAGTCCCTGATTTTCACTCTCGCTCACTCGATCACACTAGCTCTCGCAGTTTTCGGACTCGTCAGCCTGCCATCGCGCCCTGTGGAAATCCTCATCGCCGCAAGCATCGCTTGGATCGGATTCGAAAACCTCTTTGTAAAGACTCTCAAGCCTACTAGGCTTTATCTGGTATTCGGTTTTGGCCTCGTGCATGGACTCGGCTTCGCTGGCGTACTCTTGGAAAGGCTCAGAGGCCTAGAGGGCAAGGATCTCGCGCTGCCATTGATCGGTTTTAACCTCGGCGTGGAAGTCGCCCAGCTCACCGTCATCGCCATCTCTGCCATGATCCTCTGGCCATTGCAAAAATGGACAGATAATATCCAAACAGGCGGCTCCGTTCTGATCGGCTTGGCCGGGCTATTTTGGATGTTCGAGCGGGTTTTAGCCTGATCTTTTTAAACTTTCCCGATAAATCCGAACTTGTGGGTTTGACATGGGTAACGAGGTTGGCGTTACTTATCTCCATAGCGAAAAACCAAAGCGCATGAGCGACAACGAAAACAAAACCCCGTCAAAGCAAACATCCAGCGTGCCGTCAAAGCAGACATCGAGTGTGCCTTTGAAAAAAGAAACAGTCCGCGTGACTCTCAAAGCCGCCGACGCCCCGCCAGCCATCCCTTCCGCCACGCTCCCTGCGAACCCGGCTCCTACGATCAAGCCGCCAACCCCTCAGATCGCTCCACCAGCCCCTGTCGCTGTAAAGCCGCCAACGATTCAACCACCATCCGGTGCCCCTACCGCGATGAAGCCGCCCGCCCCGGCACCCACCATTCCACTTCGCACCGCCGGCGCTCCCGCTGTTGGAGCGCCTACCATCAAACTCGCCACAACAAACGCTCCAATCGGAGCACCGACCATCGCGCTCAAAACCGCGAACACGCCACTTCCTGGTGCGGGAGCCCCCACGATCGCGCTGAAAACGGCAAACACACCCATCGCAGTAGGAGGCGCGGCCACTGTGGCTCTACCTAAGGCTACAGTCGCACTGAATCCACCAACCAAGCCCCTGAGTCCTACCGGCACGGCAGCTACTCAGAAGCCTACTCTCTCCACCATGGAAGAAGTGGAGGACGAAACTGGAGCAGACACCTTCGCTAAGATTCTCGCAGGTGTCGGCCTTGTAGCCGCTCTTGTTGTTCTAGGAATCCAGCTCAAGATGTCAAACATCTGGATCGGAGTCGAAGACAACGAAAGACAAGGCGACTGGTCACTCCTCCTTGAATAACCATATCAATAAAACAAAACCATGATACTCGGCATCATCAACACCCTCATCGCAGGCGGAGTCCTTTATCTTTCTATCATTGGAGCGAATCTCCAGTAGCTTTCCTGATCGGAATCAATCTCCCTCCGCTTGAAATTCCGTATCAAGGAATATTCGGGCGGAGGTTTTTTTATACCCACCCTTGACGCAATGTCAGACGGGTTCCAGATTACCCGCATGGCAATCACTGTAACCGAAGCAAATTTTCAATCTGAAGTAATCGATTCAAACCAACCTGTCCTAGTAGATTTCTGGGCGGAGTGGTGTGGTCCTTGCAAAATGATCGGCCCCATTCTCGACCAATTGTCTGGCGAAACTGAAGGCCAGGCAAAAGTTGCAAAGGTCAACGTGGATGATTCCCGTGAACTGGCTGTAAAATACAACGTCCGTTCCATCCCCCTGCTCCTCTTCTTCAAGAATGGCGAGGTGAAGGATCAAATCGTCGGTGCAAACATCACCAAAGAACAACTAAAGGCAAAGCTGCTTGCTCTCGCATAAGTATTAATCGAGTTCATGAAGGCTCCGGTGATTTTGTTCGCCGGAGCCTTATTTTTGGAAACCATTGCACTTGAGTCCTGCAAGCATGCTCATCGCATTCCACAAGCCCTACGGGGTTCTTTGTCAATTCACTCCCGACCAGCCAGGTCAACGCACGCTCGCGGATTTTGGATTCCCCAAAAATGTGTATCCTCTCGGAAGGCTGGACATGGACTCCGAAGGCTTGCTCCTACTTTCTGATGAAGCTGAGCTAAATGGACGACTGTTGAATCCCAAGAACGCCCATCCACGCACCTATCACGTTCAAGTGGAGGGTATTCCGGACTCGAGCGCAATTAGGATGTTGGGCGCGGGTTCACTCATCATACGAGGACATCGTTGTCTGCCGTGCCAAGCCTCAATCCTTTTTCAACGTCCAGAAATTCCTCCTCGTGAACCACCGATTCGTTTTCGCAAAGATATTCCCGATACATGGTTGCAGATCACGCTTACGGAAGGAAAAAACCGTCAAGTCCGACGAATGACTGCCGCGATCGGACACCCAACCCTCAGACTAGTTCGAATCTCTATAGGAAGCTTTTCGGATCCATCGCTTGAGTCCGGCGCTTGGAGAAAATTGGACGGGATCGAGCGTGAGCGAGTGAGACTCGGTAGTGTGCTCTAATCACTCTTCCTGCTGTTTTTTTAGCCACTCTTTGAAATGTTTTTCCTTCGCCATCTCTTCAAGTTGGCCTAAGTCGCCTCCCACTCTCAAATCGGGCGTCGGGCGTTTTCCCAACTTTACGGTTACGCCTATTGGTTCTGCTTGATCCTTCCTGACCATGAGCAGGATTTCCACCAATGGCTTCTTCTCCGCTATGGATTTACTGAACGCTGTCACGGCTCCAATTTCTTCCCACTCTTTGCCATCGAGAGAAACAATCAGATCACCCATCCTGAGTTCCGCATTGTCTGCCGGACTCCCTTTCATTACTTCAAGAATCCTGATGCCAAATTTGTTTTTACCATCTTGCGCAACACCTAGAGGTTCCTCCTGCATCAGTATACCCAAGTAGCCTTGTCCATCGGCAAGGTAATCAGCTTCACCGAGAGCCTTTAGAACCGCGAAGGAGCGCTTTCTAACTTCCGGGTCATCATCTTCTTGGGAAATCCTAAGAAGCTTGGGTATAATCGGCTTCGGATGCTCCAGAGCCCACGCAAGTAAATCCTCCTGCGCGTTTTCTCTTATGGCGAATTCCTCAGAGCCTAAATTTTCAAGCAAATGCGGCGGGATAGCCTCCTCTCCATTAACTTGGGAAAGCATTCCAAACGACAAAAAGAAACAGACGAGTCGATTGGTCATCCGAAGCGTCAGTTCGAAATGGAAAATTTGGTGGCGGTGAAGTAAGGTTGGTCAACCCCCGAAAATACCTTTCTCTGGAACTTCCAATGTATCGTCGGGTTGAAGAGGGATTTGCTTAAACTGGGGATTTTCAATGTCGTAGGTTTGAGTCTTACCAGCCCTGTAGAGTTTGACGCGTTTCAAACTTCCAAATTCGGTAGCACCACCTGCCGCCTGAACGGCTTGCCAAATAGTAAGATTTCTCTGGAAAGCCACGGGTCCTGTCTTTCTAACCTGACCGCCCACATGAACAACCTGTGATCTAACTCCACCTGCTTCAGTAGTCCAAACCACTTGAATAGTAGGATCCGCATATATCTCCGCCGATTTGTATGCGCTCTGAATTGACGCTGCCAAGGCCTCCGGGCGAAGGCCGGCGGCACGCATGGTTCCGATAAATGGGAGATTAACAGAGCCACTTTCGGAAACGGGATACATGCCATCAATCCTGGATTTCTCTTCACCAGGAACCCCCTGAATTGTGATCTGCACGGAAGTCCCCGCTTCGATCTGAGAAAAAACAGGACAGATTAGAGCCGCGAAGCCCAGTAAAAACGTAACTAAGGATCTTATAATGGAACATTTCATAGTCGTTGCAGTAAGTTTTGATACACTCGCATGTATATTTATTAATTCAAGAAAACGGCTCTTTTGTTTAATACAAGTCATTTTCTTTCGATTCTGAACCTGATGAAGTGGATTGTTGACTGACTCTGGTGTTGGTTCCGACAGGTGGCCCAATCTGGGATTCAGCGGGAGCGTAGTAAGTGTAATAACTAGTGTAATACTGATATTGGCTATCGCTGCGGACGTCCACATTGTTCAAAACCACACCAATCACGTGACCACCGACGTTTTCAACGGCCTGCTTCACACGCATAAGCATGTTCCTAGGCAGCTTGCGGTGTTGCACGACAATCATCGTGAGATCCACCTCACTGGCCAAGACAGACGCATCACTTACTCCCAGAATAGGAGGACTATCGACAAGAACCAGGTCGAACCGTTGTTTTACATCTTGGATCAATTCGGACATACGACGCGAGTTAAGAATACCCGCGGCATCGGCAGGAAGGATTCCAGATGGCATGAAATAGAGATTATCCACAGGCGTCTGGAGGATCACGTCTTCGAGCATCAACTCTGTGGTAAGGAAATTCGTCAACCCGACGGCATTATTAATGTCAAAGAAAGTATGCAGCCTCGGACGACGAAGGTCCGCGTCGATCATCAGGGTGGTGTAGCCACCTTGGGCGCATATGTATGCCAGGTTAACGAGAGTTGTAGATTTTCCTTCACCAGCTCCGCCAGATACCACAGTGATCGCGTTATCCTCGGGATTTTTGCGGTTGAATTCGATATTCGTGCGCAGAATACGGTATGCCTCCGCATCCGGACTCATTCCGTTTTGCTTGTGGAGGACTCCCACATCCTTGGGTATGACAGCAAGAACGGGCACTTGTAGGTAACGTTCTACGTCCTCTAGGCTCTTGACTGAAGTATCCAAATACTCAAGGAAAAAGGCGATACCGACACCGAAAACAAGACCGACAACCGCACCCAAAACAAGATTGAGAGTCACGTTTGGACTAACCGGCGCATCTGAGATAACAGGGTCATCGTGTACGACTATGGTCTCATTCGGCAAATCGCCTACGATTTCCTCAGTCATGAGCTTGATTTTCATCTGCTCAAGCAGTGCTAGATCTGTTTCAAAGTCGCGTTTTGCATCAACATAGTCAGTCGTATCAATACTGCGCTCCAACGCGGCAGTCTTCGTTTCCGTCTTCCTTACCTTGGCCTTTTCCAAATTCTCCCTAGCCAAGTCGAGTTGCCCCTGTAGGCGGGATCGAAGATTAACCACCCCTTCATCGAGGTCTGCTTTCATCTGGTCAATAATCCGTTGGTTCGAGACAATGGTGGGATGTCGATTACCAAGACCACTTGCCTTCATTCCTTCGATACTTCGTTTTAACTCCAAGTATTGAGGATATAGCGTTTTGATGATATTATCGGGGAGATCTAGCGCAGATGCATAGATAAGCAAGGCTTCACTATCATATTTGAGCAAGCTTTGAATCTGAGATTCCAATTGTGTCTTCTCACTCTCCAACTTTGTGTATTCCGAGAGAGCGTAAGATGCCTCAGAATCCTCTTCCAGACCGCCACGGGACATAAGCTCGCTATCTCCGTGATAGATGATTTTCTTGGTGCGGCTGATGGTTGTCAGAACCTTACGACGTTCTTCAACTTTGTCCTCCTGCTGGCGCACTGCTTTTCTGATTTCGTTGATACCCTTGTCTTGGGTTCTGCTTTCAAGGTCGGTACGGTATTCTTTGTAAGAGCGCGCCACTTCGGCGGTGATGTCACGTGCGTCTTCCTTACTTGTGTGACGGACGGTTATCTGAATCAGGTCGGTACCGCGAATGTTCTGAGTGTTCACAATACCTTTAAGTATTCGGAGCACCGTTTCGCGATCCGTCGACCATTTGCTTGTCAGATCCAAGTTATCGATCACTCTGTTTAGTGAATTACGACTTTTTATCTTTTCAAACTCCGTTCCGAAGAACTGAGGAGTCATAGTCGGCCCACTATCCCTCATCATACCACCGAGTGGATCAATCGTTCTCTCCCGAGGCTTAACCTCAATTGTCGCGAAGCTCTGGAATTTTTTCGGCATTACATAGGTAATAACCGATGCGGTCATGAAAACGAGTAGAAGAGTAAGCAAAATTACCCCATAACGGTTTTTGATAACCTGCCAATAATCGACGGCGTGTAAAGAAGCTTCCTGTTGTTGGAGGGGTTGGTTCATTGGATCGGGAATGTTTGGATAAGAGGAGCAAAGAAAAGACTCCCGCGATGGATTTCATCGCGAGAGCCGGAGGATTTGTTGTGAACGGATTTTTGATTCATGAATCAAGAAAACCCGTCCGGAATTCAAAATTCGGCACGAACTCCGACAGAAATCCGATTACGATCATAATCGCGGTTCACTATGTCAGAAGAAGAGTTTGTAAAGTTGTATGTAAGCGTGCCATAGATATTGTCAAAGAGCTGAAGGGAAGAACCTACGTAGGCATTGACAAGAACTTCATCTTGGTCACCCACGGCTCCGAAGGGAGCGACAACATTGGTGCCATCCTCATATGAGCTGGCCACGACATTGACGCCACCGAAAAGTGCCAGTCTTGGGGAAATTTTGTATTCTCCTGAGACACCTACACGAAGTGTGGATTTATTCGCATATTCAGCAGTGACCAGAGGGGCACCAACTTGGACAACTGTATCGTAATCTTCAGCACCGTAGCGGATGAATGCGCGGTATCCCCAGTCCTGATTGACTTGGGTGCGCATGGAGAATTCGACATATGGCGAAGTAGAACTGCTTGCACCTGGTTTTTCCAAGTCACGAAATTGAGCGCCTGCATTTGCCACAAATATAGTATTGGCACTTACGCGATGCTCTGCGCCGATCAATAAGTATTGGTTTGTGCTATCTGACGCGTTGTCAGAACCGGATGTCTCGGAATATCTATAGCTTCCAGTGAGAACAGTCTGTGGAGACAACTGATAGCGAAGCTGATTGTAGGCTGTCCACGTGAAGCGATCTGCATTGGCAACGTCGTCGTATTCCAAGCCAGTAAGTGTAATACCGGTGTAGGTTGCGAAGCGCTCCGACCATCGGAAACCGATTGAATTGTCTGAAGACCAGTAAAGGTACTCACCAAGCTGGCGGTTTGTGCCGAAGCCTTGCGTGTAATCGGGCTCAAGCTCGTAGGCTAAATAGTTTCTGGATGTATAGCGAAGGCGCTCGCTGAAGCGATGAGTTAGGTCGAATCCAACTCGGGACTGTCCGAACACGTCATCGTTGGTGCCAGCAGGTTGATCCAGATAGTAAACCAAACCAAGGCGAGCATAGAGAGCCACGGTGGTTTGTGGGGTCACCGAGGCAAATGTGACACCAACAAAAGGATTCATAGAAAATGTCTCATCGCCATCTGTCGCAGGTGGTCCAGGAGAGGTGTTGTCGTCCCAAACCACATCCATACCCACAGACCATTGGAGGGGGATGCTGGATTCGGTTTCTTCGGCCACTTGGTAAAGACCTCCACCGTAAGCGGCAGATGCGGTTAGTGCTGCCATGCTGGCGAGTGTAATTGCTTTCATGAATTGGGTGTTTGGTGATTAGGATCAGTTGATGATGAGAGTCTGAAATGTTTGCAAACCAGCCATCAAGGTCTTGGCGGATTCGGAGGGCCAGGAGGCCCTGATGGGGGAATCGGAAATCCGACAGGATTTACCTTGGTAACAACAGGCGGGTTGACCACACCACCACCATTACCGTTACCAGCGCCCACACCTCCACTAGCTCCCGGGGAATTACCGCTAGAATCGGGAGTGCCTCCGATGAACCCGCCAGGCAGGCCACCCGCAGGAAGACGACCCAGAAGAGAGCCAAGACCGCCGCCACCAATACCGCCACCGCCGCCCGTGGTGCCTCCACCTGTGCCGCCCTGGTTGAACGAATTCAGAGGGTTGCCCAAGGGATTAAAGCCTGGCATATCAAGCGGATTTCCCTGACCACCCGTATCGCCGCCTTGAATTGGCTCGGAACTGCTGTCAGGTTGGAGCAGTGCGCTCTCAGCTACCGCGCGAATGCCTTTGGCTTGATCCGCCCCAGCTTTCGAGCCTTCGATGGCTGCTTGAATGATGAGTTCGATCGTCGCCTCGTCTGTAGCGTCGTTCGATTTGAGTCCCAAGGCCTTGACAGCGGTTTGTGCGATCTGGGCCGCTTGGCCGGGATTTGCTTCGGCTGCGGCCTTGACGATTGCAGCGATATCCGCCGATTCAGCAACTACCGCCGCTTTCACATCAGAGATGACATCTTGAGAGAAAGCATTCGGAGCCATGGCGAGAGACGCCGTGACAGCGAATAGTGAGGAGAAGATCTTTTTTTTCATGGGATTCGTATTTGAAAAGAAAATTAGAGAGCAATGGAGCGGGCAGCGGGAATCGAACCCGCATGTCTAACTTGGAAGGATAGCGCTTTACCACTAAGCTATGCCCGCTGTGTCGTCATTACTATCGCGCTCAATGGCGGGGCCAGGCAAGCTTTTTTTGTAGTTTTTCCGCTCTTTTTTGGGGCATCGTTAAGAAGCTGCCGAACAATAAATCATTGATTCTCAGAGACCACCGCAACGCCTGATGAAAGCGGTCGATATGCGGAAATGCTGACCAACCCGGTCGCCAAGACTCTTTACACCGAAGGTTTCAGTAGCGTAGTGACCAGCGTAAATCAAATTAATACCGAGCTCCTCCGCCTCGATAAAACTCCAGTGCGGTCCCTCACCAGTGATGAAGGCATCGAAACCCAATACCGCAATTTTTCGCACTTCCGAAGCCGCACCGCCGGTAATGACCGCGACTTTCCCAAGCCGTTCCGAACCGCCGGGGCAAAGTGTTGGCTCGCGTCCTACTGCGGCAGCGGTAGCCGTCATGCAATCCTCACGGCTTCCATCCCACAAGCCCGCGACACCCATCGGCCAGCCGTCTTTTTCCAGGATGGGGAATATGTTACGCAAGCCGATGGCCTTCGCCAAAAGGATGTTGTTACCATGGACAGGGTGCCAATCCAAGGGCAGGTGGGCGGAATAGACGGCTAAGTTCCCCTTGATTGCTGCCTTGATCTTGCGGTGAAACGCTCCGGTGATCGGCTGCGCGCCCTGCCAGAACATGCCGTGATGGACGAGCAGCAGCCCGCCCCCCGCAGCGGCCGCTTCCTCCACCACCGCCAGCGAGGCGTCCACGGCGGAAAACACACGCTCCACCTTACCGTCGTTCTCGAGTTGGAGGCCGTTCATCGCGCCGGGGTAGTCCTTGATCTCCGAAAGCCTCAGCTCCGCATCCAGGAACGCCACGATCTCTTTCAAATCCGCCATGACGGGGTTCTATCCTTTCCGGCTCCAGTTGACAACGCCTTCGGCGAAATCCACGGGCTTTCCCCCGATAAAATCCACCAGATCCGGCGCGAGCTCCACCTCCCATGAAATTTCCGCCCCCTGCCAGCTGATCCCCAACCGGCTCGCATGAAGCGCGTGCCTAGGCAGGATCAGCTTTTCCGCCAACGCCGCGTTCCAGCCATGCTCCATCCACTCCAGGTATTCCGAGCCGTCTCCGGAGTAGAGCTTGTCGCCGGCGATGGGAAACCCGCTCTCCGCGAGATGGACACGGATCTGGTGCATACGGCCGGTTTCGGGGAAACAGCGCACCAGCGCGAACCTCATCCCATCCCGCAAAAAGCGGCGTTCTACGATGAACCTAGTGGAACATTCCTTCCCGCGCGCATCCACGATCTGGCGCACCCAGATCGCCGATTGGCCGACCTCTCCTGCGCGAATGATCGGCGCATCGCAGACCCACGCCTCCTCCCTCGGCCAACCTTTGACGATAGCGAGGTATTCCTTCCGCGCCTCGCGGCGTTCGAAAATCATGCCCAGTTCACGCGCGGCGGCGGTGTGTTTCGCGACAAGCACCAGCCCGCTCGTCTCGCGGTCTAGCCTTGTCACGATCCCCAGGCACGCGCCGTTCTCCAACTCGTAGGAATAGAGATTTTCCAAGCCGCCGAGCAAGGTCGGCTCCGGCTTGTTGTTTGCGGGGTGGACGATGAGCGGCGCGGGCTTATCGACCACCACCCAGTCCGCGGTCTCATCGACCACGCGGAAATTCACGACCACCTGCAGGCTCATCTTTTTTCAAGTCTATCAGATCGTGTTCAACAAGCACGCCGCAAGCCCGTGTTTGGCGGACTTGCGGCGTGGATCAAAAAGTGCCGTCCCGGCGCGAGGGCTAGGACTTGTAGCGGAGACGCTTTTTGTGGCGGTTCTGCTTCATGCGCTTCTTGCGCTTGTGCTTGTTGATCTTGGTCTTACGGCGTTTCTTGATGGAGCCCATGGTTTGTGCGGGGTTGGTGGTTCAGTGGAAAGATTACGGGACGAGTTTGTTAAGGGGGTATTCGATGATTCCCTCCGCCCCGAGATTCTTGAGGTCGGGGATCATGTCTCTGACGAGCACCTCGTCAATCACTGTTTCAACGGCCACCCAGCCTTCCTCGGAAAGGTGGGAAACGGTGGGGCGGCGCAGGGACGGGAGTTTCGTGAGAAGCTCGGGAAGCCGGTCGGCGGGGAGGTTCATTTTCAGGCCGACCTTGTCGCGGGCGCAGAGCGCGGCCTTGAGGAGCATGGATATCTTGTCCATCTTCGCGCGCTTCCACGGATCGGCGGCGGCGGCGGGGTTCGAGTAAAAATGCGGGAAGGAAACCAGCAGCGTATCGACGATGCGCAAGCGGTTCGCTTTAAGGGAGGAGCCGGTTTCAGTGACATCCACGATGGCGTCCACCAGATCCGGCACTTTCACCTCGGTGGCTCCCCATGAAAATTCCACCTCCGCCTTGATGCCGAGCTTGTCGAGGTAACGCTGGGTGATGCCCACGCCCTCGGTGGCGATCCTTTTCCCCTCCAGATCCTGCGGCCTTTTGATCGGCGAATCCTCCGGCACGACCAGCACCCATTTCGTCGGGTTCACGGAAGCGCGGGAATAGGGCAGTTCAGCAAAATCGACGAGCTCCGCGCCGCCTTCCGAAGCCCAGTCGAGGCCGGTGATGCCGCAGTCGATGAAACCTTGTGCCAGATAACGCCCGATCTCCTGGGCGCGGATCAGGAAGATATCCAGCTCCGCGTCGTTCGAGGCGGGACGCAGCCCGCGCGAGGAAACGTAAATCTCATACCCGGCCTTCCTGAAGAGCTCGACGGTCGGCTCTTGCAGGCTGCCCTTGGGGATGGCGATTTTCAGTGAGTTGGACATTACCAGTGTGCTCCGCCTTTGCGCGGGGCGGCGGTTTTAGTCGCGAAACCGGGGGAATCAAGCCAAGTTTTACGAAAAATCAGCCTGGCTCGCCGCCAAGGTTCACGCGGAGCTCGAAGAGATCCCGCCGCCGGTCCATCAGCGGGGTGACCGATCCGGCCTCGCGGGAGCGGTAGAGGTCGTTGATGTCGAGGTCGGTCACCAGCATGGTTTCCACATTGGGATCGGCCTCGGCCTGGATGCCGTCGCGGGCGAATTCGAAGTCCGACGGCGTGTAAACCGCCGCCCGCCCGTAGTGGATATCCATGGCGGGCACGTCGGGCAAATTCCCCACCACGCCGGTCGTCACCACGTAAATCTGGTTCTCGATCGCCCGCGCTGCCGCGCATTTCGTGACGCGGAGGTAGCCCTGGCGGTTATCGGTGCAGTACGGGACGAATAGTATTTCCACGCCCTGCTCCGCGAGATACCGCGCCGCTTCGGGAAACTCCACGTCGTAGCAGATCAGGATGCCGATCTTCGCCTTCGGGGTCTGGATGACAAGGAGCTGGTTTCCGCCGGATATCCCCCACCACGTCGTCTCGCTCGGGGTGATGTGCAGTTTCGGCTGGGAAACGAAGGTGCCGTCCGGGCGGAACAGCATCGCCTCGTTCTGCAAGCTGCCGTCCTCCTGGAGCACGGGATGCGATCCGGCGATGAGATACAAGCCCTGCTCCCGCGCCAGCGTGGACATCAGCTCGCGGAATTTCGGCGTCAGCCCCGCCAATTTCCTGATCCCGTCGCGTGAGGAATACGGCTCCATCGCGGAGAGCAGCTGCACCGAGAAAAACTCGGGGAACAGCACGTAATCCGCGCCGTAGTCCTCACCCGCCGTTTCCACGAAATAACGCACCTGCGCCGCGAACTCATCGAAGTCCGCGATCTTGCGCATCTGATATTGCACGCAGGCCACGCGCACTTTCCGGTCGTCGCCCTCGCTCCGCTGGTAATCGGGGTTCAGCCATTCGATCAGTGACGCGAAATTCCGGCTCTTCGGATCGCGGATGTAGTTCGGCATCACATCGCGCACCACGAAGCCCTCCTTGAGCTGGAAGCCCAGCACCGGATCGTTCACCAGCCCGTCCTGCACCGCATAGACGTATTCCTCCGGCGTGTAGCGGTTGCTGAACTTGTCGTAATGCCAGAGCCGCCCGCCCGCGAGGATGCGGCGGAGGTTCAGCCGTTTGCAAAGCTCCCGCCGCAGCGCATAGAGATACGCCCCGATCCCTCGCCCGCGCTCATCCGGATCCACGTAAACCTCCGCGCCGTAGAGCGTGTCGCCCTGCGGATCGTGGTTGAAAAAATAGCCGTCGTCCGTGATGCCGTAGTAAGTGTGGTGGCGCAGCGGATCGAGCCCCATCCACACGATCAGGCTGGAGGAAACACCCACGATCTTCCCCTCCTTCTCGATCACCACCTGCCCGTCGGGGAAAATCTGGAGCTGCGATTCGAGCTGATCCTCACGCCACGCGCTGTCCTCATTGACCCCGGCAGGGAAGCAACGCTTGTGCAGCGCAAGCATTTCCGGGAAATCCTCCTCGCGCGGCGTCCTCGCCTCATAGTTCTCCCCCTTGATCGTGAATTCGCGCGGCTCCATGCCGCGTATCTTCCACCACCGCGACGCCGGGTAAAGCATTCATCGTTTGCGCGCTACCTTCCGCTCCTGCCTAAATGGATCAACCGCGGAGCACTGGATTGACGCTGCCTCGTAACGCCGCATAGTCACCTTCAAGCATGGACGGAGGAGAATACGCCGACGAGAGCCCCTCGAAGTTGCTGCGTAGCCTCGCGCTTGCCGTCGTCGTTCTGGGAGCATTTCTCATCCATGAATCCTCAGGATTGCGGTGGTGTGTCCGCTACATCCTGATGTCTTTCCTAGCCCTCGCGTGCATCTGGTTCCCCAGTGCCATGACCCGATTCCGGTGGTCTGACAACTTCCCGCCAGAGTCTGCTCATCCGCTGTTTTTGGTGATTGCTGCTTGGATTTTCATAGTCCTTGTCCCGCTCATCTGGGTAGCGCTGGCGCACTACGCCTGATTCCCCGCCGCCGCCAATAAACAAATTCCAAGTTTGGATAGAGAGACGGCAGCGCGTTTCCACACTTCCTTCCGCCGCCCGCCGCGCCGAACATCCCGTCATGCGCAAGCTCACCCCGGAACTCCTCGACCACCTCTCGCACGACGACCCCGGCGCGCTGCGCTCCCGCCAAGACCTCCGCCGCATCAACTTTTTCATGGGCAATGAGCGCTGGATCAGATCCACGATTCCGGCAAACACCCGCCACATCACCGAGATCGGCGCGGGCGATGGCCACCTGCTTTCCCGCCTGGCGCGGAAACACCCAGAGGCCGAGATCACCGCTTACGATCTCGCCCCGCGCCCGATCCATCTCCCCACCTCCGTGAAATGGATCCAAGGCAACTTTTTCACCCAAGCACCACCCGCCCACGGCGGCACCCTCATCGCCAACCTATTCCTCCACCACTTCACCGACCCCCAGCTCGCCGAACTCGGCGCATGGATGCGGGGCTTCGACACCCTCCTCATCAACGAACCCCTCCGCGCCCGCCTGCCGCTATTCTTGGGAAAACTCGCCACCCCTTTCGTCCACCCCATCACCCGCCACGACATGCGCGTCAGCATCGAGGCGGGATTCCAGAAAGGGGAACTCCCCGCCGCCCTCGGACTCGCTCGCCGCTTCCAGGAAAGCGTCTCATGGCGAGGCTCCATCCGCATCTTCGCGCAAATATCGGAGTAATTCACTCATATTTGCAGCATTTTTTGATTGATTTTGCAGCAAAAAGCCTCACTCTCCTGCCATGAGAGTGAGCGTCGAACTAAACGAAACATTGGTCAAAGAGATCATGGAACTGACAGGGGAAACCAAAATGAGCGCGGCCATATCCAAGGCGGCGGAGCTGTTCGTCAACCGCAAGAAGGCGGTCGGCATCATCCGTTCATTGCGCGAGCATCCCCTGGACTACGCCCACACCAACGACGAGATCGAAGCGTGGGGCTTATCCGGCGAAACCACCTACAATTCCAAGAATAAATCCTGACCATGGTGCTCGTCGATTCCTCCGTCTGGATCGAGCTTTTCCGCAGGAAAGGCGACGTCATGGTCAGCCTCGCGCTGGAGAACCTCATCGAGGAAATGCAGGCCTGCTCCTGCGGCATCGTGAAACTCGAAGTTCTCGGCGGTGCGCGCGATGACGAGAAAACCGTCATCTCCAACCTCTTCTCCCTCATCCCCTACCTACCGCAAACGGAAGCCGTCTGGGACGAGACCGTCCGCTTCCAATGGCGCGTCCGCAAGCACGGGCTGAACATCCCGTGGTCGGACGCGCTCATCGCCGTCCTCGCCAACCGCAACGGCCACCGCATCTACTCCCGCGACAAGCACTTCGACGCCCTCGCCCACCTCGGTCTCATCCAGCCCTACACACCCGGCTACGGCGGCAGCTACCAGGAACCCTGACGGGGAAACTTACCGATACCAAGTTCCCGGAAGCGTGTTAGCTTCGCCCGCTTGAGCGAAACGATCACCATCACCGGAGGCGGACTCACCGGCCTTTCCCTCGCCATCGCGCTGCGGAAACACGGCGTCGGTGTCGCGCTCCACGAGGCGGGAAATTACCCGCGCCACCGCGTCTGCGGCGAGTTCATCTCCGGCGTCTCGCGGGAAACCTTGGAAACCCTCGGCATCGCCGAAACCCTCGCCGACGCCCAGCACCACCGCAGCGTCACCTGGTTTTCCGGCGACACACTTCTTCGCGATAACACCCTCCCCACGCCCGCCCTCGCCCTCTCGCGCCACCTCCTCGACGACCGCCTCCAGAAACTCGCCACCTCGCTCGGCGTCGAGATCCACACCGGCTCACGCCGGAAAATGAGCCCCGGCCAGCCCGGCGAAGTCTGGACCGCCGGCCGCAAACCCGCTCGCGGCGAATGGATCGGCCTCAAAGCCCACATCCGCGGCATCAGCACCACAGCTCACTTGGAAATGCACAGCGGCCCGCGCGGATACCTCGGCATCACGCCCGTCGAGGACGGCTGGCACAACGCCTGCGGCCTCTTCCGCATCGACAAATCCCTCACCGCCCGCCACGCCGACCTCCTCCCCGCCTACCTCGCGGAAAACGGCAACACCGCCCTCGCCCGCCGCATCGCCGCTGCGGAGTGGCGGGAGGGATCCTTCACCGCCGTCGCCGGATTCAGCCTCGGCTTGCAAGCCCCCACGCCAGGTATCCTCTCGCTCGGCGATTCCCACGCCATCATCCCCCCCTTCACCGGCAACGGCATGACCATGGCCTTCCAATCCGCCGAAACCGCCCTCCCCCACCTCCTCGACTACGCGGAAGGAAAACTCCCCTGGCCCGCCGCCACCGCACTCATCGAAAAACATCTCCGCACCCGCTTCCGCAAACGCCTCACCTCCGCCAAACTCCTCCACCCCCTGCTCTTCCTCACCGCCGCCAAGCCTCTCCTCAAACACACCCCCCTCCGCCCCCTGCTCGCGTTGCTGCGCTGATTGATGATTGTCGATTGTTGATTGGAAAGAGCACGAATCCATACCCCATCAGCCCGCCTGGGCGCACTTCCCCAATACTCAATCTCCAATCATCAATAATCAATGTTCCTGACCGCCCTCGCCACCGCCAACCCGCCCCACTCCTTCACCCAGGCGGAAACATGGCAGGCGCTCCAGTCCCACCCCGCCTTCTCCGGCCTCAAGCCCCGCTCCGTTTCGCTTTTGGAAAAAATCCTCACGAACGGCAGCTCCGGCATTGAAAACCGCCAGTTCACCGCCGCCGATCTCGCCCCCGTCTTCCGCCAGGATGCCGAGGCGCTGAACCGATCCTTCGAAACCCACGCCCCCGCACTCGCCTCCGAAGCACTCGCCAAAGCTCTGCAAAAATCCGGCCTCGCCCCGCCTGACATCGATGCCCTTTTCCTCTGCACCTGCACCGGCTACCTCTGCCCCGGCCCCTCCAGCCACGTCGCGGAAAAAACCGGCCTCCGCCCCGATGCCTATCTCTGCGATCTCGTCGGGCTCGGCTGCGGCGCGGCCATACCCACCCTCCGCGCCGCACACGGATACCTCGCCGCACACCCCTCCCACACCGCCGCCATCGTCGCCGTCGAGACCTCATCCACCGCCTTTTACATTGATGACGATCCCGGCGTCCTCATCTCCCTCTGCCTGTTCGGCGATGGAGCCGCTGCCGCCATCCTCACCGCGAAACCCACCTACGAGGGTTGCCGTAGTTTCCACTCATTCGACACCCACCACGTCCCCGCCCACCGCGAGAAAATCCGCTTCACCAACTCCGCCGGGAAGCTCAAGAACCAGCTCCACCGCAGCGTCCCCGGGCTCGCCGCGCAAGCCGTCTCCACCCTTTACGCAAGGCTCCCGGAAAAGCCCGCCCAAATCCTCGCCCACTCCGGCGGCCGCGACGTCATCGAAGCCCTCGAAACCGCCCTCCCCGGCTTCACCCTCACCGAAACCCGCGAGATCCTCCGCCGCCACGGCAACATGTCCAGCCCCTCCCTCCTCTTCGCCCTCGAGGAACGCCTCCAAACCCACCCCGAATCCGAATCTCTCTGGCTCACCGCCTTCGGAGCCGGCTTCGCCGCGCATTCGTGTTCGCTATCGCGAAGCTAGGAATCAGGGGGCAAGGGTCGGAAATCAAAAATCATCATTCATCATTCATCAATTCCCTCTTCATTCGCGTCCATTCGCGGTTAAAAACATGCCTCCCACCGACCAACAACGCCTCGCCCTCCGCCAACGCCCGCCCGGCCTCCCCGTCATGAAACAGCGCTGGGCCGGACTCGGCTTCTTCCACTGGGAGGCCGATCCGGAAATGATCGCCGCCCGCCTCCCCGCCGGGCTCCACGTCGATACTTTTGGAGGCAAAGCCTACCTCGGCATCGTACCCTTCTTCATGGAGCGCATCCGCCCCATCGGCCTCCCGCCGCTTCCGTGGCTCTCCTGGTTCCATGAGCTGAACCTCCGCACCTACGTCCACGATGACGCGGGCAACCCCGGCGTCTGGTTCTTCTCCCTCGATTGCAACCAACCGATTGCCGTCGAAATCGCCCGCCGCGCCTTCCACCTCCCCTACCAACACGCCGAAATGTCCTCGGAAACCCGGAAAAACCTCATCCATTACCGCTCCCGCCGGAAAAACTCCCCCCTCCCCGCCGCCGAATTCACCTACAAGCTCCCGCAAAACCCCCGACCCGCCGCCCCCGGCAGCCTCGAATGGTTCCTCGTCGAGCGCTACCTCCTCTTCTCTGCTGACGCCGATGGAAACCTCCGCACCGGCCGCGTCCACCACTCACCCTACCTCATCGAGCCGATGCCGCAGGGAAAATGCTCCACCACCCCGTTCGCCTGGAACGCCTTCCCCGAACCCGAAACCCCGCCCGTATCACTGCTCTCCGCTTCACCGGTCGCGGTCTCCGTCTTCCCCCTACAGAGCACGTGATATGGCTGATGGCAACGTCTCGGATCAGGCGACGGCGAGCGCAAGACGTTGCTGACACGACAGATAGCCTTCGAGCCGTTGCCTGCATCCGTTTTGTTCGCCTTGGTTGGTTGCTTTAAGTGTCATGGCTTCTTGCGAAAGGCTCCCGACTCCCACTCGGCCTCGGATATCCGGTCTGCGAATGGATATGGCATGAAAGCTGAATCAAGCATCCAACCGTGGAACCTAATGGCTGGCTCTTTACTGCTGAAGTCAGCGATCACGGTCTCTCCTGCCTTCAACACCTCGCCATCCATGTGGCAGTCGCCGAGGTCAATGCGGCCATGTGTGGCTATCCCAAATGTCTCGTCAAACACGATCAGGAATCCATGTCGTCTGGCTGGCGGATACTCACTGCCCTTGGCGGATGATCGGAGGAACTTGGCTGCTGCTATGGTGTAACGACGTCCGTCTCGCTGAACGGTGCCAAGATAATCAATGGTCTTCAGGTGATATGAAAACTCACTGTCTCCATCCCTATAAGTCTTTGAGGTCAGATGATCGATCTTCGACGCGGACAGACCCTGCACCATCTTGGCGACAACGTCAGGCGTGTCGGTGGCCTCTCCGGGCGAACCCGCCAAAGCAACGGAAACCGAGATGAGCAGGACTAGAGCGAGGCGGCGCATGAGATTCTGGGCGAACGCCTCGGATCAGGCGACGGCGAGCGCAAGACGTTGCTGGCACGACAGATAACCTTCGAGCCGTTGCCTGCATTCGTTTTGTTCGCCTTGGTTGGTGTTGGGCTCTCGCATCAGGTTGGTGGGGTGTGGTAGACCTTTCGGCGATCATGAGCGTTGAACTCACGGACAATCTCCGACAACCACTGCCTGTCAGCCTCGGCAGCCTTTAGGCTCACTGGCGTATCGCGGAGCTTCTCGGGAAGGCAGAGTCGGAGACACTCCAGACATGAACGGATGATGTTCTCCCGTGGATGACCGAATCTCTTGGGGATCACAAACTTAGTAACATCCATCGTCAGCTCCAAAGCAGCCTTGGGATCACCGATGTCGCTGGCGTAGAACTGCACCCCACAGGCCGAAGCTAAGTTAAGGTTCTCGGTCGCCATCTCGGGATTGTTGGTCGGCGGAACGTTCGGGGCTGAGATCAAACCAATGGCTGTCGCTGTGCCGCTCTGTGAATACCAGTCATGGCAAGTGACCTGAGCAATAGTGATCTCGCCCGAACCGAGCCCGTCGAGCGGCTGATAGGTAATCGTCAGCGATGACTCGCCGCCCAATACCGCAAGCGTCATGGCAATCAGCACTGAAATGGTGATGGAGCGGTTCATGGTTTAGGCGAACGTTAGAGGCCATGCGGCGCCGGGGCAAGCGCCCAAAATTGATCAGACGGCTTCCTCGGCGTCGCATGTGCCGGCTTGTTCTGCTTCTTCAGTCTTTGCTATGTTGCGGCTCGGTTGGGGAGCATCTGCGGGGAAAAATCCTCGACCGCTCTCATACCAGATTCCGACTCCGTTGATAGGCTTGATCGCTGCTAGGACATCCTTATCCAGGTCTCGAGGATCAACCTCATACCATTCGGTGTCATTCCAATCGATCTCACCGAGCTGAATGCTTCCAAAAACGATCTCTTTCGCTCGTTCGAGATCCCCCGACACACCGAAGAGCTTGAAATATCCTACCGCTGGCGCTTCAGACGGATCGCCATCCATTGGTATTGGCTCGTCTAAGCTCACGCACACTGTGAACCAGTATTTAGGGAGTGGACATTGCGTTAATCGCTTCAGCTTGCGGTTTCTAATCCACATTATCTTGCAGAACGAGAAGAACATGCACCGGGGGGAAGGCCATGTCGAGCGTAAGCGACACGCAGGGCCGCCACCCGGTTGCGTGTT
>JBJONG010000027.1:0-48955 GCA_046051965.1 Verrucomicrobiota bacterium
TGGCTGTAGTTCTTGAGTAGCTCGTCGAGGAGAGCGTCGGTAATGGGCTGTTTCATTTGGATGTGCTGGTTCTGTTGATGGGGCACATCGACGGAAAGCACTTACACAAAATTTATGACACCCCCACGGAAAGCACTTACACAAAATTTATGACACCCCCCTCAATCTCACCTAAGTCCATCTGCGTTCATCCCGTTCATCTGCGGTTAAACCTCTTTCTTCTCCCTAGCTTGATCGCCGTGAGAATACGGATTAAATTTGCGGATTGCCGCCCATTTCCCGGACATCTATGAATCCGCCCTCTCCGATGTCCGACCTTTCCGCCCAGCTCACCGACCGTTCCCACCCGCTCCACATCCATCTCATCGGCGTGGCCGGCTCCGGCATGAGCGGGCTGGCGCTACTCCTGTTAGGCATGGGACACAAGGTTTCCGGCTGTGACCGCGTCACCACCTCGGAGACGGATCGGATGCAGGGACTCGGCCTGCTGTTCTACACGCCGCAGACCGAAGCCGCCGTCGAGGGTGCGGATCTTGTGGTTTATTCCTCCGCCATCCGCCCGGGAAACCCCGCTTACGACGGCGCGGTGAAAAACAAGATCCCGATGATCCGCCGCGCGGAATGCCTCGCCGCGATTCTCCACACCAAGGCAGGCATCGTCATTTCCGGCACTCATGGGAAAACCACCACCTCCTCGATGACCGCCCACCTCCTCCGGGAAAGCGGCCAGAAACCTTCCTATTACGTAGGCGCGGAAATCCCCATCCTTGGTGCAAACGCCCGCTGGGAGCAGGACGGACGCTCCATGGTCGCCGAGGGCGATGAATCCGATGGCACTCTAGCCCTTTATAAGCCGGAGCACTCGGTCATCCTGAATATCGAAGCCGAGCACCTCGATTTCTACCGCGACATCGACCACATCAAAGAAGTCTTCACCACCCTCGCCAACCAGACTACGGGAAACATCGTATATTGCGCGGAATGCCCCGTCGCCCGCGCGATCTGCGCCGACCGCGCGAACGCCCTCTCCTACGGCTGGGAAAGCTCCTCCGAGGAGACGGACTACACTGCCTCCGACATCCGCGATCTCAAGGGATCATCCGCCTTTACCGTCAAGAAGAACGGCAAGCCCCTCGGCGACATCGAACTGGCCATTCCCGGCGAGCACAACATTCTCAACGCTCTTGCAGCGATCGCCATCGCGGATTGCTGCGGCGCGGAGTTTTCGCTCATCGCCCGCGCACTCTCATCCTTCGCCGGAGCAAAGCGCCGTTTTGAAACGAAGTATCTCACGCCCGGCTACCGCATCGTCGATGACTACGGACACCACCCCACCGAGCTTGCCGCCACCCTCCAGACCGCGCGCTCGCTCAAGCCCTCCCGCGTTGTCGTGCTTTTCCAACCGCATCGCTACACCCGCACGCAGTTGCTCGCCGATGAATTCGGAAAAGCCCTCCAAGCCGCCGATCTCGTTTTCATCACGGATGTCTATCCCGCCTCCGAGCCGCCCATCCCCGGCATCACCGGACAGACTCTCGTCGATGCCATGAAAGCCCACGGCGACATCCCCGCGAAGTTTCTCCCCCATCTCGCTACCGCCCACCACCAGGTCGGCAACGCCCTTGAACCCGGCGACCTCCTCATCACCCTCGGCGCGGGCAACGTCCATGAAGCGGGCACCCGCATCGCCGCCGATCTCAAGATCCTCGAGGAAATGCGCGCCCTCATGCCCCCCGGGGAAATCGACGGCAAACTCTACGAACCGATGCGCAAACATACCACGCTCCTGGTAGGTGGCCCCGCGCAATACTGGATCGAGCCGCACTCCTTTTTCGCCTTCTCCTTCCTCGTCGATTACTGCCGCGGGCGCGGCATCCCCATCCGCGTCGTCGGGCGTGGATCGAACCTCCTCGTCCGCGACGGCGGCATTCCCGGCGCCGTCATCCACCCCACCGGCGGAGCGTTCTCCGAACTCAGCATCGACGCGAAAGGCCACGTCACGGCGGGGGCGGGCGTTCGTTTGAAAAAACTCGCCTCCTTCGCAGGCGCACACGGCATCGGCGGCTTCGAGTGGATGGAGGGCATCCCCGGAAACGTCGGCGGCTCGCTCCGCATGAACGCCGGCGCAATGGGCATCGAGACCTTCGACCAGGTCGTCCGAGTCACCTTCCTTGATGAGGACGGCGTGATCCGCACCCGCGAGCGGGATGAGATCGAGGCAGAGTACCGCAACGTCCGTGAACTACGGCGAAACTTCTCGCTACAGGCCGTTTTCAAAGGCAAAAACGACACCCACGACAATATCAAGAAGCGCTGGCAGGAATCCCGCGACAAACGCAAGGACAGCCAACCCGTCGCCGCCTCCGCCGGCTGCACCTTCAAGAACCCCGAGGAAATCCCCGCTGGCCGCCTCATCGACTCCCTCGGCTTGAAAGGAAAAACCTCCGGCCAGGCCGCCGTCTCCGAAGCCCACGCCAATTTCATCGTCAACAACGGCAAAGCCACCGCCAAGGACATCCTCGCCCTCATCGAATCCATCCAGAAAACCGCCAAAGAAGAACGCGGCGTATCCCTCGAAACCGAAGTGAAAATCATCGGCGACGACGAGACGAGTTTTTAGAAACCTCAAACTTTAAACTTTAAACTCCAAGTAAGAGTCTCATAAAAAGACCTGCTCTGCGTCCCCTCCGCGACCTCTGCGGCTCTGCGGTGAAATCTTCCTCCACCACCATGCTATCCGAAATCAAGATCGCCGTCCTCATGGGTGGCCCCGGCTCCGAGCGCCAGGTCTCCCTCGCTTCCGGCAATGCCGTGCTCGAAGCCCTGCTGTCAATCGGTCTCGACGCCGTACCTGTCGATGTCACCGGCACCGAGATCGACCTCCCGGAAGGCACCGGCCTGTGCTTCAACCTCATCCACGGCACCTTCGGCGAGGACGGGCAGCTCCAGGAAATCCTCGACGCCCGCGGCATCCCCTACACCGGAGCACGCGCCAAAAGCTCGCGCGTCGCGTTCGACAAAAGCCTTGCGAAACAGGCGTTCCTTGCCGCCGGAGTGCCTACCCCACGCTCGGAAATCATCGACTGCATAAACGGTCCCGTCCTTCCTTCGTTTCCCGCGCCCTTCGTGGTAAAACCCCCGCGCGAAGGTTCCTCCGTCGGCATCGAGATCGTGAAAACGCAAGCCGAAGCGGAAACCGCCATCGCGAAGGCCTCGCAGCATTCCAGAGACTTGCTCATCGAGGAATTCATTTCCGGCTCCGAACTGACCGTGCCGGTCATCGACGGCATTGCCTACCCTGTCATCCACATCATCCCGCCTGAGGGCGTTTATGACATGGCCACAAAATACCCGTGGCTCTCCGGCAAGGCCACCGGCTCCCAATACATCTGCCCCGCCGATCTCGACCTCGAAACCACCATGGCCGTGCAGGCCGCCGCCGTCGCCGCCCACAAAGCACTGAACCTGGAAGTCTATTCCCGCGTCGATGTCATGCTCGATGCGGAAAACCGCCCCTACGTCCTTGAGGCCAACACCATCCCCGGCATGACGGCAACGTCCCTCCTCCCGAAATCCGCCGCCGCCGCCGGACTCCCCTTCCCCGCTCTCTGCAAACTCATCGCCGAGCTTTCGCTGAAAGCCCAGGTCGTTTGACCAAATGCCGTATCGCGTTCATAACGATCAAAAACCCATGCACCGCCTCGCTCTCCTTTTTCTATTCCTACCCACCCTGCTCCACTCCGCAGACGCGTGGCGCACTTTCACCGACACAGGAGGCCGCACCCTGGTCGCCTCCGTCGTAAAAGTGGAGGAAACCTACGCCGTTCTGAAACTCAAGAGGAACGGGCGGGAGGCAACCGTCAGCTTTGACAAGCTCAGCGAAGAGGATATCGAATTTCTCACCAACTACGTCCCCGCTGAAGCCGCCTCTGAAACCGCAGAACCCGAGGATGATGAGCCCGCCGCTGGCCGCCTCTATCCGCGCACCAAAGAGGAAATCCGCGAGACGATCCGTGAGATCGAAGACCGCCCCCGACCCGACGACATTTCCAAGGATGTTCACAAGGCCACCCAGCTGCTAAACATCTACCGCTACCTTTGCGGCATCCCTTACGACGTGGAAGCGGATGCCGAACTCTCCGCAAAGTCAGAGGACGCCGCCAAAGCCTGCGAAGAGCACGGCGGCCTCTCCCATGACATCGGCCACTCGACAAACCGATGCAACCTCGCCCAAGGCGGCGGCATGGTCAGCAGCGTCGCCCAATACATCGACGACGCCGGAGACAACAACCGCGAGCAACGCGGCCACCGCGCATGGTGCCTGAACCCGCCGATGGACAAGGTTGGCTTCGGAGAAGCGGGCGGGGGCTACTCCGCCATGTGGTGCATGGAGTCCGGCGGAAAATCGATAAAAGACTCGTGGGCTTACCCCGGAAAAGGCCTTTTCCCCCTCGAATACATGCACGGCAACGCATGGTCTCTTTACGGAGCCGGGGTGCCGAAATCAATCGATGAGGTGAAAGTGCGAGTTTTCAAGCTCTCTTCGCGCCCCGACAAACCCTTCTCCGCAAATGCCGATATTCCCGGCCGCGAGATCCCCGTGAATTACGTTTCCAAAGCATCCATGAACGGCATCAACTTCGAGCCGGAAGAACCCGCCAAACGTGGCATTTACTGGGTCACCGTGAATGGCGGCGGTCTTCGGGAATCATATCTCGTGGAGCTTTACTGAGCTCATCTCACAAGCTGGCCTTCCAGCACTTTCCAAACATTTTCCGCCACGATCTGTTGACCCTCTGCGGTGGGGTGGATGCGGTCGGGTTGGTTGAGCTTTTCAACGCCGCCGACACCGGCGAGGAGAAAATCCACCAGCTCCGCCTTCTTCTCGGAAGCAACCTTGGGGAAAATCGCTTTGAACTCGCCGGTGAAATCATCGCCCAAATTCGATGGAATTTGCATGCCTGCGATCAGCACCTTGATCGCGGGGTTCTTCGCACGCGCCTTGTCGATGATGCCAGCGAGATTCTCCGCCGTCTGCACCGGTGAAATCCCGCGCAACCCGTCATTTCCACCGAGCGCCACTACCAGCACGTCCGCGCCCTCCGCGCCGAGCGCCCAGTCGATCCGGCGCAGCCCACCTGCTGTCGTATCACCGCTCACCCCCGCATTTTTCACCGTGTAAGGAAGCTCCGCGTCGTCGATTTTTTTCTGCAACAGCGCGGGATAGGCCGCCTGCGGATCAAGCCCGTATCCGGCGGTAATGCTGTCACCAAGAATCAGGATGCGCTTTTTTCCGGTGTTTGCATTCCCGGCATCCTGTGCGGATAGTGCCCCGCCCGTCGCAAGCAAGAGACAGCAAATCATCCATTTTCGCATGACCGCCATACTAGGACCTCCCCCGCAAAGTGTCAAACGACCCATCCTCGAAATCTCCGGACTCAAAAAAGTCCACCGTACCCAGAGCCATGAGCTGACGGTCCTGCACGACGTGAGCCTGAGTCTGGATGCAGGCGACACCTGCGCGATCATCGGCCCGTCCGGCAGCGGGAAAACCACCTTGCTCGGACTCTGCGCCGGGCTCGACGACGCGACCGGCGGATCGGTGAAACTCGACGGCCACGCGCTTGAATCGATGAGCCAGGACGAGCGCGCCGCGCTGCGGAACCGTTTAGTGGGATTTGTTTTCCAAAGCTTCCAGCTCATCCCGACGCTCACCGCCATTGAGAACGTGCTCGTCCCGCTGGAACTGCGCGGCGAGAGCGGGCGGGAAAAGGACGCTGCGGATCTGTTAGGTCAGGTCGGCCTGAGCGACCGCCTCAACCACTATCCGCTCCAGCTTTCCGGAGGAGAGCAGCAGCGCGTGGCTCTAGCCCGCGCCTTCATACACCGCCCGAAAATCCTCTTCGCCGACGAACCGACCGGCAATCTCGACGCGGAAACCAGCGCCCCGATCGTGGAAATGCTCTTCCGTCTCAACCGCGAGGCCGGCACCGCGCTGGTGCTCGTCACCCACGATCCCGCCCTCGCCGCCAAAGCCCGGCGCGTGGTGAAAATGAGCGGCGGTGCCATCGTTGCGGAGGAAGAAAATTTCACCTCAATAGCTCATTCATCCTCCTCGCATCCACCACAGCCCCCCATGCTCTCCTCATGAAAAATGACATTGAACGTATCCTCGTGGATGAGGAAATCATCGTGCGCCGCCTCGATTCCATGGCGAAGGAGATCGAGAGCGATTTCCCCCCCGGGCCGATCGTGGTCATCATTTTACTGAAAGGGGCTCTCGTTTTTGCCGCCGATCTTCTGCGCCGTATCCCGCGCGAGCTGTCCATCGAGTGCCTCAACGTCGCCAGCTACCATGGCGGGCTCGAAAGCTCAGGCACCGTCGATTTCCTGGACCGCCATTTCCCGGAGGTGAAAGGAATGCATGTCCTCCTGTTAGACGACATCCTCGACACAGGCCGCACCCTCGCCGCCGTCGCCCAGCGACTCAAGGAAGAGGGTGCCGCCGCCGTCCACACCGGTGTGCTGCTCGCAAAGGACAAGCAACGCGCCGAGGAAGTGGAAGCCGATTACGTGGGCTTCGAGATCGGAGACGAATTCGTCGTCGGCTACGGGCTGGATTACAAAGGGAAGTATCGGAACCTGCCTTACGTGGGCGTCCTCAAACTCTCGGCTGCCACGTGAACCGTTTTCCGCTTACGGATAATAGGGACGCAGCATCAGATAGCAGATCGGCCCGGTGACGGCGACGTAGAGCCAGATCGGGAAAACCCAACGAGCCATACGGCGGTGTGTCTCGAAACGGTTCGTCCATGCGTTGATGAATGTGAGCAAAATCATCGGCAGGCTCACCGCCGCGAGCACGATGTGCGTGATCAGCAGGAAAAAATAAGCAACGCGCATCGCACCCTCGCCGCCGTAGCGGGTTTCCACCGTGGTGAAATGATAGGCGACGTAACACAGGAGAAACAGTGTGGAGAGCGCCATCGCAGCCATGATGAAATTCCGGTGCGCGCCGATTTTCCCCTGCTTCACGGTAATGACCGCACCGATCAGGCAGATGGACACCAAGGTGTTGATAATCGCGTGAGCCGGCGGCAGATAAGACATCGACCAACCATCGGGTAGAGGTATTTTGTAAGGGCTGCGCATCAGCCCGACCAATACCAGGACCAGCGCCGTTACCGCCCATGCGGCGGTGGTCAGTTGCTTTGCTTTCGCATCTTCCGGCCTCCTCTGAAGCCACGCTATTCTTTCTTCGCTCTGTCTCATGATCGTAGGTTCATTTCAGGGTTCGGGCTTCTTATCAAGCTCGGCACGGAGCCGCTCCATCATGGCTGTTTTCACCGCCTTGTAGCCTTCGGGCGTGCCAAGCTCGGAGCGCTGGAACGCGAGATCCCATTTCCCGAACGTGCTGAAATCCCGATCGACCGCCAGTATTCCCATGTCGTGCTCGAAGCGCCCGTTCGCCTCGATCTGGGCCGCATCCGTCCGCTCGCGCACGCCGAGGAACTTGAGTGTTTGCTCCAAATATTCGTGGGCGGACTTCTCTTCGCCCGCGTTGAGGAACCACCAGTTCTTCGAGTCCGCGCCGAGCGCCTCCGCGTAGTCCTTGAGTTTCTCGACATCGTCCTGCTGCGGATCGACGCTGATGCACACGATATGGAAATCGGGATGATCACCGAACGCCTCGTAGATCTCGCGCAGCTCCTTCCCGTTGCGCACGGCACAATGCGGGCATACGGCGAAGAACTCCGCCACCACCCACACCTTCCCGCGCAGATCGGAAAGCTTCACCTTCTCGCCCGCTTGGTTCGTGGCGACTAGGTCTTTCTCGATGGGAAACCATTTCTCATCCCGCTGCTGACCGACGTTCGCGAAGTCGTAAGTCTCCGCGCCTTTCGTTTTCAAGCCCGGCAGGATCACAAAATTCACCAGCGCCAGGATCGCGGCGCATACCACGGCCACGCCGGAATAAAATAGGATCAGGGTCGTTTTCTTGTTCATGGTTTCGAGGGGTTGCGGGATGCCTTGGTTTTCACGATGAGCAGGACGAAAAACAGCGCAAAGCCGACCCCGACGGTGACGAGGATGGCGGGACTCTTCCGTTCGTTCACGCCGGCTTTCTCCGCCAGCAGGGTCGCTATGGTTTCGCCTAACAGATCTTCCATCCGCGCCACGTTGGTTTGATCCGTTCCGGTGATGAGGCCTTTCTCGTCCCACTCCTCCGCTTGGCGGAAATCGAAGGCCACGACCTGGTTCGAGGACACCACCGCGGGATTCTCTTTCCGCACCTTGGGCACCACCGCGCGCCGGACATGGCGGTTGCGGTCGATCAGCACGAGGGAGCCGTCGTAAACCCATTTCCCGTCCTCCTCATGCGGCAGCATGTTCGCCTTGAACTCGTTCTTGATGAACTTATGCAACGTCTTTTTCTCGTTCGAGCCAACCACCCATTGCGGCAACTCCGCTCCAAGACCCTTAGCGACCGACTCAAGCTGTTCCGGCAAGGCTTCCGCAGATCCGGGATCAAGCACCAAAGTCACCAGCACCAAATCCTCATTCCCCGCATACTGCGCCGCAAGGCGTTTCATCACCCCCATGGACATCTCATCGGGCTGTGCCTGCGGCAGGCTTTGCACCACCAGCACCTTGCCCTTCAGTGAGAGCAGATCCGTCACTTTCCCGTCCTGCCTCATGAACGTCAGATCCTTCGTCCGTGAAATCTGGGTCACAAAGCTGGGGCGGTTGTCGCTCGTTGCCTCCCTCGTCCTCTTTTCATAAGCCTTCAGGATCACGAAACCGCCCACGATCATAATCGCGACGAGGATCCACGCGGTTCGGCGCAGTTTTTTCGGATCGGGGACGACAGGTTCAAGTTCCATTTCGGCGGCAACGTAGCGGGGTATGGAACCTTGTCCACATCGGACAAGCGGAAAATCCGCAACACCTCATAAGTCGATCAGGCCAAGGAAAGTCCAAGCCCGATTTTCCTTTGGAGAAGCGAAGGCAGGAGGGTCTCTGTGTTCTCTGTGGTCAAATTCCAAACTAGCCGGATTTTCACTCCTAGCTTGATCGCCCTGAAGAAGGATCTCGTTAAAAAGCCTCGCTTCTTGTGATACGATAAAGCCCGGGGACATTTCGTGGCCGAAGCATGCGGCACAGCCCCGCTGATTCGCTGACACCCAATTCGGACTCCCATTAGCCAAAAGCAAATTCCTGCGGCGATGGATTCCCATTTTCCAAACTTCATGGAATACCCTCCTAGAAATCCTTCGTTCCCGCAGCAGCCCACTTCACTGCTTCAAGCATGGTTTCCTGATCTCCATCGTCAGTATTGACTCGCACGAAGTAATAGACCTTGCCGCCATGCCCGTCGTCACGGGTAAAGGGGTCGGTTTGGTATCTTGCAAGTTCTTCATCGCCTCCGGTGGAGCAGCTGCGGTAACGCACCTCGCCGATTTCGGGAATGCTTACCTTTTTAGCGGTAGCAGAAGCAACGGCTTCCCCCTCATCGCTGGCATAGATCGCAATGGATTTTCCATTCGGATGGTATTTGGAGATCACATAGTAGCGGCTTTGATCGAACTCAGCCTGATCGATTGTCCATGACGCATACTTTTCCCCGGGTATGAGCATCGGAATATCGTTTTCGCCGGATAGGCGGCGCGGCGAAGTGGCGCAAGACGTGGATAACAGCAAGGTGACCATCATCAGAAGATGGCATATTGCTTTCGGCATGTCAGGACAGGCAGCCGCAGCCACAGCGCGACCGGCACGACCCGGAAAATGATTTTCAGCCGGGGTATTCATGGGATGTGGAGCAGGGTCAGGCAGATATGGAATTGTGTCAGGCGAAATCATTGATCACGAGACTACCTGTAAGACCCGCCTCGCCAAGGATTCTTTCGGTGAGCCTGGATTTGTCTTCCGCCGTCAGGTATGGGCAGGGAGGGTGAACCATTGATTCGGAGCCATGCCGTGGAATTCGATCATTTCGGCGTAGGGCTCGGGATGCTTTTCGTACGGTTTCCGGGGTTTTCTTCTTGATCGAGGGATATGATCCCGATGTTGCGGAACCAGGCGGGCTGATCCCGGGCGTGGAGGGCGATGTGGCCGTAGTAAAGGATTTTGGCCGCACAGACGGCGATGAGTGCAGCGGATGAAATGCGGAACCCGTTTTCCGCGTATCACGTTCCCGTGATCCAGTTCCAGACGTTTTCCCTGCTCCTTGCCCTTGCCGCCCTCTCATCCGCCCAAATCCCCGCCTTCCCTGGTGCGGAAGGCTTCGCCGCCCACTCAAAGGGTGGCCGCGGCGGCGATGTCTATCAGGTCACGAACCTGAAGCGGAACGGCCCGGGCTCGTTTCTCGAAGGGATCTCCACCTCACCGCCCGGCGGCAGGACGATCGTGTTCACCGTGAGTGGTTTCATCCCGATCAACAAAGCGCATCTGAAAGCATCCAACGTGACCATTGCCGGCCAGACCGCGCCCGGCGGCGGCGTCTGCCTGACCGGCAGCTCGCTGACGATTTCCGGAGCCGATGTGGTGATCCGCCACCTTCGATTCCGCCATGGGGCGAAAGGCAACGGAAGCGATTGCATCAACCCGGATGGCGGCGCGAAAAACCTGATTATCGATCATTGCGACGTGATGTTTGCCGGGGATGAAAACCTTTCGAGCTTCCGCACTGCGCCGCCGACCATGACGTTTCAGTGGTCCACCAATGCCTGGGGCATTTACGGCCACTCCTGCGGCGGACTCTGGCTGATCGATCACGCCACAAGCCATCACACCCTTTGGGCTAACAACAAGACCCGCAATCCCAAGATCATTTTCCCGAAGCTCCTCGATTGGACGAACAACGTGACCTTCGGCTGGGATATCGGAATGCACCTCGCCGGTGCGGACAAACCCGGCACTTACAAGGTGAATCTTCGGGGCAATACGTTCATCCAGGGCAGCCGCGGCAGAAATCCGATCTTCGGCGGCGGCGTCCTGCCCGACGGGACGATGCCCTATCATGTGCATCTCGATGATTGTGCCCTTGATGGTAACGGTGCCGAGGCGCCCGACGTCACCGCGGAGGGCTACGCGCTCATTGATAAGGATCTCTACCACAAGAGCGCCAAGCCCTTTCCCCAAACGCTCAACGCCGATCCAACCAAGCCGGATGAGCCGATCGTCGGCGTGCCTGTGAAAGTCGAGCGCCGTCTGACCGCATACAAAAAGGTCATTTCCCAAGTGGGGCCGCTGCGGCTGGATGTCACCTCTGACATCCCGCTCCGCGATGAAGTAACCACGCTTCTTGTAAGTGAGGTCGTGCAACAGAAACGCCGCAAGCTCACCCACGAATCAGAGACCGGACTCGCGAACAACGGCTTAGGCCAATTGGAGCACGCCGCCCCGCCGGCTGACACGGACAAGGACGGCATGCCTGACATTTGGGAGAAAACGCTCGGCTCGGATCCCGCCAAAGCCGACCACAACACGCTAGTCCAAGGTCCATCCTTTCTGCCCAAGGATGCACACCAAGGCCACACGCTCCTCGAGGAATATCTTCATTTTCTTGCGATTCCCCATGGCATGATTGCCAAAAACACCCAGGTCACCATCGACCTGCGGAAATTCACCTCCGGCTTCACAAAGAATCCCGTTTTCAAGGGGGCGAATCTCCACGGCGGTACGGTGAAATCCTCCGGCCCCAGCCGCAGCCTGATCACCTTCACTCCCACACCCGGCTACAGCGGCCGCGCGGGCTTTGACTTCACCGTCACTGATGACGACGGCGACTCATGGCAGCAGTCCTGCGCCCTGCTCATCCACTAAGCCGCGGGCGGGATGAAAGCCTTGAGGGAGTCATATCGGCTATGAACCGGTATGAACCGATCAATGGGTAACAAAAAACCGAGGACATAGGTGACTCATTATTCTGGGCGCATGCCCGGAATAACGTGTCACCAATGGGAGAAGAACAACAATGTCTCAGCCTGCTTTCGAACAGCCATTTTACGATGTCGGAGCTTTGCAAGACCTTTGGGATCTCGCACAAGACCGGGCAAAAGTTCATGTGCTCAGTAAAATTTCCCAGGGGAATAGCAGGACTATCTTGTTGCCCCGGGGAATTTTACGGGTGGGAGCGGGGAATTAGCAGCAGGCATTCACTAAGCCATGCTTTTGTAGAAAGGCTCGGTTCAGTCCGGTCACTTCGGGATCGGTGCGATCCCGGGTGCTTGCTTGGCGATGGCTTCATGGAGGGCACGCAAGGCGGCTTCTAACTGTGGATCGAGGTCTTTCGCCTGTTCCTCCGGGCCAATGGGGACGATCAGATCCGGCACCGCGCCGTTGAGTTCCAAGTCGCGGCCTGTATCCGCGTGAAACCAGCCGCGGAAGGGAATTTGTAGCTCCCCGACCTCGGGGATGCGGATGGTGACGGCGGAGATCACGCCGCCGTTCGTGGGCACGCCGACCAGCTTACCGCGACCGAGTCGCTTGAAGGCGTGGCAGAAAATTTCGGCGTTGGAATAGGTGTTCTCGTTGCAAAGCACGACCATCGGCCCGTCCCAGGAGGGGCTGACGCGGCGATCCGTGGGGTATCCCCTTTCCCCACCTCGCGGAATGGTGAAGGTGTGCACCGGCTGGCAGAAAAGCCCCAACAACTGATCCGCCACGCGTCCGCCGACATTGTCGCGGAGATCGAGGATGAGTCCCTCGGCATCCAGCGAGGCGCGGTAAACCTCTGTGGTGAGTTCGAGGAGATCGTCGGATTTCATTTTCCGGAAAGGAAGGTAGGCGATCCTCCGTCCACTGGCATCTGCCGCGATTTCGGCGCGCTTCAGCCTCGCCGCACGCTCCAGCCATCGGGCACGCCCGTAGGAAATGGGGATCAATTCCAGCGTTCTTGTTTTCCCATTTTCCGACGCGACCACAATGGGAAACGCGCTGCCTTTCGCTCCGCTGAAAATCTTCGAGAGAGGTGTCCGCGCGTCCACTTCCTTGCCGCCGATGCGTAGGACTTTTTCCCCAGGGACAGGCGCGCCATCGACAAGCGAGATCGGAGCGCCTTCGAGCACTTTCTCGATCATCAGCGGACCATCCCATGTGTTGCGAAAGGTGAGACCGGGGAAGGCGGTTGGCTTTTCTGCGACATCCGCACCGGCTGGCTCGCCCCATGGTTTGGTTTTGAAAGTGAGGTGGGACGCATTCAGCTCGCCCAGCAACTGCGCCACCACGCGGTCGAACTGCCTCGAATCCATGGCGGCAGCGGCGGCGTCTTCATATTTCATGAGGATGGCCGGCCAGTCCTTGCCGTTCATCGTCTCATCGTAAAAACGCTCTCCCAGAGTGCGCCAGATGCGCCGGAAGCCGAGCCGCAGCCGTTTTTCGCGCACCTGCTCCACGGAAAATGAGAATTCAAATCGCTTGAGTTTACCCTCATGAAAAACAGCGGGCACCCGGTCGATGCGCCAGAACGAGCGGCCATCCGCGCCCATGCCTTCCGCGATTCCTCGAAAACGCGCGAATTCGGACACCTCCCCGCCATCCAGCGGAGCGGAATAGATCGTCTTGTCGCCCGCATCACGACTTTGGAAAAGAACGGAACGGGAATCCGCCGCCCACGTCACCCGCGTCGGCTCTCCGATGTCCGTGTCGAGAGGGCGTAGGGTTTTCGATGATTTTTCCAAATCCGCGCTGACATCGATGAGCCACAGCCGCGCAATGCCATCCGGCTCCCGCCTCGCGGTGAAAACGATGGTTTTCCCGTCCGGCGAAAATTTCGGGGAACCCTCGAACGCCGGATGCCGAGTGAGGTTGTAGGGTGGCGCCGAGCCATCGGCGCGGACGAGGAATATATCGCGGTTCGAGTGGATGTCCTTGGCCGACATGACGAGCAATTCGCCATCCGGAGCCCAATCGTAAGTCGGGCTGTCCCATGCCTCCGCCACCACCTTCGCAGCGCCGCCATCCATGGAGGCGCTCACGAGATCGCCCGTGCCCTCAAGCCATGAAACACGCCTGCCGCAGGGACTCACCTTCAGGCTGCGCTTCGATGCTTGGGAAGAAAGGATGACCTTGATATGGCCCGGTTTCCTCCTATTCCAACCCGCACGGCAGACCTCCGTTTTCAGACCGTCATCGCGAAGAAAAAAGACTTCCTTGCCATCGATGGAAAGCACCGGCTCGCGCTCGTCGGTTTCATCGGTCTTGGTCATGCGCTGCGGCGAGGATAGACCCGCCTCCATCGTCCACAGATCGCCTGCCGAGGAGAAAACGATGCGATCTCCATCCGCTGAAAACGCCGCGAACGATGTCCCGGTGACACGTTCTTTCCGGCGTGATCGGTTGGGCAGTTTTTCGTCTGTGAAAAACCGCACGGCAACAGGTGGAGCAGAGCTTGCAGGCTCAAAGCGATAGACCTCCTGCCCGGAGCGGAAAACCATCACCTTGCCGTCCGCCGAGAGCGTCCGCAGCACGACGCCGCCATCACCCATGGAGGTCAGGCGGCGGTGAGACCTTCCATCGAAGCCGCCCTCCCACACATCGAGCGCCCCGTCCCTACTGGAAACGTAGTAGTAACCCTTTCCATCCGGCTTCCACAACGGCGACCGAGCCTCGCTTTCCTCCGAGACGATGGACTCAAAACGGTTTCGGGCGGAATCGAAAAGGTGAATCGAGGAGGCGCGCGAGCCTCGATAACCCTGACGGTAGAGCTGCTCGCCGCCCCGGCAAAATAGGAAACGCTTCCCGTCCGGTGAGATCGAAACAGAATGTGCCGAGGCGTCGAAAAGCTCGAGTTCCCTGGCATCGCTGGTGAGATCCACTTTCAAAAGCCGGAACGGCTCATAGCCAGAACTGTCGCGCATGCCTCGCACGATGGCGAACGAACCATCCGCAGAGATCGCTTCCGGGATATTTCCCTCGGAATTGTCCGTGTGGACTCGTAGATCGGAGCCATCCGGTTTCACGGAGTGGAGCTGAACGGAACCCGATAACTCGGAGCCGAAATACAGGCGCCCGCCATCCGGGGAAAAGATCGGATACGCCTCACGCTCCGACGTCTTCATGACCCTCACCGCCGCGCCGCCCGTAGAGGGAGCGAGCCATATGTCATTGAGCCACTCGAAAGCCAGCGTCTGGCCATCCGGTGAAATCGCCGTCCACGCGATTCCACGCATTGGTATTTCCTTTGCAGTTCCAGAAAGGGGGAAAAGCAAAAGGATGGCCGCCAGCAAAAAACGCATGGGCGAAGCAATCCGCCCCACAGCTCAGGGGCAAGCGGGAACTTGCGGACGCGCGGCCTGCGGTTACTCTTGGCGGCGTGAACCCCACCGATTTCCCGATCTCCCCGCCTCGCGCCTGGGTCGAGATCGACACCACCGCCCTGAAGGAAAACCTAGCTTACGCACGCAAAGCCTCCGGATGCGGAATCATGGCCGTGGTGAAGGCCGGTGCTTATGGCCACGGGCTGGAAGTGATTTCCAAAACACTCGAAGAAGCCGGGGTCGAGTTCCTAGGCGTCGCAAACATCGGCGAGGCGCGGCGCATTCGTGAAGCCGGCGTTTCCTCTCGCATCTACCTTTTAGGAGCAACCTGGGAAGCGGAGCGCGAGGAAATTGTAGCTCGGAAAGTCACGCCCTGCGTCTCCTCCATCGAGGAGGCCGCGGAGTTCAACGCCATCGCAAAACGCCGGGGAGTGAAACTCGCCGTCCATATCGCAGTCGATACAGGCATGGGGCGCGGAGGTTTTCTGGCCGAGGGCATTGAGGAAAATTTCGCGGTGCTGGCTGCCATGGATTCGCTGGAAATCGAGGGCATCGCATCCCACCTCTCCTCCGCCGATGAAGATGAAGAGTTCACATGGCGGCAGATCCATTCCTTCGAGGACACCGTGGAGAAACTCGGCGGTGCGGAGCGGTTCCGCTGGCGGCATCTTTCCAACAGCGCGGGCATCCTCGGCTACCCCATGGGCTGCCGTAATCTTTCCCGCCCCGGACTGATGCTTTACGGCATCTCCCCCATGCACAGTTTCAAGGGCTCATTGAAAAACGTAATGTCCCTGAAGTCTCGCGTCACGCTGGTGAGGACGCTCCCTGCCGGACACGGCGTTTCCTACGGGCGGAGTTTCGTTACCACACGCCCTACACGCATCGCCACGGTCGGAATCGGTTATGGCGATGGTTATCCCCGCCATCTCTCCGGGAAAGGCGCGGAAGCTTTCATACGCGGAGCGAAACATCCCATCGTCGGGCGCGTGACGATGGATCAAATCATGGTGCAACTGCCCGATGACAGCGAGGTGCGTTGCGGCGATGAGGTGGAGCTTTTCGGAGCGCGGATCCCCGCGGCGGATGTGGCCCGGCAGGCAGATACAATCGCATGGGAGATACTAACCGGAATCACCCCGCGGGTGCAGCGCATCTATCTCCCGCAAATCTCATAAAATCCAGGCAACCACTTGCTTTTGAATGGGAGCATCCCTAGCCTCTCTAGCAACCCAAACACCGAACCAACACAACGTCTCATGGCAAGAATCCACATGTTTTTCGACGCGATGCTTGAGAATAGCGCATCCGACTTACACCTATCCTCTAACAATCCGCCGATGATTCGAATCCACGGGGAGCTGGTTGCCTTGGATTCTCCAAGACTGGAACATGAATCCTTGAAGGATCTGCTGTATGAAATCTGCCCTCAGGACAAGAAGGAGCATTTTGAACAAACAGGGGATGTTGACTTCGGCTATGAACTTCCCGGAAGAGCCCGGTTCCGTGTAAACTTTTTCAATCAGAAGGATGGCATCGCAGCGGTATTTCGAACCATTCCGACAAAGGTGTTAACCACAGAGGAACTTGGTCTACCGGGTATTTGCAAAAAGTTTGCCAAACTGACAAAGGGCTTGGTCTTGGTCACAGGGCCAACTGGCTCCGGAAAATCCACCACACTTGCCGCCATCATCGATTACGCAAACAAAGAACGGCCGGATCACATTCTAACCATTGAAGATCCCATCGAATTTGTTCACCACTCGGTCAGGGCGCTGATTAACCATCGCGAGGTTGGCCTCCACACAAAATCGTTCGCCACGGCACTTCGTGGAGCCTTGCGTGAGGATCCGGATATCATCTTGGTCGGTGAGATGCGGGATTTGGAAACCATCTCACTTGCTCTCGAAGCGGCGGCGACCGGTCACTTGGTTTTTGGAACACTACACACCCCAAGTGCCGCCAAGACGATTGACCGTATCATCGATGTGTTTCCAGCGAACCAACAGAACCAGATCCGGACGACACTCTCGGAATCGCTTAAAGGCGTGATAGCCCAAAACTTATTTAAACGGGTGGATAAGCCCGGGCGTGTGGCCGCTCTTGAAATCCTCGTGGTGGATACCCCGATCGCAAACATGATTCGTGAAGAAAAAATCTTCCAAATTCCAGGCATGATCGAAATCGGAAAGAAAAAAGGCAATGTGCCGCTCGACGCTGCAATCATGGCACATCTGGAGGCAGGTCGCATTGGTGCAGACGAAGCGTTTGAGAAATCCATCGACAAGAAGAGGTTCATTCCATTTCTAAACCGTGAACCTGAGCCATGGGAATTATAGGTTCTGCTGACCAAACAGACATCTGAATGAAATTTCCAATCGAGGGGAAAGACATCTCCCGAATGCGACCGAACAGCCTATCTAAGAATAGATGTGCAGGTTCGTGCAGATTGATCGGAAAACAAAAAAAAGCATCCGTCCCGAGAAGGAACGGATGCCAGTAAATGATCTGCTATAGAGTCGGATTAGCCCCAATCATCGTTGCTACGGCCACCGCCGCCTTTGTAGCCGCCGCCACCTTTGTAGCCACCGCCGCCGCGGCGATCTCCGCCGTAGCCGCCGCCACCACCTTTGTAGCCGCCGCCGCCACCGCCACGGCGTTCACCACCGTAACCACCACCGCCGCCGCCGCCGCCGCTGCGGAATCCGCCCGGACGTGGTTCCTTCGGTTCCGAAGCATTCACCCGGAGCGCGCGACCCTGATAGTCATGCCCGTTCAGAGCCTCAATCGAGGCATTCAACTGGCTTTGATCACCGAGCGTAACGAATGCGAAGCCTTTTGAGCGGCCCGTCTCGCGGTCGGTAATGATTTTGACCCGTTCAACGGGTCCGTAAGCGGCGAAGAGATCTGTAACGTCTTCCTCGGTAGCGGTGTAGGGCAGGTTGCCCACATAGATGTCCATTTGTATTATTCTGTAGTCACGCCATCACAATCGACGCTTCCCGAGACCATGGCGTTGGGGACCAGACGAAGCGCGTCAGACAACATTTACATTGTTCTGACAAGCCGCTGATTATTTGAATTTCGGGATGGTGGCAAGTTCTCATTTCAAGGGAAGCAAGACTCCACAACGCGAGCCACATCCGAGAATACCCGCATTTCACCGGGATCATGACCCCTACCGCTAAACACCAGACAAGGAACCTGTTCGCGTGTGTGGTCGGAGCCAGGGTAATAGGGATCATTGCCGTGGTCGGCTGTGATGATAAGAAGATCCTCCTTACCAATTTTCCCGAGGAACCCACCCAACCAGTCGTCAAACTCCATCAGGCACTTCGCATATCCCGAAGGATCGCGGCGATGACCGTAAAGCGAATCGAAATCCACCAAGTTTGCCAGAATGAAACAATTTTCGGTAGTAGGCGACGACCAAAGCTGGTCAATCCGATCCATACCCGCCTGATTGTTCTTGGTGGGATGGGATTCGGTAATTCCTTTATTAGCAAAAATATCCGATATTTTCCCGATTCCGACGACTTTTATCCCACGCGATTGCAATCGATCCAACGCGGTATCACCTGGTATCAGAGAGTAATCATGGCGGTTCGACGTCCTTCTGAAGCCTGCTGCGGATTCACCCACAAAAGGCCGTGCAATCACACGGCCCACGCGCATGCCGCGCTGGTCCAATATCTGTCTCGCCGCTTGGCAGAGATTGAGAAGCCGGGGCAGGCCGAAACTTTCCTCGTGTGCTGCAATCTGTAGGACGCTGTCCGCGCTCGTATAGAGGATGGGTTTTCCCGTCCGTAGATGCTCCATGCCAAGCTCTTTTAGTATGACAGTTCCAGAAGCAGCTTTGTTGCCGATGAAGCCGGTTCCTCCGACTGCCGCCAATTCATTGATGAAATCAACAGGGAATGAATCACAGGTAACAAAAGGCTCTTCAGTTAGGCAGCCCATGAGTTCCCAATGTCCCGTAGTGGTATCTTTACCCATGGAACGCTCATTCAATCGGAAGGCATGGGAAAATTCTCTTGTGCAGGCTCGATTGCTACCACGCGTTATATGGCCGAGACCCAATGAATCGAGGTTCGGTAAATGGAGTTCCGGTATCTTGCTGAAAAGATGGCCGAGGGTATCCGCGCCTTCATCACCGTATGCAGCGGCATCTGTCGCTCCTCCGCATCCGACTGAATCAAGCACAATTACAATGACACGCATTACCACGTAGGAATGCATGCCCAGAGACCCGGGCCAAGTCCACGAAAAAGGGCGGGAGTTGCCTCCCGCCCTGAAAGTCCATCGTCTGGAAACCCTTATTCAGGCAGATCCGCAGGAAGAGGAGGTAGAACTCCGCCGTCGGAATCTGTGACCGGAGATGTCACGGGGATAGAACCTCCCGAATCGCCACGAAGAGGACGACCGGTCGCATCGATAATTTGTGCGGTCACAAAGATAATCAAGTTGCTTTTGATACGGTTCTCACCCTCCGATTGGAACAGACGTCCAATGAGAGGAATATCACCAAGGATCGGCACTTTGTCCTCAACGATCTGGACATCTTCACGCATCAAACCACCCACTGCGACGGTGAAGCCATCATAGATTGTGAGAGAAGTGTTAACACTACGTTTTGAGAAGACAGGCATCTCAATACGGTTCTCGGTAATGACGGAGCTTACCGCATTGCCGAAAATATCCGTGCCAGGCGAAAGGATCGGGCTACCGTAGTTGATGAAGCCCTCGAACTCCACGATTTCCGGAAGGAAACGAAGATCGATCACGAAATCATTCTCGCCGATCGTTGGTTCAATTTCGAGGGTCACACCCAGATTTTTGGTCTCGAATGCGGTCGGTGTAGCCGGTGTAGCGATACCACCACCACCACCACCAACGCCACCACCGAAACCACCTACAACGGTCGCACCACCCTGAGGAAGTTCCGGGGGTTCGTATTCGGTCGGGTAAATAAATTCACGGATCACCTCGATGGTCGCTTTCTGTCCGGAACGAGCCGTGATCGAGGGCGCTGTCATCAGGTCTGTACCTTTTTTCTGAGCAAGACCACGCATGATGACTTGAACCTGTCCATCAGAGAAAAGTCCGGTAACACCAAGAATACCCGGTGCCACACTCGCAGCCTGTGCGGTGCGGGCTGGGTTGTTGATGATCGAATCAATACTATTCCGATTGATTGCCGCATCTCCGCTACGGAGACCACCGGTGATGATGTTGCTGACTTCGGTAGCGCCTGCTGGGATACCGGGAATCGAGGTTCCATTCACGGGATTTACAAAATCAGCACCACTCCGAGTAGTGCCACTGCCGATCGTGCCTCCCGTGCCGAATACGTTGTTGGCGGAAAGTCCGAAAGGTGTAACGATCCAGTCGAAGCCAAGTTCATCATTGTTCTCCTGGGAGATTTCGACAAATTTGGTGGTGATCTTGACCTGTTTCGGAGCGGTCGATGTCGCCGTGATCAACTGCTCGATCTTATCGAGCTCGGAAGGAGTGTTGGTGACGAGCAAGGAGCCAGAAGATCCAAGAGTCGCAGAACTGCCCTCTGAGAATACAATCCCGTTGTTCTTCAGTAGCTCGATGATGGAAGGACGAGGTTTCAGCAAACCACCAGAACTCCCGCTGTCAGGTGCAAAAGGATCAGGATCTACAGCGGCTGCATCGCCCCCAGCGGTATTGAGATTGGCTGCAAAATCTGGCGGAACGCGGAATGTGCGTGTGAAAAGCTCTTCACCGGTATCGGTCTGAGGAACAAGGGTAACGGCAAAGTCATCCACTTTGAAGCGGAGCTTGGGATTTGTCATGTCGCAGATGTATTCCAGCGCCGTGGCGAGTGGTACGTTTCGAATGCGAAGTGCGTTATTGAGTTGAAGCGCCCCAAGATCACCACCGCCAAGCAAAGCTGCGGCACCGGCGGCAACATCAAGCTCACCACCACCCACCGTATTTGAGCGCGGGCTTTGGATCACAATGTTGACACCTTTTTTGTCCGGATCCAATTCCAGAGTGTCCAATTCTGAGGCACGTAGACGGAGGAAATCAACCGCCTCCTCAAGAGAAGTTCCTTCCTCGAAATTGATGCTCGGAATGTTGATACGGCGCAGTTTCTCGGAAATGTAGGCCACACCGTTAGTCGGCGCGTTGGTGAGATCAGGCCCGACAGCCAAATCGGGAACTTCGGCAGGAACCGAAAGAGCCCATGCTTCGTCAACTTGCATCAGCATTTCGGCGCGAGTGTGGTCGTAGGCGGCTCTGTAATAATCGCTTTTTGTGGCGGCGATTTTTTCCATACCGCGGCGTGCGGCGGCGTTAAAGGGATCGATACGGAGGACGGCTTCGTAGTTTACCTTGGCTTCGTCGTATTTGCCGAGATCGTAGTTGCCTTGAGCCATGTAGAGAGCACGGCGGACTTCATCGATATTTTTGGTGTGTTCGTAAGTGAGAGCAGGATTGGTGCGGATCGGATCATCGAGGTAACCAAGTTCGGTTTTTGCGGCAGCATTCTCGGGATCGACTTCCGGGGTGAGAACACCGTCAAGCAACGCGCGCGCTTCGTCGTACTTGCCGACTTTGCGGAACTGCTGTGCGAGCGCCACGCTTGAATCGGCGAGATGCTCTGTGTAGCTTGCTCTGCGATCAGAGAGGGTTGGCGCCTCCGGCAGGGTGCTGAGAGCGGATCGAAACTTATCCACAGCCATCTGGAAATCTGCCTTCGCATAGGCTTCGCGGCCATCGATGAACAGGCGGTCTGCCTCGGCTACAGCCTCTTGACGGCGGATGATCTCACGCTGTGCAAGCCCGCTCATTCCAGAGTATCCATCTTGGGCGTTCGCCGAGGAAATCGTTAATGGCAAGGTGGCGGCGGCAGCCATCAGCGTTGCGGCTGTTCGACTGGAGTAGTGGGTTGGCGTTTTTTGCATAAAGAACGGAGTTGTTTTGTCTGTAATTGAGGGCTTTGAAAAGAGATTTTTTTTGTGATGCCTATCGGATGCGAAGTCATGGAGCAGCAGATCCAGTCGCGCCTTTAATGATCTCGTGCGTCTGGACTTTTCCGTCCTCACCGGTGAACTCGACCACGATGCGCTCTGGTGTCACTTCCTTCATTTTATAGGATTTCTTACTCTCACCAATCGGCAACGCGAAGGCGGTGTTTTCCTCAATTCTGAATTCCTGACCTGCTAGGCCAAGTGCCTGGAGGGAGAGTACGGCAGTGCGATCAAAATGAGCGAACTTGCGCTGTTCCGCAGTACGGAAAGACGCAGGAATCACATAAACGACTCCTTTTTTGTTCGGCTTTTGATCCTCGACGCTGACAAAGGTCACTTCCTCCTCAGCCTGAATCGCCTCATTCAAAACCATACGCTTCTCGGAGCCGAGCAGTTTGAATCTTCCCGCAGCCGCTCCTTTCTCGAAGAAAATCCCACCGACAGGCACGGGATTGGCCGCACCTACACGATTGATCGCTTTACCGTCACCATAGGTGAAGGTAAAGCTCCCGCCTTCGGCCTCGAAACCGGGACGTAGCACCCATTGCACTGATTCATCACCAATATATGTAAGCTTCGTGATGAGCGCCGGAAATTCCTTCTCGTTGCTTGGATCGGTCTTTGCAGTGAATTCCTCTTGATTGGTGAATCCGTCCTCGTCCTCGTCTCGCAAAGGCGCATCTCCGAAACCGGGGTCGATGCGGTATTCAAGCCACCAACTGTTGGGAATACCCGGATGAACGTCTTGACCCTCGATCAGATCGACAGGTTTTTTGAGTTCGTTCTTGTTCACAAACAGCGCTACGCCTGTGAAAAGATCGACAGAACGTCCCTCATCTTCGCCCTTGGTCCATTCTCGCTTCAGTTGAAATGAAGACTTCGTAGCTGCCACCATTCCCGCACTTTTCACACCCGGATCACTCTTGGCAGGCGGCCCGTTGGGTACGCTGCCGAAATCCGCATCGACGGAGCCGAGTTTGGACGAGCCAAAATAGGCCAGGCCAGCCGCTCCAAGAACGGCAGCTCCAACAGCTGCTTTTTCGTAATTATCTGAAATCCAAGACATGATAATAAAAATGGGGGTCAAGGTTTGGGAAGTTCCTTGGAGGGCAGAAACATCGCGATATCGAAGCGGACGAAAACAATGAGCTCTTCATTGCCAAGCACCTGTGCGAGAATGCGGGAAGTATCCACTTCTGGTGCTGGTGGAGCGACAGGAGCTATCGCTTCGGGATTGGCGGGTGCTGGGCCGATCCCAGCAGCTGGTGCCGCAGGTTGTGCCTCAACCGGCGATGGTACTGGTTCGGGTTGTTCAAAAAACGCATCACCGAAAGGGTTGGCTGGGGCATCAGCCGCTTTCTCGGCTTCGCTTGGTTCAAACTTCGCGTCTGACACCTGCGGGGGGGTGACGCGTTCATTCTGAATTTTGAGTGTGCGGATGATGAAGTAGTGGGTATCCGTCGCTCCAAGCGAGTTGAGAAAATCCCTTAACGATTGTTCGGAGCCTTTGAATGTGACCTCGCAAGAAAAATATCTTGCGATATCATTCGGAGCCGCTTGGAAGGTTGCACCCGTCTCTTCTGGAATTGCGACGCGGAAAACTCTCAGCACAGCACTGGGGCGGGTCTTGGCTAATCCAAGGAGTGCCGTTTTCATGCCATCCATTTGCAGCAGGAGAGCGCCGGTGGCTTCCGATCTGGCGAGCTGGCTGCGGTATGCTTCAAACCCCATGAAAAAATTTTCCGGCAAAGTGGTTTCACCAAAAGCCTTGATAACCTCTTCGTTGGCACCCAACAGCCGATCCGTGAACGCCTGTGGGGTAATGTTTTCCGTGCTTTCTGGACGATAGGTATCGAACAGTTTGGTGAGATTCGAAACCGCTTCGCGGTGCTCGGTTAACGCCTCGGTTTTACCGTTTCGGAGATCCGCAATGGGATAAAGCGGGATGCTCTCCGCTGTGGTGACTGCTTGGTAAGCCTCATCGAAGCCTGCTTTCGCCTCGTCATATTGCGTTCCCCACTTTGACGCGAGGGAGTAAAGAATTCCGCAAAGCAAGATGGTTATTCCTGCTAATCCGGAGACGAATGGGTTGCTCTTGATCCAATTCATAGAAGTCGTTTGATGATATGTTTCGTCTACCTGACGGCAACAGGACGCGCGAGCGGAAGGGTAATTTCGAAGGGGAAAGCCAAATCACCTTCCTTATCACCACTGCTGGACAGCTTGAGTATGATTTGTTCATCGCTTAGAGGCACGTCCTTGCCATTGGGTGCTTTTGCGTCAAAGCGGAACGAAGTGGACTTTTCACGAAGTCGCTTGAGGCGATCGGAAACGATGTTCTGACTGAGCGCATTTTCCCGCCAGTAGCCTTTGATCTGGACGGCATTCGCCGTAGGGGCAGCTTGGGGTTGATTGGCCTTGTTGCCGGGTAACGGCCTGACACCTGCTGCTGGCGCGGGGGCATCGGAGATCGAGGTTACATTCCCTTCGGTGCTTACGAAATCTGATTTTACGACGGGTCGAGCTATGGGTTTGGACGCGCCTGCTGCTTGCGTCGCCAGTGGGTTGTAGTCGTAGAGCGGAGTCATTTCAGTCAACCAGACGGAGTCACTGGAAAAAGCACCATTGAGCTCGCTGATTAGATCGAACCAGAATGCGTGATCAGACTCGATTTTGGCGTAGGAATCGGCCACGAGTGCCAACTCATCTTCCGTCTTGAGAAGCTTGCGGATTTGGATTTCGACGGGAGTGAGCGAATCGCGCGTGTCCGACATCGTAATAAATCTTTGCGTCGCCCGATCAGCCGCCATGTATTGAAACACCGCCCATACGGCGAATCCGACCACTAACAGCGCGGCTGCCGCGATCAGGAACGGCTTGCGTTTCGCTTCCGCGCGGGCGTGTTCTACGGCGGATGGAACAAGATCGATATTGATCGTGGATTTGCCGATTCCTCGCAGACCCAATCCCACAAGCTCGCCCATGGTATGTGCTTCACGGCTGATCACTTCCAGGTTCACCCCCTTGCCAATGGCGATCTGCCCCAGTGGATTGAAAAACTCGACTGGTATGCCGAGCTTCTCCTGAAAAAATTCGAGCGTGTAGGGAAGATTCGCGCCACCGCCGGCCAACAGGACTTTACGGGGAGTGTTGCCGGCGTGCTGGCTTCGGTAATAGTTGGTAGTGCGGGCGATTTCAGCGGGGAGTCGGGTCAAGGCGTTGCGGATTACCATGGCGAGTGCCGCAAGGGATTCATCCATCGTTTCAGTGTGGCCGCCGCCGAGAGCCACAAGCCCGTTTGTGATCTTCTGATGCTCTGCCTCGGGAAATGTGATGTTGTATTCCTTGGCTATGGCCGCACTGATCGATGCTCCGCCGATAGCCACGCTGCGTGTGAAAAAGCGTTTCCCTTCGACGTAGAGGAGGTTGCTTGTTTTCGCTCCGATATCGATGATCAGCGTTGGTTCTTCAGGCGTTCCATAAGCGTAGCGGTAAGCGTTGTAGAGAGCCATCGGAGCCACATCCACCTCCAGGGTGGATAGCCCAGTTTCGGTCACGGTATCATTGATCTCGTCTAGGGCATCCTCTTTGATGGCAACGATGACCACTTCCTTATCATCACCTCCCTCGATCATCTCGTAATCCCAGACGACCTCGTTGATCGGGAACGGAACGTGTTGTTGCGCCTCGAAAGTTACGATCTGCTCGATGTTATCATCCTGCAGCGGTGGGAGTTTCACAAAACGAGTGAACACGGCTTGCCCCGCAATCGCGTAGCGAACCTTCGACTTCGGAATATTGAGTTTCTCGATGAGTTCGTCGAGAGCGACTCGGATTTGAGCTTCGCGTGATGCCTCGAAAGCGGGATCGGCGATGATAGAATCGGTTTCATAACCCTTCAGGACAAAACCGCCGCCCTTCGATGTCTCGAAGACGGCCATGGAGATGCGTTGCGAGCCTAGGTTTAGGGCTACGGTAGTCTGGGTGTCAGCCATGGTGATGTTGCGATCGGTGAAACTTGAGTGATGTCCTAAAAGGCGGATGGAAGCGAACCGGAGTATTAGAATTTCTCTTTGGAGATTTCCGCATAGCGATCCCACCACATGTGGGCAAATGCGGATTCGCTCTTGTCCAACAGGGGAACCGTCTCGCTACGAGAAATCTTGTCGGAGGAGGTGTTCCACCAACCGGGAGAGCCCTTGCTGGACTTGTCGGCGACTTTCACGCCATTCACCAAAACTTCATATCCGACCATGAAAACCATGCTCTTTCCGGCACGATCCCCGCCAGTGATACGACGGACGGATGAGGGGGAAAGATAAACGGAGCTGTAAACATCCTCTCCAAGCGGGATGTTGACATGGGTGACATCCTTCGTGAGCAGAAGGTAGGTGCCCTGCTTGTCGGGATTTTCGACAGCCACATACCACTTCACAAGAATCCTGTCGGCCGTTTTGGAACGCGGTGTCGGCGACATTTCCACCTTAAGTTTCGCTTCGATTTCCAGCCATTGCTTGGGCTTGAACCCGCTTTTTGTTTCCCCGATTTCCGGCGAGAAAATATCATCGAATTTCGGTTTGTCGCCATCCACCTTGAACGACTGGGCGCTCGCTATCGAATGTGTAAGGAGGCCGATCACGGCGCAGGAAATGAAGTTGAGGAGATTGTTTCGGAACGTTCGCATATGCTTCGGGTTTCAAGGGAAACTAGGGAACAGGATCGCGGGTTGGCCAGATAAAAGGAGAGGCGGGCGCAACTTTTTCTCAGGCTGCGGGGTTGAATTCGTGCCTGCATCCCCACAAGCCATTGACGAATGACTCGCGTGCTGGCTTCACTTCCTGCATGCCGCGTCCACATTTCACATTTCCGGGATGCTCGCCATTGGTCGTTGGGAGCATTGGAGATGCCGCTGCGCTAAGTAAAGCGACACCTGAATCGCTGGCCGGACAATGCGATCTCGCCGAGATTCGACTGGATCTTTTGCACGCTGAGTTTCTCGAAGTAGGAAACAGCCTGTGGCAGCATCTGCGACCCTTCCCTCTTCTTTTTACGGCGCGCTGCCATGCGGAAGGCTCCCCATGCGACCTCGATCTGGCCGAAAGGACATCCATGCTGCGCGCCGCGCTGCCAGACGCCTGCTTAATCGACATCGAAGTAATTTCGATTTCATCGATGGCAGCATTGATTCGCGAAATCACCGCGGAGGATGTCCGTTGGATCGCCTCTTACCACGATTTCAGCAAGTTACCATGTGGGCAGGAGCTAACCCGTCGTGCCGAGGTGGCCAAGCAGGCCGGAGCGGCGGCTTTCAAGACCGCCGCATATCTGCGCAGTCCGGAGGATGCCGCCGCCCTCGCCCGTTTTCAAATGAGCGATCAGGGCATTCCGCTCTCTACCATGGGAATGGGAGAACTTGCACCTGTCTCCCGCCTGCTGTGCGCTCAGGCGGGAAGCGTCTTGAATTACGGCTTGGTAGGGAAGATTGCCACCGCGCCCGGTCAATGGTCGGCAAAGCAGCTCAGGGAATGCATCCACTCGCTCAAACCCCTACCATAACACATGCACTCCTTCCATACGCTGGAAACGCTCGCGCAAACGGTGGCGGGTAAGAAGCCCGCACGACTTGCCGTGCTAGGGAAACCCGTCTCTCACTCGGCCTCACCCCAGCTTCACCAGCCCGCCTTGGACGCACTCGGGATCAATGCGACCTACATACGGCTGCAAGTCGATCCCGGAAGGCTGCGTGAAGCACTTGTGAGAATGGCAGAGTTGGATTTCATCGGCTGTAACGTGACGGTTCCGCACAAGTTCGAGGCACTGGAAAGCTGCACCGAAGTTTCCGCCCAAGCGCAGCTTCTCGGTGCTGTCAATACGGTGCTTTTCAAGGAAGGTGCGATCATCGGATACAACACCGATGCCCCAGGTTTCCGGGCAGCGATTTCCGATTCATTCGGCCTCGACCTCGCACAATCCGCCACCGTGATCCTCGGGGCGGGCGGCGGAGCCGGGCAAGCCATCGCAACACAGTGCGCCTTGGAAAAACCCGATGAACTAACTTTGGTGAACCGCAATGTGGAAAAAGTCCAATCACTCGCGGAAAGGCTGAGTGAGATTTCACCACGCACCAGAATCCGCACCTTTGCATTCACCGACGCCGATCTTCGCGATTATTGCCTGTCCTCCGATCTGATTGTCCAGACCACATCTCTCGGACTCAAAGAAGACGACGGACAAGTCATACCGGACGACTATTTCTTCTCAGAATCCCGCGTCTACGATACCATCTATCAACCTCCTGAAACCCCTTTCCTAGCGGCGGCAAAGCGCGCCGGATGCAAAACCGATAATGGTTTAAGCCTCCTTATACACCAGGGAGCCATTGCCTTTCAGCACTGGTTTCCGGGGACAGATCCGCTTCCTCACATGCGTAGAGCCATGAACCGTTGAATCGGAGCGGCCGCCGCTTGATCAGAGTTGGAAAAATTGCCTTTGGAAATGTTCGATTCGAAGCAGGAGCCTGCGGAACCGATTCACTCATGAGCCAGCACTTCTTTCAGCGCTTAACTTCTCAAGCATGGAAACTCGCCACTCTTGATATAAAATCGCACTCTCACCCATGGCTCCGGCCCCATCCTCAAAAGACTGGGAGCGCCTCCAAAAAACGATCGCCCAAGCTCCTTCGCGTAGAACGCCGCCTCATCTCCGCTTCTTTCCTTCCTGGCTTGCAAGATCCCGAATCCTAAATTCTTCTCTGCGCCTCCTCTGCGGTCTCTATACCTTTGCGGTGAAAATCTTCGCTTCATCTGCGGATTTTTTGGGTCAAGCGCTCACAATCGCGCCTTGAAGTCGTCCATGCGTGTGAAAACCCGCAGTTTCCGCAATGATACCATCCGCGATTGATTGACGAGCTGTACGGGACTCATTCATCCAGCCAATTCAGTCTCACCACTTTACTGATGATCCACTGGTTCGGCAGCGATTGGGCGGGGCCGCGCGCCAAAGCAAGCAAAACGGCGATTTCCGACGGTGCCTGCCCGGTTAGCTGGCTAGGGATGAACTGGGAAGCCAGCTTCACATCATACTTACCATTGAGTTTGGTGTATGCCCAAATGTTCTCCTCCCTATCTGGTGCGGTCAATCGGTAACACCGGAATTCACCTTCAGGTAGCGAGAAGGTGTAAAAGTCACCCGGCGAGAGAACCGCGCGTATCTCCGCCGCATCACCCAGTCCCTGTTTTAGATCGGCATAAGCAGCTGAGGAGTAACCCGTTGTGGCTCTCCAATCCATTTTCATTGCATCCCCATCCTGTCTGAAAACGGCGTGAAAACCCGAGAAGTTGGCAAGCACACCCGTTAGAACCCCATATTGAACGCCTCCATTTTCCATTACTGACCATGTGGAATTTTCTCCCGGTTTCCAACCCGGCCCTGCACCCATAGGTTCCCAAACGTTTGATATGATCTGCCTATTCTTATCAGGCAGGTAAATGATATCTATAAAATCATCTACTTTCTTAGACCTTGCATATCTGGCAAAAATATTTTTCGACTCATTCTCACCGTTGATCAGCGTGTTCAGGGATGTTTTGATTTTGGTTCCGCTGCCTTCCTTGGATCGATCCGTATCACTGAAAACGGTCAGCTTCGGAACTTCAGATTCTGCTTTGGGAGGGCGGCTGAGGAGAATGGCACCTACCACAATAGAAATTACGAATGCGCCCGCACAAACAATCCAAACCAGCGTCGCACGAATATTCGTCACATTCGTCGAGAGCTCCTCCGCGCTTTGAATGCGGCCATTTTGCATAAGCGCCTCATTTGAAGACCATTTTCCCGTTGTTTTTGATAAGGTTAGCGGTGTTTTCCGCACCCGCTTCTCCACGGGGCGCTGCGGCGATATTTCATTAACCCGAAAACGTTTGCTGCCACGCTCGGGCGTGATGGAAAGCGGGGCTCCCTTCTCATCAGCCTCTGCCATCCCCAGCGACGCATGCCCGGATATCGACTCGGCATCTCTGACGTCATCCTGCGTATCATCCATGATACTACCCAAGCCATCGTGAGCCTTCTTCTTTGAACTTCGTTTTGTTACGGTCTTTGCGGCTCTTTTTTCTGGCTTATTATCTAGTTTTTTCGCTGTTCTGGATGCCCGCTTGGCGGGGAGATTCACCCCCACGGAGATTGGCTCTATGGATGAAACCTGGTCTTCATCGCACACTTTGGGATACGGCGCATGTCTCTTGGCAGATACCGAGTTCAACTCTCTTTTCGTCGGAATTCCGCGATCCGGCCTTCTCGGCTGCAGACCTATCTGCGGCACTCCGGATACCTGATCCAGATCCTCCCAATTATCATCCGGAGCAGTCGGAGGTACATAGTTTTTCGGATCATGATAGTCAGGATTCATCAGCCGCAGATATAATAATTAGATAATCACCTGACACACAAGCACCGAAAGCACCAGGGCGGCAGATATTAGAAACCTGATGACAGATTAGATACCAGATTTCTCCCTGCTCTGCCAAACGCGTCAGGTAACGCATTCCTTCTGGCCGTTTGAAGATTCGAATCCGCAAAAAAACTGCTACTTCCAGTGCTGGTGCCGCTGGCGAGTATCTTGGTGGGATCCTTCGCATCACGTAGCGTCCATATGATGCGCACCTCGTTTGTAAGTTCCTCGGCTAGCAGCGAATCCAGCCTGGAACTGCGCAGTGTGCTGTATTGGATCGAGGCCAGCTTGCCCTCGAGTATTGCGTCCGCATGATCGCGATCGGAGATACGGTAAGTCCCGTCCAACACGATAGCGTCGGTAACCGCCGTCGTGGCTAGAGCCTCTGCACGAGGTTCCTGCGTGCCGTTGGAAAACATCGGGACGGCGATCGATTTCACTCCGGCGAGGGACGGTGGCTTTGCCCCGCCGAGCCGGTAACCGGCACAGGAATACAATGGGAGCGAAAGAAGTAACAACAGTGCGAATCTCATGGAAAAAAATTGGGGACAGCACTACTCACCGAGGGCTTTCAGGCGGGACTTCGCCTTGTCATGGGCATCACCGGAGCCGGCACGTTTCAGAACCTCCCGATAATAAATTTTTGCAGATTCATACTGCCCTGATTTGTCGTAGAACTCGGCGATTTCCAGGGAGCGGTTGATCTCGCGTCCGCCGATCTGCCCCGAAAGCTTACGTGCTTCCGCATTTTTTGAATGCCCCGGATATTGCAACAGGTAATCGCTGAATGCCTCTCGGGAAAGCTCAAGAGTCGCCTGGTTTCGGTTGCCCCGATCCGCCTCGTCCATCAGCACGACACCGACGCGGAATAGCGCTTCCGGAGCATAGGAACTATCAGGCTGGTCGCGCACCAATTTACGGAATGCCTCAATGGCTTTCTTCGACTCCTTCTTCCCTTGATAGAGCTCACCGATCGTGAACTGCGCCTTTGCCGAGGTATCGGAACGCGGGGCATTATCGCGCACCGCCGTGAGCATCTCGACGGTTTTCTCGGTGGAAAGCTTCGTCTTCAAGCCGGCGAAGGATGATTTCACATCACCATCCGCCGCCGATTGTGCCATCCGCGCCTGCCTTTCAAGCGCCTTGGAATATAGCCCGCTGCTTTGATAACGGGTGAGAAACTTCTGGTAGGCATCGAAAGATTTCTGGATGTCACCTTGCTGTTCGAGGAGTTCCGCCTGGCGGAAACGCGCCTGAGCCGCGGAGGGAGCAAAGGGATACTTGTCGGCCATTTTTTCATATTGCTTGATGGCCGAGGAACTTTTCCCCGCATCGTCCGCCGCCTTGGCCCTTGTATAAAGCGCCTCGCCTTCCGCAGAAGCGGACTGAGTGTTTCCTGCGAGTTTAATCATGTCGTCATCATTTCCGCAGGAGGTGCAAAGCGCTGCACAAACCGCGACGGCAGCCAGAAAAGGAATTCGCATCGTCATGGCGTTAAGATAAGAGGTTTGTCGCGGGGTGGAAGAGGAAATTGCGTTCGTGCATGCGCCTCACGCTCATCCCCTGCCTAGTTCTGCGGATCGAGCGGAAGCCGTCATCACCGCATCGATCAGCGCCGAGCGGACATTTCTGCCCTCCAGTATGGCCAAACCGGCAATCGTCGTGCCTCCCGGCGAAGTGACCATGTCTTTAAGCTTCGCGGGATGCTCGCCGGTGCGCAAAACCATCTCTGCCGCGCCGCTCACCGTCTGCGCAGCGAGCTTGATCGCATCCGCACGGGAAAGTCCGGCCATCACACCCCCATCCGCCAATGCCTCGATCATGAGATAAGCATAAGCAGGGCCGCTTCCGGAAAGCCCCGTTACAGCGTCCATCAGCTTCTCCGTCACGAGCACGGCCAGTCCCACAGCATCAAGAAGCGAAACAACTACGGCTTCATCACCATCCAGACAACGGCTGCCGAGGCAATACGCAGCAGCGCCCTTGCCGACCAGGGCGGGGGTGTTCGGCATCGTCCGGATCACGCGCACGGATGCCGGCGCTTTGCTCTCGATATCCGCCAGCCTGACGCCCGCCGCGATCGATATCAGGAGCTTTCCAGAAGAGGCATCCGGCTTGAATTCCGCCAGCGCCGCATGGATATCCTGTGGCTTTGTGCAGAGTAAAATCACATCGCTCGCTCGGAGCACCTCTCCGATATCCGCAGTGGTTCTCGCTCCGGTGACATCCGAAAAATTCCGCGCCGCCGCGGCGATTAAATCCGTTCCAATCACTTCCCCCGAGCTTACCACGCCGGCATGGATCGCTCCTTGCACCAAAGCGGTGCCCATTTTTCCACAACCGATCACTCCTAAATTCATGCGGTGAGGTTACGGCAATCTGCTCAGAGGGGCTAGCGTCATTTTCCTTGGAAAACAGAGGATCAGTCCCATCCTCACGCTCATGCCGAATCCTCTTGTGATCCTTTTCGTAATCTTCGGTCTTTGCCTGGCTCATGGGCAGACGGAAAAGCCGGAGAATCCGGCAACCGCGGAGATGCCTTTCATCGCGGAATGCATCCCCGAGTCGGTTGCAAAACTTGGCCCACCTGCCATTTTTCCTTTTCAAAACGGCCTGGTCACCGCCATCAGCGCAACGAGTTGGAAGGCTCAAACGCACACCTTGCAAGGGCTAAACCATCTGCACGGCGGTTGGGAATTCGAGGCCATGCGGCACTTTGCTGTCGCCATGCGGGAAGATCCGCGTTGCCTGATGGCTCACTGGGGAATGGTGATCGCAATGCTTGCCCCTTCCCCCGAAACGCAAACCCAGCGCCTCGCGACCACCAGACGCATGCTTGAACTCATCAACGAAGGAGAAGGCACGGAACTGGAACGAGGTTACGCATACGGCCTCATCAAATACATCGATGAGGGGCCGAGGGGCGCATCGGAGGCGTTCAGAAAGGTCGCCAAAAAGTTCCCCGGCGAACTTCAAGCGGAAATCTTCGCCGCCCTCTTCGCCAGAGACGGTTACGATGACACCGGCGCGGCCAAACCCGATCAAGCGGCGGCGGAGGACAGGCTTCTCAAACTCATCGAGCGCAACCCGAAAAGTGCGATGCCCGTTCACGCCCTGCTTCTCATTCGTGCCGAAGCTCCGGATCTGACCACCTCGCTCGAACTCGCGCGCAATCTTTGCCAGATGGTGCCCAATTACGCCCCTTACTATCATGTCCTTGGCCACTATGAGTGGCGTTGCGGCGAACACACCAAGGCTGCCGCCGCTTTTAGTCGCGCGGCCAGCCTCCACTTGGCTTGGATGAGGGAAAACAAGGCATCTCCGGCTGATTGTGAAGGATGGGTCAGGGCCGAATGCTATCGAGTCGTTGCCCTCTCATCAAAAGGAGATTTCGATAACGCTCTTGCCTCAGCGAAAAAAATCGCAAGCACCAGCGTCGATGCGATCCGCTCTTCCGCACCCGGCACACAGATGCTGTTATGGGATGCGAAAACCCTCCCCGCACGCGTGCTGCTCCGCCGGGCCGCCGTCGGTGATTCCGCCCTCGCGCTCGCGGCACTGCCAACTCCGGAGGATGGCGAACCTTTCAGGGAAAAATCGCTTTCCCATTGGTGGGTGGACGGCTTGCGTATCGCGCTCGAAGCCCAGCGGCTCATTGAAGTGAACGAACTCGACAAGGCATCCGAGGCAATCAACGCACTCTCCTTCCACGGTCAGGAAATGGCAAAGCGCCAATCAATGGCCACCGTCCTCGGAGAACAAACCGTTTGGCGCACATCCTTCCAGTCCCTTGAAATGCTAGCCGCCGAACTTCGCGGACGCCTGGCCCTGGCAGGCCCGCCCGCCGGCCACGGCTCCGCCTTTAACTGGTTCCGTGCCAGCGCCGACCGGCAAAAGCCGGCTACCATGCTCAGCCCACCGGGCATACTCACCCCGATGGCCATGCGCCTCGGCGACTACCACATCGCGCGCAACCATGGCCATCAAGCCGTGGAAGCCTATGAGGAAGCTCTCATGGCTTTCCCAAGAGATGCGGAAACCGAAATCCGCCTCGCAAAAGCCCGCCAACTTGCGGCCAAACAGCCAACACCAGAAGAGGAGACGCCCGAATAGGGCTTCACATACCGGCCAGAACCGCTCTAACGCGTCCGGCGATCAACTCAGCGAGGCTCGCATCTCCCTCTTCCCGCAGGAAATCACAGTAATTTGAAGCCACCGCCTCAAGATCCTGCGCGTAGGCTGTGCCGAGCTGTTCGAAACCAGCCAACGCCTTTTCGAAATGCCTACGTGCCCATGAGCGGTCACCTGTCTGCAACAAAGCCAACGCCAGATTATTGTGCGATTGCGCGGTATCCGGATGATTCTCACCGAAAATCTCACGTCTGGCCTCCAATGCCATCATGTGCATCTCCCGCGCCTGATCGAGATAACCGGCCGCAAGATATACCGCTCCTAGATTGTTCGAGACGGATGCCGTCTCCTCGTGCTTCACACCCACCTCGGAATGCATGATTTGCAACGATTTCAGGAAATAATCCTCTGCCGCGTCAAGATCCCCACTGGCCTTCGCCATGAATCCCAGGTTGTTGGTGATCGCCGCCACATCCATCAGCAAGGGCGGCTCGTGCTTTTCAAAATACGCCACCGCGATCTGCCATGCTTCGATCGCTTTTTCAGGACGTTCCTGACCATCATAGGCAGCCCCGAGCAAGGCGTAAAGTCGCCCCACCTGCGCGATGCGATCAGGGCGGTTGTCGAGCTGGTCGATCGCATGCTTCAGATCGTCCACAGCCTCCACATATTGACCCATCTCCAAGAATAGGTCAGCCCGGCTCTCGAGCGAAATCACAAACGCGTCAATTTTGTCCAGATCCGGCCCGAGCTCCTGCTCACATTTCTCGACCGCCGCATTTGCCGCATGGACCGCCTCGTTGTAATCGCCCTTCTCTCTCAGTGTTATGACGCGATCCAGCATCATCTGGATGAAATTGGCTGTGGCGGTATCCATGGATGTGTAACGGGTTGTATGGGCAATGGATATGCACAGCCTTGACCTGATGGCGAGCGCAAATCCTCAAAATTAAAAAATCCGTTCGTTATTACATGACAAGTGGCAACTACAAGCCGCCCGCCTAGCCACCCAGCCTCTCGATGATTTCCTTCCTGTTACCAGGCAAAGTCCCAATATGAGCTCGCAGGGCGTCCTCGCCGCTGCCGCCACCGGAAACACCGAGTATTTCCGCAAGTTGCCTCTCAAAATGCCGCAGCGCCTTGAGACTAGGCTCCTCCATATTGAGGTGATCGAGACCGCGGCGAAGAAGGTCATGCAAGGGCGCATCGGCATGACCAGGTTCGACAGCCCCCTCGACAAGCTGACAGAAATACCCCGCCATGAGTGTCGTCGCGTATTGGCGGCGCAGACCTTGGCGCCAGTTCGAAATCGCAACCTCACGCAAAATGTGCAGATCGCCTTTCCGGGCTGGAGCGACCCCGATCTCTCCCGAAAAAAACAAATCCAGCTTCCCCGCAAAAGCACTTTTGGGACGCAACGCACCCTTCGCCACCGTCTTTAGCAAGCCGTCGGTCTCCGTGAACCAGTGAACGATCAGGCTGGTATCCGTAAGTCGGGTAGTTCGGATCAGGATGGCCTCGGTTGCGATCACAGGAGTCTTGGGAAGGAATTGAAGATTCGGCTTGATACGCCCGCTGCGGTGCCCTAGCCACTGTCCAGCAACCATGGGACAGCAATCAAACAAAATCATCAAACGCCGCCGCCGGGTGGATTACCTGAAGCGCAAAAAGGAACAAGAGAAGCTCGGCGGGCTCCTCCCCAAGGCGAAAGTGAAAAAGCTCACGCCAAAGACCGATGACGATGCGGAAGCCAGGCCCGCAGCCAAGAAAGTCGCGGCGAAAAAGGTTGCTGCCAAGAAGGTGGCGGCGAAGAAGGCTCCCGCTAAGAAAGTGGCGCGAGAAGTGGCCACTCCCGAGGAATCCTCCGAGGCTTAAGCTTAGCCACCTCATCACTCCCCATGCCGGGTTTCCATGACGGAACACCCGGCTTTTTCGCGCCCACGAAAGAGTTTCCGCTTCCCTCGCCCGCACCCTTATCTAGTCTCCGCCCCGCAACCCCCTCTTCCTTGGGGTTTAAAGTTTAGAATCCAAAGTTTATGAAAATCGTCGTCGCATACTCGGGAGGCCTTGATACCTCCGTCCTCCTCCTCTGGCTCAAGGAAAAATACAACGCGGAGATCATCGCGTATTGCGCCGATGTCGGCCAGGGCGACGAACTCGACGGCCTGGAGGCGAAAGCCCTCTCCACCGGCGCATCGAAATGCTTCATCGGCGACCTCAAGGAAGACTTCGCGGCGAACTACATTTTCCCCATGATCCAGGCCGGTGCGATCTACGAAGGCCGCTACCTGCTCGGCACCTCCATCGCCCGCCCCTGCATCACCGCGGACATGATCAAGATCGCCCTCGCCGAAGGGGCCGATGCCATCGCCCACGGAGCGACCGGCAAAGGCAACGACCAGGTGCGCTTCGAACTCTCCGCCGCCGCCCTAGCGCCGAATATCCGGTGCATCGCCCCGTGGCGCGATGCGGAGTTCCGCAAGCAATTCCCCGGCCGCGCCGAGATGATCGCCTTCGCCGAGGCGAACAACATCCCGATCAAGGCCTCCATGAAAAAGCCCTACTCGATGGATCGCAACCTCCTCCACATCTCCTTCGAGGCCGGTGCCATGGAAGACCCGTGGTATGACGCCACCACCCCGGCGGACACCGACATGTATGTCCTCTCCGTTTCCCCCGAGGACGCGCCCGACAAGGCGGAATACATCGAGATCCTTTTCGAAAAAGGCAACGCCATCGGACTGAAACATCAGAACCTCGACGCCCTCCTTTCCGAACTCGGCGACGTGAAGCCCACCGGCCAGCAGGACGGCTACGCGCTCCTTTCCCCCTACGGCGTGATGCGCGTGCTCAACCTCCTCGGCGGACGCAACGGCATCGGCCGCGTGGACATCGTCGAGAACCGCTTTGTCGGCATGAAATCGCGCGGCATCTACGAAACCCCCGGCGGCACCATCCTCCTCGCCGCCCACCGCGACCTGGAAACGCTCGTCGTGGACCGCGAGGCGATGCACATCCGCGACTCGCTCATCCCGAAATACGCACAGCTCGTTTACAACGGCTTCTGGTTCGCCCCCGAGCGCGAGGCCATCCAAGCCCTCGTCACCGAGACGCAGAAAAAAGTCTCCGGCGAAGTCCGCATGAAGCTCTACAAGGGCAACGTCATGCAAGCCGGCCGCCGCAGCCCGCACAGCATGTATTCCGAAGCCATCGCCACCATGGAAGGCGGCCAGGAACAGGCCTACAACCAGGACGACGCCACCGGCTTCATCGCCCTCAACGCCCTGCGCCTCAAGGCCGTCGCGAGGCAGAAGTAGCGCATTTCGGGGTGGATACCCTGCTCTACATTGCTTAGACTCCGCCCGATGTTGGATCTTTCCGAGCACCTCTTTTGGGATGTCGAGCGTTCCGCCGTCGATCCGGAAACGCACGCCGCGTGGCTGACGCGCCGGGTTCTCGAATACGGGCGCTGGCGCGATTGGCAGATCCTCGTCGCCCACTACGGCAAGCCGCGCCTTGCCGAACTCGCCACCGGCCTCCGCTCCCTCCAGCCAAAACCCCTCGCCTTCTGCTGCGCTTGGTTCGGCCTCCCGAAAGAATCCTTCCGATGCTTCACCACGACGCCATTCCACCAGCCGTAAAACGCCTGCTGCTGGATCTCGCTCCGCACCCGGCGCTGTCCGGTTTCGCGCTCGGGGGCGGCACTTCGCTGGCCCTGCGTTTCGGGCACCGTATCTCCGTGGATCTCGATTTCTTCACCCCGGATCCGTTCCAACCCGATGGGATCGCCGCCTCACTGTCCGACCTGAAACCGGAGATCATCGCCAGCGCACGCAACTCCCTGACCACGGTCGCCTCCGGCGTGAAACTCGATTTCCTCCGCCACGCTTATCCGCTGATCGCGCCCGTGGAGGTCATCGATGGCATCGCGATGCTTTCGCTGGAGGATGTGGCCGCAATGAAGCTCAACGCCGTCTCCAACCGTGGATCGAAAAAAGATTTTTACGACGTGGCGGAGCTGCTGACACGATTCGACCTCGCCACACTGCTTTCCCATTTCTCCACGAAATACCTTTCCTCCGATCCCTTCGCAGTAATTCGCAGCCTCGCATGGTTCGAGGATGCCGAGCCGGATCCGGATCCCATACCGCTCAAAGGAGCCACTTGGGAAAGCGTGAAACGCGAGGTATCGGAAGCGCTATCGAAGCTCTGAGAAAGCCAAATCAACAACATCCTAACACCCCATGGGCCCCGACCTCACCGACAAGCGCTGGATCATCGCCAAAGGCATCCTCTTCGCCTTTCTCGCGATCTTATCCGGCGCGCTCCAGTTGCTCGCCCGGCTGCCGACCTGGCAGGAAGCCGCCCTCCTGATGATCTGCATCTGGTCGTCTTGCCGCTTCAATTATTTCCTCTTCCACGTCCTGCACGCCTATGTGGATCCGGATTTGAAAAGCGCGGGAATCATGGATCTCCTGCGCAAGCTCCGCTCCCGCGAGTGAGTATCCGGATCTCCTGACCGGACAAAACCACCATCCGATTCATCCGGGTGTGATTTTGTCCGTTGGAAATTCTGGGAGTCTTCCGCCCCAAAGGGGCTCGCGGTGATAGCGAAGGGTGCCCCGAGGCACCTTGGAATCCGAACCGGAATATCATCAGCGCCCCAAGGGGGCGCACGGAGTTTGGCATCATCAAGCGGCGGGAATCCCGGTTCCGTGCGCCCACGTTGGGGCGTGTGAATGGTTGGCGACGTTTTACCAGGGTGAATCCTTTGTGGGATTCACCCTTCGCTATCACCGTTGTTCCCCTTGGGGACGCTTCCGCTGGAAATCCACCGACAAAATCACCCTCCGATTCATCTCGCTATGGGTCGGGACGGAAGCCATCGTCCCGGATGGCATGGGAGATCCTGAACAATCGCTTTCGACATCGGATCTCGCGGCGGAGCACCGGCAGGATTTCAAGACCACCTGCCGCCAGTTTTGGGTGATTGCGAAAGCCCTCTTCGCCTCGGAGCGGAAGCGCAAGGCGCGCGGTTACCTGATCGGCTTGCTGGTGATGGCGCTGGCCGTCGGCGGCGTGCAGGTGCTGATGAGCTATGCCGGGCGGGATTTCATGACGGCCATCGCCCGCAAGGATACCGCCGCGTATTGGATCGCGCTGGGCTGGTATCTCGGCACCTTCGCGCTCGCGGTTCCCATCGGCGTTTACTACCGGTGGATCGAGGAAAGGCTCGCGCTGCTGTGGCGGGAATGGATGGCGCAGCACATGGTGAAACGCTATTTCAACAACCGCGCCTACTACCGCCTCCGCAGCTCGCAGAGCGTGGACAACCCCGACCAGCGGATCAGCGAGGACATCCGGAACTTCACGGTCAGCTCGCTGTCCTTCCTGCTCATCGCTCTCAACTCGTTGGTCACCCTGCTGGCCTTCATCGGCGTGCTGTGGATGATCTCCGGGACGCTCGTCGCCATCCTCGTCACCTACGCCGTGGCCGGAACGGCGATCAGCGTCCTGATCGGCCGCAAGCTGGTGCGCCTGCACTACCAGCAATACGGCAAGGAGGCGGATTTCCGCTACGGCCTCGTCCGGGTGCGGGACAACGCGGAGTCGATCGCGTTCTACCGGGGGGAAAAACGCGAGCACCTCGATCTGGTCAAGCACCTCTCCGCCGCCATGGCCAACATGGGGCTGATCATCACGCGCAACCGCAACCTCGGCTTTTTCACGAACAGCTACAACTACCTCGCCCTCATCCTGCCCATCCTTGTGGTGGCGCCGATGTTCATGGCGGGAAAGGTGGAGTTCGGCGTGGTCACCCAGGCGGCGGGAGCCTTCGCGGCGGTGCTGGCCGCCGTCTCGTTAATCATCACCCAGTTCGGCGGACTGAGCACCTATCTCGCCGGCATCCAGCGGCTCGGAAGCCTGTGGGACGAGCTCGACGAACAGGACGCGGAGGAAAAACGGATCGCCCTGGAGGCCGAAAAGCCGCCGGAGGAAAACAGCCGCTCGGTGAAACTCGACAAGCTCACCATCATCACACCCGGCATCGCGAAAGTGCTGGTGAAAGAGCTGACCTTCGAACTGCGAAACCACCAGAGCCTCCTGATCATGGGCGCGAGCGGCACCGGCAAGAGCTCGGTTCTCCGCACCATCGCCGGCCTGTGGCCCGGCGGCGGGGGCACGCTGGAGCGACCCGCCTTCGCCCACCTGATGTTTCTCCCGCAACGCCCCTACATGGTGGAGGGCAGCCTGCGCGACCAGTTGCTCTATCCCTACCCGGATCGCGGTGCGGAAGATGAGGCCATCCGGAAAACCGTGGCCGACACCAACCTCTCCGACGTCTTCGCCCGGGTGGACGGCGACCTCGATGCCGTCGTGGACTGGGGCAACGTGCTTTCCCTCGGCGAACAGCAGCGCATCGCCTTCGCAAGACTGTTCCTGCGGCGGCCGCAGTTCACGTTCCTCGATGAGGCCACCAGCGCGCTCGACGAGACCAACCAGGAGGAGCTTTACCTGAAACTCCGCGAATCCGGCATCAGCTTCATCAGCGTCGGCCACCGCACCACCCTGATGCAATACCACGACCGCATCCTTGAGCTGGATCGCTCGGGATCGTGGGAGATGCGCGAGGGCGGGCGGTAAGAACCACCGCGCAGTATCCCGGCACGCGAAAGGCATTCTCGCCGGATCCGCTCCGGCTGAGAATGCCTGTCTTAAAGCCGCGTAATTCCGGGGCTGGCGATGTTTACTTGCGCTCCTTCTTCTGGGGTTTCTCTTCGGATGGCTCGGGGGCTTTCTTTTCCGGTGCGGGTTGCTTGACGGAGGGCGGCTTTGCCGTATCCCGCTCAGGCTTGCCCGTCTCCTTCGGTTTCGGTTGCTCCCTCTCCTTCACAGGAGCTTTCCTCTCGGGCCGGACGATTTCCTCGCGTGTCTCGCGTTTTGGCTCCTTGGCTTTTGGCGCTGGTTCCTGACGGGGCGGCTTTTCCTCGCGGCGACCGGGTTGCGTTTCCACTTTCCTGGGCTTGGGCTCGGCCTCGGGGCGCGGTGCGGGCTGATCTTTTTTGGGTTCGGGACGTGTCTTGTCAGGAGCCGGATCGCGGTCGGGCATTTCCTTTTTCGGCTCGGCGACAGGTGGCCGCCCAGGTTTCGGCGGAGCCTGCTTTTCGGGAGACCGATCCGAGGGTTTCCCGACGATGGGAGATGCCGGATGCTTGATCTTTGTCGGCTTGATCTCCCGGTCTTCTTTTCCCCCGTCGGATTTCGCATCCCTTGTCTCAATCGCTCTTCTCTGATCCCCTGATTTGCGGACTTCACGCCCCATGTCCACGAGTTTCTCACGCTCTTTCGCACTGACCTTCTCGACCCGCATCGGGCGGCCACCGCGTTTCGCCATTTCGTCGAAGGGTGCCGCAATCAGGCGCTGCCTTTGCCTTGCGTCCGCCGTGTCCAGCTTGAGCCTCTTTTGCTCGGCAAAGGTGCGCGGTGGTCTCGCATCCAGATGGTCGCGGCGGTAATCGTAGGACTCCCGATAGTTGCGCTCCCAATCACGATCCTGCCTGTGCGTCCAACGGCGGTAGGAATAAACCGGATCATAGCCGTGGCGGCCCGATTGGTAGGCGTAGGGGGCGTAGTATCCGTTGTCCCGGTATCTGCGGTCGTAGTAGTCGCCGAAGTAATAGTGGCGGTAGTTCGGCCTCAGGAAAAGATGCTCCATCATCGCCACCAGCCCGATGGCGATGGACGGCGAGTAAGAGTAGCCCGGACGGGACTGATAACCCGACCTGAAATATACAGGCGCGTAGAGCACACCCCTGCGGTCGAAGCTGTGATCCCAATACCCGTCCACGAAAACATATCCGCGCGGAGTCCAGACATATTGCGCCGGAATCCAATCCCAATCCGCGCGCCCCTCCGCCCAGTAGCCAGGCCTCCATGCGTAGCGCTCCTGGCTCCACATCCACGAGCCGGGTGTCCATGAGTGATCCTGCGAAGGTGCCTCGATGTTAGGCCCGACCTCCACGGTCACCGGAGGTCTCGGCAGATAGGTTGTTTCCTGAAGCGACGCGTCCGCCCAGTAGCCGGACGTCCACTGGTAGCCCTGCCCGCTCGAACCCCAGTAACCGGTGATCCACTGGCGTCCGGGCGGCAGATCGCGCCATGTCCCGCTGATCCAGAGATAGTCGGTCCGCTCATCGTCCCAGCCCCAGTATCCGGGAATCCAACCCACGTTGTCCCCCGCCGGCCTGCTTTCCGGCGGCAGTTCCTCGATCATTTCCGGAGGAGCTTTCGCCACGATGACGCCCGGCTCGGGATTGTAGCTCACGATCCCGGCGAAGGCCTCATGCACGGGGCCGCGGGTGAGGACTTGCGCGCCTTCGTCATCGGTTGCCGGATCCTGACCGTATGCATTGACCCCGCACAGGCCGAGGACGACCGCATAAGCCGCGACCTTGCCAGATCTGAAAATCCCTGAGGCCGGTCCGCGTGAGACTTCATCCGGTGGCGGCTCTATGTTTTTGTGTTTCATGATATTTGAACCTATGCGCCCCGCCGTGTGAAACAATGGGGTGAACCCCCACCCTGCGGCTTGCCTCGAAGCGGTCGTGCGCGGCATCAGCCCCATTTTTCTCTCGCCGAAGGCAAGCGCCCCGCCCAACCTCCGCCCGCCATGCTCAAAGCCGGAATCGTAGGTCTGCCCAACGTCGGAAAATCGACACTTTTCAATGCCGTAACCCGCACCCGCAAGGCGGAGGCGGCGAACTATCCCTTCTGCACCATCGACCCGAACGTCGGCATCGTGATGGTTCCCGACGAGCGCCTTGCGGTGCTCTCGAAAATCTCCGGCTCGCAGAAACTCGTCCCGACCGCCATCGAGTTCGTCGATATCGCCGGCCTTGTCGCGGGCGCTTCGGAAGGGGCGGGCTTGGGCAACAAGTTCCTCGCCAACATCCGCGAGACCGACGCCATCGTGCAGGTGGTGCGCTGTTTCGAAAACGACGACATCATCCACGAGCTAGGCTCCGTGGATCCGATCCGCGACATCGAGATCATCAACTCCGAACTCATCCTCGCCGACATGGCCGCCTTGGAAAAACGCCGCTCCTCCCGCGAGAAGAAAGCGAAGGGCGGCGACAAGGAATCGAAGAAAGAGGTCGAGCTCATCGACATCATCATGCCCCACCTCGATCAGGGCAAACCGGCGCTGACCATCGATTTCTCCGCCGACGACGCCGAGGTCGTGAAAGGTTTTTTCCTGCTCTCCTCGAAAAAGACGATCTACGCCTGCAACGTCGGCGAAGACGAACTGGCGGGCGCAACGGAAAACCCGGATTCCCACCCGCAGGTGGCGGCGGTGCGGAAATTCGCGGCCGAACACTCGGGTGCCGAGGCGGTGGTGATCTCCGCGCGCATCGAGGAGGAGCTATCCGACCTCGCCCCCGAGGAAGCCGCCGAATTCCTTGCCGACATGGGCGTGAAGGACTCCGGCGTGTCCGGGCTGATCCGCGGTGTCTATCATCTCCTCGGCCTGCGCACCTACCTCACCACAGGCGTTCAGGAAACCCGCGCTTGGACGATCACCCAAGGCGACAAGGCGCCCGCCGCAGCGGGCGTGATCCACACCGATTTCGAGCGCGGCTTCATCGCGGCGGAAGTCGTCCACTACGACGATCTCGTCGCGCTCGGCACCAAGCACGCCGCCAAAGAAGCGGGCAAGCTCCGCATCGAAGGCAAGGAATACGTCGTGAAAGACGGCGACGTGATCGAGTTCCGCTTCAACGTCTGAGAACTCTCACTTCTCCGGCGGAGCAGCTTTCTCGACCCGATCGGCTTTGTTGACGATCGCCTTGATCAACGTCTCTCCGGTGTCCTTCTGGTGCCGGATCGATAGCCCGGTTGCGAAAGCAGCGGCGGCCAACAGGAGAAAAAGGATCACCATTCCGATGCCGACGCCCGATGACTGGGGAGCCGATTTCGGCGCGGGTCTCTGTTTCGCTTTCGGCTTAGGTTTCGGCTGGGGAGCCTCCTCCTCAAGCATTTCCGATACATCATCCACAGTGCCAAGCGCCTCGCCGGGAGGCTTCTCACGGGCGATGACCTCCATCTCCTCATCCGTCAGGGTAAAATCGAAGGCCACATCCCCCAACCTGACGGAAATCCCGCTGACGAGCGGAATCCGATCATGCCTGACACCGCGGTGCTTGATGCCATTCGTCGAGCCGAGGTCGGCAAGTTCGTACCCACCCTCCACCCTACGCATCTCCGCGTGCTTGACGGAAACCGAACCGGAATCGATCACGATGTCATTGTCGCTGCCTCGTCCGAGACTGACGGATTTGCGATCGAGGCTGAACCGGTAAGGTTGTGCGTTTTTTTCCGGGACGGTGATGAGGACTCTGGGCATGGCTATTGAACGTTCAGGTTCCACCCGTTCTAGCGAAAAACTTTCCGGCAGACAGCGCAAAAACTGCCAAATGAGCGGATTCTTTCAGGTTGCAAGACACACCCGGCTCTGCTTACGTTTCCTCGCCATGGCAAACGCTACCAACGTCCTTTCCACCGGAATCGAGATCATCGGTTCCATCCGTTTCTCCAACGATATGATTATCGACGGCAAGATCGAGGGGGAGATCACTTCTGACAAAGGCAAGGTGACCATCGGCGAAAATGCCAAGATCAAGGGCGATGTGACCGCCGGCGAAGTGAAAGTTTACGGCAACGTCGAGGGCAAGATCACCTCCCAGCGCTGCGAGCTGAAGGACAAATCCAAGATCAACGGCGACATCAAATCCAAGGTTTTCTCCATGGAAGAAGGCGCCCAACTCACCGGCCGCACCGAGATTGGCGGATAAGAGATGGCGGATCCATCCGCCATTGAGAAAGAACGTTCCTTGCCCAGGCAGTGAACAACGGTGCGGCAGCACCTAACGATTTCGGTTCATGAAAATTTCCGTCTTCCTGACATAAGTGCCCGGCGACAGCTTTTTTTAAATTCCGCCGCCTTCTTTTCGACCTCCCCCACGCTCTCACCGAGATAGCCCATTCCGATTTTATATCCGGGCGCGCAAGCTTCGTAGCCGGAGGAATCCTCGACAGGGATGTGGTTGCCGGGCTGGGTCTTCCCTTCATGGCGTCCTTGCCGGCACGCTGCACATATTGCCCGGCCAAAACCTCATCCTCGAAGTCATCTGCGGGGAGATCTTTCAAGAGGGCAACCGCATTTCATAATGACTTTAAGCCTTAAGCCTCGATTGACGGAAGCGATTCATCAGACCGATAGATGCGTTTATTTTTGGATCTCCATCGGGAGGGATACCGCCGGAGAATCTCCACGCTGAAAGGAGGCACCATCAACGCCGAGCGTGACGGTGTCTGTTTTACCACCATGGGTGATTTTCAAGGTGGCCTTCGACTCGCCCGACCAAACCAGCTCCGTGGTGAGCGGTGCCGCATCCGGCTTGCGCGGGTGCAGAACCGTGAGGAAATCCTCTTCCGGCTTGGCCGGGAGGCTGAAGTATTTCAGCTTGTTGAATGGATAGGGATCGCTCTTGCCGTCGAACTTTCCAGGTTGTTTGGGATCTTCCATCGCGGAGCCGAACCGCCCCTCCATTTCGTTCGGCACGAGCGGCCCGGACGGCGACAGGACATGGATGTCGAGGTCGGCGTTGTAGGCGGTTTGCGAGGTGATCAGATTGTTTTTCCAGAGGAATTTCTCGGCGGTGGTATGGAGGAAAAACTCGGACGCCATCGGTGATGCGATCTCGTCCCAGACCACGAGGTAGTCGGGGTTCTTGACGAGCAGCAGGTGGCGGCGCCAGCGGAAGGAATCCTCCTGTTTGACAAACCTGCCCTCCGGGCGCGAACAGTCGGCAACGGCGTAGTCCACCTGGGCGCTGGTGAACCATGCGTCGATCTTTCCGCTGCCCTCGCGACGGTCGCGCGATTTCCCGCCGAAGACGACCACGTTGTTCGACTGCTGCGAGCGGTTCCACTCGATGCCTTCCCCGTAGGGACCGGACTGGGAACCCAGCGCAAGCGGAATCCCGTGGCTGAAGAGGTCGATCGACCCGAGATCCGACCTCGGATGCAGGACGCCGCGCTGTCCGCCGCGCATGTAAAGCACCGTCTCGTCCGGCGTGTCGAAGCCGGAGCGCATGAGCACGTAGCCGAAGCGATTCCCGAATTCGCTGCCGAGCGTCTGCGGGGCGTCCGGCAGGGCGGGATCGGCCAACATGGGGAAGATCAGGTCGAAATGCCAGCCGTGCTGGAACGGGCTGCCCGCACGCCGCCACATCCACATGAGCCGCTTGGAAAGCGCGGGATCGCTGGTCGCGTAATGCGGAGCGAACATTGCCGGCACCTGGAAATACGGGCCGTAGTTCGAATCACCCCAAACCGGCAGGGTCGGCTCGCCGGCGGGATTCTTCGCCGTCGTCCCGGGGAAGCGGACCATCGGCGACGAGTACCGGACATACCAGTCGAGCATCGCCTTGACGTTGGGATGCTGATAGAAATCGATGCCCGCGCGCCTTTGCATCACCTGGAAAAAACCGCTGTAGAGCATCATCGTCCAGTTGTGGTAGCGGGGCACTTCGTTCCAGGCTCCGTCCCACACACCGTTCTCCAACTGATATTGGGTCTGCTCGGCGGCATACTTCACCCACGCGTTCGACTGCGGAAGTTCAGGGAAGTTCATTCCCACCAGCGCCGCCACCATGAACTGGTCCGTCCACCGGTTGCTGGTCGAGTTCCCCTCGGGGTTCTCGGTGCCGTTGAGGTGGGGCGTGGCTTTCGACGGGAATCTAGCGGGATCCTCTCCTGTGAAATAGTAGGCTCCGGCCACCATCATGTCACGGAACTCGTTCTTCTCGGCCTCGGTCAGAAACCCGAACGACGCGATGATGTCGTAGCGGTAAAGCGCCTCATTATAGCGGCGGTAGTTGTTGTTGCGGTCAGTGCCGGGCTTTTTTGCCCCAAATTTGTCGCGTGCCACCTGCATGAACTCGGCGGAAACTTTTTTCCTGTAAACCTCGTCGCCATATAAAAGCCCGTAGAGGGCGTTGTCCATTTTCCTCGGTTCCGCCGGAGGACGCCCGGGCAGCGCCTCAAAACGTCGCTTCACCTCCGCGATTTCCGACCCATCCATCAGCAGGCAGGGCCGCTGCGTGACCGGCTTGACCTGAACCTTGTCGAATGCCTGTCGCGGGGGCTCGGCGCCACAGGTGGCGGAAAAAACACCCAGCAAGGCGAGGATCGCTGCCGTGGGGCATGAAAGTGTTGGAAAGCTTGGCATGTTCGATCAGTGGTTTTCTTTCGTGATGTGAAACTCCCGGACGACCTCGGGCGCGGTTTGCACCAGAGGCTCCTTCATACGGCCCTTTTGGTAGGCGGCCACGATCACTTTCACAGGATAGCTGGCGCCCGGCGGGATGGGAGTGAACCGAAGCTTGCTCCCGGTGAATTTCGGATCCGTCCCGGTGATTTCCGCCGGCCCGGAGACGACGTAGTATTCCACCACCTGTCCGGGGACATCGGATGTCGCCCTCAGTTCGATCTCCGGGGTTCCCACCCGGACGTCTTCGATCTCCGGAAAGGTGAGGGACTGCGGCGTGCCCTTCCTGCCTTCGTGCGGCAGCCAGATGAACAGCGGATTGCATGCACGCGCGTATTCCGCGTCGCCGGGGTGTGAGGCGACAACCCAGCCATGGCCGCGCATGCCCCGGTTGTATTGACGCCAACGGAACGTCTCATCATCGAGTTTGACCCAATTGTGTCCGCCAGTCACATGGACTGCCGCCTTGCCGCTTGAGGAGTGCCCGGTCGGTAGGCGCTTGGCCGGGTCGGTGGAGGGCACAGTATCGAGCGGCGAAGCCTTCAGCTTGAATGACCATCCGTCATCGACGGCGGTTTCGATGGGAACCTGGATGGACTCGAACGGGCCGGAAAGTGGCTCAAGCGGAATTCCATTCGACGTGGCGGTGGGGGGTGTCATAAATTTTGTGTAAGTGCTTTCCGTCGATGTGCCCCATCAACAGAACCAGCACATCCAAATGAAACAGCCCATTACCGACGCTCTCCTCGACGAGCTACTCAAGAACTACAGCCAG
>JBJONG010000028.1:0-48874 GCA_046051965.1 Verrucomicrobiota bacterium
ACTCCGATGTGACGGAAATCCGCCGCATTCTCCGTGAGGAAGATCCGCGCGATCCTTCCGCAGCCGTCGAGGCATTGAATCCGGAGAAATCGCGCGAAGTCGCCGCCTTACGCTCTTGTGATCCGCAAAAACTCCCGCCGCTGCTGCGTGGCGATCTTGACCGGATCGTGATGATGGCCATGGAAAAAGACCGCCAGCGGCGTTATGGCTCCGCCGATGCGCTGGCAGCCGACTTGTGGCGATATCTGCACGACGAGCCGGTCATGGCCCGCCCTTCCAGCCGCCTGTATCGCCTGAGACGGTTGGTGCGCCGCAACAAGGTGGTTTTTGCGGCAGGCTCGATGGTGATGGCCACGTTGATCGCGGGATTCGGGACATCCACCTGGCTGTTCATGCGGGAGAAGCAAGCCCGCGAGGAACAGACGCGTTTGCGGAGCGAAGCGGAAGCGGCTCGCACGGAGGAAACGAAATTACGCGGACAGGCGGAGGCCAGGGAAGCCTGCGCCCAAGCCGCCGTGAAGCTTTCCTATGGCCAGATCGAACAGGCCGATGAATTGTTGGCGTCCATCCCATCCGATATGATCCCTTCGTCGCTGGAGGCCGCCGATGCTTATCGCGAGGTGGGTGAGTGGCACCGCAAGGCCGGCCGTATCCAGCAAGCCGCCGAACGTTTCACCGCGCTGGCGGCATCGATCTCCGCAGTGGATCGCTCGGATATCTACCAGATTTCCTTCGATCTGCTGCCCGCTGCCGTCGCGACATGCAAGGCGGGGGACTGGTCACGCTATGAACAGGTGCGCCAGATCGGGATTGAACGCTATGGCACCACACAAAGCATAATCGTTGCAGAACAAATCATCAAAACGTGCACGCTACGCCCGGCCACGGCTGAAACGATGGCGAAGATTGCCAGAACAGCCGCATTTCTTGAAGATGCTGCCGGTTCGGAAGGCGAGCAAGGAACTGCAGATAAAACGAGATCCTGGGCGTTTTTCTCTTTGGCTCTGTGGTATCACCGCCTCGGAGACCATGAACAAGTCCTGCGCTTCGCCGAGTTGTCACTGCAACAGGACTCCGGGGATGAGCATCGTGTGGTTTGCGTCCGTTGCCTTATGGCGATGGCCCGGTTCGGTATGGGTGATGCGGAGCTTGGTCGCACGCTCCTGGCCGATGCCTCCGAGTCAACCCGGGCAATGATTGCGTCCCCCCCCGATAAATTGGCCGACGATATCATTGTATGGGTGGGTTGGGGCACCGCCCAGATTCTTCAGGAGGAGGCGGAAGCCATGATCGGCCGGTAAGCGTCCTTTCTTCTGTGCCGCGACGATTCGAAACCCCAGTGCGTGTGTCTTCTCTTTCGGCTGCCACGGCGCAGTGTTCGGATTTCAGATGCAGGATTTCATTCGATCCAAGGATTGAGAGTCCTCAATAGCAACCGGGTGAGGCCGGAAGATCTCCGTGGCTTGGAAAACTACGTGCAGGATGATCCGGAAAGCCGCAGGTTCCTGCTCTACGGGATACGGAGCGCCTGGCTGCCCCCGCCTGACAGCAGGCTGTCTCGGCGAAAGCGGCAGCAGGCTGCACGCAGTCCAAGGCCCGGCAAAAATCGGCAGCCCTGAAAAAAGGGAAACTATTTCCGTTTCCCGCTTCGGGTTTGCGGGCTGGATCACGTTTCTCCCTGTGAACCGACTTCTGATGCCCAGCTACGAGGAGTCTCTTGATAAAACAAAACACAAACAAATACCGACCATGAAACTCAAAATCACTCCCCTGGCCGCTTTGGCCTGCGCGTCGCTACTCGGCTCCGCCGCAATGTCACAAGCAGCACTCGTCTTCGGCGACATCATCAGCATCAATTTGGCCTCCCCAGAGGGTGTTAAAACCATCGTTACTCCGTCCGGCGCGGCCGTAATCGGTGGTCTTGGTGACACCTGGAACCAGATTGTCGCACCAAGTGGCTGGGAAACATCGGCTGCTGGTACCTACAGCGGCTTGACCACGATCACGGGTGCCGCCTCCGGTGTCAGCCTGACCTTTGGTACTGGAGTCACGACTCACGGCATTGACAACACCCAGGGCCCCGACGTCTTTAAAAGCTCGTTTGGCCTCAGGCCAGCTGTCTCTTCCGCAACAGTTACCTTTTCAGGACTCGGAGCAGGCACGATCGTTGATCTATACCTTTACTCAGGAGGGTATGTCACTAATGAAGGCGCGACATTCGACTTCGGCACCGGCTCGTTTACCGCAACCAATACCGTGTCCGTTGAGACCACTTACACCTTAAACGACAACTACGTGAAAATCGCCGGCCTCGTTGCCGACGGTTCTGGTAACATCACCGGCACATGGACGGCAGCCACTTCAGGAAATTATTCCACGTTCAACGGTGCGCAACTTGAAGTCGTCCCCGAGCCTTCGACCGCTCTTCTGGGTGGTCTCGGCCTTCTCGCACTCCTGCGCCGCCGTCGGTAATTCCGGATGCGTGGTTTCTTGATCGGGAGCCGGTAATCTCCTGCTCCCTTTCAAAATCACCTGATCCAAAGCACTTCATTCAATAGCGCATTTCAGTTTTCGTGGGAACTCTTCCCACGAAAAAAGCGGCACACGGAGTTCATGAATTTCTCCCGTGTGCCGCTGTTTTTTGGGGGGAGTCCCTTGGACTGCGTGCAGCCTGCTGCCGCTTTGGGATACGCAGCCTGCTGCGATCCCGACAACCCCAGCCCCGCAGAACCTCCGGCATTTCCCACTTTCACATGACAGTTCCCTCAAGCACCGGCCTGACAGCAGGCTGTCCCGGCCAAAGCGGCAGCAGGCTGCACGCAGTCCACGGCGGCTTCGCCCTTGTGGTGACGCTGGCCCTGATGGTGTTGCTTTCCATTCTCGCCGTGGGGCTGTTATCCCTTTCCGCTGTCTCCCTGCGTGCTTCAAGCGGCGCACAGGCGCAGTCCGAGGCGCGCGCCAACGCCCGCATGGCCATGATGCTGGCGATCGGCGAGCTTCAGAAACAGATTGGACCGGACCAGCGGATCACCGCGCCATCCGCCCTGCTCGATGCCGATCCCGAAAGCACCGCCGTGGATGGCGTTGCCCACGCCCATCTCACCGGAGTCTGGAACGCCCGCGACGCGGCCAACGAATCGCTGGACAGCTACAACTCCAGCCCGCCAGACTACAGCCGGGACAAACCGAACTTCCGCCGCTGGCTCGTTTCCAACGCGAAGCCGGAGGATGTCGAGCAACTCAACTTCGCGAAGGACGGCGCCTTGGTGAATCCCACGGATCTCCATGGATCGAAAAACCCCGGCCAACAAGTCAGGGCGGGCAAGGTTCCGGTCAAGGGCGGCTCCTACGCATGGTGGGTGGGCGATGAAAACACCAAGGCGCAGATCAACCGCCGAGATCTCCTGGCGAGGGAGGCCAGTCCCGCGACCGCCGAGCTGCTCGCGGGGTTCGGTTCCCCGGGCGCCCACGGCATCAAGGCACTGGCGGGCTTCGAAACGTTCGACTCCAATTCCACCACCAGCGACAAATCCATCACCCGCGAAACGATTTCCCTCACCGCCCCCGCAGGTGCCGATCCCGGGGAATTGTTTCACGACATCACGCCCTACGCGCAAAGCGTCCTGGCCAGTGTCACCGCCGGATCGCTGCGCAAGGATCTCAGCCTCTACCTCGAACGCACGGACATCAATTGGCTCCGGGACTGGAAAAATTTAAACTGGCAGCAAGGCCCGCTCGGCCCCAACGGCAGGATCGCCCTCAGCCCGCTGGCGGAATACGACGTGCTGGCTTGGAAAACCCTGCATCACTACTACCACATGCACCGGCAGGTCAGCTACGTGAGCAACCGACCCAGGGTCACCGCGACCGACAGCAATCCCGTGGGCAACCCCGCACCGATTGATCCGGTGACCAACCCCGAGTGGAACAACGGCGTGACGTCCATCACCCCGGTCATCGTCCGCATGCAAAACCTGGTTTCCTACGGCGTGAAAAAGACCGGGGAGAAGGACTACGAACTCAAGGTGTACAGTTATCCCGTGGTCACCCTATGGAATCCCTACAACGTGGACATGAGGATCAACGGCTACAATATCTGGATCCACAACCTTCCGCTTTCCCATAAGATCTATAAAAATGGTGCTTCCACATTGATTCCCGATTTCAACTGGGATTATGCGGCTTCGCTGAAGGGGGGCACCTTGTGTATGCGCTTCGGACAACCCTACGGTAGCCCCAACGAACCGATCATCCTCAAGGCGGGAGAGATGAAAATTTTCAATCACAAGACCAGTTCGTTCACGGGAACGGGTCACAACCATCCCGCCGCCAACATGGCTGAAAACACCGACCCCTCCACGTTTTACTCGGTGGCCAATACCGGCCACACAAGAGACGTGGGGACAATCACCGGTGCTTTGGAGACCGACATCATTGCGGTCGAAACAAAGTTGGGAACATGGGATAGCTTCAGCAATGAATTGAAAGGTTACGGGTGGCAATCGACCTTCGAGGTGCGCTCCGAACCGCGCGGTGACCACGTAGGGCATGACGCGAGAACCAATCAGCAGTACTGGGCCACCAGCTATGCATGGCGCTTCGAAGACGCAAGCTGGCCTTCCAACTATCTATCCAAAGAGAATTTCCCCGCCAAATCGCTCCGTGATCTGGTGGATGCGCCCACCCCTTTCTGCCTTGTCGAGGTTCGGCTCAAGCCGCTGGATGAACTCCAGCTCCCGAACAAGACATGGCTGCACAACATCCCGGCACAGACTTACGCCGCGTGTCATTCGGCCAGCCAGGGAGCAGATCCCAAGACTCCGTTTTTCAGCCATCCCTACACCGTGACCTTCGACCAGCGCACCACCGTGCAAGGTCTTTTCCCCACCATTCCCCACATGGGGCCGAGCTACACGCCCGCCGGGCAGCGCTTCATTGCCGACCGGGAAATTCCGCAGGCACCGCTCAACTCGCTGGCCCAGTTGCAGAACCTGCCCCAGCATTCGATGGAAAGCATGAATTGGAGCAATCACCTCAAGCAAAACCATGCCATCGGCAACTCCTATGCCTCGCCAGGCGTCCCGTCCAACAAGATCAAGGCCGGTGGCCGGTCATTCTTCCTGAATCCTTACATCAACCTCGGCGGCAATCTGACCGGGCAAACCTTTGCCGGTGATTCCTGGACCACCGCTCCCAATATCGACCGCAGCTACGCCGCGAACCACCTGCTTTGGGATGATTACTACTTCTCCTCCATGGCTCCGCAAACGGGCACGTTTTACCAAAGGTTCGGCACCACCCGTCCGCTCAAAACGGTGGTGGACGATTTCTACGAAGGAACCAAGTCTCTGCCTAACGCTGCCTACGTTCCGCATGTTGCGGGCATGAACGCCAGGGCTGTCTCAGAATCGCTCGTCAACGCGGGCGGCAGTCCGCTTAGTGATGCGCATCTGAAATCCGCCGCCCATCTGATGATCGACGGTGGTTTCAACATCAACTCCACCTCCGTCCCCGCCTGGACGATCCTGCTGGCCTCTTCCCATCTCAAGCGTCCCGTGATCATGGATTCCGAAGGCACGGGAATCCCGGCAGCGCAGGCGGACGGAAATATCGTCGTTAGCCGCTTCGCCATGCCCATCGGCGGCAGCGCGGGGCAGTCCACTTCCGAAGAAGCCCGTTGGCGCGGATACCGGGAACTCACCGCCGCCGAAATCCGGCAACTGGCGGAAGCCATCGTCCGCCAGGTCAAGAAGCGCGGACCCTTCCGCTCGCTCGGCGAGTTCGTCAACCGCCGCCTCGCCGCCGACACCGATGAGAAGGCGCTCTACGGCGCGTTGCAGGCCGCGCTGGAAGATCCCAATGTCGATATCAACAAGGACTATCGCGACAAAACGATCACCGCCGCGGATATCAAAGACACCAACTACACCTTCAAGCAGGCGGCGCTCGGCTCGCGCTACCAAGGCACGCCCGCTTACATTTCCCAAGCGGACATCCTCCAACCCATCGCCCCGCTCATCAGCGCCCGCTCCGACACTTTCGTGATCCGCACCTATGGCGAAGCCCTCGCGCCGGATGGAAAAACCGTCCTGGCGAAGGCATGGTGCGAGGCGGTGGTTCAACGTTACCCCGAATACATCAACCCCAAGGATAAACCGGAAACGCCGGTCACCACCTCCGGCCTGCAAGCGGAGAACAAGGCCTTCGGTCGCCGCATCGTGATCAAGACCTTCCGCTGGCTCAGCGACGAAGAAATCTGAAAACACCATAACTTATGATCCGCATACTTACCGCGATGTTCCTCATCGGCCTGACCTCAAGCCCGCTCATCGCGCAAACCGAAGGGAAGGACACCAAGGTCAGTTTCTCGGTCACCCGCTTCGATCCCAGGGATCGTCCCATCCCGGAGTTCATCCTGAAAAACGGCGGCACGGAAACCGAGTTGTCGGTGCCCTTGACCTACATCGCCGGCCCTTTCACCGCCACCTTGAGGGAGGACAAACACCTCGATTTCTACAAACCCGGCATCGAGGAGCCGGTGCTGACGACCGTGATCCCGCCGGACATGCGCAAAGACCTGCTGCTGGTCTTCGTTCCGGTCAACGAAACCTTCGAGATCCTCAAGATTCATGTCCCGCGCGCGGGAATCCAAGGCGGCGACCACTACGTCATCAACGCCACCCCCCACGAAGTGGCCATCAAATTCGGCGCCGCCGCAGTGGTGCGTATCTCCCCGAAGAACGCCGCGCTCCTGCATGATCCGGCGGCGGGGAATGCCCTCACCCTGCCCGTCGAGATCCGGCGGAAAGAGGGCGAGGAATGGGAGCCCGTCACCACCGAAAACTGGCCGCATGACAAGCGTTTCCGCACCTTCCTTTTCCTCTACACCTCCGCCCGTGACCGTCACACGGCCTTCCACGGCATCACCCAGCGGGTGGAGTGAGCTGTCGTCTTCGGGCTCGACAGCCCATGATCGGAGGAAGAACTAGCCTATTGATGTCATACCCTTTCGCTTCCCCTGGGCTTGCGGGCTTCAAGCCCGCGCTCCCGGCGGCGCACTTGTCGGATTCAATTTTTCAAGACAGGCTCGCAGCATGAGCATGAGCGATCATCGATTGATCCGGCCGTATCGGGCTGCTGTAATGGTCTTGGGGCTGATGATTTCCGCAGTCTTCGGAGCGGAGCTGCCCGCCACGCCCATCACCCGCATTGAAGACATCCGCCGCTTGTCGCGTGAGGAGGCCGCTCGCTCCATCCCCGTGAGGATTTCGGGAGTTTGTGTTTACAGCACGAACGGAGAGTTGGTCGTTCATGATGGCTCGCAAGGTATTTGGATCAGCTCCGGTACGTCGGCATCCCGCAGTTTGCTGCCGAATCAGGACGAATTCTACTCCTGTGCGGTCGGCACGAAGGTGGAAATCGAAGGCATTACCGATCCCGGCGGTTACGCGCCGCAAATCCTGCCGATCGCCATCCGCAAGAGCGGTGTGGCTCCCCTTCCGGCGGCTGTTGAAATCACTGCGGAACAACTCATTGCGGGCAGTGAGGACGGCCAGCATGTGGTATTGGAAGGCGTCGTCCAGAACGTCGAAATCCTGGAGGATCGCACCGTGTGCGCGCTCGTTGCGGAGGGTGTCAATTGCACGGTCACCCTGTGGGGCAAAGCAAGGGAGCAATTGCCGCAACTCGTGGACGCCCGGGTGCGTGTTTATGGTATTTACGCACCTGACTTCAACAGCCGAGCCGAAGTGGTCTTGCCGAAGTTGATCAGTTCCACGCCCAACGCTTTCGAACTGCTCAAGCCTCCGCCGGCCGATCCCTTCGGCGCTCCGCGCGTTCCATTGGGAAGGCTGCGCGCTTTTTCCCCGGACATCTCGCTCTTTCACCGCAGGGTCACCTCGGGACTGATCACCTTCGTGCAACCGGGAAATTTCTTCTTCCTCAGGGACGGCAACACCAGCATTCGGGTCACAGCCACGGAGCTGGATCTGCAAGTCGGTTGGCGGGTGGAGGTCGCCGGTTTCGTCGATACCTCCCAACACTTCGCGGCTCTGAAGAACGGCATCGTGCGGAAAATCGGTGAGGCGAACCCGCCGTTAGCCGAGCGCAGCACGGCGGCTGAATTGTTGCAATCCGCCACCCGAAAGCCCCATTCCCATATCAGAAAAGTGGATCTCAGCGGGCGAATGGTCACCCTGCGCGGGCGCATCCGGCGGGTGGACTGGACTTCTCCGCTCTCACCCACGGCGGTCTGGCTGGAATCGGGAAATCTTCTGTTTTCCGCCCATCTGCCACCAGGCTGCACTCTTGGCGACCGGCAGGCCGCGTCTTGGCAAAATGGAGCGGAGGCCGAACTCACCGGCGTTTGTGATCTGGAGTTCCGCAGCGGACTCGACCCGCGCGGCTTCTACGATCCCGTTGGTTTGCACCTCTGGCTGGCTTCGGCGGATGACTTTGCGATTGTCCATCAGGCACCGTGGTGGACGACGAACCGCCTGTTGTCCGCCTTGGGACTGATGACGGCCTTGGCGATTCTCGGTGTGTCCGGCACCCTGTTTTTCCGCCGGATCGTGAGGAAACAGGCGCTTTCGATCGGTGAAAAACTCAGCGATCAAGCGGTGCAAAAAGATCGGCATCGGATCGCTCGTGACATCCATGACGATCTGGGCGCGAATCTTGCCCAGATCGCCATGCTCAGCGAACTGGCGCACTCGGATCTCGATGAACCCTCCGCCGCCAGGGGGCATCTGAACAAGATTTTCGACACTTCAAAAGGTCTCGCAAGACAGTTGGACGAAACGGTGTGGGCGATCAATCCCTCGCATGATTCGCTGGATGGGATCGTGGCTTTCCTGGGGAATTTCGCCCAGGAACATTTTCGGTTGGCAGGGATCCGCTGCCGCATCGACATGCCTGACAAATTGCCCGATTTGACGATGGCCCCCGCTGTGAGGCATAATCTCTTCCTCGCGGCCAAGGAAGCGGTGCAAAACATCGTGAAACATTCAAAAGCAAGCGAGGCATGGCTTCGCATCCGGATGGAGGGGCGGGATCTCGTGCTTGCCCTTGAGGACAACGGGATGGGCGGGGTGGCGCTGCCCACTGCGGAAAGCACTTCCACCAAAAATGGCAACGGACTGGCAAACATGAAACATCGCATGGAAAGCATCGGCGGTCGCTTCGAGTTGGAATCGAAACCGGGGGAGGGGACTGCCGTCCGGCTTGTATTGTCAAAAGCAGGACAATAGCGTGGTGGAAACCCATTATGAACTTCGAAAGACAAACACCCATCACTGTCGCTGTGGTTGAGGATGAGCCGGCGCTGCGCGGGAGTCTGGAAACCATCCTTGCCCGGACTCCCGGTGTGCGGTGTGTCGGGGCGTTCGCGACCGCTGAAGACGCCTTGGACGGGATTCCCAAGTGGAAGCCGCAGGTCGTTTTCATGGATGTGCAACTGCCCGGCATGGATGGCGTGGAATGTGTCCGCCGGCTCAGCGAGCACCTGCCGAAGACGCAATTCGTGATGCTTACCGTCCATGACAACCCGGACGCCATTTTCAACTCCCTCGCCGCGGGTGCTTCCGGCTACCTGCTCAAGCCTGTCCGTGCCGCTGAATTGATCGCCGCTGTGAAGGATGTGATCGCAGGCGGCGCTCCCATGACCAGCAACATCGCCCGCAAGGTCGTCCAGACCTTCAAAGCTCCGGTGCCTCCCAGTGAAAACCTGCCGGTGGTGGCACTCACCCCGAAGGAAACCCAAGTGCTCGACTACCTCGCCAAAGGCTATCTCTACAAGGAAATCGCAGAAGCGCTGGGCATCAGCTATGGCACGGTGCACACGCACATCGAGCACATCTATAAAAAACTCCACGTGCGCTCCCGCTCACAAGCCATCGCGAAATACCTGACCCGCTAGTATTGCGTAAAATGATAGGCGGACGATGAAAAATTGAAACCGTCGCATACACAGGTGCGATGCCCCTTGAACCGCGGCAGCAGGCTGCTGTAGTCCAGGGACTTCGTCGCCAAGTTCGATCAATCTGCCCGGAGCGCTTTTCTTTCGCCATCCATTGGCGGCACGACAGCAAGCTCGCGCCTCCTATCCCGCCACTGACCGCATCCGCAGAACTGCCGATAGACGTGCCCTTGTCTTTTTAAATAGGTTTGAACGGTCACTCCAAGACCGACTTCAAAAACCAAGACAAACCACAATCAAATGAAATCAAAACATCCACTTATCATAACCTGTCTGGCTCTGGCGATCTCAGGGTCTGCTAACGCCGCCACCCTGTTGTTATCGGATGATTTCAACGACAACCCGAATGGCGATGGTTCGACATTCAACAATAACTTGTCATCGACTCAAAGCGGCACTCTGGTCGGCACCACCTACACCGTTGTCGGAGGTTCCTACCTGACACAGCACAGCAACGGAAGCCGCCTGCTGGTTGCAACCGACAGCTGGGGCAACGGCAGCGTCAGTCTCAACAACAACTTCGCCATCCAGGCGAATGCCGCAGACCAGGCGTTGCGGATCAGCTTCAATATCAAATCCGTTGAATCCTACGCCGACACCACCCGCTGGGTTCAGTTCAACGTGGGAGCCTCACAGAACCTCGCCGTTGGGGATTCTGGCGTGAGTGCTGGAATTCTCTTCCGCGTGAATGGGGCCACCGAGCTTCATGGTTCGGGTGGCGACGTAAACGGAGACGGCACTTGGGCCGCCGATAATTTAGTGACCATCACCCTCAGCGGACCCGGAGGAGTCGGCTCCGCTTTTGATGGCACCGGCAGCGAAGCCTCCATTTCTGTGGGTTCGACGAATTACGGCCCCTTCACCCTCGAGCCGCAGCCCGCCAACGCCTACCTCACCTTCAGCGCGTTCAACTACGGCTTGGATCAGTTCGGCTTGGGCACCTTTGATAATCTCAGCGTCTCCCTCATCCCCGAGCCATCATCCGCTCTTCTCGGCGGACTCGGCCTGCTCGCGCTTCTGCGGCGCAGGAGGTAACGCCGGGTAGGTGATTTTGGATTTTGAACGGAAGGGAAAAAGCTCGGTTTTCTCGGCGTTCTTTTTCTCTTCCTGAAAATTGCGAAGCGGACAATCCCGGCTCTCTAGAAAACTTGGCCTCCTGAGGTGAGGGTCATTGGCGGTGCGCGGTTAATGGTTTTTCCGCGTGCCGCCTTCTGCTTTCATTGTCCGCCGCACCGCACGATTTCTATCCGAAGCCAACCAAAGATGACTCCCTCCATGCGATCACTCGCCCTCATTCTCCTGTTCGCCCTCACCGCGTTTCGCACGGATGCGGCGGACGAGTTGGCCGCCTCGTTTTCACAGCCGCCCGCCGCCACGAAACCGCGCTGCTATTGGTATTGGATGGATGGCCATATCAGCAAGGCGGGCATCACCAAGGATCTCGAGGCGATGAAGCGGGTCGGCATAGGCGGGGCCTTCATCGGCATCATCGGTGGCCAGAGTGGCGCACCTGCGAATCCGGAACCCAAGGCGCTGAGTCCGCAGTGGTGGGGATTCATCGAACACGCCATCCGCGAGGCATCGCGCATCGGCGTCGAAATCGGCATGTTCAATTGCCCCGGTTGGAGCCAGTCCGGTGGGCCATGGGTGGCTCCGGAACAGGCGATGCGCTACGTCGTGCAAACCGAAACCGCGGTGAAAGGCCCGCAGGCATTCTCCGGGATGCTGCCCGCGCCCCAGGAAGGCTTCCAATCCCTGACGATTCAGGCGTTTCCCGTTCCTGCCGGTGATTCCGCCGTAGCCGTGATCCAGTCCCGCACGGGGGAATCCATCGACTTCCAAATGCCGGAAAACACCTCCGCCCGCAGCCTGACCGTGCGGCCTACCACGCAAGTCCATGCCGACGCGGAGCTCCAGGCATCGGCCGATGGCACGAATTACCGAACCATCCGGAAATTCCAAATCTCGCGCCACAACATGATGATGGGCGTAGGGCCGGTGCAACTCGCGCCGGTGACGATTTCCTTTCCCGCCGTTCCGGATCGTCATTTCCGCCTGGTCTGCTCTTCCGCGAATGCCCTTGGCGAGGTGCAGCTATCCGCTGCCGCCCGCGTGGACAGCCTCTCCGAGAAATCCCTGCTCAAGATGTTTCAGGGGCCCTTGCCGCCCTTCGACTTCTATTCATGGCCGCCCGCCGCGGAACCGGAATCACCGGATCTCACGATTCGTCCGGAATCCATCATCGATCTCACCAAAAACCTCCGCCCCGACGGCAAGCTGGAATGGGATGTCCCGCCGGGCGACTGGATCATCCTGCGCAGCGGACTCGTGCCCACCGGCACCAAAAACACACCCGCTCCCCCCGAGGCCACCGGTCCCGAAGTGGACAAGATGAACCGCGCCGCACTCAAGGCTCACTTTGACGCCTACATCACGCCGCTTCTCAAAAAACTCACACCCGCCCAGCGCAAGTCCTGGACGCATGTCATCGCCGACAGCTACGAGACCGGCCCGCAAAACTGGACGGATGGATTCGCCGCCGATTTCCAAGCGCGCTTCGGCTATGATCCCGTCCGATTCCTCCCTGCGATGGGCGGGCGCATCGTCGGCAGCGCCGATCAGTCCGATCGGTTTCTCTGGGATCTCCGCCGCTTTGTCGCGGATCGTATCGCCAGCGAATACGTCGGCGGCCTGCGCGATCTTTGCCATCAGGCGGGCTTGAAACTCTGGTTGGAAAACTATGGCCACTGGGGATTTCCCGCAGAGTTCCTCCAATACGGCGGCCAGAGCGATGAGATCGGCGGCGAGTTCTGGGTGGGCGGCGAACTCGGCGGGGTCGAAATCCGCGCCGCTGCCAGTGCGGCTCACATCTACGGCAAACGCGTCGTTTGGGCGGAGGCCTTCACCGGCGGGCCGTCCTTCGCCAATACGCCGCGCGAACTCAAAGTCATCGGCGATTCCTCGTTTGCCGAAGGCGCGAACCAATTCGTTCTCCACGTCTATATCCACCAGCCGTGGGAAGACAAAAAGCCCGGCGTGAATGCCTGGTTCGGCACCGAGTTCAACCGTCACAACACCTGGTTCGAATCATCGAAACCATGGATCGACTACCTCCGCCGCTGCTCCGTGATGTTGCAAGCCGGTCACCACGTGGCGGATGTCGCCTACTACATCGGCGAGGACGCGCCGAAGATGACGGGCATCCGCAACCCGGAACTGCCCGCCGGATACGACTACGATTTCATCAACGCCGAGGTCATCGAAAATCACCTCAGCGTGAAAGACGGTCGCTTCATCCTGCCGGACGGCATGAGCTACCGTCTGCTCGTTCTGCCCGAATCCGCCACCATGCGGCCCGCCGTGCTGAAAAAAATCGGCCAGCTCGTCGCCGCCGGCGGCGCAGTCCTCGGTCCGGCACCGTCGCGCTCACCCAGCTTGGCAAATTTCCCCGCCGCCGATGAGGAAGTGCGAACCCTCGCTGCAGAAATTTGGGCGGAGAATAAAGTCATGACCGGAATCAACCTCACCCAGGCATTCGAGCGTCTCGACGTATCGCCCGATATCGTGCTGCCTGCGGATGTGCGTTGGAAACACCGCAGCGATGGAAACACCGACATCTACTTCCTCTCGAATCCAAGCCCATCCATCCGCACCGAGACGATTTCCTTCCGCATCAACGATCGCGCGCCCGAAATCTGGTGGCCGGAATCCGGGAAAATCCAAACCATAACCGATTATCAGTTGATCGATGGCCGGCTCCACGTTCCCGTTTCCTTTGATCCCCAAGGCTCGGTTTTCATCGTTTTCCGCAAGCCGTTGACCGCGAACCAAGTCACCACGCCACAGAACCCCGGCAGCCTGGAAATCATCAAAGCCACTTACGCCGCCAAGGACGGATCGGTCTCCGCCGATGTGACCGCGACTGTCGCAGCAGCCATCCGTAACGGCAGGCTGGATTTGATCGTCGATGGCCCCGCCCTCGGTGGCGATCCCGCTTACCTGAAGGAAAAAACCCTCACTGTCGAATTCACCAGTGATGGCAAGCCCGGCACCATCACCCTGCCGGATTACGCCCGCCTGAAACTCCCCATCAGCCCGGAACTCACCGGCCCATGGGAAGTCTCCTTCCCGGGGCGCGCGCTCACGCTTGAAAAACTCATCTCGTGGACTGATCACCCGAATGCGGAGATCAAGTTTTTCTCCGGCTCCGCCGTGTATTCGAAGAGATTTCTCCTCTCGGATCTCAAATCCCCGATCCATCTCGACCTCGGCACCGTCCACGCCATCGCCAAGGTGCGCGTCAACGGCCGCGAAATCGCCACGCTGTGGAAAGAACCCTACACCACGGACATCAGCGCCGCGCTGCGCCAAGGTTCCAACACGCTTGAAGTGGAGGTCACCAACGCCTGGCACAACCGCCTCGTCGGCGACCGTCAGGCCGGAGTCGAACCCACCACGTTCACCACGCACAATCCATTCAACGCCAGCACACCGCTACAACCGGCAGGCATGTTAGGGCCGGTGAGGCTCATCCGTTACGACTGACCCGCGCCCGCAGATCGATGAAACCCTGCCCATCAGCGATCAATGCGTGATGTCCTGATCATAAATCCGACGTTCACCCACCTGTATGAAATTCGACTCCCATCTGATCCGGCACACGTTGCTGGTGCTCGCTTGCCTCGTCTGCCATTTCCACGGTCGGGCGGTAGCACAGGATGAGAAAATCACCCAAATTCATGTGTTTCCCGCCCGTGAGGTAGGCCGCTTCGATGGCATGGGTTGCGGTGCGATTTTTTACGAAGCCCACATCACCAGTTTATCCAAGCGCGGCCATCACGCAGCACAGCGAACTCTCTACGACGACATGTTCGCCAAGGTGAACACCCAATTTCTCCAACTGATGATCCGGCACGATCACGAACCTCAGAATGATAACGGGGACAATATGCAGCCCGCCTTCAAAGACGAGTGGTTCGAGTATGCTCGGGAAACACTGGCCATCTGCCGGGCTGCGAGGGAACGGCGGCCGGAGATGGAATTCCACGCAACGCTTTACACGCCCCCTGTTTGGATGAAAACGAACAACGACATCACAGCGGGCGGAACATCACGGGCGACCCTCAAGGAAGGTATGGATCTTGAACTCGCAGAATTCTGCTGGGCGTTTCTCGATTACATGCGCCGCAACGGGGTGCGCATCGATCATCTCAGCATCGCCAATGAGCCGGATTGGCCTCATACGCAGCCAGGTTATTGTTTGATTCCAGAACAAAACGCGAAGTTGACCGCAACGGTGGATTCCTATCTGGAGGAAATGCAAAGGCGATTCCCCGGAACCCACGCTCCGAAAATAGTCGGGCCGAACACTCTCAGCGCGATCGACGCAGCCAATGATTATCTGCCAGCTCTTCTGGACAAGGCTTCCAGTCATTTGGATGTCATCGGTTCACACGATTATGACCGTCGAGGCGAACGCTGGAGCAATCTGGTGGCGAAAGCGGAAGGGCGTCCGGTCTGGTGTACCGAGTGGTGCGTCAACGGACACGACGATTCACCGGGACTCATCCGCTCGATGACCGAATACTGGCTGGCGATGAGCGAGGCGTTCAACCAGGGCGTCAATGCCTGGATGGCTTATGACTGGGTTTATCCACCGCGTCCGGGCGGCGAGGCCTTGATCCACGTGGACTGGGGTTCATCCTACCAGCCAACAAAAATCTATCACGGCTTCAGGCAGTGGTGCGGCCCGCTTTCTCCGGGAATGAGCACGGTGGCGACGCGTTTGGAAGGCGCCGCCGCCACCGGAATCGGCCAACCCGGTGTCAAGGCCTGTGCCTTTGTCTCCAAGGATGGTCATCGCCTTGTGCTCCATCTCGCCAATGTGCAAGACATACCGGCCATTCTTTCGATCCATGTTCCAAAGCCTTGGAGCGAATTTCCCGCGCGCCGGATCATCACTTCATCGGAACAGAATATGAAAAAATCGCAGCGTAGCGCGGCTCTCGTGATGCGTGAAGACATGCCGAATCGCTCGGTTCTGAGCTTGGTATGGGATCTTGCTGAGAAATAAGTCCATGAAATGAAGCGATAAGTGCATGGGAAAAATGGGTTGCAGATGGCATAAGCTGTGAGCACTTACGCATCTACAGCTCCTCCACACTCCATGTTTTCACTGAATCACCGGTTTCTATCCGTCGTCCTGACTGCTTGCTTTTCCGCCATTTCCTCTGCCGCCTCGCCCGAGGAGGTGTTCCTGAATCCGCCCGAAGACGCGCGCCCCGGCGTGTGGTGGCACTGGATGGGGACGAATGTCAGCGCCAAGGGCATCACGGCGGATCTGGAGGCGTTCGCGGACGCGGGGATCGCCTCGGCGACGATTTTCGGCATGGCCGATGTTTGCACGCCATGGGCCGGGCACATCGAGAATTCCCCCACCGACGGCCTGCTCGCGTTCACCGATCCGTGGTGGAAACTCGTGCGCCACGCCGCCGCCGAGGGCAAGCGCCTGGGCATCGATATCGGAATCCACAATTGCCCGGGCTACACCAGCACCGGCGGCCCGTGGGTCACGCCGGAGATGGCGATGCAGCAGATTTTCTCCTCACGCACCGAGGTGGAGGCGGGGCAAACCTTTGACGCCGTCCTGCCCAAGCCCGCGATCAATCCGCGCGGCGACATGTTGTTTCCGATGATCAACAAGGAGACGGGGAAATTGGAAAAACCCGTCATCGAAGGGCGCAAAACCTACTGGCGCGACATCGCCGTGCTCGCGGTGCCCAGCGAGGGCGTCATCGCCAAGGACGCGGTGATCGACCTCACGAAACACATGGATGCGGAAGGCCGCCTCAAGTGGACGGCTCCGGCCGGCGGCAAGTGGGCGGTCTATCGTTTCGGCCACACCACCATGGGCGCTTTGACCCAGCCGAACCAATGGGAGGTGATGGGGCTGGAGTGCGACAAGATGAACGAGAAAGCGGTGGAGTTTCATCTCAACCATGTCATCGGGAAACTGAAGGAAAACCTCGGCCCGCTGATGGGAACCGGCTTGCGGCACATGTTGCTCGACAGCTATGAGGCGGGAAAACCCTCGTGGACGCCGCTGATGCCGCAGGAATTCGAGAAACGCCGCGGCTATGCGATCCGCGCGTTCCTGCCGACCTTCGCCGGCCGCGTGGTGGGCAGCGACGGGGAGACGGGCAAGTTCCGCGCGGACTTCGACCGCACCATGGCCGACCTCTACCGCGACGTGTTGTTCGTCACGATGGAGCGCATGCTCGCCGCCGAGAAAATCCGCTTCGTCTGCGAGCCGTACGGCGGGCCGTTCCACACCGGCGAGGTCGCGCCGCACGTGCACCGGGTGATGACTGAATTCTGGTCGGGCGATTCTTTCGGAAACGGCGTGCAAGGCGGCATCATGAACGCCGGGGATGGCAAGCTCCACAACATCCTGGAGGCCGAGGCTTTCACCGGATCTCCCGGCAAGAGCCAGTGGACGGAAACGCCCGCGTGGCTGAAAGGTGCGGGCGACGGGGCTTTTTGCGCGGGGATCAACCGCTTCATCCTTCACACGAATCCGCACCAACCATGGGCGTATGACGTGAAGCCGGGCATGACCATGGGGCAGTGGGGGACGCACTTCGGGCGCACGCAAACGTGGTGGGAGCCGGGCAAGGCATGGTTGGCTTATCTTGCGCGCTGCCAAGCCCTGTTGCAATGGGGCGAACGCCAGGTATCCAGCGGCGCGTCTTTCGTCGCGGTCGAGGGCGGGGCGGATGTGAAAAGCGTGCATCGCACAGCGGACGATACGCATGCCTTTTTCATCGCGAACCTCGGCGCGAAATCCGGCAAGGTGCTGGGCGCTTTCCGCGTCGGCGCGATGACGCCGGAGCTATGGGATCCCGTCACCGCCACCATGCGCGACCTAACAGATTTCCGCACGGAGGGGGAAACCACGCGCCTGCTGTTCGAGATGGCACCGCATCAGAGCTACTTCGTCGTGTTCCGGAAGGCCGCCACGCCCGCGAAACCTCTCGTGCGGAATTTCTCCGTGAGCAGCGAGGCGGGGGCTTTGCAGGGTGCATGGAACGTCAGCTTCGATCCCGCATGGGGCGGGCCGGAAAAGGCGGTGGTGTTCGATTCGCTCACCGACTGGACCACGCATACCGATCCCGGCGTCCGTTACTACAGCGGCACGGCGGTGTATCGGAAAAAGTTCGATCTCGCCAACCCGCCCGAAGGCGAGTCCTTGCTGGATCTCGGCACCGTCCAACATCTGGCGAGCGTGCGCCTGAACGACCGCGATCTCGGCGTCGTCTGGTGTGCGCCATGGCAGGTGTCCGTGCCCGCCGGATTGTTGCAGAAAACGGGAAACCGTCTGGAAATTTCCGTCACCAATGTTTGGGCGAACCGCCTCATCGGCGACGAGCAGCAGGAGGCCGACTGCGAGTGGCTCCCGGGCTACATGGGCGGGCGTTATCTGAAACGTTTCCCCGAGTGGTTCGTGAAAGGCACCAAGCGCCCGTCTTCCCGTCGCTTCACTTTCACCACGTGGAATTATTTCAACAAGGACTCGAAGCCGGTCTCTTCCGGACTGCTGGGCCCCGTCCGCGTGATGGCGCAGGATTGGAAACAATCCTCCACGGCACTCACCGAGGAGTTGATGCAAAAACTGCCGATGCAAGTGGACGCGCCCGACGGCTTTGAGGCGGATCTTCCCGCCGCGAAGTCGTTGGTGGAATTGGCGGGCGTCGAGGAATCCGGCGCGATGCAAAGCCAGGGCGGCGCGTCCGATGCCGGCCCGATCCACAACGGCACCACGCGCAACGGCTCGGGCGGCGCGGAGACGAAGGACGACGGCAAAACCTACCGCGGCTACGGCGCCGGCAACAGCGTGTTGTTCCGCATCAAGAACCCGAAGGGCAGTGCTCTAACAGAAATCCGCAGCTTCGCCGGCCACGCCGACGCGCGCGCCAGCCAGAGCTACATCGTGTGGATCGCCAAGGCCTATGCCCCGGACAATTTCGTCAAGATCAAGGACGTGAACCTGCAAAGCAAAGGCGGCGGCACCCAAGTCCGCGTGCCGGTGGGCGTTCCGGATGTTGTCGCGGTGCGCCTCGATTTCGGCAACGGCCCCGAAGGCTTCAACGTGTATCGGGAGATTTCCCTCGTCGGTGCGGATCGGTAAGATGTCCCCAACCTTTCCCGTTCACTTCGATCCCATGCGCAAAATCATCTACCCGTTTCTTGCGGCAAGCCTCGCGGCACACGCCGCCGATCTAACGAAAATCCCCGGCGTCGTCGCGGAGACGGGGAAAGCGGGATTCGTCTTTCCGGCGGGGAAACCCGTGGTGGTCGCGGAGCCGGTGCGTTTGGCGCGGGATGTTTCCTCGGTGTGTTCTTTCGTGATCGGCGACGGCCCCGAAGCGGCGGATGTGACGTTCCAGGCGGGGCTTGCGGAAGCAGGAGGCGCGTGCGGTTTCGTGAAAGACGGCTCCGGCACCTTGTCCGTGGCGGGCGAGGTGAAACTCGGCGGCTTCATCACGGTGTATGACGGCACGCTCGATTTTTCCAAGGCCGCGCTGGCTCCCGGCGTGCGCGTGAACGTGCTCGGCGACGCGAAACTCATCCCGCCCGTCGCGGGAAATCCCCTCTCGGAAATTTACGTCAACGGCACGAAACTCAAACCCGGCCTGTGGGGCGGGCCGGGCAGCGTCGCGGCAGGAAAAGCCGCGAACGAATCCCCCGCGCTCGGCGGCATCAACCTGCTGCCGGACACCGGCCCGTCGCGCCGCGAAATCTGGCAAGGCCTGAAATACGGCATTTTCAGCCACTACGTCTGGAACGGCTACGGCATGACCGCTCTCCAACCCAACGCGGACGGCACCCGCGCCCAAACCATCGATGAACTCGCCGATTCCTTCGATGTGGCGAACTACGTCGATCAGTTGGTGGAGGCGCAGGCGCAATACGTCGTCTTCACAGCATGGCATTCCGGCACTTGTCCGCTTTTCCCCAGCTTCGCGATGGAGAAATGGGCGCCCGGTCGCCCGGACTCCCCGAAACGCGATCTGTTAGGCGATGTCCTCGACGAATGCCGCAAGCGCGGCGTCCGCACGTTCTTCTACTGCCATCCCTACCAGCCGGTCGCGGAGCCGCACAACGATTGGATCAACGACCTCTACGCAGAATTGGTGGATCGCTATGCTTCCCGACTCGACGGCCTCTGGATTGATGAGAATTTCCAAGACTGCACTCAGGACAAGGTGGTGGACTACCGTCGCCTGATGAAAACCATCAAGGAACGGCATCCGGATCTGGTGCTGACCCATAACAACGGCGGATTTCAGAGTTATGGCGTCGATGAGGGAGTGCAGGAGATCCAATGGGAGTATCACGAAGGTCGCATGGCGTCGACCTATCAGATTTTCAACCAAACCGCCAAATCGCCCGAGGACATGCTGATTACCACCGTGATCCAGGCGGCGGCGAACACTATGGGCGGCGGGATCCAGTGGAGCATCGATGCCCACGGCCCCGGAATAAACTCGCGTGGCGGTCTGGATGCCGGAGCGCGACCGATCCTTGATGGCTTCGTAAAACTCTACACGCCGATCAAGGATTCTGTCCAAAAGACCCAGCCAAGCAGTTCATTCCCACCGCCGTTCACAGGTGCGGTCGTGAAATTTTCCAGCCTCACTTGGGGCGTGGCCACCCAGTCGCTCGATGGTAGCCGGGAATACCTCCATGTCCTCAAGGCTCCGGACGGAAACACGCTCACACTCCCGCCACCCGCCGATGGCAAGGTGTTCACCAATGCCCGCCTTCTCGACGGAGCACGAGCGGTCTCCCTTTCCCAAAGCAACCGTGGCATCACCCTAACACTCCCGCCCGGAGTCACATGGATGAAGCCGAATACGGTCATCGTGATGGATGTGCTCGCTCCCGGAGGCGTGGGTCTCGTCAATAACACCAGCCTATCCATCAAGTATCTTGGCGGCTCATGGGCTTATCAAAGGGATGCCAAGAACGGTGAATATCGCACCGATTCGCATCGCAGCACCGCGGATGGCGATTCGTTCTCCTTCACCTTCGATGGCACGGATGTGGAGTGGATCGGCAGCCGGGGCGAAGGCCACGGCTTGGTGGAGCTGGCCATCGACGGCGTTTCCCAAGGGACCGTTGATCTCTCGAAAGGCAGCGGAAATTTCCAAACGATCTTCTCCAAATCCGGCCTGCCGCGCGGCACCCACACACTCACCGGAACCAAGCGCGGCGGTGCGCTGATGACGGTGGATGCTTTCCGCGTGAGCGAGCTCATCAACGACAGCGAGCTGGCTTTCCACGAGTCCATCCACTTCGATCCGAGATCCGCCGAGCTGACCGGACCATGGGAGCCTCGCAGCGGGAGCTGGATCAACGGCCATGGTTTCACTTTCCGCTTCCATGGGACGGAGGTGGAGGTTTTCGGCGGCTCCGCCCATGGCAGTGGCGATCTGGTGCTGACTCTCAACGGGCAGCCGCATTCCACCGCCCATTGCCACGGCGGCCAAACCTCCCGCAGCCTCGCGAAAATCACCGGGCTGCCCTACCAGGAACACACGCTCACCGGCCGATACGCGAACCATCACCCGGCCGGTTTCATCCCCGCGCTTGACGGGTTCTCCGTCACCCGCCCGGATTTCTGGAGCCATGGGAAAAACCGGGGGCTTGGCGAGGTGAATGACGACGCCCATGTCAGCGAGTTGAAAGGATCGGCTGGAGGTTACACATTCACCGGTTCGGGAGTGGAGATTTTCACCACCAAGGACGCGGAGTCCCGCACCGCTCACTATACTTTGGACGGTGGTGGCAGTTCGTTATGGGTCGGACTCAATCACTACTCGCCGGTCACCATCCCGCGCGAACGTGTTTTCAGATCACTCAACCTGACGCCCGGCACTTACAAGGTGGGGTTCAACAACGCAGCCAATCCCACCGGCGTCAATTTCACCAAGGTTCGCCTCAATATCGATGCGCTCCGCGTTTACAAAGCCGAGGCATCCTCTGCGACACCCTTGTTCTGGGGTGAAAATGCCGCTGGAGAAAATGGAACATGGGATATCGGCTCCAGCTCGAACTGGAACGACGGAGTCGGCCCCGCCAAGTGGCTCGACCTTGGAGCCAGCGATTATGCCGCCGTATTCTCCGGGAAAGGCGGCACGATTCACCTTGCCAGCGCGGTTCGTGCAAACCGCCTGGTTTTCCGCGCGGACGGTTTCGTGCTCCGTGGCCAGGCACTGGAGCTAACCGGTGATAAGCCAAGTATCCATGTTGCCGATGGTGCCAAAGCCACTCTCGCGATTCCGGTCAAGATGACGGATGGCACAATGCTTGCCGCCGGAACATACACCAAAGCAACCCGTCCCGAACTCGTAACCGGTGGCGGTGTCCTGTTGGTGGAAGCTCCGTGAAAATCCAGCCGCTGCAAGAATCCGAGCCGATCGGGGCCATCTGGCATCACGGTGATGATTTTCCAGGCGTAAGACAAAAGGCTCGAAAGATCGGTTAAATCATATCCCGTAGAACACCTCGGCCACGGGGCTGGGTTTCCATCCCAAGGCGGGTGATGCGCCTTGAACCATCTAACAAAAATTCGCGATATGAAAAAAAACCGATCAGTCCTGCTCGGCCTTGCAGCACTCGCGCTGTCAGTGGCCGGCGCCTCCGGCCAATTCAAGCCCGACTTCAAGCTCAAGCCCGATGACTTCACCGTCCTCATGGGAGTGGACGCCGAGCTGAGCGAGGGGCTCACACGCGTCAGCCATTCCGGACATGGCAAGTTCCAGGTCTCCGGTTGGAGCAATGCCAGCCAAACCGCCACGTGGAAAATCACCAATGACAAGGCCGGGGCGCACGAGGTCTTCGTGCTGGTGAGGCGCGCGAACAACCAACCTCTCACTTTCCAACTCGACGCCGCCGCAAAGTCACTCCGCGGCACTCTGCCCGCCAATCCCTACAGTTGGCAGCGCGTCAAACTCGATGGTCTCTTGGATCTGCCCGCCGGTGAATCCACCGTGTCGCTTCGCATCGCCGCCGCCGATGGCAAAGCGGATTTCAGCGCCGAAGTCCATGCCGTTGAGTTCGTCCGTCCGGAAGTGCGCGAGGCCACGACGAAGCGCGCCCTCGCCATGCGCTCTGATCCCACCTGGTTCCAAAGCGCCCGCTACGGCATGATGGTTCACTGGACGAAGCAATCCATGCCGCTCCAGGGTGCCCAGAAATCCTACGAACAGGCCGTCGCCGAGTTTGATGTGGAGAAATTCGCCGACACCATGAAATCCACCGGCGCAGGCTTCGTGGTCTTCACCACCTCCCACGCTTTCCAGTATTTCCCCGGCCCTAACAAATCACTCGATGCCATCCTGCCCGGACGCACGACACAGCGTGACCTCCCCGCCGATCTCGCGGAGGCGCTGGCGAAACGCGGCATGAAATTGTTCCTCTACTTCCACCTCGGTGCCCACGACGATGCCGAGTGGCTCAATGCCAGCGGTTTCTGGGAAACGGACACCTCGAAGTTTTTCGGGAATCTGGAGGCGGTGCTTTCTGATGCTGGAAACCGCTACGGCGACAAGCTCGCCGGCTGGTGGTTCGACGACGGCGCGACGAACTACTATTACCGTAGTGCCCCGTGGGAAGCGCTCGCCAAGGCCGCGAAGGCGGGCAATCCGCAGCGTTTCATCAGCTTCAACGCGTGGGAAATGAACAATCCCACCCAGTTCCACGACTACTGCACCGGTGAGGCCTGTTACGATCCCCGCGGCATCGACGCGCTTCTCACGCCGGAAAACAAGGGGATCTACCCCTCCGGCACCCACGCCGGTTTGCAAGCCAGCGCCTGCCTGATTTCCGATGCGAACTGGGTTCACGCAGCACCCAACACCCCGCCCTCCGGCCCGCGCTGGAACGCCGATCAGTTGACCAATCTCATCTCGGGTTTCATCGCCCACAAGAACGTCCCGATCTTCAATCTCGAAATCACCCAGGACGGTCATCTCTCGCCGGAAAGCATCGCGATTTTCCGTGACGCATCCGGACGGTTACCACAGAAGTGATTCACCCGCCATCTTTATGCAAATGACCCATATGCTGAAAAAAATCGCAAGCCTCCAAGCACTCATGGCCGTGTGCTTGGTAACCCCTTTGCAAGCCCATGCGGCGGAGTTACACGTTTCTCCCGATGGCAAGGACAGCAACAGCGGGAGCAAGGCCGCGCCGTTGCAATCGCTTGCCGCCGCGCGCGATGCCGCACGCAAGCTAGTCGGCAAAGAGGCCGTCACGATCCACGTGGCGGATGGGATTTATTATCTCCCGGAGACTCTCGTTTTCACTCCGCAGGATTCGGGGACTGCGAAGCACCCGGTAACCTGGCGCGCCGTCAACGAAGGCAAGGCGGTGCTCAGCGGCGGCAGGAAACTCAAGCTCGATTGGAAACCCTGGCGCGACGGCATCATGATGGCCACCACACCCGCTGGGATGTCCATCGACCAACTGTTCATCGATGGCCGCCGCCAGCACATGGCGCGCTATCCGGATTTCGATCCGAACAAGCCGACCGCCGCTTACCAAGGCTTCGCTGCGGATGCGATTTCCAAAGAACGCGCCGCCCGCTGGGCCGATCCCGCCGGCGGTTATATCCACGCCATGCACGCGCACCGCTGGGGGGGCTATCATTACCGCATCACCGGGAAAAAAGCCGATGGTTCGCTGGCCTATGAAGGCGGTTGGCAGAACAACCGCCAGATGGGCATGCACCCGGAATTCCGCATGGTGGAGAACATTTTCGAGGAACTCGACGTTCCCGGCGAATGGTTCCACAATGCGAAATCCAACACGCTTTATTTCATGCCTGTCTCCGGCAGCGAGTTGGCGAATGCGGCGGTCGAGGTCGTCGAGCTTCCGCACCTCGTCGATTTCCAGGGCACTCAGGAAAAACCCGTTCGCTTCATCCGCATGTCCGGCTTCGTCTTCCGCCACACGGCGCGCACTTTCATGGAAAACCGCGAACCGCTGCTGCGCTCTGACTGGACGATCTATCGCGGCGGTGCCGTCCTGCTCACCGGCACGGAGGATATCCAAATCCTCGATAGCGAGTTCGACCAACCCGGCGGCAACGCCGTTTTTGTGAACTTCTACAACCGCCGCGCCCTGATCAAGGGCTGCCACATCCACGATGCCGGTGCCAGCGGTGTGTGCTTCGTCGGCGATCCAAAGGCGGTGCGAAATCCGCTCTTCGAGTATGGGGAAACAAACGACCTCACCAAAATCGACCGCACGCCCGGCCCGCAGACGGACAACTATCCCTCCGACTCCGCCGTCGAGGATTGCCTGATTCATGGCATCGGTCGCGTCGAGCGCCAGCCTGCCGGAGTTCAGATTTCCATGGCCAGCCGTATCAGTGTGCGGGATACCTCGGTTTATGATTGCTCGCGTGCCGGCATCAATATCAGCGAAGGCACCTGGGGCGGCCATCTCATCGAACGCTGCGATGTGTTCGACACCGTTCTGGAAACCCATGATCACGGCTCCTTCAATTCGTGGGGACGTGATCGCTACTGGGTCAACAATCACCGCGACGCTTCCGAGCCTGAGGTGAAAAAGGATCCCAAGCTGCCTTATCTCGATGCCGTGGAAACCACCATCATCCGCGACAGCCGCTGGCGCTGCGACCATGGCTGGGATGTGGATCTCGACGACGGCTCTTCGAATTATCATATCTACAACAACCTGATGCTCGCCGGCGGCCTCAAGCTCCGCGAGGGCTACGGCCGCAAGGCGTATAACAACATCCATATCAACAACGCCCTCCACCCGCACGTTTGGTTCGACCAAAGCGGCGATGAGTTCACCCGCAACATCGTGATGGCCGCGCAAGCCCCGATCCGGCAACCGGATGGATGGGGCAAGGCGGTGGATCATAACCTCTTTGCCTTCGAGGCGGATCTCCGCAAGAGCCAGTCCGCCGGTTCGGATGCGAATTCCATCAGCGGCGATCCGATGTTCGTCGATCCCGCTGCAGGTGATTTCCGCGTCAAGGATGGCTCGCCGGCCTTCGAGATCGGCTTCAAGAACTTCCCGATGGATCAGTTCGGCGTGAAAAAGGCATCGCTTAAGGCGCTGGCAAAAACTCCGGTGATCCCACCGCTCCGCAATGGCGGTTCCTCGGCGGCTGTTGCGAAAATGCGCCTCTACTGGCTGGGCGTTCCGCTTCATAGCCTGCAGGGCGAGGAGTTTTCCGCCTTCGGTGTCAGCAAAGAGGACGGCGGAGTCCAACTCCTCAAAGTTCCCGCCAACTCACCTGCGGCCAAAGGAGGATTGCAGGACAATGATCTGGTGCAAGGTGTGAATGGCCACAAGGTCGCCAATACAGACCAGCTCTTTGCCGCCTTGCTCAAGGTCGGCTCCGCTCCGCTTCAGCTTCGCATCATCCGCAACCAGCAACCCAAGCAACTGAAGATCGAAGGTGCGCCATTTCTCTATGCGGAAACAGCGGCAAGTCCGGGTGCGCTCGGCAAGTTGGCACCTGTGTCCGGCCAGAAGGGATCGCTGACCGCGAACCCCGAGGTCAGCAACGGTCCGCTTACTTTATTGACCGATGGAGGGCTCGCGGAAGGCTACGGCGCGGTGTTTGGCAACGGTGTGGAAGGCGGAGCGTTCATGATCGACCTCGGCACGGTGAAGCCAATCCAAGCGATCAGTTCATGGTCTTTTAATGAGGGCGGCAAACGCGGTCGTCAGAGTGTCACATTTTACGGTAGCAACGCCGCCGAACATCCCGGCTGGAATGTCGGGGATGCCAGCCGCTTTGTTGCCTTGGGCAGCATCGATACCGCCTCGCTGGGTGACGCCGCATTCACCGCCTCTTCCCTACGTGCTCCGAAAGGTCAAAGTCTCGGCGACTTCCGCTGGATCGTCTGGCACACCTCATCCGTCACCGGAATCGGCGAAAACACCGCGTGGCAGGAAATAAGAGTCGAACATTGAACCATCCTGTGGTGGCGGGTAGCCGGTGCTGGATCCTTTCTGGTTTCTCACGTCCGAAAAATAAACTTGCCAGCGGCCTGAATAGCTGTTCATATGAACTTACTATGAACGATACAGCCATTCCTGAACCAGCCAGAACATATTCGAACGGATACACGATCTACAAACCCAACCAGCGAGGTGTCGGCGGTGCCGTCCGCTTCAACCTCAACGCGGAGAAGGGCGCGGTCTTTGTAGAGGCTGCATCGCAGAGCGGAGAGAAGCAGTTCGACTGGGACGCGAAGATCATCATGAAATGGGGTCTCTCCGATATCGGCGCGGCACTCGCCACCCTCCAAGGCCGCACCTCACAGGCAAAACTCTTCCACAAAACCGAAAGAGCCAGCAGTGCCTTCGACCTCACCTTTCGCGACGATCCCGAACGCGCGCCCTACTCTCTCATGATCTCCCGTCAGGAGGAGGCGGACAAGTCGCTGCGCAAGGTCTCGATCCCGCTGACCCACGCCGAGGCTGCCGTTCTCGAGAGCGCCCTCCGCACGGCGACTACGCGGATTTTGGGTTGGTGAGCGCTAATCGCGAAATAAGGGCGTCAGGAGATCGCGCTCGTGAAATTGACAAAACGTATAAAATGGCTATTTTGTGCCAAATGAGCATTCCCTATTCCGCATCCTCCGGCTTCAGCCCCCGCCTGCAAGAGCTTCCCACTGTCACCGCCACGGAATTGAAGCAGTCCACTGCCGATGTCCTTGATCAAGTGAGTGCCGGAAAAGCAATCGCCATCACGCGCCACGACAAACCTCGCGCCGTCCTGATCTCCATTGAGCAATACAAGGAGCTGACAGATGGCCAAAGAGGCTGGCTCGAAGACCTGCAAGCGGAATACCGCGGCATGCTCGAAAGTATGCAGGCTTCCGAGCAAAAGGCTGCGGCGCTACGCGCATTCAATGCAACGCCCGAAGAGATGGGAAAGGCCGCCGTGGCTGCTGCCATGAGGTCGAAAATGGAAAAATCCCCCCAAGCCCGTGTCGGATAAGCCTCATCTATATGTTCTCGCCGGTGTGAATGGTGCAGGGAAATACAGCATCGGTGAGTCAATCTTTCGCGCCGAAGGTTCTGTGGTTTTCAATCCCGACAGCGTCGCCCTGAAAATCCGCGCACAGCATCCGGATATCTCCGCCGCCCTCGCGAATGGTCACGCATGGCAGATCGGCAAGTCGCTGCTGGAGCAGGCCATTGTGGACAAGCGCGACTATCGCCTTGAGACCACCCTCGGCGGGTGCAGCATTGCCAAACTCCTGCAAACCGCCGCCCAATCCGGGCACCTGCTCCATATCTGGTTTTGCGGATTGGAAAGTCCCGAACTCCACCTCCGCCGTGTCCGCTCCCGCGTGACTCGCGGCGGGCACGACATTCCCGAGGAGAAAATCCGCGAGCGCTGGAACAGTAGCCGCGAGACCCTCATCCGCTTGCTTCCATTCATCCATCACCTCCGCGTCTATGACAACTCCACCGAGGCCGATCCCGCTGCCGGTCAAACGCCTTGCCTGCGGCTCCTCTTGGAAATGAAATCCCGGAAAATCACCGCTCCCGCCGATCTCTCGGACGCACCGGAGTGGGCGCAGCCGATCATCGCCGCCGCGATCCATCTGCATGTAGCTTCGTTGTAACTTTGAAAATGCCTGATGCGGGCAGATACATCTAGATTTTCGGTTCGTTAAAATGCTTTTTTAAAATGATATCATTTTTGGGTTGACGCGATCATATGATTCATATTTCATCCCGCCCGCAACGAGCCAACTCCATGAAACGCGCAAGCTATAGAATCATCAATCCCAGCTCCCTGTCATGCACAGGCGCGGTGGTGATTTTGATGCGCGGGGTTCACTGCGAGCCGCTCCTACAAGGAGCCATTCATCGCTTTGAATCTGACCCCAACGGAAGCCGGTTGCGACACGTGAGTGTCTAGGATGCCTTTTGAAACAAGGACTTCAGCAGCCCCGCTTCCGCCACGGAACCGGGGCTTTTTTACGGCCTGATTTTCCGAACCGTTTTTTCCACACGAACCCCATTTCCCAATGCCCATAGAAACCACCGGCCTCGCGCCGGATACCCCGCATCCCTGATCCGTTTCCTGCCGCCGTACGGGAGATATATCATCCATAGTTTATTTCCGGAAAAATATAATTCCGGATCATGGCACCACTATACCCATTTGATATGACTTTACGCACACTCCATCAAAAAACCGTCCTTGTCCTGAACCGGCACTGGCTGCCTATTTCCGTGGTCACTCCTGCCGACGCGTTCTGCCACATGGTGGCGGGCACGGCCGACGCTCTACGAATTTCACCTGACTCCATGCTCACCCTTTCGTGGAACGCATGGAGGGAATTGCCGACGGAAGGAGTTGCTTCCATCGGCACGAAAAACGGTCTGGTGCGGATTCCCACGGTGATCGTTCTCACCCGCTTCGGTGGACTGCCGATGTGTAGGCCGTCCCTCGGATTCCGGGCGCTTTGGGCGCGGGACGGCGGTCGCTGCCAATACAGCGGGCGCAAGCTCGCGATCGACGAGGCGGACATCGACCACATCATGCCGCGCTCGCGGGGCGGACGGGACTCCTGGGAAAACTGCGTGATTTCCGACCGGAACATCAACCGCCGGAAAGGCGCACGGACTCCCGAGGAGGCGCGGCTCACCCTGATCCGCAAACCGACCGTCCCACGGACGGTGCCGGTGACCGTCACCATCGAAAACACTTACAACATCAACGACTGGAACCACTTCATCATGAAATAGATCACGATCCACCATGCCGGCAAACGGCCTGAAGGGGAATTTCCCCGGAGGGTTCCGTGAAGTTCCCGGCGGACCGTAACCACTGGATAGCTCAGTTGGAAAGAGCCCTTGCCTGATAAGCAAGTAGTCGCGGGTTCGAACCCCGCTCCTAAACATAACCGCTCCCACCCCGGCCCTTCGATGGGCGGGGGACGAAAGGCCATGCGGCGCCCGCCTCTGCCGTTTCCCGCCACGCGCGGGATTCGGAAAGCGGAGCGCCCCGCCCGGAGTCCCCGGGGCGGGAGTTGGTTTCTCCGATTTCCTGGAAAGACAAAACAAGAAACAACACGAACATGAAATACATACACACCATCACCGTCCGCGAAACCCAGGCCGCGTTGCTTTTCCGCAACGGCATCTTCGAGCGCATGCTCGCGCCCGGCAAGCAGCGGTTCTTCGGCTTCGGTTACGAGGTGCGGATCCACGACACGCGCTGGAAGGAAATGCAGATCCAAGGCCAGGAGTTCCTGACCGCGGACAAGGCGCAGCTCCGCGCCTCCGCCTTCGTGAAATACCGCATCACCGATGCGCTGCTTTTCGAAATCGTATCCGACAACCCCGCCTACGCGATCTACACCGCCGCGCAGCTCGCGCTGCGGGATGCGATCGGTGCGCTCGGCGTGGAAGACGCGCTCGACCGGGGCAAGGATCTCTCGCCCGACCTGACCGCGAAAGTCGTCGCCGAAGCCGCCGCGCTCGGTGTCGAGGTCGGCAAGGTCGCGGTGAAGGATATGAGCGTGGGTGGTGATCTGAAAAAGGTCTTCGCCGATGTCCTCTCGGCGCGGAGCCAATCGCTCGTGACCCTTGAAAAGGCGCGGGCCGAGGCCGCCGCGATCCGGACTTTGTCAAACGCCGCCCGCGTCTTCGAAACCAACCCCGCCTTGCTCAAGCTCAAGTTCCTCCAGGCGCTTGAGAAAAGCGAAGGCGCTTACGCCCAACCCTACATGCTCGGCAACGCCGGCAACTGGTTGGATTTCCTGAAAACCTAGAACAACAAGCGCGCGGGGCGACGCCTACAAGCGTTGCCCCGCGCCAACCCTTTTCCCCACCATGAAACTACTCACCAACCAAGACCTGATCGACGCCGGATACGAGCCGGGGCCGGGCTTCAAACAGCTCCACGCCAAGATCGCCGAATATGAGGCGAAGGGAATCACTGATCCGAAATACGCACTCAAACTGCTCAAGCGGGATTGCGGGAAACCCTTGCCCCGGCTCAAGCGCCTTGCGGAGCCCATCCCGTTCTCCGAAGCCATTTCTCCCGCCAACGCGGAGGAGGAAAAGAACGTGGAGAGCGTCCGCAAGCAGATGAACCAGCTCCTGCGGACTCCCGTCATCCGCGCCGGGGTGATCCTGCCGGACGCTTGTCCTGTTTCTCCGCAAGAGGCGGAGATCCCGGTCGGCGCGGCGGTGGTCGCAGAGAACGCGATCATTCCCTCCGCCCACTCGGCGGACATCTGCTGCTCGATGTATGCGACTTTCTACGAGAAACGTAGTAGCATCGGCTCAGAGCTGGACGATCTGGTTTCCATCACGAACTTCGGCCCCATCCCCCGCGCCCATGCGGATGCGGTGGAGGATGCCGTCACCGCCGAGGATGTCTGGAGCAACCCTTTCCTGAAAGGTCTGGAAAACCGTGCGCGGATGCACATGGCGGATCAGGGCGATGGCAACCATTTCGCTTACATCGGCGAGATGGATGTTACGCCTCCGTTCCTTGCCGTGCTGCGTCTCACCGGTCATACGGATTTCGCGGAAAGCCTGGCGGCGAGCGTCGGGAAAACCCTGGGTGTCGTCGTGACCCATCACGGCTCGCGCAGCATCGGCGCGCATCTTTTCAAGCGCGGCCAGATCGCGGCGGAGAAGCATACGGCGAAGGTTGCGGAAGATATTCCGAAGGCCTCTGCGTGGCTGGATGCGAACTCGGACACTGGAGCCGACTACTGGCACGCGTTGCAATACATCGCGCGCTGGACGAAGGCGAACCACCGCGCGATCCACCGCCGTTTCCTTGAAAAGATCGGAGGAAGCGCTGTCGCGGAGCTGGGCAACGAGCACAACTTCGTCTGGAAGCGCGGCGACCATTTCTACCACGGAAAAGGCGCGACCCCCGCATGGAAAGACGAACTCGGTCGCCCTAAGCTCGGCTTGATCCCGCTGAACATGGCGGAGCCGATCCTGCTGGCGCTTGGCGCTGACAACGCGGATTTCCTCTCCTTCGCTCCCCATGGAGCCGGGCGGAACCTCTCGCGGACGGCGCTCATGCGGAAATTTCCCGGTGAGAAAGACCGTGAGCGGCAGCTTGCGGAATCGACCGCCGGGATCGACGTGCGCTGGTTCTCCGGTGTGCCCGACCTGAGCGAAACTCCCGTCGCTTACAAGAACGCGGCGGAGGTGAAAAAGCAGATCGCGGATTTCGGTCTGGCGGAAGTCATCGCCGAGATCCGCCCGCTGGGCTGTGTCATGGCTGGTCACATCGACCAGCCATGGCGCTCGCGTAAGGACGTGCTTTCCCCGAAGCAGCTCCGCCAGATCGAGCATCGCGCGGAACGGCGGAAGGTGAGGCAGGAGCTTGATGGGGAGGATTGAATGGAAGCAAGGAGGGGCTGCCTTCGGCTGCCCGGTGTCATGGGGAAATGGCTCGGGTTGCTGGGCAGCCGAAGGCAGCCCCTCCTTGTGCTATTCCTTCGTCCGTTTGGAGAAGCGCTGGATGTAGTTCTCGCCACCTTGTCCCATGTTCCTGCCCTTCGCCCAGCCTTCGGGGAGCCGGTCTAACAGATCGAGTCGGCGGATCGTGTTGAGGAGGTTGAGCAGGGAAGGGGAATCCATTTCCGATGTCACATCGGCGATGAGGGATTCGGCGGCGATGTCCTTTTTCCCCATGGAGTAAAGCGCCTGTGCGGCGGCGGTGCGGATGCCGGCGTGCTGATCCTTGAGTAGCGGGAGGAGTGAGTCGGCTTCGGAGGTTGCTTTTTCTCCAAGCAAACGCAGGCCGACGATTCCCCAATAGCGTTCGGTCGGTTTGGTGGATGTGATCGCTTCCTTTAGTGACGGAAGATTTTCCGCATCCATCTCCGTGGCGGTGAAGGCGAGGTCGGTGGTTTTTCCGATATCGAATTCTTCGCTCCCGACATAAGCGGCGATGGTCGGTTTCCCAAGCTTGGAGAAGAGAGGCTCGGGAACCAGGCCGGTGTCCTTTACCTCTTTCATCGTCGCTTTGAGTTTTTCGCGGAGGGCGGCGAGCTTTTCCGCATGGGCCGGATCGGCGGCGAGGTTGTTGGTTTCCCACGGATCGGCGGAAAGGTCATACAACTGCTCCGAGGTGCCGGGAGCCTCCCAGAGTGCCTTGTGGATGCCGGTCAGCTTGCCGTCTTGCCATGCTTTTTCGAAAGCGACCCAGCCGGGCTGGCCGAATTGGTAGAAGGAGTAGGGGGCGGTGGGGAAATCGGGGTTGAAATTGCGGATGTATTTCCATTTCCCGTCGGTGAGGCCGCGGCGCAGGCCGTAGAGTTCGTCGAAGCGGTCGGCGTAGAGGAACTCCATCTCATCGGCTGCAGGTTCCACGCGCTTTGTCCCAAGGAAAGGCCGACCCTGCATCTGCGCGGGCTTTTCGATGCCGGCGAGGGATAGCAACGTGGCGGAGATATCTACGAAAGAGATCGGCTCCGCGACGCGACCGCCCGGCTTGAATGGGGAGAGGTTCTGGAATTTTTCGGGAACGCGGACAATGAAAGGAACCTTCACCCCCGTATTCTCAAGGTAGCGTTTGCCGCGCGGTAGTATGCCGCCGTGATCCGAGCAGTAGATGACGATGGTGTTATCCGCGAGACCGGCTTTTTCGAGATCATCGAGGACTTGGCCGACCTGGGTGTCCATATCGGTGATGCGGTCGTGATAGCGAGCCATGTCCTTTCGGATTTCCGGGAGATCGGGGAGGTAGGGTGGGAGGTCGATCTCCTCCGGCTTCAGGCGCTTCGGCTCTGCGGGTTTGTCGTCGAAGAGGGAGCTTTCGTGGGATGTCGTGATGTTGAACACGGCATAGAACGGGGCGCCTTCGGGGCGATTTTTATAATGGGCTTTGCGGGAAGATTCGTCCCAGTAGGAGTTGTCGTTGCCCTTGAAATTGTAGTCGGTCTTGTCGTTGTTCGTGCAGAAATAGCCAGCGGCGCGGAGGTATTCCACGTTGGGGCGGTAGGTTTTCGGGATCGCGTGGCGGCTGCGCATGTGCTGCGTGCCCATGGTCGGCGAATACGCGCCCATAAGGATCGTGGCGCGGGCGACGGCGCAGACAGGTGCATTCGAGAAGGCGTGCTCAAAAAGGAAGCCTTCTTTCGCCAATGCATCGATGCGCGGGGTCTGCGATTGCCTGTTACCGTAGCAGCCGATCCAGTGGGAAGCATTGTCCTCGCTGGTGATCCAGAGGATGTTGGGTTTCTCCTGCGCAAGGAGGTGGAAGCTCAAGGTAAGAAAGATTAGCAGGGTTTTCATGGGATTCTCGTTCCGTTCGGTAGGATTCTTAAGGCGCTGGAAATGAGTGTCTATGGCAAACAGGGAATCATTATTCCCGCATCCGTATCGGATATGGCAGTGCCCCGCGCCCTTGACAGCCCGGCGGCGGTAGTGCATTGCCCCTCGCGTCATGCCGAAACTCTCCATCCGCCACCTCGACGTTTCCTCGAAGGAAGTCCTCATGCGCGTCGATTTCAATGTGCCTCTCAAAGACGGGCAAATCACCGACGACACGCGCATCCAGGCGGCGGTTCCCTCGATCAAGCACCTGCTAGAAGGTGGCGCGAAACTCGTCCTCTGTTCCCACATGGGCCGCCCGGACGGCAAGGCGGATCCGAAATACTCGCTCGCGCCCGCTGCGAAGCGCCTTGCCGAAATCCTCGGACAGGAAGTTGCGCTCGCTCCCGATTGCGTCGGCACCGAGGCTGCGGAAATGAGGGCTGCCCTCCAAGCCGGTCAGGTTCTGCTTCTGGAAAACACCCGCTACCACGCGGAGGAGGAGGCGAACGATTCCGCTTTCGCGAAGGATCTTGCGGGTTCCGCGCAGATTTTCGTCAACGACGCGTTCGGCACCGCTCACCGCGCACACGCCTCCACAGAGGGCGTCACGAATTTCATCCCCGTATCCGCGATGGGCTTCCTGATCGAGAGCGAACTGGAATACCTCGAAGTGAAACTCGATAACCCGGAGCGCCCGTTCCTGGTCATCATGGGCGGCTCCAAGGTTTCCGACAAAATCCAGGTCATCACCGCGCTAATGGAGAAAGCCGACGCCTTCCTGATCGGCGGCGCGATGGCGAACACTTTCCGCAAGGCCCAGGGCTACGAAACCGGAGACTCCCGCGTGGAGGCCGACAAGCTCGACCTCGCGCTGAGCATCCTCGCCAAGGCGAAGGAAAAAGGCGTGGAGTTCCTTCTCCCCGCCGACACCCGCGTCACCCAGGAATTCAAGGAAGGCGCTGCAACCAAGCTCTCCGGCATCTACGGCCAGGGTGGCGGGGTCGAGAAAGGCTGGGAGGGCATCGACATCGGCGATGTCGCCATCCAGGAATTCGTCGCCGAAATCGCGAAAGCGAAGACCATCATCTGGAACGGCCCGGTGGGCGTGTTCGAGATCGACGCCTTCGCCCACGGCACCAAGGCGATCGCCGAGGCGATGGCGGCTTCCGATGCCGTGACCATCGTCGGCGGCGGCGACTCGGTGACCGCAGTCAACAAGTTCGGCCTCGACGACAAGATGACTTTCATCTCCACAGGCGGCGGCGCGTCGCTCGAACTCCTCGAAGGCAAGACCCTCCCCGGTGTCGCCGCCCTCAGCGAGGCCTAATCCCATTTTCTCCTCAACCCCAAACGAAACGCAGACATGTCCCGCAAGCCGATCTTCGCCGCCAACTGGAAAATGAACAAGGGTGCCTCCGAGACGGAGGACTTTGTGAAATCCTTTCTCTCCAAGACCCAAGGCCTCAACCTGCCCGCGGAAATCGTCATCGCTCCGCCCTTCGTTTCCCTGCCGAAGCTGGCTGATCTGCTCCATGATTCGACTCCCGGCAAGAACGCCCACGCGATCCAGATCGCCGCGCAGAATTGCTCGCAATACGACTCGGGAGCTTACACCGGGGAGATCAGCGTGCTCATGCTTCGCGAGTTTTTCGTCCACTACGTCATCATCGGCCACAGCGAACGCCGCTCGATCTTCGGGGAAACGGATGCCACGATCAACGCGAAGATCCGCAAGGCGCGCGAGGCGAACCTCAAGCCCATCTTCTGCATCGGCGAGACCCTCGCGGAACGCGAAGGCGGTCAACTCGAGACCGTGCTGCGCACCCAGGTGACCGATGGCCTCAAGGATGTCTCCGAAAAAGACCTTTCCGATATCGTCATCGCCTACGAACCCGTCTGGGCGATCGGCACGGGTGTCACCGCCACTTCGGAGCAGGCACAGGAGGCGCATGCCTTCGTCCGCTCCCTCATCGCCGATCTCTACGGTTCCGAACCCGCCGCAAAAATCCGCATCCAATACGGCGGTTCCGTGAAGCCGAACAACGCGGCCGAACTCATGGCCTGCCCTGACATTGACGGCGCGCTCATCGGTGGCGCGGCGCTCGATCCGCAGTCGTTCCTGGAGATCATCCGCAACGGCACCGTGGAGTAATCGATCACTTTCCGGCCATCACATAAACCCCATCCCAATCCGGTTTGGGAGGATTTGTCCGCAATCTCCGGCATCGATCCAGCATCACCAACGAGGGATTTGATTTCATCATGTGAGCATCTTCCGGTTGGTGCATCTCAAGTGCGGAACTTCGCCGGAACAAGCGCTCCGCGTCGTCCCATGCCATGGCTTGGTAGCGTGTGAGCCCTTCCTCGAAAATCGCCACACACTCACGGGTCCTGTCATTGACATGATCCTTCAAGCCCACGATCTCATAAACGGTGACGGGTTTGGTCCTTCCTTTCACGATGATCTTGTCGAGTTGGCGGAACACCACGTGATCACCTCCATGTTTCACGCAATCCCGGTAGGTTGTCTCCGTAGTCATCGTCAGGACACCGTAAGCCTTGGCTCCGGATTCCATGCGTGCCGCGAGGTTCACGTTGTCACCCATCATGGTGAAATTGAACCGCGCGGGGCTTCCCATGTTTCCGACGATCACCTCTCCGGTGTTCAGTCCGATCCGCGACTGCATGCGCCCTATCAGGGGAGGCCACTCGTCAACCTCCCTGCGCCATTTTTCCCTTAGCTCCGCCATTCTCAGTTGGACGAGCTGCGAGGCCACGCAGGCTCGGTAGGCATGGTCGTCCAATTTGACGAGGCCGCCGAACATCGCGACCACTGCATCGCCGATGTATTTGTCCAGAACCCCGCCTTCCGCGAGGAGAACATCGGTGCAAGCGGTAAGATACTCGTTCATCAGCCCCACCAGCTTGTTCGGCGGCAGCAGCTCCGCGAACTCTGAGAATCCCTGGATGTCGCTGAAATAGGCTGTGACTTCCTCCTCCACGCCTCCCAGCCGGGGGCTTTCGCCGGACTTCACCAATTGCTCCACCAACTGCGGCGAAACGTAGCTGCCGAACATGCCTTTGATCCTGCTTTTGTTGCGATGCTCATCCACCAACTGCCAGCCGAAGGCGATCATGCCTGTCATCACGGTCGCGCCGAGCGGTGCTGTCAGCGGGATCACCACGTGGTGCGAGACGAAAGCCCAGCATGCCGCCCCCACGTAGAGCACGACGATCGACAGTGCGAGAATCTTGAAAACGATGACATTTGAGCGCTGCACCAGCGCCAATGACACCGCGGAGATGGTCAGAAGGAATGTCAGCAAATGATCCGCGTAATCCGGCAGACGCTTCAGGTGTTTTCCCGAAACGAAGGTTTTGAGAAGGTTGCCGTGCAAACCCACGTTGGGCACCGGCCATTTGTCCATGGGAGCCGCTGCCAAATCCTGGAGCAAGGGATCGACCGGTCCCACGAGGACGATGGCATCCTTGAACTGGTCGAAAAACGCCCGGCCTATCGCCTGCTGTTTCGGATCGGCGTCCTCCAGCAGGGAAAGGTTCCGACCGATGTCCGCGACACTGCAACGCGGATTTTGCGGAGACAACCAGCGGGAGAACCAATTCACCTCGACCAGTTGGCCCCTCCGCAACGGGATCGAAGTGACCAGGCTCTTGTCCGGTTTCCTTACCTCGATCCGGTCGGGGAAGCGGGTCAGCGCGTCCTCCGTGAGCCCCCAATGGATCAGCGCGAGTCGCAAGGACATCGTGTGGAACTCGCCGACCGGGGTGTTCGCGAAAACCGGAGCGAATCGGGTCTCGCCCATGTAGGTGTCGATGAGTCCCGGAATGCCCCACGATGGGCCGAGGATGGGAAAAGCCGGCAGCTCGGGTGCGTCGTTGTTCGCGGGGTCGCCTCCGCCTTCGAAAACCCAGGGGAAACGCCGCGTTTCCTGGAGCAATCCCGGGCCGGGAACATAGTTGGCTGCCAGAACGACGTTGCGGTGGCGGTGGATGGTTTTTCCAAACAGCATGCGCGCCTCGTCCTGCTCCTTGCGTCCGAAGTCCGGGCGGGCGTTTTCCGAGAAAACCAAGTCGAAGCCGACGGCCTTCACCTGCCCGTGATCGAAAAGCGCGTCCAGAAGCTGGGCGTAACGGCTGTGTAGCCATGGCCAGCGGTAGGCTTGGATCGCCTCATTGTCGATATCGACGTAAATGACCTTGAGCGGCGACTCCAGCTCTCCCCTCAGGCGGAATCTGAGATCGAGGGAACGGTTTTCGAGGAAGCGCAGTTGTCCGAAGTGTGCCAACAGGCACCACATGAACGGTATGGCGAAGAGCAGGGAATACCGCAGCAGGGAATAAACATTATTCAGCGGTTTCAAAATTCGATGGCGGATCGACCTCGGTCACGGAAGGGGGCTCGGGCGCAACGGCAGGTGCTCCCTCGGCGATGGGGAGGATGCCGAGCAGATTTTCCTGATTTACATTGAAGACGACCGTGTCCGCGATCACCTCGCCCTGCTCCGCCGCCCGGTTGATACTGTCGAGCCGATCTTGCGGAATGTCCCGGATTTCCCGGCTGATGATTTCCTGAATCGTTGCCTCGCCGGTCGCCTCATTCACAGTCGATCTGAACTGAATCGCGAGCTCGCGTCCGGCCAACACCCTTGTCACGTTGCCGTTGGCATCCTTCAGGGACACCTCACCCTCGGTCACGCTCAACACATACCTGCCCCTGCCGGATCCGTCGGAATCGGGCACATAGGTGACAGCGAAGGTGGTTCCCCGTATGCCTGCGGCTCCCACCGGGGTGTTGATCTCGAAGGATGTCCCCTCATCGGTGTTGAGTTTCTTCACCTTGCAGACGACTTCGCCTTCCACAAGGTTGAGCTTGGTCGTGGAAACGTTCGGCTCCGCGTCTTCCGTGGGCATCGCGTAGGGAGTGGAAAACGGATCCTGAAGAAACTCGGCGATCACCAGCGAGGTTTTTTGCTTCAGGCTGATGGTGGCACCGTTTGAAAACACAAGGGTAGCCGTGGAAGCCTCGCCCGCCGTTACGGTATGCTTTACGCTGATGACATCCTTCGGCTTAAGTTTGGGCGACTCCTCGTTGACCTCACCAAGTCCCGCCCTGACGTCACCTTCCACGGCAGCGGCGATCACCTTGCCTGCTGATTTTTCCCGTTCGGATTGCGAAAAAGACGTGGTCACTGATGCGATCCAAAGGGACAGGAAGGCGATGATCGTGAATTTCATTGGATATCTTTTTTAGTGATTGCGAGAACGGCACATACAAAGCGCTTGGCGGAACTTATTCCGGATAGCTTTGTAAATTCCTGTGTGGTTCTGCCAAGAAGATTTTTGACGGACTTTTCCAGCAGGCTGATTTTCGCATTCCCGCTGGATATGATTGTTGGTTCTTTGCCTTTGAAAACATATTCGCCGATGCGAGCATCCAGATATGAAATGCCTTTTAGTATTATTATTCGGCTCACTCTGCTCCTGCGCGATTGAGGAACCCGCCTTCGATTCGGTGCGCAAGGCAGGGAATTTCGAAGTTCGGAAATACGCGGCCATACCTGTCGTTACCGCGCCGATGCAGGACATGGGGAAAAGGGACGACTCGTTCCGCACCCTGTTCCGATACATCAGCGGCGCGAACGAGGACAATACGAAGATCGCGATGACTTCGCCGGTCTTCATGGAAAACGGCGCGGCGGCGGACAAGGCCGGCCGCATGAGTTTCATGATCCCTTCCAAGGTTTCCGAAAAGGGAGCGCCCGCTCCCACGGCGGAAGGTGTTGCGGTTTCCGAAATCGGCGGAGGCACCTTCGCCGTGCTCCGGTTCAAGGGCTGGAAGGATGACGCGAAACGCGAGGAGGCGAGCGGGAATCTCGCGAAACTCATTTCCGAAGCCGCGCTCAAGCCCGTCGGGAAACCTTTCTATGCGTTCTACGATCCGCCATGGACACCTGAGCCGTTGCGTCGCAACGAGGTCTGGCAGAGGGTGCAGCCTTGAATGATTTTCCGTTTGCGCGGAACCTTTTCGAGGGCAACTTCCTGGTTATGAGTGAAGACCTGCATCATAGCATCAAGGAGATCGATAAAGACCTCGCCACATCCTGGATCGAACTCAGCGACCGCGTCCGCGACCTTTCCGCCGCCATGAAGCTGAAGGCCGCCGGGACTGAACTCGCCGCCGAAGCGGATCACCTCGCACTGGAAACCGCCCGCCTCTGCGGCCATGTCGAACGGATCCATGCGGATGTGAACGAACTCGTGGGGAAACTGGAAACGCAGATCCCCATGCCCGAGCCGGACGTCCGCGCCCCGCTTCATTCCGGCGAAAAGGATCTCGAATGGATGCGCATCCAACGCGAGAACCACGAGCTGCGCACCGATTTCATGGATGTCCTCAAGGCGCTGTTCTTGTGGCGGGGCGATCCCGGCGATCACGCGGGGAAATGACACCCGGCGCGTTTCACCGCACGATCAACGCAGCCCGACCGGCTTTTCGAGGATTTCCTTGAGGACGAAGGCCTGGCGGAGTTCCTTGCGGTGGCCGAGGCGCTGTTTGAGAGTGAGGCCTGTGGCCGTCTGCGGAATGGCCGACGATTGTTTGCGCGGCAGAACGCTCTCGTTCATCGCCCTTGCTCCCCGCGTCCGTTTCAGTTCCTTCACTTTCTCGGCGAGCTGTTGCTGTCGGGCGAGTTCGGCTGAGGAGTCGAAAAGGGCGGGGGCGGGTTCCGGTTCGCGGGATTTCCGGCGCAGCGAAGGCGCTGGGGCGACCGTGCCGCCTGTGGGAAGAGGGACGGCTGTCGGCGGCAGCGGCGGCGGGACGGCAGGGCGGGATTGGCGGCGTTCCGCTTCCTCGATCATCTCCTCAAGGTCAGCGGGGTCGTACTCGTGCTCCTGGCTCTGCTTCGCGTCCGCGCGTGCCTTCAGCCATTGCGAGATCGCCCCGACGAAGAGCAGGATGATCAGGAAAATGTTGTCGCGGATGATGTCCATCATGGAAAGGTGGCGCGTTATTTCCCCTCGGCAAGCTCGGCCTTGTAGTCGCCGATCGCCCACTGGATGCCGGCCAGATAATGGCGGACGACCTTGGGATGCCAATACATCTCGTGATTGTGGCCGAGAGAGCTGTAAAACACCCGGCCTTTTTCCCAATTCCGCGCCCAGGAGACTCCGTAGTCGTTGTCCGGGCGTTTGGCACCTTTCACTTCGGCGGATTTCTCGGGATCGAGGCGTAGCAACATGTGGACTTTCGAGGAATCGTAGGGAGCCTTGAACTGATAGATCTCCTCGTTGAACTCCAGTCTCTCACCTCCGAACATCGCGGCGAGCGGGTGTTTTTCCTGCCCTGGTTCGACGAAGAGATTCACCTGCGTGCCGGCCATCCATGGGTGGCCGTCGAAGTATCCGTTCATCATCTCGCCGTATTCCTTCCATTCGTAGAACGTATCCGTCGCGGCGTGGATGCCGACGAAACCGCCGCCGCTTTTAATGTAGGTCATAAGGTTTTCCTTGAGCACCAGCTCGCGGGCTTTCGCCGCGGTCTTTTCCTCCTCGCTCATCTTTTTCATCTCCTCATCGAAAGGAGCGAAGGCGTTTTGGGTAGTGCTGAGGAAACAGATCGCATCGAACTGGCCGATCTTGTCCTTCTCGAACATCGCGAGGTCGTCGCTGATCACGGCTTCGAACGCGCCGGTCTTCTTGCCCATTTCCGCGAAAGCGAGCTTGCCGGTGACGATGGAGGCGTGGCGGAAACCGTTGGTGCGGGAGAAAACGAGCAGCTTGCGGGGTTTCGCGGGCTTCGCGTAGGCCTCGGCGGGAATGGCCTCGGCGATTTTCTCCGCAGCTCCGGCGGGCGGCTGCTCGGTGGCGGGGTTGTAGGCGACAACGGCCAGCGCGAGCGCGCCGACAAGCATGGCGGGAAAGAGTGCTTTCATCGGCGCAACCTTCCACCATCGCCGCCCTCCTGCCCACCAAAAATTTCAGGCGGGTCTTTCAGCGGATGGATACCGTGCGGATGCTGTAAGCGGAGTCGAGTTTCCGAACCGCATGCCTTACGCTTTGCTGCACCACCGGATCGCCGTAGTATGGCCCGGCTCCTGGGCCGCCCGTGGTGTGGGTTTCCAGCAAAACCAACTCGCTGCCGGCGATCAGGAAGGAAGGATTTCCGCTATCGCCCGCGACGAGGTTCTTCGACCATCCGTGGCTTTCGGTTTTGTCGTGTTGGAAGGCGATGGTGCCTTTCCCGAAACCGGCGATCTGGTGGACGAAGAGATTGCGATGCTGGTCGCTGACGATCACCGGCCTGCCGATCAACGCGGAAGCATCCGCACCGGCGGCGGGCAAGGGATAGGGGCGGTAGTTCGAGGGCACCGGTTCATCGAGCAGGCCGACCATCACGTCACCGGCACCCGCCGCGAAGCCGATGATCTTGCGCTGTATGTGTTTCCCGTTGCGGTCATGGAAAACAACGGGAGCGGCGGCAGGCCTCGCGTAGTGTTTCGCCATGACGACGTGGCGCGGCGTGATGAGGGTGACGGTGCGGGTGTCATTGAAAGAGACGCCCGACATGTCGAAGCCCTGCGTCCAGCCCTCGGCCATGCTGGAGTCGCCGTCGGGGCGATAGCTTTTGAAAATCCCGGGCGGCGCGCTGGGTGGCGGCAAGACCGGCGAACCGCTCGGCCCGACGGAGCCGCCGCAAGAGGCCAGGCAAACCGCGAGAGCTAGCGAGAGACGGATTCGAGTCATGATCATAGGTGGCATGGTAATGTTTGCGCGCGGATGGGGAAGCGGTTTCGGCGCAGCGCTCTCGCCATGCGGGCAGGATGAGACTAAGTAAGCGCATGGCGTTGCTGACCGAGATCAGAAGACAGGTTCCGAAGGTGTTGGTGGTGCTCGCGGGGCTGGGCTGGGCGGCGCTGGTTTGGCGCGGGTATGAGAACCATCTGGTCGCGCCGGGAAATGTCGATGCCGGGGTGGTGATGCGATACTATGACCGCTCGCTGCGGCTGGTCGAGGCGGGGGCGCGGGGCAACGCGTTCGAGAAATGGCTGATCGGCGCACATGAGGATGAGGAGTGGTTGCGCAAATCGGCGGATACCGTCAGGGAACTTTACCGGCGCGATCTGGGCGAGGAGGCGGGGCGGCTTCTGCGGGCGTTCGCAATCCATCTGGGTGAGGATGCGGAGATCACTGAGGGTGAAAGGGACGGCGCTTATCGAGAGGAGTTGAGGCAATGGCTCAAGGACGGCCACGGCAAGGCATGGCATTACGATCTTTACCTTGCGGTGGAGGATGATCCGGAAATCGGCGATCCCTACCGGCGGGAGAATGACCGCCTGCTCCGCCGCTATGTTGCCACCAGTTTGTTCTACTTCGCCGTATCGGCCATCGGGCTGGTCAGCGCGGGGATTTGGATTTTTGGAAAACGTAGGGAGTATCCACGCGCCTCGCGGGTGCCGGACGCATGGCCGGTCGTCCATGTGCTGGGGCTGTATTTCCTCTCGGAGATTCTGTTAATGCCGTGGTTCTGGCTGCTCGGCGTGGCTTATGAGATTTACTACGCGCTGGGCGGCATGGCGGAAATGGGAGCGCTTTATGATCTCCTGTGGCGGGGCTTCTCGGCGATGTTCCTGACCGTGCTCTTCCTGAAGAATCCGCTGCACCTGTGGCGGGTGTTCGGGCTCGGGCGGCGGGTTGATTGGCTGCTGGTAATGGCCGCGCTTGCGCTGATCGGCTTGCTTGATTGGGCGATCTACACTTTCGCGCCGGTTTCCGATGCGGATCCCAGCGATTTCATGGAGTCGGCCCAGCCCGCGTTCCCGGAGCTGGCCGCACTGCTGTTCAGTGCGGTGATCGTTGCTCCGGTGTTTGAGGAGATCGTGTTCCGCGGCTTCCTTTTCCAAGGGCTTCGGAAAAAAACCGGAGCGGTTTGGGCAACGGTGATTTCGACGGTGTTCTTCGCGCTCATCCACACCCAATACGATATCTGGGGCTGGATCTCGGTAGGGCTCACGGGCCTAGCCGCCTGCTACATGACACATCGCACGGGCTCGCTGAAATCCGCGATCACACTGCATGCCCTCACCAATCTCTTCATCACTCTGGATGTGTATTTCCTTTACCAACATCCGCTCTGAAAGGTTGGCATCGCTGTCTTTCAACCGCTAAACTCGCCCGCAGATGACCTCGCACACCGCCCCGCTCAACGCCGCCCAGGTTACGAAACTCCGGGCAGTTCTGGAGGGGCAGGGGTTCGAGTTTGTGGCGAAGGAATACACGATTTTCTCCGCGAAAAAGGGCAAGCTCAACGTCAGCGTGTATGAGAAGGGGCCGAAGGTTTTGATCCAGGGCAAAGACACCGAGGACTTCATCCGCTTCACGCTGGAACCGGAGGTCACGGGGGAGGCGAAGCTCGGCTACGAGGAAATCGCCGACCCGGAGCATTTCTCGCCGCACTTCGGGATCGATGAGAGCGGCAAGGGCGATTTCTTCGGGCCGCTGTGCATCGCCGGGGTTTACACCGATGCGGAAATCACCCGGCATTTGATCAAGGCGGGCATCATGGATTCCAAGCGCGTCACCTCCGCTGCGGCGATCCGCAAGCTCGCCGCCGTGATCAAGGCCACGCCCGGCATCGCCTTCGATGTGATCGCCCTGCGTCCGGAAAAATACAACGAGCTCTACGCCACGTTCAAAAACCTCAACCGCATGCTCGCCTGGGGGCACGCCACGGTTATCGAGGAACTCGCGCGGCAGAAACCCGATTGCCCCCGCGCCCTCTCCGACCAGTTCGCCCGCGCCGATGTCCTCCAGACCGCGCTGAAGAAGAAAAACATTTCCCTGAAGCTCGACCAGCGCACCAAGGGCGAGTCCGACACCGCCGTCGCCGCCGCTTCGATCCTGGCGCGCGAGCGTTTCATCGACTGGATGGACGCCGCCACAAAAAAGGCGGGCTTCACGATCCCGCTCGGTTGCTCCTCGCAGGTGGTGGATGCCGGGAAAAAACTCGTCGCCGCCCACGGTTCCGAAGTCCTCGGCAAGTTCGCCAAGCTGCATTTCAAGACGACCCAGCAGGTGGCTGGCGAGTTATTCTGAGAACAGGGAGACGGAATAGACCGGGATGCCGAGTTCGCGAGCCTTTTTTTCCAAATCGGGATGCTCCGAGAAAGTGAGGATGTAATCGATGGGTAGCGCTTGCGAGTCATCGATCACCTCCAACCTGTTCGCGTCCTCGCCAATCGCGTATTCGTGAATGATATCGGGATGCAGGCAAGTGGAAGGCAGGGGTGAATTCTTTTCGCTTTCGTTTGCCCATACCAAAACACGGTGGGGCTTTTCGCCACGCGCTTCCTGATCTCCGAGCCATGCGGTCGGATTTCCCCATGCTCCGATGTAGATTTTCCAACGCTCCTGAAGCCAGAAAACATCGTTCAATGAAACGCTCATCGCATTTTCCAGCGCCTTCATGCAGTTCGCGGTGCTGTGGGGTTTTTCGACGGCATGGTATCGCGCACTCCATTTTCCCGGCGCGACGGTGCGAAATGACAGAGCCAGCACCTCGCTTTTGCAGCGTCTCGCCAACAGGCTCGGCACCGGACTCGCACGGGTGAGCCTTCCGAAAAAGGAAACCACCTCGCCTTGGTATCCCACGCGTTGATCCGCGAGAATGCCCACGACCCCGTTTTCACGCAGGAAACTGCTGACATGGTGAAGGCTGTCGCGTTTTGAAAACATCCGCGCGCCATCCGCCTGCCGCTCACGGAGAACGCGCTCGTCGAGGATGAGGTTGTTCAGCGGGCGGTAAAAGCCGCCGATTTTCAAGCGTCCGGGAAATGTCCGGTGCAGGCTGGTGAGGAGTTCCCAGTTTCCCATGTGCGCCAGCAGCAGTATGACACCTTTGCCTTTGGCGACCGCCTCCGCCAGCAGTTCCGGGTTCTCTGTCTCCAGCACCGTGCCGATGTCCTCGCCGCGCATGTTTGCGGAAACGGAAGAGCACATCAGGTTTGCGACGGTGCGTATGAATGAAGTCCGCGCCGCGCTCTCGCTTTCCGCCGCACTCGCCGCGCCGGCGATTCTCAGGTTCCGCGCGATCATGTTGCGCCGCGCTTTCATGAAGGGCCAGATCGCGCGACCGAGGATTTCGCCGATCATGAAGACCGTCTCAGCGGGAAGTTGCCGGAACAAGGCCGCGACGGCTGAGTGCGCCCACGCCTCAAGCTGCCATTTCACTTTTTTTGCAAACCCGGCTTCCATCCTAGTTCAGCTCCTCCCGCCTACCCAGGGTGATCGCGAGTCCCAGTGAGCCGACGAACACGAAATAACACGCGAGCAGCTCCAGATAGCTTTTGCAGATGCGAGGGATCTCCGGGGAAAACGCATCGCCGAGAGTGGCCTGCCAGAACTGCGGCGCTCCGATCACGCGGTTGAAAACGTAGATGATCAGCAACGCCGCCGCGATGAGGCCCGCGCCGGCGTGGTGTCCCATCGTTTCGAAAAAACGGAGCATCACCCGGCGGTGGCGGATGATCGTGATCAGTGCCGCTCCGAGCAGCGCGCCAATCACCCAGGCATCGGGAAACGGCCATTTCAGAATGCCTGAAATGAAATCCTCCAGCTCCCCGACAAGCGCCGCCGCCAATCCGAACGACAGCGCCCGGCACACGGCCCGGCGGTGCCCTGAGTGAGCCAGCGCACCGGTCATCACCACCGTCGCCGCCGCAAGCAGGGCGGCCTGCATCAGTTCAACGGTGCCCCGCTCCAGCGGTGCGCCCGGGCGGTTCGGCAGCCATGCGGGCAGCAGGATCGTCACGGAACCCGCGCAGATCAGCAGTCCGCGCAGCAGGGTGGTCTTCCACCTGCCCGCTTTGGCGCTTCGGTTATCGGATATCGGCACGAACCTGACTAGGCCATGGGGAGCGCCCCGCGCAAGGCGTATGAGCGGGAATCGCCCGCCAACGGATTTTTTCGGGTTTGCCGGGAAGTCCTCCTCATGCCAGATTCCGCCCCCAGTGAAGACGATTTTCGAGAAAATCCGCGACGCGGAAATCCCTGCCGATGTGGTGCACCGCGATGAACATTGCTTCGCCTTCCGCGACATTTCCCCGCAGGCTCCCGTCCACATCCTGGTAGTGCCGAACAAGGCCATCCCGCGAATCGGCGAGGCGGACGCCGGAGATCAGGCGACCCTTGGGCACCTCCTCCTCACCGCCGCCAAGATCGCCTCCGAACTCGGCCTCGCGGAAAGCGGATTCCGCGTGGTGATCAACAACGGCCCGCACGGCGGAGAGTCCGTCCCGCACCTCCACGTCCACCTCCTCGGCGGACGCCAACTCACCTGGCCCCCAGGCTGACTCCCGGCCGAAGGCCACCCGCAGCCTCCTGTCTCTTACTTGAAAGTTGAATTTTGAAATTTGGATTTTTTCCATGACCGCCCGCTTTTTCCATCTCTTCACCGGGGTCTTTGCCACCGCGGTTTCCTGCCATCCCCAGCCCTGCCAGCCGCGCTACGAAAAGGTCGTGCTCGTCCATGGCATCCTTGAGGACGGCCTAGCCTTCAACTCCCTCCGCAGCCGTTTGGAAAACCACGGCATCCAATGCCACGTCCCCAAGCTGGAGCCGAACGACGCCCGCGACGGCATCGACCAGCTCGCCGAAACCCTCAAAGAGGGCATCGACAAGGAATTCGGCCCCGACGAGCGCTTCGCGATGGTGGGTTTCAGCATGGGCGGGCTGGTTTCGCGCTATTACCTGCAGAACCTCGGCGGCGCGGAACGCTGCGAGGCATTCATCACCGTCTCCTCCCCCCACCACGGCACCAAAATGGCCTATGCCTACCCAGGAAAAGGCGCGCGCCAGATGCGCCCGGGCAGCGAGTTCCTGAAAGACCTGGAAGCCTCCGAAGACCGCCTTGGCGACATCCCCGTCGTTTCCTACCGCACCCCCATGGATCTCATCATCCTCCCCACCGAGTCCTCTGTCTGGAAACGCGCCGAGAACCATTCCCACCCCGTCATCCTCCATCCCCTCATGCTCCACTCGAAACCCGTCCTCGACGATATCGAGAAACGCATGGTGATCGATAATGAGGGCGCGTAATCGTCGCTTTGCTTTTCGACCGCTTGCCGGATCCCGCAGCGGACACGGAACCCTCCATGACCTCCCCGGCCATGCCGGTAGTTTCACAAGCATGCGATGGTATTCTGCAGGTTTACCCCTCCCAGTCCTGCACTTTTCCTCCACTTCCGGAGGTTTTTGACAGACCTGAAAATGAAGGATATGACGCTGAAATTGGAGCGTCCCCCGCAAAAGTTGGACAGGGAATAAGCCCGATCTGAACCTTAACTGCCGAATTCCCGGATGGCCAAAACCCTGCGGGCGTGGTCAAGCTGACGACAGCTTGCCGGGATCCGGGGCGGGTAGCCCCGGGTCGTGCAACAGCCGGAATGGAGGTCTCCAATGAATGACGAATCCGACGAAATCAAACGCTGGACCGCGCGCCGCAAGGCCGCT
>JBJONG010000029.1:0-47350 GCA_046051965.1 Verrucomicrobiota bacterium
GAATGCTGGAACGAGGTGGACGATTGGATCGACGCGGCCCGCGTGGCAGCCGTGATGTTTCACAACCGTCTTGGCGTGATGGGACATTACTACAGCGGAATGCTGGACATCTATTCTGATCTGACCCAGCAATGCGCGCACTTCGGTGGACACATGGAGATTATCGAGGTGGATGAGCTTGCCGCATTGCGGCGGGATGTCTCGGAGGTTGAGGTTTCCGAGCGGGTGTCTCATTTCATGACAACCTTCGATGTCCAGGGCGATTGCTCCCGATTCGAACTGGAGCGCGCCGCACGGACTTCCGTCGCCCTGGACAGGCTGGCCGCGATTCACGACCTAGGAGCCATGGCTTATTATTATATGGGGACAGGCAATGCGGAGAATGAGGATGCCATTTCATCGATCATCCTCGGCAACTCACTCCTTACCGCCAGAGGCATTCCTGTCGCGGGGGAGATGGAGATCAAGAACGCTCAAGCAATGAAGATCCTTGATTCCTTTGGTGTCGGAGGATCGTTTACTGAATACTACGCGATCGATTGGGACGATGACATTGTGCTCATGGGGCACGACGGCCCTGGGCACATCGCGATCGCTGAGGGAAAAACCAAAGTCCGTCCGTTGGACGTTTATCATGGCAAAGTCGGGCACGGACTCTCAGTTGAGATGTCGGTCAGGCAGGGGCCGGTAACCTTGCTCAGCGTGGTTCAGACGGTGAATGGAAAACTTAAATTTCTCGTCGCCGAGGGAGAATCGGTCGCCGGTGCAATCCTTGAGATAGGCAACACCAATTCACGCTATCGCTTCCCGATTGGTGCCCGCCAATTCGTTAACGACTGGAATGTGGAAGGTCCGGCACATCATTGCGCGGTAGGTGTCGGACACGTCGCGGGAAAAATCCGCAAACTGGGCCAGTTGCTCGGTATGGAAACCGTTCAGGTGTGCTGATTCCGTTCTGTTAGATATTACCCCTGATCTTTTCATGAATCCAATACTTGGCGTCTTTTATCATTGGTTGGGCGGCGTGGCCGCTGGTTCGTTCTATGTCCCTTTTCGCGGGGTCAAGAGTTGGTCATGGGAAACCGCGTGGATGATCGCCGGAGTGTTTTCATGGATCGTCGCACCCTGGTTTTTCGCGATCCTGAACACGACGGATGCGTTGACCGCACTCAAGGAATCGCCCGGCTCCGTGATGTTGACCGTTTTCCTTCTAGGAGTAGCTTGGGGTTTCGGCGGGCTGACTTTTGGCTTGGCCATCCGTTACCTCGGGATGTCTCTAGGGGTGGCTGTGGCCCTGGGATATTGCACGGTATTCGGCACCTTGATACCTCCGCTGATTAACGGGGTGTTCGTGGAGAAACTCATCGAGCCAGCCAACGGTCGGTGGGTGCTTGCCGGGCTGTTTGTTTGCGTGGTCGGCATCGCCGTGACCGCGCTTGCGGGCAAGGCCAAGGAAGGTGGCGAAGCGCCGGAAACGATGAAAGATTTCAATCTCAAGAAGGGGATACTAGTCGCCTCATTTTCCGGTATCATGAGTGCCTGCTTCGCCTTCGCACTGAATGCAGGCGATCCGATCCGGGAAATTACGCTGAAGTTGGACATGGCGAACTCGGCTGCAAGCGCGGGCGTCACCGTAGCCAGGTCTACGGAACCCAGCGCGAGCGAAATGCAAGCAGCCGGAATCACTGAGGAACTGCTGGAGGGAATGATCTCCAAGATCGAGGAATCCAGTTCAGATGGGAATCCCTGGCAAGGAAGTCCCGAGTCGGAGAGTTCTCCACTTGCGGCGCGCATTCATTCTTATGCGGAAACGTTGGCTGGGATCCGCTCACCGGCCAGCCTCAAGATTATCACCAACCTGAACTCCTTTTCTGAGAAGGAAACAGCGGCGAATCTTGCGGTGGCGGGTGCGGACCTGCCAGCGATTCATGAGAAGCATGTCCTCTGGTCGGGGCTGCCAGTGCTGATTGTCATCATGCTCGGCGGTTTCATGACCAACTTCATCTGGTGTGTGGTTCTGAACATCAGGAACCGCACCGCCCGTGAGTATGTCAGTGTACCCGGCGAATCCCAAAGCATCATTCCTCTTGCTAGGAACTACATCTTCGCGGCACTGGCCGGCGTGATCTGGTATTTCCAGTTCTTCTTCTATTCGATGGGTGAGAGTCAGATGGGAGAATACAAGTTCAGTAGTTGGACCCTGCACATGGCATCGATCATCATATTCAGTTCCGTCTGGGGTCTTGCGCTGCGGGAGTGGAAAGGCGCGGGTCATAGAGCAAGGCGATTGCTATTTGCCGGTTTGGCGATCCTGATTCTCTCCACTGTGATCGTTGGATACGGGAATTATGTCGAATCGGGTTTCGCGCACTGAGTGCGGGAATTTGCACCCTTAAAGACACGCCCGCAGGAAACGAACGAACAGTGTCCTGAAGCAGGGGGAATTCGCGGATTCTTCACGCGGGCTTCATAAAGCCTTCGCATGGATGGGGCGCAATGCGGCCATCCGATGCGCGACTACCTTTCACCCACCGCGAAAATCCTCGAGGCTCCCTCCGGGGCGGCCATCGCGCGGACGGCGGCGGTGACGGTGCTGGGCTTCGGGCTTTACGGGTTCACGGTGGGATTCTGGAGGTCGCCGATGATGGGGGTTTTCGTGGCGGTAAAAATGCCGATGCTCATCGCGCTGACCTTGGCTTGCAACGGGATCCTGAACGGCTTGTTGGGCATGCTGTTGGGCAGCGGGCTCGGCTTCCGGCAATCGCTGCTGGCGCTGTTGCGTGCCTTCGCGATCTCCGGGCTGGTGCTAGGATCGGTGGCACCGGTGACGTTTTTCCTGGCGGTGAATGTGCCGTCCGCGGATTCGCCGCAGGCGGCTTCGGCGCACTCCGCGTATCTGCTGACGCATGTATTCCTGATCGGCATCGCGGGGGTGGTGGGAGTGGCGCGGTTGGGGAAACTATTGGGATCATGCTGCGACTCGCGGGTCGTCGCGCTATCGACACTCGGCGCTTGGATCGCGGGCAACGCGTTTCTCGGCGCGCAGTTTTCGTGGATACTCAGGCCGTTTTTCGGCTCGCCGGGGCTGGAGGTGGCGTTCCTGCGGGATGAACCGATGAAAGGGAGTTTTTACGAAGCGGTGTGGAGGTCTCTGGTGCGGATCACCGGCTCCGTGCCGTGGGAGGGGTTGGTCGGCATCGCGCTGATCGCCGCGCTCGCCGGGATTTTCATTTTCCAATTCAAACACGAACAAAAGAACCAACGACCATGAACGAAAACAACGATACGCAACCCGATATGAATCCAAGCAACCCGCCGCCGCTTCCGCCCGCGAAGAACGCGCCGCCGCTTCCGGAAAAGACCTCCATCAAGGATCTCTTCGAGGCGCTGCTGCGGCGACCCGCCGAACTCGCGCGGCACAAGGCGAGCGGCGAGGGATCGACCTTGCTGCGCTTCGGGCTGATCGCACTGGGATCGATCATCGTCTTCGGATTCGTGCTGGGCACGTTTGCCTACGGGGATCAGCTCTGGGCGGCTCCGTTGAAGCTGGGTGCGGGGCTTCTCTTCGCCGGGCTGATCTGTTTTCCAAGCCTCTACATTTTCTCAAGCCTCGCGGGATCGGATGCTTCGGCGGGTCGGATGGGGGGCTTGCTGGCGGGCATGCTCGCGCTCTCGGGATTGCTTTTGCTCGGCTTCGCGCCGGCGCTGTGGATTTTCGCGCAAGGCACCGCTTCGTTCGGCTTCATGGGCTTCCTCGCCATCGCCTCGTGGCTGGTTGCGCTCGCGTTCTCCTTCCGTTTCCTGAAAACGGCGCTGCGTGAAACGGGAGCGACCCAGAACGCGCCGCTGTTGGTCTGGATCTCGATTTTCCTGCTCGTCACCCTGCAACTCTCCACCTCGCTGCGCCCCATCCTCGGGCGCTCCGACAAGTTCCTGACCACGGAGAAGAAATTTTTCCTGGCGCACTGGGGGGACATGATGGGCGAGAACCTGAAGGAAACCGCGGCAAGCGAGCCACAGCAATTATCACGCGGCACCGAGCGCGGACGGAAGAATGCGGATGGTTGGATCGAAAATCCTGCGGCTCGCTGAGAATCTAACTGGAGATACGGATATGAAAGAATGGTCTTCAATATTTCTTCGGAGCTTGGTTTTTTGGAGCCTGCATGGCGTGGTCAGCGCTTTGCCGGGGTTCTGCATCGCGATGTGGATGGTGAGGCTCTCCGAGAATCCGTCCGCGTTGTTGGCGATGCTATCGGCCTTGCTGACAATCATTTTGGTGATCGCCTCGCTCATGTCGTTCCGGCCATCGCTCACCGCGTGGCGGACATTGCCGTCGCGCGGGCTGCGTTGCGGGCTGGTGCTGCGCGCCATTTGCTCGGGTGCGAGTTTCCTCATCGTCATCACTGTCCTGGCAACGAACGGACGCGACGGCAATCCGGTTCTCATCGCCTTGCCGGATCTCTGGACGGGGCTTGGCGCGGTGCTTACGGTCGCCGCGATCTCGGATTTTTTCAGCTCCGGGAATCCCTTCTCCGGCATCTTTGACTTGGGCGGCCCTGCGAATCTCAGCTTTGCGATGATCTACCTGATTTCGCTCATCCATGGGCTGATCCTGTGCTTCCTGATTTTCATCGTTTCGTTCGTCTCGATGCTGGTGCTCCAGATCCGTGACAGGAAAAAGTTCTATCAGAATGCGGCGGCGTATGGATTCCGAGATCCTGACAGCGAAGCGGGGCTCTCAAAGATTCCGCAGGGGAAAGTTCAGCAAGTGGAGGAACAGGCATGAATGGGATTGCCACGTTGGGTGGGAGGTTCCGCGCGGAGCTGAAGTTCTGGATGATTCACTGCTTTGTTTCAGCGGCTCCGATATTTGCGTTCGTTCTGAGTTTTGGAGCAAAGCGTGTGATGGTGGCAGACCTAGTGGCGAGAATGGTGATTACAGTGCTTTTCGCTCTGGCTTGCACGTTGATTGGTCTTCATTTCGGGGGATATGCCAAATCGCGCAAAATTTTTCCAAGGGCGCTTCGGGTTATCCTTCATCTGCGTGCCCTACAGGTAGGTTTGTTTTTCGCCATCTATCTAGTGGGTCTGTTGGTTAAACCGGTCGCCGGTCTCGCCACTTTCCTATTCGTCCCCGATTTCATATGCGGCTTAGGCGCAGAAAGGATTTATGATCGGCTGTCGGAGAATGTGACGGTAAAAGGCAGCGCGATTCTGGAAGCATGGCATCCGTTTCTCAGTGCGTTTGTCTTTATGGGATTATTTGACTTGGTCTGGTCGGTGGTGTTTTGCCTGCTGAACCTGCCGACGATGCTCGTGTTGAGCATTCGCGATGGGATCAAACGTCAGCGCCGAGCAAGAGGTATTCGATAATTGCTGCGGCGAGACTTGTTTCGCTGTGAGAGCAGCGCATGATCCCCCCCGATGATCGAAGTGGTGTGCGGAGTAATTCTGAATAAGGATGGCAGGGTGTTGGTCTGCCGAAGGGCGGCGGATCGGCATCTTGGCGGGTTGTGGGAATTTCCCGGTGGGAAAGTGGAGGACGGCGAGGATCCCCGGGCGGCGTTGGCTCGGGAGCTTTCGGAGGAACTCGGGATCGTGGTGCGGGTGGGCGAAAAGTTCGACTCGGTGGTGGAGTGGACGGACGGGGTGGTGAGGATACGGTTGAGCGGGTTTCTTTGTGAAATCGAGCAGGGAACGGCGGAACCGCTGGAGCATGATGAAATCCGTTGGTGCGGGCGCGAGGAACTGCCCGGCTTGGACTGGGCGGAGGCGGATCTGCCCATTCTCGACGAGCTGCTTGTCGCGCGTTTTTTTTGACAAGCCGGGCCGGGTCGGGCTAATTCACGCCCCGCCAATTTTCCCCAACTACAATCATGAGCACCACAACGACCGAGAAACACACGTTCCAAGCCGAGATCCAACAACTGCTGGATCTGGTGGTTCACTCCCTCTACACCGACAAGGACATTTTCCTGCGGGAGCTGATCTCCAACGCTTCCGACTCGATGGAAAAAGTCCGCCATCTGGAGGGGACGGAGAAACATTTCAAGGATGCGGGTGATGATCTCCAGATCACACTGGAACTCGACAAGGAGGCCAAGACGATCACGCTCACCGACCGCGGCGTCGGCATGACCCGCGAGGAACTCGTCGAAAACCTCGGCACCATCGCCCACTCAGGCACGAAGGCGTTCCTGGAGCAGATGAAGGAAACCGGCGGTAGCCCGGCGGGTCTGATCGGGCAGTTCGGCGTGGGTTTCTACTCGGCCTTCATGGTCGCGGACAAGGTGGAGGTTTTCAGCCGCTCTTGGAAAGATGGTGCGGAAAACCTGCGCTGGGAAAGCGACGGCAAGACCGGCTACGAGATCGAGGAAACCGAAGAGCTGCCACGCGGCGTGCGCATCGTCCTGCACCTGAACGAGAAGAGCGCGGACTTCGCCGAGGAATACAAGGTCAAGGGGCTGATCACCCGCTACAGCAATTTCGTCGGTTTCCCGATCCTGCTCGACGGCAAGCGCATCAACGAGGTCGAGGCGCTGTGGCTGAAGAACAAATCCGAGATCACCGACGAGGAATACAAGGCCTTCTACCAGTTCGCGGGCAAGGCCTTCGACGAGCCGACCTACCGCCTGCATTTCAGCGCCGACGCGCCGATCGCGATCAACGCCCTGATTTTCGTGCCGGGCGAGAATCCCGAGAAAATGGGCTTCGGCAAGGTCGATGCCGGCGTCGCGCTCTACTGCAAGAAGGTGCTGATCGATCCCGAACCGAAAGGCCTGCTACCTGAGTGGCTGCGCTTCGTGAAAGGTGTCGTAGATAGCGCGGATCTGCCGCTGAACATTTCCCGCGAAACCATGCAGGACAGCGCGCTGGTGAGGAAACTCAACGGCGTGATCACGAAGAGGATCATCAAGATGTTCGAGAAAGAGGCGGCCGGAGATCCGGATCAATACCGCGCCTTCTACAAGAAATTCGAGCGCTTCCTCAAGGAGGGCATCGCCACCGATTACGCGAACAAGGACGCGCTGGCCAAGCTGCTCCGTTTCGAGTCTTCCATGACGCAAGCGGGCGAGGTCTGTGGGCTTCCGGATTATGTGGCGCGGATGAAGGAGGGGCAGGAGAAAATCCATTTCATCGTGGGCCGCAGCCGCGACGAGATCGAGAGCGGCCCATACGTCGAGGCGTTCAAGGCGCGCGGGCTGGAGGTGATCTATTTCACCGACGCCGTGGATGAATACGTGGTCGATTCCCTCGGCGAGTTCGAGGGCAAGAAACTCGCCTCCATCCGCCATGCGGGCGTGGAGCTGGAAGATGTGGACGGGGCGGGTGAGGCGCTCTCGGAGGAGGAAATGGACGGCCTCTGCGGATTCCTGAAGGAAACGCTCGGCGATGCCGTCACCAAGGTCTCAGGCGGGAAACGCCTCGTCGACAGCCCGGTGATCGCGCTGGTGCCCGAGGACGGCATGAGTCCCCAGATCCGCCAGATGATGAAGGCGATGGACGAGAATTTCAAAGACGAGACCAAGGTGGAACTCGAACTCAACCCGCGGCATCCGCTCGTGAAAAAGCTTGCCGAAACGCGAAACAGCCAGCCCGAGATCGCCAAGCTGGTCGCCGCCCAGCTTCTCGACAACGCCCTCATTTCCGCCGGGCTGCTCGATGATGCCCGCGAGACCATCAAGCGCATGAACAGCCTGATGGAAAAGGCGATGAGCTGAGTTTCTGGCGGATGTGAATAACTTGTGAGGCCCGACAATACCCAAGGGTTCAGTCGTTGTGCTCAAGCAGCCGTTTGATCGCCTCCCGCTTGATCATTTGCCTTGGAATCACAAGCAATCGGCAAACTTATTCACATTGTTGGGTTTGTGAGCATCTTGTTAAAACATGGCGTAACAAGAGCAAATTCAGCTACTTGGAAAATTTCGAATACGGGTTGAAGGCTTTTCCACAGGTTATTCACATTCTGTAGGCTTCACAAACGCCTCGAAGAGCGGCCACACCTTGAATCTCCGCATGATCACAAAAGCGGCGATGTGAATAACCTGTGAATTGTGGGAAATTCAATGCCCCAGCGGAGGTGCATACGCGGCATACGCAAAAAAGCGGAGCCTTTCGGCGTCCGCTTTTTCGGAAGGGTTGTGGGGCGACTTGCGCCGCCTGTAGGGATCAATCGTTGGTCAGGTCAACGGTTTCGGTAGGAACCGCGCCAACGCTGAAGCGCCAGCGGATCTTGTTGCGCTTCGAAGCGGTGCGGAGCTTGCGCTGCTTGCGCTCGGTCGGCGTTTCGAAGGCGCGGCGGCGGCGCATTTCCTCGAGGATGCCCTCGCTGTCGAGTTTGGTTTTGAGGCGTTTGAGGGCACGGTCAACCGGCTCCCCTTTTTTTACGTTCACTCCACGCATGCTGATGATTTTCGTTGGTTGTATTTTTGGAAGATTGTTTGGGGCGCGGTATATGTGCCTGTCGGTGTGATCCGTCAAGCTCGAAACCGCGCTGGGTATCACTCTCCGAGTCCGAAGCGGACGAAGCGGGTGACGGTGAGGGTGTCTCCGAGTTCTTTGCCTTTGGATTCGAGGAGCTGGTTGATGGTGACGTCGGGGTCTTTCACGAAGCCTTGCTCCAGGAAGCAGGATTCCGCGAAGAACTTGGCGATCTGCCCCTTGAGGATGTTCTCGATGATGTTCTCGGGCTTGCCCTGTTCGAGCAGGCGGACGCGGTAGATTTCCTTTTCCGCATCGACGATGTCCTGCGGGATATCGTCGCGGGAAAGGCCTTTCGGCGCGGAGGCGGCGATGTGCAGGGTGAGATCCTTGACGAGTTCCTGGAAACCGGCCTTGGAGGCGGTCGCCGCGTCGGTGGTGCCGACTTCGAGGAGGACGCCGACCTTGCCACCGAGGTGGATGTAGGAGGCGACCACACCGCCTGGGGCGGCATCGAAGCGGACGAACTTGCGGAACTGGAGGTTTTCGCCGAGTTCCACGACCTTTTCCTTCACGAAGGTCTCAAGGCTGGTTTCGCCATGGGAAATGGCGAGGGCTGCGGCGTGGTCTTTCGCGTCGGATGCGGCGAGCTTGTCGGCGATTTCCGAGACGAAAACCTGGAAGTTCTCGTTGCGGGAAACGAAGTCGGTCTCGCAGTTTACTTCGAGCAGGATGCCGGAGTTGCCGGCACCGTTGACGCGGGCGCTGATGATGCCTTCGGTGGCGGCGCGGTCGTTCATTTTCGCGGATTTCATGATGCCCCGCTCGCGGAGGAGCTTGATGGAGGCTTCGATGTCACCGTTGGTTTCGCTGAGGACTTTCTTGCAGTCCATCATGCCGGCGTTGGTCTTGTCGCGGAGTTCCTTGACGATTGATGCTGTGATCATGCTTGTCGTGATTGTGGTGTGACGGTGTGGGGAAAATCAGTTTCTTTTCGCGGCAACCATGGCATCGACCAGGTTCTGGAGGATGATGCGGATCGAGCGGATGGCGTCGTCGTTGCCCGGGATGGGGAACTGGACTTTGGCCGGGTCGGCGTTGGTATCGACGATGGCGATGATCGGGATGTTCAGGCGGTGAGCCTCGGCCACGGCGATGGTTTCGCGGGCGGAATCGACGATGACGATGGCATCGGGTTTCTTGTCGAGGTTGCGGACACCGCGAAGGTTGCGGAGAAGTTTTTCGCGCTCACGGCCGAGGGCGGCGAGCTCCTTTTTGGACATGGCCTTGAATTCAGGCTGTTTCTCGATGTTTTCGAGGTAACGGAGACGCTCCACGGACTTGCGGACGGTGGTGGCGTTGGTGAGCATGCCGCCGAGCCAGCGGTGGTTCACGTAATGTTGTCCGGTGGCCTCTGCGGCCTCACGGATGGCGTCCTGTGCCTGGCGCTTGCAGCCGACGAAAAGGACTTGCTTGTTCTTGCTGGCGAGATCCGCGAGGAAGTCGGCGGCTTTATCAAGCTGCTGGACGGTTTTCTCGAGGTTGATGATGTAGATTCCGCCTTTGTCCTTCATGAGGAAGGGCTTCATGCGGGGATTCCACTTTTTCGTTTGGTGACCGTAGTGGACGCCGGCGTCCACCATTTCGGCGATGAGTTCGTTGACCATGATGTTTGTTCTGTTTGTCCCGTCTTGAATCAGATCGGGCGATTTTGGAGGCCTGCCGCTTTGTTTTCCCTTGGGTCTCCGATAGTTCTGAGGCGGCTGAAGGGGCGCGGGAAATAGGGTTTGCGCCGGGGGATGGCAAGCATTTTTCCGCTACGGCGGCGAAAAATGGCGCGGTTTTCGTTCAGTCGGCCTTCGCCGCGATCCATGCGCGCCATCCGCCGAAATTGGAGATGTCCCTCGCGCCGACCGCAGCGATGGGTTCCGCGATGAAGCCGGGGAGGGATTTCCCGTTCTCCAGAAGCACTTTTCCGATCCCCAGCGGGGCGGGGATTTTCGATACGAAGTCGCCGAAAGCCGCCGTGGACAAAGCCCAGGTCTCCGTTTCGATCTCAACTCCTCCTTCATCGACCCGCACCAGCGCCGGTCTCTCCGGTAGTCCGCCACCCGCAGGGACGAGATACATCCGGTAGCAGGGGAGGGTTTTTCCGATGGAAACGAGATGCCCGCCGCGATCCGTGAGCTGCCAGTTCAGAGCCATGCCCTGGAGATGCGCTCCGCAAACGACGATATGGATCTCATCGAAGCCGTCCGCCGGAACATCAGGAACATCCCGCGAAATCGCCCGCTCGTATTTCCCTCCAAGCTCTAGCAAAGCCCTATCCATCCATGCCGGGGCGAAAACGGTCACGCCCCAGGGAAGCTTCCCCTGATACCTTCCGGCGGGCAACGCGAGCGCCGAGAAATCGAGCAGGTTCATGAAATTCGTGTAGGTGCCGAGCGCGGAATTCAGCTTCACCGGCTCCGCCTCCACTTCTTTCACGGTGAAATTCCTCGGGGTGGTCGGAGCGAGGATGAAATCGACCTTCGCCATCTCGATGTCCGCCAGACGCTTGCATTCCGCGAGTTTGTAACGGGCTTCGAATAAATCGCTGGCTAGGGGATGTTTGCCGCCTTCGATGATCGCGCGGGTCACGGGGAAAACGGATTCCGGCTTTGCTTCCAGAAATTCCCGGATTCCCACATACCTCTCGGTCACCCACGGCCCTTCGTAGAGCAGCTTCGCAGCGGCGAGAAAGGGCTCCAAGCTGATCTCCACAGCCTCGCCCCCGAGTTCCCTGAATTTCCCCACCGCCTCCGCGAACAAACCCTCCGCCTCGTCCCATCCGAAAAACATTAAATCCTCCGCCCTCGGCACACCGAAGCGGAATTTCGCGGGAAAGCGTTTCCATTTTTCCGGCGGCCTCCGGCTCCACGCTTCCTCGGGATCGTATTTCCCCGCGATCTTCAAAACCGCATCCGCATCGGCGCAGCTCTGCGCGAACACCGAGACGCAGTCCAAGGACTTGCAGGCGTCCACCACACCTTTGGTGGAAAGGAGCCCAAGCGAAGGTTTCAACCCGATCAGCTCGTTAAACGCCGCAGGCACCCGACCTGATCCCGCCGTATCCGTTCCCAGCGAAAACACCACCAGCCCCTTCGCCACCGCCACCGCCGAGCCGCAACTCGATCCACCGGGCAGATATGTTTCGTCGAACGGATTCTTCGGCACCGGATACGGCGTTCTCACGCCCACCAGACCTGTAGCGAACTGATCCAGATTCGTCTTTCCGAAACAGATTGCGCCTGCCTCATCGAGCAGCCGCACCACGGTTGCGGATTCGGCGGGATCATAGGAAAAATCCGGACACGCTGCTGTCGTCGGCAAACCGGCGACATCGATGTTGTCCTTCGCGACGTAGGGAATCCCGTAAAGCGGCAGATCTTTTCCCGCAATCTCATCCACTCTCCGCTTCACCGTCTCCCATGGCGTTTTGGAAATGAAAATTCCGTCATCCGGTTCGTCGCGGATCGCCTCCCACACACCGCGCATCACCTCTTCCAAGGTGCTCCCGTCCGCATACGCCTTCTGAAAATCTCCGATCGTTTTCATGACTCACTGATTCTGATGATCAGCAACGGATCGCCCGCCTTCACCATTGCGCCGGGGGAAACCAGAACTTTTTCGATGGTCCCCGCCATGGAAATAGGCACGATCATCTCCATTTTCATCGCCTCCAGGATCAAGCCCGTGATGCCTACCGCGACCGCATCTCCCTCGACGACCTCCACTTTCCAGACGCTCCCCATCATCGGCGATTCCACGAACCCGCAGCCGTCCGGCAAGTCGATCCCCTCGCTCTCCTCCACCGACTCCTCGATATCGGTAACATTCAGCCCCGCTTCTTTCCAGCGATGTCTTTCCTCAGCGAAAGCCTGCCGCTGATGCGCTCGGAAGTCCGCGATGGATTCCGATTCCTCTTCGAGAAACGCCAGATAGCTGCCCAGCTTGAAACGCTCCACATCGATCCTTGGCACGAACTCGCCGGTCAGGATCTCGCGCCTTAGATCTAACAACCTTTCCGGCGAAACCTCCTCCCATTTGATCCGGTCAAAAAACCTCAACAGCCACGGCTCCTCGAAAACTTCAGTCTTCCGGTATTTGTTCCAGATCGGCGTCGTGCGTCCCACGAACTGATAACCACCCGGCCCCTCCATGCCGTAGATGCAGAGATAAGCCCCGCCGATCCCGACCGCGTTCTCCGGCGTCCATGTCCGCGCGGGGTTGTATTTCGTCGTGACCAATCGGTGCCTCGGATCGAGAGGCGTGGCGACAGGAGCGCCGAGATAGACATCGCCCAAGCCCATCACCAGATACTCGGCGGAAAAAACGATGTCCTTCACTTCATCGATGCTATCGAGACCATTGATGCGGCGAATAAACTCGATGTTGCTAGGGCACCATGGTGCGTCGGCACGGACACCTTTCATGTATCGCTCGATCGCCACCTGCGTGCTCGGATCGTCCCATGCGAGCGGTAGATGAACAACACGGCTTTCCACCTCCGCATCTTCCAGTGCGGGAAGCTCCATCAAGCCCCTCAGCAACAAATCCACCACCTCGGTCTCGGTGGTTTTCCAAGGATCGTAGTGAACCTGCAACGACCGGATACCCGGCGTGACATCCACAAAGCCCAAGCGTTTCTCTGCGCCCAGCCACTCGTAAAGCAGATGCACAAGGAACCGCAGGCGCAGATCCAGCACCATCTCGCCGATCTCTAACAGAACATACTCATCGCCCGCCCTGCGGATCACCACCGCCTCACCCTGCACCTCGCTGCGGGCAACGATCATCGACTCCGTCTCGCCCATCGCCAAAACGGGGTAGTCTCCTCCTTTTTCCAGCCAATCCTCGACGCGTTTCGCTTGTTCGCGAGCGACCTCCATACCCACAGGGGAAAACCGCACGCGGTCCCCCGGCTTCAGTTGCCCGACCTTCCACAGCTCCGCCTCGATGATCGTCACCGGGCAAACGAAACCGCCGAGGCTCGGCCCGTCCGGCCCGAGGATCACCGGCATGTCGCCCGTGAAATCCACCGCGCCCACGGCGTAGGCGTTGTCGTGGATGTTCGATGGATGAAGTCCCGCCTCGCCGCCATCCGTCCGCGCCCACTTCGGCTTCGGCCCGATCAAGCGCACACCCGTTCGCGCCGAGTTGAAATGTACCTCCCACTCCGTTTCGAAAAACGTCGCGATGTCCTCCTCCGTGAAAAACTCCGGCGCCCCATGCGGCCCGTAAAGCACTCCGATTTCCCAAGTTCCATCAAAGCGAAACGCCTCCCTCTTCCTTGGATTTTGAATTTTGAATTTTGAATTTTCAATTTCCAGCACGTCTCCCGCCACCAAAGCGCGGCCACCGTGTCCGCCGAATTTCCCCAGCGTGAAAGTAGACTTGCTTCCGAGGTAATCCGGCACATCGATACCTCCGCCGATCGCGAGATACGCCCTGCATCCGTCTTCTGCCTTCCCCATTTCCAAAACCTGCCCCGCACTAACAGCTACGGCTTCTCCCGTAGATAGTGCCACACCATCCAGTTTCGCGCCCATGTCCGCGCCGGTCAGCGCGATCACCGTATCAAACCCAAAGCGCAAAGCCGGCCCCATCATCGTGCATTCCAGCGCCGCCGCGTCCGCCGCATTTCCGACCAGCGAGTTCGCCATCCGGAAAGCCAGCGAATCCATCGGGCCGGAGGGCGGCACGCCCACATCCCAGTATCCCAGCCGCCCCGGCCAATCCTGCACCGTGGTCATCGTCCCGCCGCGCAGCACCTCCACGATGCGCGGGCTGAACTCCAGCGTGTCGAGCCACTTCGTGCTCACTCCGCCCACATGAAAATCATCACTCGAAATGATGCGCGCCAGGTAATCCAAGTTCGTCCGTATCCCGCCGATCTTTGTCTGCGCTAGCGCGGCTGTCATTTTCTCCAGCACCTCATTTCGCGTCTCGCCCCTCACCTGGATTTTCACCAGCAGGGGGTCGTAGAACGTGCTGACTTCCGTCCCCGCCTTGATCCATCCGTCGCAGCGCACGCCGCTCGGATACTTCACCTCGGTGATCAGACCCGCGCTGGGCAGGAAATTTTTCGCGGCATCCTCCGCATAAACCCGCACCTCCATCGCCGCGCCCTTCGCCTCAACCTTGTCGATGCCGGCGATGGGGTTGTCGCCCGCGCCCAGCCGCACCATCCACTCCACCAAGTCCACGCCGGTCGCGAGTTCGGTGACACCATGCTCCACCTGCAAGCGGGTGTTCACCTCCAGGAAATAGAACTCCTCCCGGGTCTTGTCGAAAAGGAACTCCACCGTGCCTGCCGAGCGATAATTCAAGGACTCGCCGAGCCTCACCGCCGCCGCAAACAGCCCCGCACGCATCCCATCGGTCAGACCAGGAGCAGGCGTTTCCTCGACCACCTTCTGGTTGCGCCGCTGCGCCGAGCAATCCCGCTCGCCCAGCGCCAGCACCTTGCCGTTTCCATCCCCGAAAATCTGCACCTCGATGTGCCGTGCGCTTTCGACGAACCGCTCCAGGAAAACCCCGGCCTCGCCGAAATTCGATTTCGCGAGCCGCACCACCTTTTCGAAAGCCGCCACCAGCTCCGCCTCGGAGCGACAAATCTCCATCCCGATCCCGCCGCCGCCCGCCGTGCTTTTCAGCATCAGCGGAAACCCGATCTTAGCGGATTCGGAGAGCGCCTGCTCCACCGATCCCACCAAACCCGTCCCCGGACATAACGGCACATCCGCCTCCACCGCCAGCTCCCGCGCCGTATGTTTCAGCCCGAACTTCCGCATCGAATCCGGACTCGGCCCTAGCCATACGCAACCCGCCGCCTCGCAGCGCTCTGCGAAGGCCGCGTTCTCGCTCAGCAGCCCATAACCGGGATGCACCGCCTCCGCGCCGCTTTCCGCGATCACCTCCATCAAACGCTCCACGTTCAGATAGCTGCGATCCACCGGCCCCTCGCCTAACAGGTATGCCTCATCCGCCTCAAGCACATGCGGAGCCTCGCGGTCCGCCTCCGAATACACCGCCACCACCGCCACCCCGAGATCCCGCAAAGTCCGGCTCACCCGCACCGCAATCTCCCCCCGATTCGCTATCAATACTTTGCTGAACATCATTGAAATTTGAGATTTGAAATTTGAGATTTCACCAGATCAAGACCTCCACCGGCGTCGGATTCCATCCGTTGCACGGATTGTTGAGCTGAGGGCAATTGGAGATCAGCGCCACGACATCCATCATCGCGCGCATCTCCACATACCTTCCCGGCGCGGAAATCCCGTCCGCGAAGCTGAGTTCCCCGGCGGGAGTGACCGGCACGTTCATGAAGAAATTGATGTTGCAGGTGATGTCCACGATCCCGCCGCCCATTTCCTGCACGCCGCGGATGAAGCTGTCGCGGCAGGCGTGCATCGGCTCTTTCTCCATGGCGTAGCGCATCGTGTTGCTTTCCCGCGAGCAGGCGCCGCCCACGGTGTCGTGTCGCCCGCAGGTATCGGCCACAATTTCTAACAGCACGTTGCCCCTATTTGAAATAAGCTTCGATCCCGCCGTCAGGTAGAGTGCGCCCTGTTTCTTTATCGTGTCGCTCGCGCTGTAACGCTCCGCGAGATCGCCCGCCTTGTAGAAGAGCGTGTCCGCCGCCTGGTTTCCCTCAAGGTCGTGGATACGGAACACCTCGCCCGCGAGTATCGTTTTCCACCAGTAATCCCCGGCTCCGATCACCGACCGGTAGCCCGCCGCCTCCGCAACCATTTCGCTCTCTTTCATAATGATGCTTTCAGTTCGTGGTAATGGAACGTGTTGAGGAACGCCCTCGCGTTTTCCGGATGCGAGTTCAGGCACTCGTCGTCATCGCGAACCGCCGCGCCCTCAAGCACTTCCAGCAAAACCGGTTTCGGAACATACTCCCCGCCCGGCGCGAGCGGATGCTGGCAAATGTTCAGCACTACCAGCGAGTCCATTTCCATCCGCAGGCTCACCGAATCACCGGCCTTGGAATTGCCCTGCACATAGGTCAGCCCGCCCTCCTCATCCGTCACCACCTTGCTGAAAAAATTCAGGTTCGGCATCCAGTCTTTCTCGCCCATGCCCCACTTCGCCAGCTCGATGAGAAAGCAATCCCTGCCGCTCCGATACCAATCGTTGCGCCCGTCCTGATAGGTGAGTTCGCCGTATTTCGCCTTCACCTCAGTCGCATCGCTCGTCCCGCAGACCGCGTCATGCCAGCCGACCGTGTCCTCCGTGACCGATGCGATGAGCCGCCCCATGTCCGTATGCAAGCAAAGCCCTTGGCACAGGTAAAACACCTGCTGCCCTTTCAGCGTATCCGGCATGTTGTAACGCTCCGTCCGCTCGTTCGCGTTGTAGATCATCATGCCCACGTTCGCCCCGCCTTCGAGATCCGTCAGCTTCAGCACCTTGCCTTTGCCGATGATCTTCGACCACATCCCCGCGCCGGTCAGCTCCGCCTTGTAGATCGCCTCGTTCATAAATAATTTATTTCGCCCCTTTCGCGTGCAGCGGCGGGATCAGGTTCGGGGTCAGGGTAAGGTTCGCGCTTTTCACTCCCTTGCAGGTCACCAGCTTGTTGGCGACTTCACGGAGCCGCTTCGCAGGTCCCTGCATGAGAATCACTTCGAGAACGTGCTCGTCCTCAAGCAGGATGTGCTGCGATGAAATCACTTCCATCACATGTTCCCGGCAGATCCTTGATAGATCGCGCAGCAGGGAGCTTTTCGATTCATCGTAAACCAGAGTCAGCGTGCCGGCCATCACTTCCGTCCCGATTTTGCCAAGATGCTCCGCCGCCTGCGCGTGGATCATCTCGGAAATCGCCTGCGAGCGGCTGTCGAACCCGCGCTCGTTCACCACACGATCCAGCGCCCGGAACGTCTCCTCCGGCATGGAGACGGTCACACGCCTCAATCCGTCACCTGTGTCTTCTTTCGCCACGCGGCGAGGAAAGCATCCCTCGCGCCAATGTGAAGTTTTTTAATTTATTTCATACTCTGGCTCTCGCCGCTCAAAGCAATAGAAGCTTCGCCTGCCTCCCCCGTTCGAATCTGATCCTCAAAGCAGATAAGATATTAGCTCTCGGGCGCACAGGGGTGTTTTGCCGACTCATTTCTCACCGGCTTATGGAAGCATGGGGGACTGCCTGCAAGTGGGTGGTTTCAAGTCCGACTCGCTAACATGTGGGCGAGGCGGGCGGCTGCTTTCTCCAAAAGGTCCGGGGCGTTGGTGATCGCTTGATCGAGAGTCATGGGGGCGTTGACGAGGGAGGCAATGCCATCAAAGTGAGGGAATAGGAGCTCCTCGTCCGCGAGGCGTCCGGCGAGGACATAGACTGGTTTCCCATGCTTTCGGGCGAGTTGTGAGACACCATACGGGGTTTTTCCTTCGAGAGTCTGCGCGTCGAGCGAACCCTCGGCTGTGATGACGAGATCAGCCGCGGCGATTCTTTCCTCCGCGCCGAGTGCTTGGGCGATGCAATGGAAGCCGGATTCGAGTTTTGCACCGCAAAATGTCATCAGTCCGTAGCCGAGGCCGCCCGCCGCCCCGGCTCCGGGTGTATCAGTGAAATCCGTTTGGAAATGCGAGTTGGCGAGGGTGGCGAGGTGGCATAGGGCGGCTTCCATTCCATCAGCTTCTTCGGGGAGCAGTCCTTTCTGCAAGCCATAGACGCGAGTGGCACCGCGTTGACCAAGGAGCGGGTTGGCCACATCGCAGGCGACGGTAATCGGCGGCAGGGGAATCATTTTCGAGGAATCGATCCTCGCGATGCTTGGGATGTTTGCGGGGATGGGTTCGACCATTTTGCCATCGCGGTCGAGGAAAACGCAACCAAGCGCGGCAGCCAATCCGAGAGCGGCATCGTTCGTGGCGCTGCCGCCGATGCCGATCAGGATTTTTTCCGCACCCGCCGCGACGGCTGCGCGGATAAGCTGGCCGACACCGAATGTATTTGCGCTACCGATATCGCGCTCGGCCACCGGAATGAGGTAGAGCCCATTGGCTTGCGAGGATTCGATCACCGCCGTTTTTCCGGAGAGGACGAACTCGGCACCCACCTCCCGCCCCAGGGCATTTTTCACCATAACGGCAAGCTTCTGTATGTCGGATGCGCCGCGTGAGAACGCCTCTAGGATGCCTTCTCCACCATCGGCAAGGGGCAGGAGGTCGAAGATTGCTTCAGGGAAAATGCGGGATAAGCCGGTGCGAATCGCGGCGGAGGCTTCGGTGGCTGTAAGAGATCCTTTGAACTTGTCAGGCGCGATGAGGATATGCACGGGCTTGTTTTGGGCGATTCGGGCAGGAACGTCGAGGAAAGGACGTTCTTTTCGGTCTGAGTCGAAGAAATTTTTGACAAGTGGCGGATTGGCGGATAAAGACCGCGTCCCCGCAGCGGCAAGACGCTCACTGCGGAATCCAAGATCCGTCACAAACCAATCCCTTTTATGGCCACGAAAACGACACTTAAAGCCGCTCCCCGCCTCCGCAGCGGATCGGGCAAACTCAAGCAAATGCGCCGCGAAGGCTGGCTCCCCTCCGTGGTTTACGGACGCGGTGTCGAAAACGAAAACCTCAAGGTGGACGCGAAAACCTTCGCCGAGCTGATGGCCCACAGCTCCTCGGACAACATTCTCATCAACCTCGACATTGAGGGGGAAGGCAGCCGTTCCGTTTTCCTCAAGACGATCCAGCACGATCCGCTTACCGGTCATGCGCTACACGTGGATTTCCTCGCCGTGGACGACAAGACCGAGATCACAGCCAACATCCCTGTGCACCTCATCGGAGAGGCCAAGGGCGTGAAAGCCGGCGGCGTCCTTGAGCAGTACGCACACACGCTCGAAATCGTCTGCCTGCCCAACGATCTTCCTGATTCGATCGAAAAGGACATCACTTTCCTCGACGAGGGTGAGTCCCTTCACATCGGTGAGCTGGATCTGCCCAAGGGTGTCAAAGCCACGCACTCCTCGGATGTGGTGGTTGCCCATATCGGCAAGCCAGCCGCTCTCGTTTCCGAGCAAGCCGCCGCCACACCTGCTCCCGCCAAAAAATAACGAAAGGCTCCCGAGCAGCCCTTTTCCGAAACGTCCGGCGCTCACCGCACCGGGCGTTTTTTGTTTGATGGCTGCGCGGGCGCGTCTAGATAACGAAAACCATGGCGATTCCCCTGATCATCGGCCTCGGAAACCCCGGCAGGCAGTATGAAGAAACCCGGCACAATGTCGGTTTCATGCTGCTCGACCGCATCGCCGCAAGGGACGGGGTCGTTTTCAAAACGGAGCCGAAGTGGCAGGCACACCTCGCGAAGCTTCCAGACGGCTCGATCCTGATGAAACCGCAGACTTTCATGAACCTGAGCGGACGCTCGGTGCGGCAGCTGGTCGCTTTTCATAAATGGGAGATCGGCGACATTCTCGTCGCCTACGATGACGTCGCGCTGCCTCTCGGGCATCTGCGATTCCGGGAAAAAGGCTCGGCGGGCGGGCACAACGGGATCAAGTCGATCATCGAACATCTCGGCGGCGATGGGTTTCCCCGCTTGAAAATGGGCATCGGTGCCGCGAGCGGGTCGGGTGGCATGACGGGGCACGTCCTCGGGAAGTTTGCGCCGGACGAACGGGAAACCCTTGAAAACATGCTTGCCACGGCCTGCGAAGCCGTTCAGGTTTCGCGCTCCCAAGGCATCGCCTTGGCATCGAACCGATTCAACACACCACGAACCAAACCAACCCCGATACAAGAAGATGAGCCGCAAATACGAAGGTCTGATTGTCCTGACAACGAAGAGCCAAGAGGGCAGCATGGATGACCTGGTCACCGCCATCACCAAGGACATCGAGTCCGCAGGTGCGAAGGTCGAGAAAATCGACAATATGGGACGCAAGGATTTCGCCTACACTCCCCGCAAGGTCAGCGGAGCTCATTACGTGACCTACACGATCACCGGCGCACCCGATTGCATCGTCCAGATCAAGGCAAAGCTCGCGCTCAACACCGCGGTTTACCTGAACCAGTTCAACCGCGTCGCGTAAGCGCTGCGGAACGTTCTGTCTCCCTTTGGAGCTTAAAGTTTAAAGTTTAAAGTTTCCCCTCACCGCCATGGCCAACCTCAACAAAGTGATGCTCATCGGAAACCTGACCCGTGATCCGGAGCTGCGCCACACGCCGAAAGGTTCGGCCGTCGCCGACCTCGGCCTGGCCGTGAACCGCAAGGTGCAGGACGGCAACGGCGGCTGGAAGGATGAGACCACCTTCGTGGATGTCACCGTCTGGGGAAGCAGCGCCGAGAACGCACAGAAGTATCTCACGAAAGGGCGCGGCGTATTCATCGAAGGCCGTCTCCAGATGGATGTGTGGGACGACAAGGCCACCGGCCAGAAGCGCAGCAAGCTCAAGGTCGTGGCGGACAATCTCCAGTTCCTGCCCGACGGCAAGGGCGGCACCCCTCGCCAGTATTCCGAAGGCCAATCATCCGGCGGTTACGAGAACGGTTCCCGCCAAGGAGGCTCCGCCGCGCCCGCCGACGATTATCAGGAAGAGGACGATATCCCGTTCTGATTTCCTCCCGAATCCTTGCCCAATGAAACGGCGACCCTCGGGTCGCCTTTTTTTGTTAGCGATGAAATATGCGAAAAGGATTGCATGAATCGTAGTTCGGCTGTCTGGTGAGGCCATGAGTGACAGACACGCCGGATCGCCCTTCACCAAAGCATTGGCCGGATTTTTCCATAGCGAGAAATCCTCCGGTTTCGTGCTGATCGCCTGCGCGATTTTCTCCCTGGTTCTGGCCAACTCCTCCTTCTCCGAAGCCTATCTCGGATTCTGGAAATCCTACGCCGGCGGTCTCACGATCTCCTACTGGGTGAACGATGGGTTGATGGCGGTTTTCTTCCTTCTCATCGGGCTTGAGTTGAAACGCGAACTCTACAATGGCGAGCTGTCCGATCTGAAGAGCGCCTTGCTGCCGATGTTCGCCGCGTTGGGGGGGATCGCTTTCCCCGCGCTGCTGCACTTCGGCTTCAATGCCGGTTTGCCGACCGCGAAGGGTTTCGGCATTCCGATGGCGACCGACATCGCATTCGCGCTTTGCGTGGTATCCATCGTGGGCAGCCGCGCCCCCGCCTCGCTGAAAGTGTTCCTAACTGCGGTGGCGGTGATCGACGACCTGTGTGCGATCATCGTCATCGCCCTGTTCTATTCGGCCAAGTTTTCCCTCCTTTACTTCGCGCTGTCGATGGCCGTGCTCGCGGCGCTGGCTGTGCTGAACCGCCGCCGCGTGATGAAGCTGCCGGTCTATCTGCTTGGCGGCGCGGTGATGTGGTTCTTTATGCTGCAGTCCGGCATCCATGCGACCATTGCGGGTGTTTTGCTCGCTTTCACCATCCCGTTCAAAGCGATCCGCGCCGATCAGAAATCGCTGGCCTACATCCTTGAGCACAATCTCCACAAACCTGTGGCGTTTCTCATCATGCCAGTCTTTGCGCTGTGCAACACCGGGATCGTGATCGGCGCGGATTGGGCGGCGACGCTGACCACGCCGAACAGCGCGGGGATCATTTCCGGCCTGCTGTTAGGGAAGGTTACCGGGGTTGTTCTGCTGAGTTTCATCGCCGTGAAGTCGGGTGTATGCAGGCTCCCTGCGGAGATGGATTGGAGGCACGTCACGGGCGCCGGCCTGTTGGCGGGAATCGGCTTCACGATGTCGATTTTCATCACAAACCTGGCATACAAGTCCGACACGGAACTGATCAACAGCTCGATCATGGCGGTTCTCATTGCCTCGGTCATCTCAGGCATACTCGGCTACACCTGGCTGACGCTGTGCGGCAGGGGGAAAATGGAACCGCAATGAGGTCAGATTACTCCGGCTTGAGGTAATAGAGCACGGCCATGCGGGCGGCGATGCCGTTCTCGACCTGATCGTTGATGAGGGAGTGCTCGTAGTCCATCACCGCGTCGCAGAGCTCGACTCCGCGGTTCACGGGGCCGGGGTGCATGAGGTAGAGGCCGCGTTTGCGGATTTCCTCAAGGCGGGCGTCGGTCACCCCGTAGAGGCGGTGGTATTCGCGGACGGAGGGGAAAAACGGCGCGTCCTGCCGCTCCATCTGGACGCGGAGCATATAGACGATGTCCGGCTGCCATTTCATCGCCTCGTTGTAATCGGTGAAGCGCGTGATGTTTTCCGGGCCGTTCTTCGGCAGCAGGGAACCGGGGCCGAGGAAGGCGACGTTCACGCCGAGTTTTTTCAGGATGCAGGAGGTGGAGCGGGCGACGCGGGAGTGCAGGATATCGCCGATGATCAGCACTTTTTTCCCGGCGGGATCGGGAAATTTCTCCTTGATCGTGAAGGCATCGAGCAGAGCCTGGGTGGGGTGGGCGTGGGCGCCGTCGCCGGCGTTGATCACCGAGGCTTTCGTCTGAGCGGCGATGGCCGCGGGCAGGCCGGAGCGGGAGTGGCGGACGATGATGTAGTCCGTCCGCATCGCCTGCAGGGTCTCGACCGTTTCCCTGACGGACTCTCCCTTCGTGATGGAGGAGTGGCGGACATCGAAGTTCGTGACATCCGCCGAGAGGCGTTTTGCGGCGACCTCGAACGAGGAGAGGGTGCGTGTGGACGGCTCGTAGAAAAGCGTGAGAACGGACTTGCCTTTGAGCGCGGGAACTTTCTTCACCGATCGGGTGAAGAGTTCCTTGAACGGGACGGCTTGATCTAGGAGGAAATCGATTTCCTCCCTGCCGAGCGATGCGATATCCAGCAGGTCTTTACGGGGCATTTTGGAATAATGGGGCGTAGTGGAGCGCTCCGAAGACGAGCGTCAGGAAAACCACGATGAAAAGCAAGGCCGCGTGATGGCGGGAGCGGGGTTTCTGCCAAGCGATGAAAATCATTACGAGCGCGGAAAGGCCAAGCAGCACGGCCGGGGTGATGTAATGGAAGCTTTCATAGACCGTGACTCCTGCGGATATTCCAAGGAGGTAGCCGGGGACGAAAAGGAAAGGGGAGGCTGTCTGCTGGCGAAGGTATGCGGCGGGGTCAATGCCCGGTTGCTGTAGGGCTGCCAGGGCTTCACGCTTGCGGATCTGGCTGATGTCCCTTGAATCGTGGCGCTTGGCTGGAAGCTCTGTCTTGTGCGTGGAGGCAGGCGCGGGCGCAAGCGGTAGATCGTGTTTGCGTAGGGAGTGGACGGGCTTGGGTTCGGCTTTCTTGGGCGGTGCCGGAGTGGGTGGCAGGTCGAGGTGGACGATGGGTTCCGCGTTGAGAGCAGGTGAAGGAGATTCTTCCGGCGTAATGGATGGCGGGGGGGCGGTCTCGGGCGTTGCGGAGGGCATACCCAGTTCCTGTCGCAACGCGGCAATTTCCTCAGGGGTCTTTTTTTTCTGCGGAATCATGGTGGGGGCGGGGTGACTATGCGGACAAGATCCTCTCCATCCGTTCCCTCCAGAGAAACATAAACATGATCGAGGCGGCAAGTTTCAAGAAGTATGCCGGTGTAATCGGCGTGGATGGGAAGTTCGCGATGGCCGCGGTCGATCAATGTGGCGAGTTGCACTTTGGCCGGACGTCCGTAGTCGGAGAGAGCGTCGAGCGCCGCACGGATCGTGCGACCGGTGAAGAGGACGTCATCCACGAGGATGATGTGCGCACCGTCCACGGGGAAGGGGATGTCGCTTTCCTGGAGCTTTGGGTTGGAGTGGAGGTGCTCGTAGTCGTCACGGTAAAGGGATATGTCCAATACGCCGAAATTCAACTCGCGGTCATCGGTGGCAAGGTGAGTCAGAAGGCGTTCAGCGACCTCGTCGCCTCGCGAGCGTATCCCTACCAAGGCAATGGATCCTTCAGGGTTCGCGGTGCGGATTTGCTCGGCGAGTTTGGCGATGCCTGCGGCGATATCATCGGGCGTGAGCGTGAGTTTTACGGAATCCACCGTCTGGGATTTTACCTCGGGGAAATGGAGTATGCCGATGTCGCGGCGACGCTGTAGTCCGGCGAAAGAAATCAGATCGGCCGCAGCGTGTGCTGCGGAGACGGTGGAGGCGCGTTCCTTGCCGGTGGCCACGCAGGCGAGCACACGCCCGCCGTTTGTCTGCCATTCGGAGCCGACGAGTTTTGTGCCCGAGTGGAAAACCCGCGCACCTGTGTCATCCAGGCCGGAGATCACATCGCCGGAGCGCGAGCCTTCCGGGTAGCTGTGGGAGGCAAGGATGACACATACCGACCAATCGTCGGAAAAGGAGATCAGCTCCTTATTCAGCTCTCCCTTCGCTCCCGCGAGACAAAAGGCCGCGAGGTCGCCAGTGAGGAGTGGCATGACCGCCTGGCACTCGGGATCACCGAAGCGGCAGTTGTATTCGATCACCTTCGGGCCGTCCGGCGTGAGCATGAGGCCGAAGTAGAGGAAGCCGCGATAGGGCAGACTTTCGTTTCGCAAGGCGGCGACGGTGGGTGCGACGATGGATTCGTCGATGGTGGCGAGCAGTTCGGCGGAGATGAGTTTGCGCGAGGCGACCGCGCCCATGCCGCCGGTGTTGGGGCCGATGTCGCCGTCGCCGAGGCGTTTGTAATCGCGGGCGGGGGTGAGGATCATGTATTCATCGTCCACGATCGCCGCGAAGATGGAGACTTCCGGCCCGGTAAGGCATTCCTCGACGAGCAGGCGGCCGGGGCCGAAACGTTTTTCCGTAAAGACCTCGTTGAGGAAATCCAGCGCCGATTTCTCATCCGCGCAGACGGCCACGCCTTTTCCGGCGGCCAGTCCGTCGAATTTCAGAACGGTCGGGTAATTTCCTGCGATCGCGGCGACGGACTCTTCCAGAGATTCACAGGCGCTCGCGGCGGCGGTGGGGATCTGGTTGCGGATGAGGAAGTCTTTGGCGAATTCCTTGCTGGCTTCGAGCTGCGCGGATTCTTTTGGTGGCCCCCAACAAGGGATGCCGTTCGCCTCGCATAGATTGGCGAGGCCGGCGCCCGTTACGAGATAGGACTCCTCGCCCGCTATGCACAGATCGATCCTGTTACCTTTCATCCAATCGATCAAGGAGGGTAGATCCGTGGCGGTGGTCGGTTGGGCGATTCGGAAAATCGCGTCGCTTCCGGGAAAGGAAAAGATCTCGGGTTTCGAAGGGGCAAGGGAGAGGGTATGGATCAGCGCGTGCTCACGTCCGCCTTTGCCTACGACAAGTATTTTCATTCGGGGAGGGTTTTCAGGGAAAAGAGGAGATTGGGCAAGGATGGAGATTGGGAAGTGATGCGGTCTTACTCCTCACCCCAGCGGTACATGCAATCCATCACAAGCGACATCCACCCCATCCGGTAGCCGGGCAGAAAGCTCCGCGTGATCGAGTTCGTGGCTGATGTGGGTCAGCAGCGTGCGGCGCGGGGAGACTTCCTGAGAGATTGCCAGCGCCTCGCCGAGTGATAGGTGGGTGGAGTGAGGGGACTCACGGAGGGCATCGATGATCAGCAGATCCGGTTTCTCTAACAGATTCATGGTATTTTCGGGGATGTGTTTCACATCCGGCAGATAGGCGGCGCGGAATCCGGACTCCGTTTCGAAAAGGTATCCCACCGTTTCTACCGTGCCGTGTTCAACGGGCAGCGGGGTGATAGAGAGCCCTCCGATTTGAAAAGCGGAGGTAACGAACCGTGGGTCGGGCTTCACGTAGCCGCGGTGTGTGTTCTCGGCGCTGAACGCCCAGCCAAACATGCCTTTGAGCACTCCGATGCATTCCGACGTGCCATAGAGGGGCAGGGGGGCTTGTTTTCCCCAACAGAAAGCCCTCAGTTCATCGAACCCGACCACGTGATCCAAGTGGGGGTGTGTGTAGAGCACCGCGTCGATGGAGGAAATTTTCTCACGCAGTGCCTGTTCGCGGAGATCCGGGCCGGAATCCACGAGCAATTGGGTGGTTCCGTAAGATACGATTATCGAGGAGCGCGTGCGGTTGTTTCTAGGATCATCGGAGCGGCAAACATCGCATGCACAACCGATCACGGGAACTCCTACCGAAGTGCCGGTTCCGAGGAAGGTGATGTGGCCCTCGATAGGAGGCACTGGATCTGCGGAGCGAAAGGATTAGCCGCAGCAACCGCCGCCACCGCCGCCACCGCAGCAACCACCGGAGCTTGCATTCTCGATTTCCTCCTCGGTGGGCACGCGTCCGAGCTCGAGGGTCATGCTGACGTATTTGCCGATGTTCTTTTGCATGCTTTCCAGCGTGCGCTGTGCGTCCATGAAATCCGCTGCGATCTTGTTATCGAAAAGCGCGTCGCGCGCGGCCTCAAATGCCTTGATTTCCGCCGCGCCCAGCTCAACTCCGGCGTGCTGCTTGTGGTGCAGTTCCTCGCCTTTTTCGTGAACGGACTGGTATTGCAAACGAGCCGCGTCGTTATTTAGGAACCGCTCCACGTCGGCTTGGAGTTTTTGGAACTGGGTGTCTTCCGCGATGGCGGCGCAGAGTTCCATGGTCTTGGAATGGATGGATGTTTTCTCGAGGAGCATGCTCATGGAAAATTCTTAGGTGCAGAACGGTTCTCGTGCAACCGCGTTTTTCAAAGCCATGTTCACTTTGCGCGTCAGGATAAAATATTTGCGCCGCGGGGAGGGTGGCTTTCAAAATGTGTGATGCGGAAAATGGTGCCTGAAAGGGCGGTGTTTTTGTCCGATCCCGTGCTTGCGGGTCACGGACTCGCGCATCCTGCGCCGGGTTCAGATCTTTCGCTGGATCTTACTGGAAACGAGGGCTTCGAAGTCCTGCCATGTGCCGCCCTCGACGGTTGCGGAGTTGGGTATCCAGTATTGAAGCATTTTCTGCGGATAGAGCAGAATGCCATCCTTGCAGATCCGGAAATCAACGAAGGATGACCACGGGCTGGTTGTTGTGGAACCGTCCGCACTCATTTCCACGCCCTCATCGGAAGGTTTTACAATCACCGCCATGTCGCCGCCACGTCCTGCGAACATATTTCTCACAGCCTTTTTCCGCAACAAGACGGGCAGGATCATGTAGAAAATGCCGAGAAGGAACAGCAGCATGCCGAACGCTGAATTTTCGCTTTTACCAAACAGCAAGTATTTGGAGGAATATGCCAGGAAAATGACCCCGAACAACGGAAGCATGAATCTTCGGATAGGGACTCTATATTGCTCGGATCGCGAAATGCCTCGTAATGCGGCATTTTTGTCAAAATTGTAGGATATGATCATGTGGCTGGGTGAACGATCAACACGCTTCGCAGGGGATCGTAATCTGCAGCAGCTGCGTCGGCGCTGTGGCGATCAAGCCGTCCGCACCTCTCGGGAGGAGTAATGTCTGCCCGCTCTTGTGCGTGTTCTCCAAGCAACCTTCCACCACTGTGATGAGCGAAAAGAGGTCGGGCACGGGATTGAAGATGGCTTCTCCGGGCGCGAGTTGGTGGAGGGTGGTTTGGAAAAAAGGGCAGCTGGCCAAGGTTGCGGGGTAACTGGACGCGGATCCTCCCTGGGTATCCATTCCCGGCTCGATGTCTTTGAAATCGATGCAAGACAGCGATTCCGCGACGTGGAGGTCGCGCGGTTTGCCCATGGGATCGGTGCGGTTCCAGTCGAAGACACGGTATGTGGTGTCGGAGTTTTGCTGGATCTCGTGGATCAGGAATCCCGCACCGATGGCATGAATTCTACCGGATTCGATGAAGATGGAATCGCCTTTCCGCGGCATGATCACATGCACCTGCTCTGCGACGCTGCCCACCGCGATGGAGTGTTCGAAGCTCTCGCGCGTTGCGCCCTCCCGCAGACCAACATAAAGTTTCGCCCCCGGTTTCGCATCGGCGATGAACCACATTTCCGTCTTCGGCTCGCCTCCGAGTTGCCCTGCGATGGAGGCGGGCGGGTGGACTTGGATGGAGAGGTCATCGGCGGAATCGAGGATCTTGATCAGTAAGGGAAAGCGGTCGGCAAGCGGCAGCCTTTCTCCGAAAATCTCGCCACGGTGCCATTTCCAGAGATCATGCAGGGTCATTCCGGAAAATTTTCCGCCGCAAACGATCGATTGGGCATCTTCCCTGTCCACGATCTCCCAAGCCTCACCAAAAGGGACATCAGGCAGGGGTAGCGTGCGCCCGTAGATCGTCTCCAACGACCTTCCACCCCAAAGGCGTTCCTTGTACAATGGCTGGAAGGTGATGGCTGGCATGAGCGTAGTGTCAGGATACGAGACGGACTTGGCGAGTTTTTCGGTGTGTCTTCTCGAAAATGGAGGTAGCATGCGCCCATGGCGCTAGTGCTATTTTTCGACGGTGACTGCGGATTTTGCAGCAAATCCGTAGTCCGTGTCTATCGACTCGACCCGGTCGGTGCCTTCGAGTTTGCGCCCTTGCAAGGCGTTCTTGCCGCGAAGCTCGGTCTGCGGAAGTATGCGGAAAAGGGCGGAGGTTCGATGGTCATTTTGCGGGAAAGCGATGGTGTGATGTTCATCAAGGGCGACGCGTGGATCCTATTGGGTGAAACTCTCGGCGGCGTATGGGCAGGGCTCGCCTCCGTGTTCTCCCTTTTTCCGAATCATGTCCGTGACCGGATTTACGATCTCATCGCAAAAAACCGCTATCTCATCGCGGGGAAAGGGAACCGTTGCACCTTGCCGGATGAGGGCTTGAGAAAACGCATGCGTGAGTAGGCGCGGATTCCAGGCGAGATCATCGTCCCACTTCAATGCCATGGGCGGGGGCGGATTTTTTTGATCCGCCCCTCCATGCCGCTCAATCCTTGAAGAGGTTGTTCATGCTTGCGAAGAAATCATCCAGGTCGTCGCCTGACATTTCGGCGTTCTGGATGTCATCGAAGGTGGTGTGTTCGATGTATTTGTCGTCGAGTTCGGGGATGAAGGAGGAGGGTTGGCAGCCGGTTTTCTGGCCCCATTTCATGCGGACGGTGCAATAGGTGAGGGTCAGCGACTCCTGGGCGCGGGTGATGCCGACGTAGAGGAGGCGGCGTTCCTCGTCCTTGGTGCCCTCGCTGATCGAGCGGCTGTGGGGAAGGAAACCTTCCTCAAGACCGACGAGATAGACGATGGGAAATTCGAGTCCCTTTGAAGCGTGGAGGGTGATGAGGGTGGCGCCTTTTTTCTTTTCGAGATCGTCGTCCTCGCGGTCGGAGGCGAGGGCGGAATCATCCAGGAAGGATTGGAGCTTCTTGCCTTTGGCAATGTGGTCGCGGAGGGAGGCGATGAGCGAGTTGATGGCCTCGCCGCGCTGCTGGCGCTCCGAGTCGTTCTTGCAGCCGCGCTCAATCCATGGGAGATACTCGATTTCCCGGAGGAGTTCGGCGAGGACATCGGCGGGGTTTTCCTTGGCGATGTCGATGCGGTTCTTGGCGGATGAGATGAGGGCGACGAAGTCCTCGATGGCGGCGCGGGATTTGGGGCCGATGGTGGTGGTGAAAAACGGATCGCACAGAGCCTGCCAGACGGACTGGCCTTTCTCACGACTCCAATCGGTGGCGAGGACGGCGGACGATTGGCCGATGCCGCGGTTGGGGGCGTTGAGGATGCGGAGGAGGGGCACGTCGTTGTCCGGGGCAACGAGCAGGGAGGTGTAGGCGAGGACATCGCGGATCTCGCGGCGGTCGTAAAAAGACTGCGCGCCCACCATGCGGTAGGGGATTTTCCGGTCGCGCAGGGCGAGTTCGAGTTTCCGCGACTGGCCGTTCGTCCGGAACAGAATCGCGAAGTGCTCCCACTCGCGCCCATGGGCGGTTTTCTCCCCGAGGATCTCATCGGCGATGAAATCCGCCTCCTCGTCATCGCCGGGCATGGCGACGATGCGGACGTTCTCGCCCGCGCCCCGGGTGGATCGGAGGACTTTCTCGCGTCGACCTGCGTTGTGTTTGATCAGGGAGTTCGCGGTATGGAGCACAGCCTCGGTGGAGCGGTAGTTTTCCTCCAGGCGGATGATTTTCGGATTGGGGAAAAAGCGCTCGAACTCCAGGATGTTCGCCACTTCCGCTCCGCGCCAGCCGTAGATGGATTGGTCGTCATCGCCGACGACGCAAACGTGATACGGCGGGCCGACTAGCTGCTGGAGCAGCCGCATCTGGAGCGAGTTCGTGTCCTGGAACTCATCAACCGTGACGCGGGTGAACTGTTTCCGGAAATGCTCGCGGACATCGGAATGCTCGCGCAAGACCTGCTCGGCGAGCAGCAGGAGATCGTCGAAATCCACGGCGTTCTGCGCGCGGAGCTCGTTCTGGTAGGCGACGGCGAGCTGGGCGAAGAAATCGTCCGGCATGTCCTGGACATCGAGGCCTTTGTTCTTCGCCTTCGAAATTTCCGAGAGGACGGTCTCGGCCTTCACTTTCTCATCGGTGCCGCCCTTGCGGACGATGAGCTGTTTCATGATCCCGACCTGATCCGAGTATGCCGTGATGGAGAAATTCCTCTTGTAGCCGAGCTTGTCGATGCCGCCGCGCAGGAGGCGGACGCAGAGGGAGTGGAACGTGCAGACGGTCATTTCATCGGCGGATTTTTTCGAAACCATCCCGCCGATACGCTCCTTCATTTCGGAGGCGGCCTTGTTGGTGAAAGTGACCGCAAGAATCTCGGAAGCCGGGACTTTGCGCTCCAGCATGTGGGCGATGCGGCAGGTGACCGTACGCGTTTTCCCCGTGCCTGCTCCTGCAAGGATCATCACGGGGCCGTTCTGGGCGGCGACGGCTTCGCGTTGGGCGTGGTTGAGGGATTCGAATGCGAAGTCATTGGCCATGAGCGCGGTGAATGAACAGGTAGGCAGCGCGTTTGGCAATCGTGGAGCGGAGAAACGTGGATGAAGCCCTCGAACAACATCCAAAACCACGGATTTCACGGAATGAAGAAGAGGATGTGGCTTTGGAAAACGCGACGCTCGATCCGTCGTTCCCGTGTAATCCATGGTTTCAACTCTTCCTTCAGGTTCATCTGCTGCGGTGGGATTCCGAACCAATTTAGGACTCCTTGTTCCCGGCGGTTGACTCTTGCCGCCCGCCGCCGGAATAATGCGCCTAGCAAAGCTTCCCACATAAACATCATGGAAAACGTCATCATCATCGGAACCGGTTGCGCCGGTTACACCGCCGCCATCTACACCGCCCGCGCCAACCTCAATCCACTGATGATTTCCGGCACTCAGCCCGGTGGCCAGCTTACGACTACGACCGAGGTCGAGAACTTCCCCGGCTTTCCCGAAGGCATCATGGGGCCGGAGATGATGATGAACATGGAGAAACAGGCGGTGAAATTCGGAACCCGCATCCAATACGCCACGGTCGAGTCGATCTCGAAGGAAACTGACGGCACCTTTCGCGTGAAGGTCGGTGAGGAAACGCTCAGTGCGAAGACCGTGATCATCGCCACCGGTGCCGCGCCGCGCCACCTGGGTTTGCCGAATGAAAAGGATCTCATCGGACGCGGCCTGACTTCCTGTGCGACTTGTGATGGGGCTTTTTACCGTGATGTGCCGGTGGCCGTGATCGGCGGAGGAGACAGCGCCTGCGAGGAGGCCGGTTTCCTCACCCGTTTCGCCAGCAAGGTTTATCTCATCCACCGCCGCGACGAGCTCCGCGCCTCGAAAATCATGGCGGATCGCGCTCTCGCTAACCCAAAGATCCAGCCGGTTTGGAATTCCGGCGTGGAGGAATACCTGACCGACGAAAAAGGCGACATGCGCGCGGTGAAACTCAAGAACCTCGTGGACGGATCGCAAAGTGAACTGGAAGTCGCTTGCGTTTTCGTAGCCATCGGCCACGTGCCGAATAGCGGCTTCGTCAGCGGCTTGGTGGATCTCGATGAGAACGGCTACATCCTCCAGAACCCCGGCCGGACATCGACGAAAACCCCCGGTCTTTTCGCGGCGGGAGATGTGGCCGATCATTATTACCGCCAGGCCATCACCGCGGCGGGACAAGGTTGCGCGGCGGCGCTGGAAGCCGAGCGATACCTGACGGATCACGAGTAAATTGAATACGATCAAAAATGAAAACACGGGACTACATTCTTGCTGCCATCCTTTGCGCATTCGTCAGCACGGCCATGCAAGCACAGCAGGTGCCGGTTCCGGCGGCGGAGCCAACCTTCCTCAGCGCATCCACGGCTGGTGAAACGAACGCGTTGTTCGTGGCCATCAACAAGTTCCGCTCGGATCGAAGTCTGGCTCCGCTGGCTGCGGATGAGGCTCTTTACCAACGGGCTATCGAGGCGTTTAATGGATTGGTCAATGCACCTGCCGAAGTGGACGTGACTCAACTCCGCAAGGACTTCGCTGCCACCGACGTGGCCGTGCTTCGCGGTGTGGTCACACACCGGAACGCTTCAAGCGGAGCGGAGTTTCCCAAATACTGGGCGAAGGACGCACGCTGGAACGCGGTGATGTCAGGAAATTTCACACACATCGGCGCACATACCGCCAAGCGCAGTGACGGCAAATTGGTGGCGTTCGTCTATCTCATCAAGAAGTAGATCATTCGGGTCAGGTCGGTTCATGCCGGTCTTAATCCAGGGTGCTGGTGAGTCCGTTGGGGGCGGTGAAGGTTTTCGGCATAAGGTTCACCGGATCCCTCCTGCCGTCTCATGATTTTAGTTCTGGCAAATATCTTCGGCTCCTGATATTTAATCACGCCGTAACAACCCGATGCGAATGAAAACAATCTGCCTTTTAGTGCTTTTCGGTTTCGTTGGAGTCACCGTTTCCTGCCGTGTGAACGCTCCTGTGGATCCCGCTACCATGAAGCCATCCTGTAAATTCTGTCCGCAGTATTTGAAGGCAGGCTCTCCTTCGACTTGCCAACACTGCGACGGCGAAGCGATTGTCGGCTCGAAATGAGTTTCCGCTTCCGTCCGTGCATCGACCTCCACGAGGGGAAAGTGAAACAAATCGTGGGCGGGAGCCTGCGCGATGACGGCACCGCGCCGAGGGAGAATTTCGTATCGGAGAAGCCGCCCGCGTGGTTCGCGGAGATCTTCCGATGTGATTCTTTGACCGGCGGGCATGTGATCATGCTGGGAAAAGGCAACGAGGTGGCCGCGAAAGAAGCTCTCGCGGCATGGCCGGGCGGGATGCAGGTGGGTGGGGGGATTCGCCCCGGAAACGCGGCATCCTGGATCGAAGCGGGAGCGAGCCACGTGATCGTCACTTCCGCTTTGTTTGATGCGGATGGGAAATTTCTCCCGCGCACACTGGATGATCTTGTCGCGGAGGTGGGGAAGGAAAAGTTGGTGATTGATCTGTCATGCCGTCGCACGGCTCGCGGTTGGACAGTGGCGATGAACCGCTGGCAGACCCTGACCGAGCTTGATGTAACCCCCGAAACGCTCGATTCCCTCGCCCCGTTTTGCGATGAGTTTCTGATCCATGCCGCCGATGTCGAAGGACTCTGCGGCGGGATCGATGTGGAGCTGGTGACCCTTTTGGGAGAGTGGGGTAAACTTCCCATGACCTATGCAGGTGGTGCGGCCACCATGGATGATGTGCGGCTTGTCGCCGAAGCCGGAAGGGGGAAAGTGGACGTCACGGTAGGCAGCGCGCTGGATCTTTTCGGTGGCGGCGGCATTCGCTATTCCGATCTCGTGGCGATGTGCCGGGGTTGAGGTCGCGGGCAAAAATCGCCGATGCAGGCTTGCCATGTGCCGCTGGATTCCTAGTCTGCCCACCTTTCACCGTTCCCGAACCGAGCGGTGCCACTTTTCCCATTATGAACACCACAGCACTTGCCACCGCCGCCAACGAAGCTCGCGGCCTCGCCATGGACGCGATCCATGCCTGCAACTCCGGACACCTCGGGCTTCCGCTCGGCTGCGCCGAAATCGGAGCCGTCCTTTTCGGCGAGAGCATGAATTTCAACCCTGACGCCCCGCGTTGGCTCAACCGCGACCGCTTTATCCTCTCCGCAGGCCACGGATCGATGTTCCTTTACGGCTGGCTCCACCTCTCGGGATACGCCGTTTCCAAAAACGACGTCGCCTCGTTCCGGAAACTGCACTCCATCACCCCGGGTCACCCGGAGTTCCATGAAACGCCGGGAGTCGAAGCCACCACCGGCCCGCTCGGCCAGGGCATCGCAAACGCCGTGGGCTTCGCCGTTTCCGGGAAACGCGCCGCCGCGAAATTCAACACCGCCGAGCACACGCTCTTCGACCATCACGTGATCGCCCTCCACGGCGATGGCTGCCTCCAGGAAGGTGTGGCGAAAGAGGCCATCGCCTTCGCTGGTCATTGTGGACTCGATAATCTCATCCTCATTTACGATAGCAACGACGTCACTCTCGACGCCATGGCGGACATCACCCAGAGCGAGTGCGCGAAAGGTTATTTCGAGTCCCAAGGCTGGGAAGCGGTGCAGATCGACGGCCACGACCTCGCGCTCATCGCGAAAACCGTCGCCGACCTGAAAGCGTCGGACAACGGCAAGCCGAAGGTGATCATCGCAAAGACCCTGATCGGAAAAGGCATTCCGGAAGTGGCGGGAACAGCCAAGGCGCACGGTGAAGGCGGCGCGAAATTCATCGAGGCGGCCCGCGCCGGACTCGGTCTTCCGGCCGACGAGCACTTCTTTGTCTCCGAGGAAACAAAAGCGTTTTTCGCGGAGCGGAAAGCGGCGCAAGTAGCGAGCTTCACAAAATGGCAGGCCACCTACGACGCATGGTCGAAGGCGAATCCCGAGCTAGCCAAGGAGCTCACCGAAGGCGTGGCCTCCACGGTGCCGAGCGATCTCACCGACAAAATCCCGGCCTTCCCTGCGGACTACAAGGATGCCACCCGCTCCGCTGGCAGCAAGGTCATCAACGATGTGGCAAAGGTCATGCCGCAGTTCCTCACCGGTAGCGCCGACCTCTTCGGCTCCACGAAGAACTACCTCGCGGGCGAAGGTGATTTCTCCGCAAAAAACCCGCTTGGCCGCAATATCTGGTTCGGCATCCGCGAGCACGCGATGGGCGCGATCTGCAACGGCATCGCCTATGACGGTCTGTTCCGCGCCAGCGGTGCGACCTTCTGCGTCTTCGCCGATTACGTCCGCCCTGCGATCCGCCTCGCCGCGCTTTCCAAGCTGCCAACGACTTTCATTTTCACCCACGATTCCGTCGGAGTCGGCGAGGACGGCCCGACCCACCAGCCGGTGGAAACCGTCAGCGGCCTGCGCGTGATTCCCGGCCTCGATGTCATCCGCCCCGGAGATGCCGAGGAAACGGCAGGTGCTTTCATTGCCGCGATGATGCGCACCGATGGCCCCAGCACCCTCATTCTGACCCGCCAAGCGATCCCGCTCATGAATCACCTTTCCGTCCAAGAGCGCCGTGATGGCGTGCTGCGTGGCGGTTATGTGGCCGTGAAGGAAACCGGTGCGCTGACCACCATCCTCATCGGCACCGGCTCCGAGCTTCAGCATTGCGTCGAAGCCGCCAAGCAGCTCGGTGACGGCGTCCGCGTCGTTTCCATGCCCTGCGTCGAGCGTTTCGAGCGCCAATCCGCCGAGTATAAGGAAAGCGTCCTGCCGAAATCCTGCACCAAGCGCGTCGCCATCGAGGCGGGTGTCACTGACATCTGGTGGAAATACGTCGGCACCGAAGGCAAAGTGCTCGGTATCGACCGCTTCGGCATCAGCGCCCCCGGCGATACGGTCATGAAAGAACTCGGAATGACTGCCGGAGATGTCGTCGCTGCGGCGAAGTGATATCAAGGAGTGGTGGCGTCTTGCCGCCGGACAATGATCACAAAGGGGTGCTGCGCGAAGGTGCGGCACCCCTTTTCAATTAGACAAGGCGCGGCAATCGTTTCATTTTCACGCATGACCCAAGCGACAGCGAAATTACAGGAAGCGATGGCGGAGTTCGGTTGCCAGACGGGGACTTTGCACCGGGCGGAGGGGGAGTGGCTGCATCTCGTGGCGCAGGTGGGTGTGCCGGAGTTCCTCTTGGACAAGATCTCCATCATCCCTTTCGGCAAAGGCATCGCGGGTGTGGCGGCATCGACCCGTGAGCCGGTGGAACTCTGCAACCTGCAAGCCGATCTCGGCGGGGTGGCGAAGGAAGATGCGCGCAAGACCGGCGTTTCCGGCTCCCTGGCGGTGCCGATTCTTTCTGCGGACGGCGCGGTGCTTGGCACTCTGGGTGTGGGTAAAATCACGCCCTACGAGTTTTCCGATGCGGAAAAAGCGAGGCTTGCGGAGATCGGTGGCGAGTTCGTGGAGATGCTCTGATTGGTTTTTCAGAGCAGGTCGTACGAGCGACCGCCGATGCCTTCGAACCAGCGCAGGTAGGCTTGGTTCACCATGGCATATCCACCGGGAGTCGGGTAGTTGCCGGTGAAATACCAGTCGCCGCACTCGCCCTTGATGGAGGCGCGGAGGTTCTCGATGGTTTGGTAGATGACCTCGACCTCGCCGCTCCATTCCGTATCCTCGGGATACACCATGCGTGAGATCTCGGCGGAGATTTCCTCGGCGGTGAAGGCTTCGTAAACGCCTTGGACGCGGTTGCGGCGCTCTTGGGATGGCTTCGCGAGTTCCTCACGGCACTCGTCATAAATCCGATCCAGCAGATGCTGCCGTCCGGCGCGGCGGTGGAGGGCGACGGCGGCGTTGAATGCGATGAATTTCCCCAACTCCGACATATCGATGCCATAGCAGTCCGGGTAGCGGATTTGCGGGGCGGTGGAGCAGATCACGATCTTCGAGGGGTTCGTGCGGGCGAGAATTTTAAGGATGGATTTTTTCAGCGTGGTGCCGCGCACGATGGAGTCGTCGAGGATTACCAATTTGTCGCCCGGCTTCACCGCTCCGTAGGTGATGTCATAGACGTGGGAGACGAGCTGGTCGCGGCCTTTCTCCTGGGAGATGAATGTCCGCATCTTGATGTCCTTGTGAGCGACCTTCTCTCCGCGCGGCCAGTTGCGCAGGATCAGGTCATCGACCTTCTCCGGAGTCAGCGTTCCGGCGGCGACGCCTTCGAGGATTTCCATGCGCACCTGCTGGCGGCGGTAAAGGCGCAGACCGTCCATCATGCCGTGGTAGGCGGTCTCGGCGGTGTTGGGGATGAAGGAGAAAACGGTTTTGTCGAAACTCTCGCCGATGGATGCCACGACCTGCTCGACGAGCGCGGAACCCATCGCCTTGCGTTCGCGGTAGATCTGCGGGTCGTTGCCGCGCGAGAAGTAGATTTTCTCGAAGGAGCAGGGAGTGAATTTCTGCGGGGTGTGGAACTGCCGGTCGGTGATGGTGCCATCCGATTTGATCGTGATCACGGAGCCGGGATCGACCGCCTTGATCTCGGAGGCCTCGGCTTCGAAAACGGTCATCAGCGGCACCCGCTCCGAGGCGAAGGCGATCACGTCCTCGGTGATGAGCATGTGGCAGGGGCGGATGCCGCGCGGGTCGCGCATGACGAACATGTCGCCGTTGCCGATCGCTCCGCAAATGGCGTAACCGCCATCCCATGGCTCGGCGGACTGGGCGATGATGTCCGGGATGTCGAGCGCGGCGGAAATATGGTCCGGGATCTCCGCTCCGGGGATGCCCTGGTCGCGGAGCTTGTGGTAGAGATTCGTGTGCGCCTCGTCTAGGTGGTAGCCGATTTCCTCAAGGACCGTCTGCGTGTCGGTGCCGAACACCGGATGCTGGCCGCGCTGGATCAGCTTCTCATTGAGCTCGGCGGCGTTGGTCATGTTGAAATTCCCCATGACCATGAGGGTGCGCGTAGGCCAGTTGCTGCGGCGCAGGTAGGGGTGGCAGGAGCCTTCGTCGAACTCGCCGCTCGTCCCGTAGCGGAGGTGTCCCATCAGGATCTCGCCGCCGAAATCGAAGATGTCCTTGACGCTGTCGGGGTTGTTTTTGTCGAGGATGCCTTTGCGGTGCATCTTGAAGAACGACTTCACTTCCTTCCTGAAAATTTGCGCGAGTGCGTCCGCCTCAATGCCGCGGCGGCGGTGCACGTAGGGTTTTCCGAGTGGCATATCGAGCTTCACGCAGCCGATGCCGGTGCCGTCCTGGCCGCGGTTGTGCTGCTTTTCCATGAGCAGGAACAGCTTGTTCATGCCCCACAGGCAGGTGCCGTAGCGGTCGTAGTAATACGCCAATGGTTTCCGCAGGCGCACCGCCGCGATGCCGCATTCGTGATTCAGGTGGTCGCTCAAAATCTTTTAAAATTCAAAATTCAAATTTCAACTTTCAAAGAAGAGGGATCATGCGCGGACTTTGACGTGGACGCCTTCGCCGTCGCGCATGGTGCCGAGGATGTGGCCGCCGGGGCCGGCTTTGAGGGCGGTTTCGACGTGGGCGGCATCCACGATGACGACCCAGCCTATGCCCATGTTGAAGGTGTGGAAACGATCCTCGGCATCGACGTGCTCCAGGAGTTTTTCGATGCCGGGTAGTTTCCACTCCGGGATTTCCAGATCCGCTCCCATGCCTACGAAGAGGCGCTCCAGGTTCTCGGGAAGGCCGCCGCCGGTGATGTGAGCCATCGCCTTGGGTTTCACGCCGGATTTTTTCAGGTCGTTTACGACATCGTCGTAGAGGCGGGTCGGCTCCAGCCATGCGGAAAGCTCTTCCGTGGTCACTACGCCCGGCCCGATTTCTTTCAGGACCCGGCGGACGAGCGACCAGCCGTTGGCGTGGATGCTGTTGGACGGGTAGCCGATGAGTGTGTCGCCGATGGCGATCGTGGTGGGGTCGATGAGATCCTTTTTCTCCGCGCAGCCGATGCAGAAGCCGGAAAGCTCCAACACGTCGGCGGGGACGATGCCCGGCATCTCGGCGGTTTCGCCGCCGGCGAGGATGCAGTTGCAGGCTTCAAGGTAATCCGCCATGCCGCCGATCACTCGGGTGATCTTGTCCTCGTCGAGCGCGGCGATGCCGATGTAGTCGAGAAAAAGCAGCGGATCGCCGCCGGTGGTGAGGATGTCGTTCACCGACATGGCCACGAGGTCTTTTCCGGCTGTTTCCAGCATGTCGTGCTCCAATAGAAGCTCCAGCTTTGTGCCGACGCCGTCGCAGCCGGTGACGATGACCGGCTGGTCGTAGTCGGAAAGATCATAACAAGCTGCGAAAAGCCCGAATGCACCGAGTAACTTGCGGTTTTGTTGGGTACGTTTTACGTGTCCCTTGATGTCCCCTACGAGTGATGCGGCTCTCCGCGTGTCCACTCCTGCCTGCTGATACGTGAGCTTGCCTGCCATTGCTGTGGACGGGTTCTAAGCGGGCGGCGTGAGGGGGTCACGAAGAAAAACACTCAAGTGGGATCCTTTGCTGTTTTACAGTGTGATCTGCGAACCCAGTTCAACTACGCGGCCGGGCGGGAGCTTGAAGTAGGCGGTTGCAGGGGAGGCATTGCGAGCCATGACTGCGAAGAGGAAGAGCCGAGTTCGGTCGAGTATGCCCGCGTGCTTGCCCACACCATACGTTTCCCGCCCGAGAAAATAGGTGGCCTTGGCGGGGTTGAACTTGAGACCTTCCGGCAGCGGCTGGCGGAGCGCCTCGGGGACATCCGGGGTGTCGGCGAAACCGAAGCGCAGGGTAACCCGGTGGACACCCTCGCCGAGATCCTCGTGGGCGATGGTTTCCGCTTCGGTGGCGTGAGGCCCGTCCGTGGTGGATACGTGCAGCAGAATAACCTGCTGGTGGAGCACCTGGTTGTGCTTGAGGTTGTGGAGCAGGGCGGTGGGAACTTTCGTATCCTTACCACTCATGTATACGGCGGTGCCTGAAACACGGTGGATTTTGCCCTTGGCGAGATCGCCGAGCAGGTGGGAAACGGGCAGCGCTCCGGCAATAATGCGCTCGTAGAGCCTTTTCCTGCCCCAGATCCAGATCAGCATGAGACCCATGATCGCGCCGCCGACGACGAGCGGCAACCATCCGCCGTGGGCGATCTTCAGAGCATTGGCGGCAAGGAAAGCACCATCTAGAAGGAGGAAAACGGCGGTAAGGGTGAAGGCCTTCGCAAAAGACCAGTGCCAGTAACTGCGCGCGGCGAAAAAGAACAGGACGGAGGTGATGGTCATGGTCAGCGCGATGGCGATCCCGTAGGCTCCCGCCAGTGCGGAGGATGTGCCGAAGGTAACGACAAGGAGGATGCAGGCGAAGGCGAGCATCCAGTTCACCATCGGCACATAAACCTGCCCTGCGGAGTGCTCAGAGGTATAGCGGACGAGAAAGCGCGGTAGGCAGCCAAGCTGTATCGCCTGGGTAGTGAGGGAAAACGCACCAGTGATGAGCGCCTGACTGGCGATGATGGCGGCTGCCGTGGCCAGCAGTGTCAGGGGGAAACGGAGTGCTTCCGGGGCGAGCAGGAAAAATGGACTGCGGATGGCCGTCGCGTCCGTTGTGAGCAGTGCCGCCTGACCGAGGTAGTTCAGGGCAAGGCACGGCAGTACCACGCTGAACCAGCCGATGCGGATGGGACGCGTGCCGAAATGGCCGAGATCCGCATACAAAGCCTCACCTCCTGTTACAGCGAGGAACACGGCGGCCAGCAGCGGAAAGGCGTGCGTCCACTCGCGGAAGAGGAAGGTTATACCCTCGACGGGGCTTAGGCAAAGCAGCACCTGTGGCTGCGTGATGACCTGCCGGAGACCTAGGAAACCGATCGTCGCGAACCACAGCAGCACGATGGGGCCGAAGAGAACGCCGACCTTGACTGTGCCGAACCGTTGGATGGCAAAAAGTGTGGCGAGGATGCCGACGGCCAGCGGAACGGCCCAATGCGCGAGCATCGGCGCGCTGACGGAAAGTCCCTCCACGGCGCTGAGCACCGAGATGGCCGGGGTGAGCATGCCGTCCGCGTAGATCAGAGCCGCCCCGGCGAGACCGAAGAGCAGGATGTTTTTCTCCCGCTTGCCGACCTGCTGTGTCGCGCCCCGGATCAGCGCGGAAAGGGCGAGGATGCCGCCCTCGCCCTTGTTATCGAGCTTGAGGATGATGAAGAGGTATTTCGCGGACACCACCAGCAGCAGCGACCAGACGACAAGCGAGGCCGCGCCGATCAGGTTGCGCGGATCAATGTGCGCGGCGTGCGGGCCGGAGAAACACTCGCGGAACGCGTAGAGCGGGCTGGTGCCGATGTCACCGAAAACGATTCCGAGCGCGGCGATCGTGGTGGCCGCGAGCTTCGGAGCGTGGCCGGGGTGGACGGAAGGTGAGGAGTTCATCGTCGCGGAAGGGTATCCCGCGCGGCCTTCAAAGCACCATCCGGGCTGTCTGGCGAGCGCGAAATGGGGGGAGAACACCAACGCAAAGGGGTTGCAAACCCCTTCTCCATGCGGGAGAACGGCGCGGATGTCTGCAAGGGCTACATGGAGGGTGAGTGCGGCGGTGATGCTGAGCCGGGTGCTTGGGTTGGCGCGGGAGATGATGTTCGCGGCGCTTTTCGGCGGGAGCAGGTGGATGGATTGCTTTTACCTGGCCTACAAGGTGCCGAACCTGCTGCGCGACCTTTTCGCGGAGGGGGCGCTGTCGCAGGCTTTCGTGACAACGTTTTCCAAGAAGGTGAAGTCCGACGGTCCGGAGCAGGCGTGGGTGCTGGCGAACCGCATGATGACGCTGGCGGCGGTGTTCATGGGTTTGGTCTCGCTGGTGGGGATAGCTGTCGCGCCGTGGATCGTGGAGCTGCTGACTTCGCTTTCGAAAAGCGGGGAGACGGCGCGCGAATACAATCCGCAGGAGATCTCGCTGATGGTGGAGATGGTGCGGGTGATGTATCCGTTCATCGCGCTGGTGTCGCTCTCGGCGCTGGTGATGGGGATGCTCAACGCGCGGGATGTGTTCGGGATGCCGGCGCTGGCCTCGTGCTTTTTCAATATCGGCTCGATGGCGGGCGGAGCGGCGATCGGTTACTGGATGGATCCGACGTGGGGGCCGCGGAGCCTGGTGGGTTTTTCATGGGGCGTGGTGATCGGCGGGTTGGCGCAGCTTGTCTGCCAGTTCCCGGCGCTGCGGGCGGTGGGTTACCGGTTCGTGGCGGATTTCAACTGGAACGATTCCGGGGTGAAACAGATCCTGAAACTGATGGGGCCGGCAGTGATCGCGGCGTCGGTGACGCAGGTGAATGTGGTGGTGAACGCGATGTTCGCCTACGGGGTGGGCGAGGGTGCGGTGAGCTGGCTGAGCTATGCCTTCCGTTTGATGCAGCTTCCCATCGGAGTCTTCGGCGTGGCTGTGGCTACTGTGACTTTGCCCTCGCTTTCCCGCGCGGCGATCAGCGGGGTGGGGGAGGATTTCGCGCCGACCTTGGCGAAGGGCTTGAAGCTGGTGATGTTCCTGGTTTTTCCCGCGACGGTGGGCTTGGTGGTGCTGGCGGAGCCGATCATCAGCCTGCTCTATGAACGCGGAAAATTCGATGCGGCGGATCGGATGGCTACGGCGGGGGCGCTGCGGGCTTACGGATACGGGCTGCTTTTTTACGCAGGTCTGAAAGTGCTGCAACCGGCCTTCTACGCGATCGAGAAACGCTGGCTGCCGATGATCGCGAGCCTCATCGCCCTGTTTGTGAACGTCGGCTGCAACTACGTTTTCGTGTTCGTTTACAAATGGGGCCACGAGTCGCTGGCGCTGACGACGAGCATCGTGGCGAGCCTGAACTTCGTGTTCCTTTATCTCGCGATGATGCGTTACGCGGGGGATATCGGGACGAAGGGGCTGGTGGTGGCTTTCGCGCGGATCGGCGCGGCGACGTTCTCGCTGGGAGGAATATGCTTGATCGGGCACAAGCTGCTTTTCTCGGATCTCGGAAAGATGGCGATCTGGGAAAAAGGGCTTTGGCTGGGTGCGGTGATCGCGGTCGCCGGGATCACGTATCTCGCGGTGGCGAAACTGCTGCGCGTGGAGGAGATCGGGGATTTCCTCTCGATGGTGAAACGGAAGGCGGGGAGGTGAGTGGGGACAGGATGTCCCCACGACGGACTGGGACGGCAAGTCCCAGCCACCCGGGAATGAGGGAAGGCTTGCGTTTCGCGGCGGGTGGTCTTGAGGTGGCGTTGTGAACAAGGAAGGGAAAATTTACGCCCTGTTGGCGACGGCGCGGATCGCGAATGTGCCGAGCGTGGTGAGCAATCTCGGGGTGGGGGTGTTGCTGGGGAGTCTGGATGCGGGGGGGGATTTTTCCTGGCCGTGGACACTGATGATCGCGGCTGTGCTGTTTTATGTGGCGGGAAATTTTCTCAACGATTGGGCGGATCGGGAGTGGGATATCGAGCACAGGCCGGAGCGGGCCTTGCCGAGGGGTTTGTTTTGGCCGCATGAGTATCTGAATTTCGCCTGCGCCGGGATCGCGGTGGGGATGATCCTTGCGGCGATCCATGGCTGGGGGGCTGTGATCGTTTCGGCGGCGCTTGTGTTTTTCATCTGGCTCTATACGAAGGTTCACAAACAGGCCGCGTGGGCGGTGATCCCGATGGGGTTGTGCCGCGCTTGTCTGCCGGTGCTGGGCTACGTGGCGGCGCGCGGCGGGATTGCCGGGCCGGTGCTTTTTCCGGCGGTGGGTTTGTTCGTTTACATCGTGGCGCTGTCACTGAGCGCGAGGTGGGAATCCCGGGCGGAGGTGCCGCTTGAGAAAAAGCAGATGTCGCGGGGCATGCTGATCGCTGCGGGCGTGGTTCCCGCCCTGCTGCCGCTGATGGTGATGCCTGTGGCCGGTTGGGTGGGGATGGTCGCGTTTTTCCTGTGGATGGGGCTGTGCGTGACGAGATACCGGTCGCCGGTTCCGGCTCATGTGTCCGCGTTGCTGGCGGGGATTCCGCTGGTGGATTGGGTGACGCTTTTTCCGATGGCGCTGATCTGGATGAGGCTGGATAGGGTGGAGCCTTTCGATCCGATGTTTTGCATCGCGGTTTTCCTGCCACCGGTGGCATTTCTGCTGGGGCGGGTGTTGCAGAGAGTCGCGCCTGCGACCTGATTGAAGAAAATTGACCACGGATGGCACGGATAAGAGAAGAGTTTAAAATGTCCGAAGTATCATCCGTGAAAATCCGTGTCATCCTTGGTTCTAAATCTTCCACGCCTGCCGAGGTGAACTGATCGGGGCTTGATGTTTCCGCGTCGCCGCGCTCCATTTCCGCTGTGAGCGGCATCAAGGAGAAGCAGGAGCGGTTGTTGGAGGAGCTGGGATTGTTCCAGGACTGGACGGAGCGGTATGAGTATGTGATCGGGTTGGGGAAAAGGCTGCCGCCGCTGCCGGAGTCGGCGCGCGACGAGAGCCATCTGATCAAGGGCTGCCAGTCCCAGGTTTGGCTGGATGCGGAGAAAAAGGACGGGCTTGTCCATTTCCACGCGGACTCGGATTCGCTCATCACCAAGGGCATGATCGCTCTCTTTATCGATGTCCTCAGTGGCGAGACACCGGACGCGATCCTGACGGCGGATATGGGTTTCATCGACCAAACCGGCCTGAAGGAACACCTCGCGCCGACCCGTGCTAACGCCCTCAATCTCATGGCCACGCAGATGAAACAGCGAGCGCTGGCTTTCGCGTAACGCCGCGCATTGCCGTTGACCTTTCGGGTGCGGGAAACAAAGACTGCGGAAATGTTCATCGACCATATCAGGATTTTGGCAAAAGCGGGTGACGGCGGAGACGGTGCGGTCTCATTCCGTCGTGAGAAATTCGTCCCGCGCGGCGGCCCCGATGGCGGCGACGGCGGCAACGGCGGGAAAGTGATCCTGGTTGTGGACAATTCCACCGATACGCTGCGGCAGTATCATTTCGACCCCAAGCTCATCGCCGAGGACGGCAAACCGGGCGGAAAGCACAAAAAGACCGGCAAGACCGGCAAAAACAAGATCGGCAAGGTGCCGCCAGGGACGGTCGTTTACAAAACCACGGCCGCCACGGTGAACGAGGCGGTCGAGTTCGAGCGCAGCGAGGAGGGCATCGACCTGGAACCGATTGCGGATCTTGTGGAGGAGGGCGAGACTTTTGTGCTTTGTGAAAACGGCGTGGGCGGGGAGGGGAATTTCAAATTCCGCACGGCAACGAACCAAACACCGACCGAACACACGCTCGGCACGCCGGGTCAACAGGCGGTTTTTTATCTGGAACTGCGCCGAATTGCCGACGCGGGGTTGGTCGGCTTTCCGAATGCCGGGAAGTCGACTTTGCTCGGAGCGATTTCGAACGCGCAGCCCAAGGTCGGTTCCTATCCTTTCACCACCTTGCAGCCGATGATCGGCGTGGTGGAGTTCGGCGGCTATCGGCGCTGCACGGTGGCGGACATCCCGGGCTTGATCGAAGGCGCGCATGAGAACCGCGGACTCGGCCATGAGTTTCTGCGGCACATCACGCGCTGCCGGGTGCTGCTTTTCGTGCTCGATATGGCGGGCAGCGAGGGTCGCGATCCGATCAGCGATCTGGAAATCCTGCGCAAAGAAATCAAGGAGTATGATGAGGATCTCGCGAAGTTCCCGTGGAAGGTGATCGCCAACAAGATGGATCTGGAAGGCTCCGCCGAGAACCTGAAAGTTTTCAAACAGCGTTTCCCGAAGATCGAAGTGATCGCGATCTCCGCCAACACCGGCGAAGGACTCGATGACCTGCGGGTGATGTTGGACAGCGAGGTTTCCCACAAAACGAAGAAATGAACGCTGAAAAGGTCTTCGTTTACGGCACGCTGCGGCGCGGCGGATCGAACCATTTCCGCATGAACGGCGCGGAGTTTCTCGGCGCGGGAAGCATCGCCGGTACGATTCATAGGATCGACTGGTATCCGGCCCTGGTGTGCGGCGGGGCAGGGGATGTGAAGGGCGAACTCTACCGGGTGTGCGCGGAACATCTGCGGGCGCTTGATCTTTTCGAAGGGATCCTGCCGGACGCGGATGAGCCACGCGAATATCACCGGGTAAAAGTCGAGGTAACTCTGGATTCGGCGGAAAAACAGAGCGCGTGGGTTTGGGAATGGATCGGCTCCCTGGACGGCACGGAACCGCTTGTGATTGGAGATTGGCTGAAATACGAACCGAACCCGAGTTGAGTGATGGAACGCGGGATCATACCGCCCGAGACCCTGCTTGGCGCGTATGCTCAGGGAATTTTCCCGATGGCCGAGGATGGCGAGATTTCATGGTTTTCGCCCCAAAAGCGCGGGATCATTCCTTTGGACGAGCGTTTCCATATCCCTCACGGGCTAAAGAAAGTCCTCAGGAAAAAACCCTTTGAGATCCGGTTCGACTCTGCTTTTCGCGATGTGATGCTGGGCTGCGCGTCGCGTGAGAGCACATGGATCGACCCCATCATCCTCGAAAGCTACTGCCGCCTCCACGAACTTGGTCACGCCCACTCGGTGGAGTGCTGGGATGCGGAAGGCTTGCAGGGCGGACTTTACGGAGTGGTGTTGGGAAAGGCCTTTTTCGGAGAGAGCATGTTCTCGCGTAAAACCGATGCCTCTAAGATTGCGCTGGTCGCGCTGGTGGAAAGGCTCCGTGAGCGCGGCTTCGGGCTGCTCGATACCCAATGGATGACGGATCACCTTCGCACCTTTGGTGGTCTTGAGATTGGGCGGGAAGAATATTTACGGATTCTCCGCAAGATGGCGGATATCAGTATTTAAGATAAGTTAAAATTCGGTGCATTATAATTATAAATTACACATATATTAATTAATAAATGTATATCTTTTTTCTTGTCGGATTGGATCGGTGATGCTGGGATGCACGTGTCACCAGCAATTCACGCAGGTGATGCCCCCCACCCCCCCCATGAAAACACTTATCGCCCTGACGGCGGGTCTCGTCGTCGCGTCCTCGTTGGCCACCCAAGGTCAATCTGTCACTTGGAATCTCGGCGGCAATGCCGATGGTAAATCCAGCACCGTTGGATACGGATTGTCCAGCGGAGAAACACTCAGCTTCACGAATAGCGGAGTGAAAGTCACCGCTAG
>JBJONG010000030.1:0-44993 GCA_046051965.1 Verrucomicrobiota bacterium
CTGTGAAGAGTTGGTCGTGCGCAACCTCGTCTGTCGCGGGCAGACCGGAAACGGGTTGAACATCGACGACGGCGGCGAGATGGATCAACCGGTGAGCGGCGTTCGTATCCAGAACGTCACGGTGCTGGAAACCGGCCCGCGTGGGAATTTCGACGGCATCAAGTGCTCCGGCCTCACCGATCTGGTGATCGAGGACTGCCGGATCGAGGGCTGGGGCGGGCAGGCGATCGATTTCGTGGGCTGTAGTAAAGCAGTCATCAGGCGCTGTCGGATTACCGGCCGCGAGGGGTTTTCACAGGCCACCGGGCCACAGTTCAAGGGAGGGAGCGAGGACGTGGTGATCGAGGACTGCGTGCTGGTGAACGCCGGCCAGCGTCCGATCCATGCGGGCGGATCGACCGGGGTCGATTACTTCCGCCCGCCCGGGGCGAAATACGAAGCACGCAGCATCACGATCCGGCGCAATGTGATCGTGGGCGGCGACTGTGCCGCGGCGTTCACCGGGGTAGACGGTGCGGTGTTCGAGGGCAACGTGATCGTGAACCCGTCGCACTGGGTGTTCCGGATCCTGCAGGAGACGCGCCTCGAAGGCTTTGCACCATGCAGGAACGTCGTGGTGCGCGGGAACGTGATCGTATTCCAGAGGACTGGACTGCGCACCGAGGTAAACGTCGGTGACGGCACTGCCCCCGAAACCTTCCGGTTCGAGCGCAACTGGTGGTTTGCCGAAGACGAGCCAAAGCGATCACAGCCGACGCTCCCCGGGCAGGTGGTCGGTGATGTCCACGGCGTGGATCCTAAGCTCGATCCGGACACCCACATACCGAAGGATGCCGCCGCCCTGCGCTTGCTGAAGAGGTGAAACTCAGTTGCCTCCGACCGCATCCCAAAAATGTGAGCCGACGGGTTCCCGCAATCAACCGCCATTCACAAGCCCCATCTTCCCCTTCACTCCCATCCGCTTGATCCGCAGCTCTTCCTTGCTCGCCTCGGAGCGGCTTCCGATTTCCTTTCGATAGACGATCTCAAGCGGCAACCGTCCGCGCAGATATTTTGCTGACTTCGGCCCTTGCGAAACGTGCTCCCCGAAACGCCTATCCACGTCGTTTGCGATCCCCGTGTAGAGCGAGCCGTCGCCGCAACGGATGATATAGACCGACCAACAGGATTCACTCATGACAGTCGAAGCTTCAGTTCCATCCCGTCCCTCATGGCCAAAATTGGGATTAGGGGAGCCGGGAAATGAGATTCGCCTGAATCCAGTCGAAGGCTTCGGTGGGGTTGTATTGGATACCGGGGCGGAGAAGCGGCGGCGTGTCGGATAGAAATCCTGCGTGCTTCATCTTTGCCGCGAGATTCAGGGAGAACTCGGCTGATGATACCGGATGGTTTTCCGCCTGCATGTAGTGGGCGAAGGCTTCGGCGACGGCGGGGGCATCGAGCATGCCGGCTTGGTGGGCTTGCCAGAGATCGAAGAGATCGCGGCCCTTGCGGCGCTGGTAGAGGGCACGGAGTTTAGTACCGAGGAGTTCGGTGGTGGCGTAAATGGGCAGGGTGGCCTCACCGGAGAACCAGCGCGAATCGACGGCGAAGCGGGTCTGCTGGATGGGAAGCAGACAGAGATGCTCGCGGGTGTTGATTTCGATCTTCAGGCGGAGCCGGATGACCGGCGGCAACTCGGATTCGAAACGATAGGTGAGCGTGGCTCCGCGCGGGCCGATGTCGCTCTTCGGCTCGCCAAGCCATGGGTTCAGGCGTTCCCGGAGAAGGTCGAGGGTGTTGCCAATGGGTTCTTCACGAAGTTGGACGAAGTCGAGATCTTCGGAATAGCGGGCGGCGGGCTTGAGAACGATTTTGTGCAGAGCGGTACCGCCACGGAAGAGCAGACGCTCCCTCAGGATTGGATCCGAGTAGATTTCCACCAAGCCCCGGGAGAGAACGAGATCCTGCTCCACCTGAGCCGGCGAGATCCACGGGCACTGTTGTGACCATTCGGTGATGAAGGCGGGTGAGATCACAGGTCGGCCTCCGGTTGGGCGTTTTCCAGAATCCGCCAACGGTTTCCGGTGATGGGGCCGGTGCGCGGGGCACCGGGATCGAGGGCGGCTCTGGCCAGGGGCTTGGAAGCGGGGAGTGCCGCGTGAAGGGCGTCGGCGAGAGCGGTTTGGCCAAGGTGGTCGAGCAGCCAGCCGAGGCGCTGGATCTGGGCGGTTTCGGTTTCCGTGGAGGCGGCTGCGGCGAGTTTCGTCGGATCGATGGATTCCGCGAGTTCGGCAAGGACGGTCAGGACGACGTCGAGTCCGCCGATTTGGCGGGAATAGAGGACAAGATCGAGGGCGGTCGCTTCCGGAGAGGACACGGGGAGCATGCCGGCGTGGCCTTTGCGGGATTGGAGCGGGGTTGATGCGAAATCCCTTTTCCGGAAAAAGCGGATGGAAAGGCTGGGCAATCCGAGAGGCCTTTCCTGCCGGGGGACTACGATCTGGAGTTGCTGGACTTGCTGGTGGGCGGCTCCATATAGGGCGGCGGCGCTGAGGAGACCGATGTAGTAGGGCAAGTCCAGCGAGCGCATCAGGTCGTCCAGATACCAATCGGAGGGCGGGATCCCCTGAATGGCGTACTCCACGGGGACGATGGCGTGAAAACCTTTACGGAGCCGTTTTACGCGCCCTTTTTCTGAGAGGCGTTTGAGGGCTTTGCCGACGGCAGCGGTGGAAACGGGCAACGCGGCCTCCACCTTCGAGCGATCAAAGCCATAAAGGCCTTTCCGCTGGAAGTCATCGAGGAGGTCGGAAACTCGCTTATCGTCGTTCAATATGTGCTAACGTATGCAGAAAAAGACGGTTTCCGTCCATTTTTAAATTTTCCAGCACTTCTTAGGCGGGTGACTGCACAATTGTGGTGGGCTCCCAGCGCGACCATTCTTCATCGAAGGTCATAGAGATAGAGCAGCGCCGCCCATCCGCTGGGAAGCGTTTGCGGAGGCTCCTCAAGATCCGCATAGCGCACGGCCATCTCCAGCATGAAACGCGCATGGAAGAACGCCTCCAGAATGGGACGCGTGTGACGCGGCCAGTCGTCGTTGCAGGACGTGTCGAACTGATGACCGGTGCCCGCCTCCACAATTTCACGAAACCACGGGTTCAACCCGCGGCCCGGAAGAAGCGCCTGCAGCTCTGTGACGATTTCCCGTATCGTTTCCTGAAGAGCGAAGACCTTGAAACTTTGGTGATAGAACCGGTAAACCGGATCCTCGTAAGACCAATGTCCAGAGACTTTGTCGAATAGCTGAACCAGGTCGTCGCGTCGTTTCTTGATGGCGGAGAGGAGGTTCCGCTCCAAGACTTCCCGTTCGTGTTGCGGGTGGAAACTCGGTGTTGATCCTGAGGATTTGTCCATGCCGCAACCATGAACAATCCATCGGCGAGACAACAGGGATTTCCTTGTTCTGTTACAGCCGGATCTTCAGTTCCATCCCGTCCCTCATCGCCAGCAGCGCCTCGGCATTGCCGCGTGCGTCGTCAACCGGGTGGTGCGTGTGGCGGGTTTTCCGCAGGTGCTTGAAGTTCTTCGTCATGTCGCCCACCAGCCCTTTGTAGAGGCTGCCGAGATTAGTGGATGAGAAGCCGAAGGGATTGGCACCGGTGAAGTGGTGGAAATACCAGTTGATGAACTGCCAGTCGAACCCGTTGTTGTCCGAGATGAACATCGGCCGCCCTTCGCTGACCTCACCGATCCATGACGCGAACTTTCGCATCACTTCCTCCGGTTCCGGAAACGCCAGCGTCTGCTCCCGGGTGAAGCCGCTCACCGCCAGCGCTTCGGGCACGAACTTTTCCGAGATCGGCCGCAGTTTGCCGTAGAAAGTGCGCTCCAGTCCCTGCTCCACCACGACGGCTCCGAAGGAAACCATCGAGTAATCGCCGGGGATTGGTCCGTCGGCTTCAATGTCGACCATGATCAAGCTCATAGGTTCTGGCAGGTTTACTACGGTTCAGCATGCAACCGGCACGCCTCCGCATACTCGGCGGAGATGTCGAAGCCCATGTCCACGGTCGGGTCGATGATCTTGAATCCGACGTATTCGAGGCAGAGCAGGTGAAGCCCGGAGTAGTCCCCCGGCAGGTTGCGAAGCTGGTGTTTGATGGATGGGTCTGTCACGGACAGGCCGTTGGCTCCGAGCATAGCGATCTCCATGGTGATGCGCTGCACTTCCTCCTTGGGCATCGCCCCGAACATGCGGAGGGCGTCGCCGCAGTAGCTCAGGACATCTTGCCTGAGTTCGCCGCCGCCACCCTTGCGGAAGTTGACCTGTGTGATGCGGTTGCGGGCGGCCTCGGCTTTCTCAGCGAGGTTGCCGCCGGGGTCGAGGACGATGACGCGCTGGTAGGCGATCTCCGCCTCCGCCGTCACCCCGGACTGCTCCAGGTTCATGGCGAGGTTCAGCCACGCCTGCGGATCGGACGGAAGCAGCACGACAGCTGCCTTGAGATGTTCGCGGGCTTCATCGAGCTGCCCGGTCTGGGAAAGCGCCGCGCCGAGGTTCTTGCGGGCGAACCCATCCTGGGGGTTCCGCGACACGGCCTCGCTAAACGACTTGATTGCGGCATCCCATTGCTTGCTACGCCCCTGTGCCACACCCAGCGCCACCCAGGCTCCAGGATAGGCCGGTTCGGTGGTGACGAGCCGTAGCAGCAGCTCCAACGCCTCAGTGGCCTCTCCAGCATCACCGAGGCTCATGCCAAGGTTGAAGAGCGCTGCCGCGTCGTTGGGGTCGCGCTGCAGGGCGAGGCGCAAGGTGGCGACACCTTTCTCCGTGTTGCCCTTTTTCAGCAGGTTCGCCCCCTGCTCGGCCAGCGACTCAGGCTTCCCGGACTCCTTCCAGCGGATGATCACCCTGTCATGGGTGACGGCCACTTCCGCAGCCCCGCCCTGGCCGACGAACTGCTCCGTGAGGTGTTCGCGTATCGCTTGTAGATAGGCATCGCCCTCAAACCCGCGCTGATCCTCGGGCAGTTGGCTGCGGTCGAAGTCTGCGAGGGGAAACTGGACGTCGTGGGGAATGTCCGGCATCAGTCGGTCGTGTAGGGTTTGAAATGGAAAGATCCCGCCAGCCCGACCACCGGTGCCCAGCGCTCGATCATGGTCCGGTCGCTCGCCGCGTCGTCGGGAAGTTCGTCGAGGATGGCCCGTAGCTCGTCAGCCTTACCCCGGTAGCCCATGGCGACGAACGGGATGGCAAACCTCGGCTCATGCAGCCTCTCGCCCCAGAGCGTGGCAAACAGCGCGTTCATCGTGGTGTTGGCGTCCACCAGCGGCTTGGGGAATTTCCGGCGGGTCTCCGGTGCCAGCGCCCGCTCGTTCTCGGCAAGCTGCGAGCGGATCTCGTCCTCCTGCTGTTCACGCAGGCCAGGCAGGTTGTTCCAGATCCAGTCATCCGCCCGGCAACCGATGGAGTAAGAGCGGAGCTGGGTGATGATGGTGGCGATCATCATGCGGGCGAAAGGTTCCTCGAAAGCCTCAAGCCCCATGGCCTTGATGCCCAGGTCGCGTTCGGCGTCGGTGGACACGATGTCCCAGCGTTCGGCCGGCGGGCATGTGAATGTGCGGATCAAAAACTGCAGCTGGCTCGCGACCAGGTAATCGAGTGACGGCGATCCCGGACGGAAACGTATGATGTGACTCGGTGCCCCACCGCGTGCCGGTGTCACGGTGGCCCTGTTCCTCAGGTCAGCCTCCTCCATCACATGCACCGGGCGGTCGGAAAGCCGCTCGACTTGCTGGATCAGTTGTTGGACGTCTGGGGAGAAAGGCATGAGGAAAGGACAACGGTTGCGGTCGGCTGGCTACCGCCAACCTGACAGTGGGCACGATCGCAGGCAAGCGTTGGAGGCCGGATTCTCTGGCCAAACTTTCACCCCGTTGGTTAGCTCTCCTGCGTGAAGCGAAACAACCGACAACCCGATCCAGAGCGTCTTGAGGTGCTGGCGAAACAGGCCAAGGACTACGCTCTCCACATGATGCGCACCACAGGCTCCGTCCCCCCGACGGTGATCGCCGACACCGAGGAAGGCTTCGTCTTCTGCATGCCTTCGGCGCTGGCGGACGATGCTGCCAAGGATCGGTTCGCCGAGGTCGCGAAGCTCTTCGCCGTGGCATACCGGGCACAGGCTCTGGTGATGATCGTGGAGGCGTGGGTGCGCCTGCCCGACTCACGGGGACATCTCGACCCGAGCATCCGGCCTTCGGAAGCCGCGGACAGGAAGGAAGTGGTCGCCCTCATGCTGGAGGACGGCTCCATTTCCGCCACCCGGCTGATCCCGATCATACGTGACAGCAACGAGGCGTTCACCGATCTGGGGCCGGACACCCCGCTTCAAACCGGTGAGGCCGAGGGACGATTTTCCAAACTGATGCCCCGCCACAAGCCCAGCGCCGACGATTGCGCCAAGGCGAAGCGCACCCTGTTTTCCATCGGTATGAACGTGGAGAACCGGGGATTTGATCCCACCATGAACTGAGACCATGCATCCGAGGGATTGTTGATGCATCCGCCCGCCAACCCGCAGGATAACTTTCATCGCGACCAACGCGACCGCCCTGCATAGCGATACTCCGAAATGCCACCCACCCGAATCGGCACGCGACAAACCCGGCGACCCTGTTCTACGCTCGCCGTGTGACCGTTTCCTTCTCGCTCGACGACCTCAAACAATCCATCCCCGGTGTTTCCGGCTTGGCTGATGTTGCGGAGGACGCGCTCCCCGATGCCCTGCGCACCCTCCTTGGCAAAGCTGCCGATGGCGCGACAATCCGGGTCAGCGGAAAGATGGTCAGCCTTGATTACGGCGACCTCCCGGAATCCACGCTCATGGAGGCGCAGCGCCTTTGCGAAAAGGCCGCGGTGCAATCGAACAAGGGACAGTTTTCCAAGGCCGCGTCCCTCTACCGCCGCGCGATCGAATTGAACCCTCCGTTGCAACATGCCCGCCGCGAACTGGCGATGGTGCTTTTCGAGGCCGGGAAATCCGATGATGCCATGGACGCGCTCCTGGATGCCCTCAAAAGCGATCCGCGCGATCCCCAGTCGCTCGTCATTCTCGGCAACCACTATGCCCGGCAGGACGGTCAGCAGGATGTCGCCCTGCGCCTGATACGTCGCGCGTGCGAGGTCGCCCCGGAAGACGCGGTGGCCCGGAACAGCCTGGGCGGGCTGCTTCTCGAACAGGATCACCCGGAGGAAGCCATCGCGGAGTTCAATGAGGCGCTCGCGCTCGACCCTTCGCTCGCCAACGCATGGTATGGACGCTCGGTGGCGGAGATCGCCCTCCAGCGGTGGAGCGCCGCGCGGGATTCCCTCCAGCAGATGTTCGCCGTCGCCAGCCTCACCGACCGCCGCCAGGAGCCAATGCTTGAGCAAGCCCGCGACAGCTTCCGCCGCGTCACCAACATCATCGGCAACGACCGCGCCACCGAATCCCTCGCCGCCGCCGCCGATCTTGGCTCCCTCCTCGGCGAGGCCACCGGCCGATCCGTCACCGTCCGTGAAACCCAAGTCGAAGGTTTTCTTCCCTCCCTATCCTTCCCGGCCTGGTTGACTGGCAAGGAACACCACCTCGTGGAAATCGACAAGCGCCTCCCCGCTGAGATGGTCAAGCATCACCTCGCCTGCCGCGAGTGCTGCCGGATGCTAATTGCGGTTGAAACCGGGAGCGCACAGCAGGGCCGGGACATCGGATTCACACCTGATTGCAGGAGCGCGATTCTCCATGCGCTCGACACAGACATCCGCCGCATCGCCGCCCGGAAAGGCTACGACCTCGCGAAATTGTCCGAGGTCGCCCTCGGAGTGGCGGAATCGGCCGTCAGCGAGATCCGGCGGGTCGTTCAGGACATCTCGGTGGAGCGCCGCTTGATGGGGATCGATGCGCTCCGCGAAGCCCAATTCTGTGCGCTGCTGCTGCAAGCCCATGCGGCGGTGGGTGCCACCATCGGATCGCCCAACCGCGACATCGTGCCGAACAAAATCAACACGCTGAGGGACACGGCCGCCGCAGTGGTCGCGCTGCTCCTCGATCGCCTGAGCAATGGTGCAACCGACTACGCCGGCAAGTTCGCCAAAGCCGGAGTCCTGCCCTTGGCTCGCCGGATCGAATCCACCGTCTGGGAGCGTGCTCCTGACGCGGCGGAACCAACCGACCCGGAGCGCCAGTTCGATGAAATTGCCACCCTTCTGGACATCCGGGATTGGTATTCATGGACGACCACAGGACAGGCCAAACCCCCATCCGCCGAATGACCATGCCCCCGGGAAAAAACGCCATCGTAGTAATGTTCAGCAGGGAGCAGGTGCGCCAGCGCAAGCTGAACCACTTCCTCAAGACCTTCGGCCCGGGCGCGTTGCCGGAAGGCGCGGAGCTGGCCGCGATGATGGGCAGTTTCCAGTTCCTGGTGGACGGCTGGAACGACGACCCGAACGAACTCTACGCCATCACGGAGATCCGGAAATTCTACCAGCACTTCCACAACGTCTGGCCTTATTGGTTCTACTTCTGCGACCTCCACACCGAGACGCTCCAGATGATGACCCTCTGCCTGCTGCCCAACCTCCAAGGCTTCAAGCGCCTCGGCGAACCCAACGCCGCCGTGGAATACGACCCGCTCGACCTTTTGCGCTTCATCGAGCGCAACTTCATCCCCCTCAACACGATGATGGAACGCGCCGGGATGAGCGAGATGGACATCTACAACCGCACCCGCGACATCTTCCACTACTTCAAGCTGCCGTATGATGCGGAGCCGCCGGAGGAGTGACGCACCGCTTACATCAAACAATCAAATAAGTCACCTCGACGCCCGCGCGATCATCCTCATCGGGTGCGATCCCTTTTTGGAGACCACTTCCGACTTCTACGCCCCGCTCCCTTCTAGGTTTCCGGGATCAATGATCTCAGATCGGTGAGGAATGCGTCCACCTTCGCCAGTATTTCGTCGCGCTTTTCAAGATCGATGAAAAGGCGATCCGTAGTCGGATCTTCCTCGGGAAAGTCGCAATCTAGAATCTCATAAGTGTAACCACCCCTGTTCCACAAAAACCAGAAATCCTCCGTGAAGGTCTCACCGAACATTTTCAAATCGACTGGCGGCCCGGAATATTCCCACTCCGATTCCATGCACTCGAAGCCGGGATGCCGCCTTGCAATCTCAAAGATCCGTTCGGTGGCCACATCACTCTCATGGAGTTCCTGAAGCGTGGTCATCAACTTGCCCAGGTTCTCGAAACCCTCATGGAGGAAGTAAGCGTCGCCAACGTCCTGATAACCGACGGGGATCCAGCAAACGCGTGACACTAGCCACTTATTACCAGAACTGTTATCCCTATCCATTTTTGTTCTGATACATTTTTTCCCGTCCGCATGGAAGCTTTTCCTCATCGCGGAATTGTCGGAGGCTTGGCGAAGTTCGACTTCAACGAAGGTCGCGTCTGCGACGCGCCACGGCTGGGGAAGGGATGGTATGGACATCCGGCAAGATTACGGAGGCCACCGCAGCCTCAGCGAGATCTCATCAGGGGCAGCGTTTCCTTCGCTTACGCCCAACCTCCAGGGCTTCAAGCGCCTCGGCGAACCCAAGGCCGCCGTCGAATCCGACCCGATCGACCTATTGCGCTTCATCGAGCGCAACTTCATCCCCCTCAACACGATGATGGAACGTGCCTGGATGAGCGAGATGGACATCTACAACCGCACGCGGGACATCTTCCTCCACTTCAAGCTGCCGTTCGATTCGGAGCCGCCGGAGGAGTGAGATCTGATCTGGGTCACGCGCCGAAGACTTGGTTCCTGTGCCAGACTAGGTAAGGCAAGTGATTGGGAGTGATCCAACGTAAGCGAAAGGTCTGGAAACCCGCTAGGCGCAGGGCTGTGAGCTGCGAGTTGCCGACCTTTGACGACAACTGTATTGCTCCGTCGTTGTCGAATGTGATGAGACCCCGGTCAAAGAGAGCGTCGAGGTCCGGGGCGAGGAGGAAGCCGTTGAAAACGTCGAGGCGCTCGGCATCGGTATGGCAGTCTGCCCAAGGTTTCGAGTGGCTGGCACGGAGAATTTCTGGGAGGTCGAGGCCGGTGACGGCGCAACGACCGCCCCAGTATTTAATTAGAGCCTGCCGGAACAGGTTCTGCCCTATGCGCTGCTTGGTCAGGCGTAGGGCCTCGGTGGCACTGGGTGGCTCGGCTTCGACCTTGGCGATCTCCTCAGCGTAGAGGTCGGCAGCATGGTTTGGCAGCGACATTGCCAGTTCGGCGGCACGGCGCAGAATCCGGCCCAGCTCGGCTTCTCCCGTAGTTTGGAAGGTCCCGGTCGGGCCATCGATCACGTGGAATGACCGTGCCAGCTCCACTGCTGGTGGTCCTTGGGGAAACTCCACCCGCCATGCAGCGGTGTCGTCACCCGCCGGTGAAACCACCGTCTCCGCTTTGTGGCGAGCGGAGAACATGGCAACGCGCTCCGCCGTGCTCTCGCGCACGTTCTCCCAGCCGTTGGCGTAGCCGGCTTTTTCGATTAGCGAGCGTTCGAGGGGGTTCATAGATGCTTTAGGTCTAAGCCAGCCAATCAGGTAACGGCCTATTAGCCAAGCACGGTCCGATTGACGCGGAAAGGCCGGGCAGGGGATGATACCGGATTCAATGTTGCTTTCTTAACGGGGCGGAGGCGTAACCAGATGAATCGATCCCACCTCCGCACCGTTAACGAGCAACAGGATGTGGCGCGGATTTTCCAAGCCATACTCCTTTGATCAGGTATAGTTCGTAAAAAACGAGCCACTCAGCGGTCCATGGAAGAATCTTCTCATGGAGGTTGTCTGTGTGTTTCCACGGAGTTTCTGGAGGATGATACAGGCAGAGCGAGCCATCATTGTAAACGTGCGTTTCCGGATTCATGACGATCCTGGGGTGGAGAATCCAGACCTTGGGAATGCTGCCCTCGACATATTCTATTTTGATCGTGTAGGTATTGCAGCTCTCAGACGGTGTGATCTTTCCGATGCAGGTCAAGCGCCGCTTGGAATAAATGCACCGAAATTCGGGGAAAAAACGGCCCATCAGAGACTTCTGTATGACGAATCGGCGGTAGGAAGCCACACCCTTTCCCCAATTCTTAAAACGAGTCGCCATAAAAGCTGTGTGGAAGGTTCGGAACACCGATTGAACCGATGACTCCAGCACATGATGTTCTGGCCGTTCCAGAATTGATTTTCGCAGCGAGGGACTCAAGGCGAGCGGTTTTCTCGCGCTCTTCCTTCTTACGGTCGTATTCCATAAAGTAGCCGTCGCTTTGGAAAACCCAGTCCCATGCGTCACGTGCACATTTGGTCGTCTGATTTTCAGTATCATCGAGGGAGACCAGCCGTTCGAGAGCTTCGTCGATCTTCGCTAGGAGTTCGATCACGTTGTCATCGGCCTCGCCACGGGTGATGGCTGGTTTATCGGAATGGGCGAGATTCAGAATCACCTTGTCCGTTTTGAGTCGTTTTTTGAGATTCTCAAGAAGTCGGCGGAATGCCAGATCAATGCGATCATGATGGGCGGGTTGGCTCTCAACCACCAACATGGTGAGTTTCATGCCGTTTGGCATGTCCCACACGTAGCGGCTCCTGCAGAAACGCTTGAGTAGCTGGATGAGGTGGCGCATTTGGGTACCCCAGCCTGTGCATTCCGAGTTGCGGACTTGAACCTCATTGAGGAACCAATTGTTGACTTGGGTCGGATCGGATACGGTCCAGCCGAATTCACCGGCAATTTCACGAACCATGTTTCCGTCGTCGTCCAGGTATTTTCGATAGACCGGGAAGTCAATGTGATGCCTCTCTTCGTCATCTTCTTTGTAGTAAACCCTAACGGCATTCGCCGCCATGTTCGGTTGTTTGCCGAATCGTTTGTCCTTCAATGCTTCGAGGACATGACGTTTCACCTCGTCGGCCGTCAGTTCGCGGCCATCGGGATCAAGCAGTTGGTCGCGCCACAGGACGAGACCGTCGTCGATGTCGTATTCTTCGTAAATGAACTTCGTCTGGATGATGGTCTGGACGGCCGACGAGCCCTGCGGTTTGAAGGAACTTTGAGAAATAGAGAGTCCCGGGATGCGCAAGGGAAGGCGGGTGATCAGCCTGTTGCGATTTGCATCCCTGTGTTGAAAGAGCTTCTCCTTGAATCCCTTGGATAGGCGTACCTTGTCGTTTCGGAAAGCAGCGATTTGTTCTGAGTAGTCAAACATGGCGGGTTAGGCGGTGGTGATGGTTTTGCTGAGTTGGATGGCGTAAGCAGCCCAGTCAACGGCTGGAACGGTCGCGCAGGCCTGTAGGCGGCTGAGCAGGCGGAAGGCGAAATAGGCCAGCGAGTTTTCTGCGGGCCCGAACGTGAGACTCCCGTCTTCGTTGAAGGCGTCGAAACAAGCGCCGCTCGCGGCGAAACCGCAATCGAGTGCGAACTCTCCAGTCAGAGAGGAATGATTCTCCCGAAACGACGCACCGAAGCCATCCGCCCAATCAACGTCGATTGCGAGGATGCCGGCGATAATGTCATGCGGCTTCTTGGCTGGATAGAACCCTCCCGCATGCGCGATCGGGATGGAGGTGCGGTGAAGGCGCCTGACCGATGCGGCCTTATCTCCCGCGTATGTCAGATAGGTCTTGTTGATGGTGGGTTTGCACTCGAAGACCGCATATACGCTCTCGGCGGGCACGTAGCGATGCTTCTCGCTATCGAGCAGGGTGGGCGTGTATTGGCGGTCAAAAACGACCACGTCGATGGAGTCGCTCGTGTTTCCACGGGAGTCGATGACCATCGCCTTGGCGACCGTGTAGCGGTTGGGAAGGTAGCGTCTGAGGAATTCGATGAAAAACTCTTCGTTGACTTCGCCTTTGTCGCCTTGGTGGCGAATGCGGTTCGAGGAACAGAGGTTCGCTTCCAGACAGGTCTGTTCGCTGGAAAAGGCCTGCTGAAGGAAGATCACTCCCTCATCATCAGTATTTTGTGTGGATTCAATAGCTGCAATCATTTGGTTTGAGTGAGGGTGGTTGATGGATCCTCTGCCTCCTAGTGATGAGCTGCGGACGAAATTTGCCGTCGCATGCGAAAAAAATTTCATTATTATCGCTGCTGTGGACTCGAAAGTAGCCAACGAACGGCGTCTTGCGGCTATGACGGAAGCCGAGATTCACGATCTGATGGACAGATCGGTCGCCTATGCGACGCAATTGATCTCCAGCAGGAATTGGCGGAATGCGGGGCGGGGCGTATTGCCGGAAGGTTGCTCGGCAAGCGATTTGGTGCAGGCGGCTTTCCAGAACATTCTTGAGGGAGGCAAATGGGACGAGGACAAGCCGCTGTGGCTCGTTTTGAAGGGCTACATTCGGGGCACCGTCAAGAATCTGGTTGAATCCTGGGAGAATCGGGTCTTCTCCAATGCGGATGACAGGTTACACGAGGAAGGTGAGTGTGACTGGGTGTCCGCAGTCGAGCAGTTCGAGAACGATGAGGCCCCGCCAGAAAGCAGGTTAATCCGTGAAGAGGACGACGAATTGATTCTGGGCATTATTGACTCTATGGAGCCGGGGTCGCCTGATCGGCTCATCGTAGAGGCAATCTTCAACGGGGCATCGAAACGTGCCGAGGTTATTGCCCAAGCAGGGCTCAACGACAAGGAATTCGAGGCTGCGAAAAAGAGGCTCCAACGATTTCTTGAGAATTATCGGCAAGAACTGCGATCAGTTCATCACTAAGAAGATACAGGAACCCAATGAACGATCCAAAAAAGAGAACCGGGACGGACATGGTCGAAGATCTTTCGGCACTCGTTTTCGAAACCCACGATTTTCCATCTTCGGCCAAGGCTAGAGAGATTTTGTCAGAGCGTGGAATCGAGACCACCGAGTTGAAGTCGTGGGCATCGGAGAAATTGAAAGGTGTTGTGGCCCGTCAGAAAATGGCAATGGCTCGGGATAGGCGTCTGATGTTGGAAACGAAGGTGAACTCCCTCAAACAGGCAATTGTTGGTTCGGCCTCCGCAATGCGGGAGCGAGTCTTGGCCAAGATCCGTGTTCTTGGCGAGTCGGATCCGGAAGCCGCTCAGGTGTATTGTCGGAAATTTGAGGAAGTGCCGGATGAGGATCTGGCGGACCTGGATGCCGAGCTTTCTATTCTGGAGGAACTGGAGGGTGAAGGTGACAACGGGAAACAAGGGTGATGCTCAACGCATCAAGGCCGGTGGCGCCGCTTTCAGAATCGGCGAGGAACTTGGCTCGCCCCATCCACGTGAATTGGACCTGAAAGACCTCGCCATGTACCGAAACGTTTTGGTCAGGGAGGGAGAGATCAAGGGAGCTGAGGGAAGGTTGTTGCGCAAAGGAACAAACGGTGTGATCCACGTCCGCCGAGGGATCGTTCCGGAGGGCCGACGCAGATTCACGATTGCACACGAGTTGGGTCATTGGGAATTGCACGAGGAATACTCGCAGCTTCTTTGCAGCGCCGAGGATATGCGGGACTATGGGCGCTCACCGCTGGAAGTGGAGGCGAACTGCTTCGCGGCCGAATTGCTGATGCCGAATTCCCACTTTCGATTCGCCTGTGGGACGCTCGAACCATCCATGGCTTTGATCGAGTCGCTGGCCAGTGATTTTCAAACCACTTTGACGTCGACCGCCATCAGGTTCGCCGACGTGAGCAAGAGGAAGGTCGTCGTGATTTACCACCAGAACGGGCTGATCCGTTGGAGCTACTCGGATCCGCGCAAGAAGCTCCTTTTTGTTGTCCCCGGAAAACCGTTACCGGCCTATAGTTCAGCTACACTGGAGCTTTCCGAGGTTAGTAACCACATGGAGCACTACGACGACGCCGATTGGTTTCCGCAGGTTACGTGGGAAAAGCCCGAAGTCCTAGAGGAGACGAAGAGGATGAGCGGATTAAATGGTGGACTAACGCTGTTGTGGTTTCCGTGATCGGCGGCTTTCAAGTATCAAGCTTGTGAAATCCGGAAGTGTTTCACTGGGAATGGTCAGTGCGATTCTTTGGTAGTTCGGTCGAAATGCTTCTTCAACTTCGCGACTACGTCTTCGGTCTTCAAGCCCTTGGTCGCTGCTCCACGAATTCGTGCGAAGAGTTTCTCCGGGTCGGCTCCGGGGCAAAGGTCGTTCCAGAACCGGGTCCGGTCGATCCACTCTTCGGGATGGAAAAGGCTGTCGCTGCCGTGCCAGGAGGAATGGGATGTTCCATGGTCGAGATAGAATGCCAATTTCAGGTCGATCTGATCGGCTCGGTATCCTTTGAAGGCCTTGCCGAGGAAGTAACGGAGATAGAGAGCCCGCTTGCGGATCTCTGCCCGCTCGGCCGGATTCGCTTTTGCCCGGGTGAGGATGCGGACATGGAGGGAATCGTCATCCATCGTGGTGTAGAGCAGATCCAGCGGGATGCTCTCATGTCTGGCGTCCGTTTCCGGGTCACGTGTGAATTCATCGACCTTTCCATGAATCACCTTTAGCGGTGGCAGTTCCTTCATCCTTCCCATGGCGACGACTTCTTCCGCGTACGCGGCCAATCGTCCGGGGACGTGCAGGAGCAGGTTGCCGCAGGTGATGCCGCGTGCCTTCTCCGATTGCAAGGCGCGTAGTGCGGTGAAGCCCTGATGGAATTTCCCGGGACCATCCGTGAGTGTTCTGTGGACGGCCACGGCCTCTTTCTGGATTTCATCTTCGGAGCGCCACCATATCCCGCGTTGTTGCGCTTGCCGAAGGAAACCGGCGATCTCCTTTATGCTTGGGCATTGTTCCGGGGCGGCACTGGCGGGCAGCGCTGCCATCACCGACCAAACCGTCTCGCGGTTGAAGACGGCGGAAAACCGGTCTGGTTGCGCACGCAGTAATTCTACGAGCGCGGAGCGGAAAAACTGGGGCGCATTCGAGAATGCTTCATGGATGAGCTTGTAAACGACAAAGATGGGAGCTGACTCCTCTCCCAAGCCTTCCCAAAGGATGTCCTCGGGCAGTGAATCCATTTTGCCTGACTTCCCATGCAATCGAGCTTCCCGCGTCGGGAACGAAGCGATGCGCCCAAGAATTCCATCCGCAATGGTCTTGCCAATTCCGTCTGCCACCACGTCGAAGTCGACGGTGGGGGCGCACACGGTATCAGCCATGTTTGCAAAAGTTCGTTGTTGTTCATTCATGGTTGGCCAAGGATTCGCTTCCCCAAGCTGGTAGTGAACGTTTGTTTAGATCGGGACTCTGCCTGTTCATGCTTGGAGCTCACCTTAATCTGGGGACGCCGCCATTTTGTTCCTTTCGGGATCAATTGCGAATGCGATGTCGAGTAATGCGAAACCCACAGCACGGATCATGCAGACATTGTTGTTGTAGTGATCCTGCGAATCGGGCGATACGCCGACAAGCTCCAGCGATTGCGCCAATGACGAAGAGCCCGTGTGTGCGTCACCTTGACGGAGGTCATTGATGCCTGCGAGCGCCTTCGTGAGAGCGCGTCCGTCATGCTCCAGTTGATCGAGCAACAGTGCCAACCGTTTGAGGCTGCGGAGTTTCTTTTCATTGGCTGCCTTCAAGTTTTCTGGCGAGAGCTGCTTGTCGATTGCCGATTGATCGAGTTTCTCAACTACGTGACGACTAATCTCCTTTGCGAGGTGGCACGTATCCTCGAACGAATCACCCTGGAAGCGGTGGATTCTGCGAAGAATATCCTCGGGATCAGGAAGGTTGTGAAACAGCTCCAGACCGAAAGCCCTAGCGGCTGCAACCTGAAGTCTTTTGATTGCACGGATGATCAGCTGTTCGGGTGGACCGGTTCTGGCAGGTGCGGCAAGGTTTTGAGATTGGTGAAGTTCGTAGGACAAACCGCCCTCCGGGGGGATGTTGTGAGCAACCCAAATCTTCTGAACCCATTCAGGAAGCTCAGCCAATTTGTAGGCGGCTACATTCACATGGTGAAGTTCATTGAGTCCGAAATGAAGCTCTGTGACGCGAGAAGGCCCGATAGAGCCGGTGTCATGCGTGTGCCACTTGAAGAAGGAATTCTCCCGGTTTAGGAGATCTCGAATGACCGCGTTTCGAAACCATAGCCACCCGCGGCAATCGTGCAACTTATCGCCGGAAAGTTTCGGCTCACCCTGATTGCCGACGATGAATGGGACTTGGGCTTCGACTTTGTCGCGCCGAATACGTGGGCTTTGCTCTCCTGGCTCAATCCATTCAGTCCACCAGATCCGGCCTTCAGCAAATTCAAGAACTTCACCTCCACCTCCAAATTCGGTCTTCTCCGAGCGGGGCGCGGTTTCCCGAGATGGATGAGGCATTTCTGGAACGTCGTCTTCCGGGTCTACACTTTCACGCCACATCCGCAGCATGACGCCCGGCGGACCGCCGGAATTCGTTTCATATTTGTGGCCTTCCCAAACTCCGTTTTTGAATTCACGAGAACCGCGATTCTCATGCCATGAAATTTTCTCAATTTTTGACTCGCACGCCTCTCTGAATACAAAGGCTCCCAGAAGTAGAGCAGCCCCCCTTGCAGCAAGGTAGTCACGTAGATGCTCGGACCGAATTTCTATTGCACTTGGACGGTCCTCAGAGTCACGACGAAGACGGACGACATCAATGTAGTCCTCGATAGGTCGCACCCAGTTGTCTCCCTTCCGCAATAGATCCAACGAAATCTCGATTTCTTGGAGCAGGTGCCAGATTTCCGGTTCGCCAGTGTCAAAGCTCTGCCTGAGAACTGGATAGGTTGCGATGGGCGTCTCATTATGATCCGTATATTCATCGGGGGCGACAAAGCGAACTTCATCGGCCCATGCCCAATGAGGATTATTTCTTTGGATGGATTCCCAATTTGCTTCAGCGAAGTCATCCCGCTTTGCGAGCGGCACGATGAGCGCCTCGATTGAGGTGAACTGCTTGCGAAAGCCCGGCTCTTGATGTCTGCCCGTGCTTTCGGACTCCGACACCATGAGGGGCACCCACGTTCGCTTGGCCATTTTACGTTTCTCGACATCTGCGAGTTCAAGCCACTTCTGAAGATTGACGGGAAGCTGGTCCATACTTTTGGGTGTTCGAAACTTTTTGGCCAGTGCCACCAAGGCGGAAAGCGATGGAGCGGGCGAGGGCGTTGTAGAATTGGAGGATGTTTGCTTTGTTAGCGGTAGGCAGCGTAAAGTTCTTCGATTTGGATTACCATGATTTGGGAGAGGTGAGCCGTTGAATCAGGGACGGTGCAGGTTGGCCCACGTGAATTCGTTCAGAACCCTGTTGTGCTTGGCTGAGTCACATGACGGACCAGGGACAACACCCACAAGTCTCAGTTGAAACCAGGAACATGTTTGGGCTTGGAGAGAGCCGTCGATGTAGTTGCACTGCTGATCCCCATCGCGATTGACCGCAAACGGAAAGAATGCGGCCAATTCTGTCTTTGAGAAGAAGTTGGAGAAGAACCCATCGTCATACGAGGGGCGCTTTACGAGGAGCCGAACTTCATTATGGTGGGCGAATCTTCCTTCTTGATAATAAGCAGGCATTCGCGAGATGCCCTGAGGCTTAAATTGGAATCCTGCGGTCGCAAATTTCTCTTGGAGTTCGGCTAAGATAGTAATGAAAAAGTTTCCTTGGTAGGAAACATGCCGAAAGTCGGGGTAGCCAGGTGCCGTGTCAATTTGCACAGCGAGTCTAACTCCGTGTCCTTGATCGGCGAAAGTCTCCCATAGCTCTTCGGCGTTAGTGTTGGGGCAGGAAACAAACGACTTGTAAAAAAGATCGTCCATGAGCTCGGCGTGAATTCCCTCAGGGTTGCCGTCTGTAACTTCCCTCCAGTAGCCGTCTAATCCGAGGTCTCGGCAAAGAGTGATGAATTCGCCGATCGAATCCTTCTTCTTGGTGGAGAACAGGCGAATGCTCCTGAAGGACATGACCTTCTCGAATGAATCGAAAGGCATGTAGTGGTAGTAAACTCCAGACTCAGCCCGCGGGAAGAAGAGCTCAAAGAGCTTTTCGGCTAATGAAACCTCGCCCTCACGCGATGCCGGTATGATGGTTTGGCCCCCAGTATGGAAGTCGTGGGGCGATGTCAGTAGGCCGATGGAGTGATTGCGCATCACCTCATTGAAAATTTTAGAAGCCTGTTCGACTATTGTGATCATTTTTTCTGCTGTGTAGACGCCACTTGTTGGTTTGGAAATTAGCAATTGATGATCATAACGGATCAGGCTTTGAAATCCCGCTTGAAGAGACGGCCTTCGCTCTGCGATGCATCAAGCGTCAGGACGACTCGTTCGGTTTCGAGGTATTTCTTTGGGGGCGGTTCCGTGGTGGTGAGGATGTATTGGAAGGTTGGAGTGCCGTTGGCGTCGTCCTCGGCTTGGGCGGCTAGGTCGAAGATGGGGGCGTAGAGTGCGGGGGCCATGTCGGCGACTTTTGGGCTATCGTGGATGACGAGGCGAGGGTGGTGGCCGTGGCCAGTGACGCTCCAGAGCATGGCGGCGAGATCGAGGGCGACGACGGTTAGGGCGTCGATGGCTCCGCTCGACATGGGTTCGCGGCTTTCGGCGATGGGGACGATGGCTCCGTCATCGTCGAATTCGATGTGGCCGGAGGTCTCTGGTCCGAGGAGAAAGCATAGGACTTGCTCGAAGCATGTGGAGAACCGCATGCGGACGGGCAAATGGGATTTGAGCATCTCGCGCTGGCGGGTGCGGGAGTCCGACATGTTTTGCCGGAGGTCCTTGATTCGTGTGTCGCAGGCTTCCAGGGTGTTGAGGGCGTTCTCGGCATCATCGAGGATCGCTTTTTCGGATGTGCTCAGGCTCTTCAGGCCGGCGGCTTCGGCGACCAGTTTCTCACGCTCGGTCTTTTGGGTTTCGAGGTGTTCCGACAGTGCCCGTTCGTTCCGTTCAAGGTCGGGAATGGGCAGGCGTGCTTCGTCTAACTCGGTCTTGGCTTGCTGATAGCGTTCCAGTGCATCATCCCGCATCTGGGTGAACTTTTGAAGCAGGGCTTCAAGTTCAAAACTCGGTGGGGTTTCCTTGAATGCTTTGCATCCTCCGACCGCGTCCGCTTCTTCTTTCGTGGCACCGCAACGGCCAGGTGGACACTTCAGGGCTGCTTGGGTGATTTCCTTTTCTGCCGATACGCGGATTTTCTCGCATTCGTTGTAATGGTGTTCCGTTTTCTTGAGGTCCTTCTCCGCGGCGGTGACGCCGCGGCGGGCCGTGAAGAGAGCTGATAGTGCCTGGCGGTGGCTTTGTTCGGCGACTGTGAGGGTGTTCTTCTCCAATGCTTCGTTGAGCCGGGTGAGTTGTTCCAGTTTGTCCTGAACGATCTTTCTCGCGGGTGGTAGGAGCAGTTCACCGGCAACTGGGATTCCCTCGCCGGGGACGATGGTGGAAAGCCGACGGCAGCTTTGCTCGAAGCGATCCTGAAGGGCGACTTTGGCGGACTTCTCGTCGGCCCGCTTGTCCTTGTCTTTGGCGTATGATTCCAGTTCCCGACCCTCGAGTTCGCTAAGCATGTCCAGGATCATTCGCATGATCAGGTGGCGTTCGGCGTCCGTGGGGCCTTGCGTGCCCGGCGTCTTGGATGAAGAGCGCCAAGCAATAACATCGACCAGGGATGTTTCCTGATCGCGTGCCAACCAGCCGAGGATGTGCGTCCATGGAATCTCCTCATCTCGTGCTGGAAGGCGTTTGCGGACGAGTTTCCCTACGGTTGCCTTTTTGAGTTCAGTTAAAAACTCGCGGGCGTTGGCACCTTCGGGCCATCCGTTTGCGTAGAGTTCTTGAAGTGTTATTCCGGGCACCGCGCAGTGGTCGGCTTTGTCGAAGAAACGCCGCCCGACGAGCCAGGGCTGGCCGTCGATTTCCAGAGTGAGGACCGCCCAGCCGTCCTTGAGATCGCTGGCGATGCGGGATTCCAGTTTGGTTGGTGCGAAATGGGCCTCGCCGAGCAGCCAGCGGAGAATGCGGCAGAGGGTGGTCTTGCCTGCGGAGTGTCCTGCCACTCGCACTCCGCCGGATGCGGCTTCGGCGGATTTGGGATCCGCCCATACGATGTTCAGGCCGGGGCGGAACGGAACCTCGCGGATGGGTTTCACAGCACCGGGGCGGAGTTCCTCAAGCAATACGAGCTTGCGGAGGAAAATCACCGGCTGCGATTGCCCCTTGCCGGGCTTCCAGCGTGGCGGTGTGTCATCGGCGGAGGGGGGAGATGTGCTCATGGTCTATGCGACTTTGCCAAATTGGATGATTTGGTCGACGAGTGCTTGTTGTGTCTTCTCGGTGGCTTGGGCGACGGAGACATCAGCTTCAAGTGCGAGGCGGAGGGCAAGGAAGGCGTCAACGCAAAGCCACGGGTTGCTGGTGGTGACGGCGGCCTGTGGATCGAGACGCATGCGCTCCACTCCACGGATACGGCCCTTGGTGACTTCGGTGATGAGGGCCTTGCCCGCAGCGGCGAAGTGGTAGGGCTCGCGGAAGGCCTGTGACCACTGGATGCCCGTGTCACCCAACTTCTGGGCGGCCTTGGTGCGCTTGGCTGGGTCAGTTAGAAGTTCGATGGCGTGGAGAAGGCGAGCCCGTTCCAAACCTTCGGGGGCCATGCTGAGCATGAGCGGCAGCACCACTTCGAAGTAATCCTGTGCGACGAATGCCGTGCGCGGAATGTCCGGGAGCCTGGGCATGTGTGCGATCCGGGGATCGGTGGGAACGGGCGCGAGCTGGGTCCGATAGGCGATGCCGCTTGTGATGGACTCGGCTAGGGCGTCGTAGATTTGGAGGATGGTTTCTTTGGTGCGGTAGTGGCCGTTGTGTTTGGCTTCGTCTTTGCGTTTGACGATGGGGAAGGTGTCCATGATGTAGGACACGGCATGGCGGGGCGTGGGGAAGGCGCGGGTGAGGGCTTCGGGCTGCTGACGCCATTCGTCCTCGCTGCCGAGGTAGAGGTGGAAGAAGGCGGCGTCCAACTCGCAGCGCAGCAGGAAGCGCCGATCCTCGTCCCACCGGAACGGCGGGCCGGGCCAGCCGCAGTCTTGCGCGAAGGCTTCCAGGTCCCAGGCGGTGTAGGTGAGTTCAAGAACGCGCTCGGAAAGCCAGTGAAGAGAAATCCATGGGATGCGATAGTCGCCCCCTACCTTCAAAGTCGCCAAAGGAATGCACTCATAAAGAGTTTTATTCAAACTGAATCCAGCCTGCCTTAATTTTACCAAATAATTGAAAGCAAAAGTGTTTATGTTAGCTACAAGTCTGATCAGAAATGTGCAGTCATTATCCGAAGAAAAGAATGCATTTAGGCTGCTTTCGGTTGCGGCTCTGGGAACGATTGCACTGATTGCGACTAATTCGTTCACGCCTTTAGCGTGTCGCCTCATTGCGACAAACCAAGATGGCAAAGCGCCGGCGAGATTCTGAATTCTCTCATTAACAATCTTATTGGGTAGATACTCAACCGATCTCGTGATGAAATTTGCAGAGGATTTATCGGATGGCGTAGGGTTTAGTGTGATGCCATTGTTCGAGTCCGCAAAGCGATGATCATATTGATGAATGGAAGAACCTGTAAAAACTTTCACATAACTAGCATTTTCCTGAAATGTTCTTTTGAGGTTCTTTAGATTGCCTTCCGAGTTGAAAATTAGTCCTGATTTGAACTTTGCGGAAACGCCCCTTGATAGGCTGCCGATTAATTCCCCATTCCCATGAGCGATTGATGCGATTAGAGCATCTGAGCTAAGCTTGAAAATTGGAATTCTGAAATTTAAGTCGCAGAATGCTCTGACTTCCTCGGCTGATTGCTTGTAGGATTTTTTGGGGCTGGAAATTTCGTGCATTTCATCAATATCGAAAACAAAGGTTGTGTCGCTATCGCTTGTGCCGATGGTTAAAAGAACAAATCTCATGCTGGGATCAGCATCATGAAACCACTTGGAACCATCGTAATTTTTCCGTCTGTTCTCAAACTCGAATACCGATTTGAGTCGTCTTTTTTCCATTAGAATCTCGGTCAATCTCGATGATGGTTCATCTTGCAGAACGCTGGTTTGGACGATGATGCCGCAAATGCCGCAAGAATTGACCAAGGACCCAACGATTTCGTAGAACAAGGCATAAAGGTTTTTGCGCCCTGCTCCGCATATCGGGAATCTACCCGAATACTGAAGGAGTTTTTGTGTGCATTCAACGGCTCGATCCTCAGTTGTCGAAGAGTCCTTTTCTACGCGTTCCCACGGTGGATTCCCGAGAATGCAATCGAAGCCGCCTTGGTCGAAGACTTGTGGGAAGGCGATGTGCCAGTGAAAGAAGCGGTATTGTTCCGCGAGCCAGTTGACTTCGGATTCAAGGTCTTCGGGGAGTGGTTTGCCTTGGACGAAGTCGCGGAGGGTGCCGGTGGTGATGCCGGTAGCAGTGCCGAGTGATCGGTGATCAGTGATCAGAGAAGACTTGGGCTTCGCTGTTGATTTGGCGGCCGGGACGGGTTGGCCGAAGAGGTCGTCGTCGGTGTGGAGGAGTTGGCCGTCTTCGGGGGCGGGGATTTCAGATTGGGAAGAGGAAGAAACGACAGGAGTGTCGTTGCTCCTCAGGGTTTTCTTGATGACGAAGGCGGCGCACCAGAGGTCGGCGAGGAGTTTGGCGTGGCGGGTTTCGGGGGCGGTTTCGTTGGTGAGGAAGGCGGCTTCTTTTTTCTGGAGGGAATCGGGCTGGCTGTCGTCCATGGCCTCGATGGAGGTGGCGGCCTGGCGGAGTTTTTCGCGGATGCTGTCCTCTTCCTTGGCGAAGAGCGGGCCGAAGCCGGTGCGCTCGGCTTTGTTGAGCTTTTTGAGTTCGGCGCAGGCGGGTTTGTCGTCGCCTTCGATGGCGGTGAAAGTTTCATCGGGGAGGCCGGTGGCGATGAGGTCGGGGGTGGTGCCGAGCAGGCTGTTGCCGTGGCGGATGTGGTGGTTGAGGAAGCCGAGGGGTTTGCCGGGATCGACGGTCTCCAGCCAGAGGGCGACGCGGCAGAGTTCGACGGCCATCGGGTTGATGTCCACGCCGTAGAGGCAGCGGCTGGCGACTTCGCGGAGGGCGTGTCGGTAGTCGTCCGGGCGGACGGCACCGTCGGGGGCGCGGAGTTCGGCGAGTTTTTCCGCGAGGCGGCGGGCGGCGGCTAACAAGAAGTGGCCGGAGCCGCAGGAGGGATCGCAGACGGTGATGGAGAGGAGGGCGTCGATGCAGAGAAGATTGGCGCGGGCGTCCGCCGGGATGGCATCCCAGGCGCGGGCGAATGCCTGGGGCGAGGAATCGGTGGGGACGGCGAGATGTTTCGCCAACCAGGCGTGGACGTAGGAGCGCTGGACGGAATCGGTGGCGATGCGGGCGGCGACGGTGGCCCAGGGGGAAGCGGCGAGCTCCCGGGCATCGGCAAGGCGCTGGCGGATGACGGGTTCCAGCGCGGACTTGATGAGTTCCATGACCAAGGGGTCCGCGGTGTAGTAGGAGCCGGTGGTTTTCCGGGCGTTTCCGGAGGTGGAACCCGCATCGGTGATGCCGACAAACCCGAAGGTGCGTGCGGGGAGGTCGATGGTGGGAACGAGTTCGAGCAGGGATTCATAGACGGAGCCGAGTTCCTCAGTGCCCATGTTGCGGTAGTCGATGGCGGAGCGTTTGCCGGTTTTCTTGTCGAAGAACCAGCGCAGCTCGCGCATGGCGGAGAGGAGGTCGCGATTGGAGAGGGAGGCGCTGTCGAGGTCCGGGCACTGGGTTTCCGCGAAGAGGCCGCCGAGGGCGGGCAGGGCGAGTTTTTCCTGACCGTGGGCAAGGGAGCGGAAGACGATGCGGACGGATTGCCAGAGATCGCCGTGGGGATCGTGGGCGGATTGGCGGAGGGAGCGCTTGCGGAAGCGGCGGAGGCTGTAGCCGGTGGCGTAGGCTTGGCGGGCGGCGGAATGTTCGATTTCCGATTGAGGATTGTTGATTTTGGATTTTTGATCTGGGGGAGGATGCAGGAGGTCGCGCTCTTCGGTGCAGAAGAGGAAGAGGCAGCGGTAGATGAGGCGGAAGAATTGTTGGAAGTAGTCGTCGAGAGTCAGGGTGCCATCATGGAGGCGTTGGCGGAGGGCGGTGTTGTCCGGGTGGACGAGGAAGCCGCGGCCGAGGATGAGGATGGCTTCGGTGACGCCGTCGCGGAGGCCGTCGCGGACGCGGAGGCCTTGGGCGTGGCCTTCGGATTTCCATTTTTCCCAGATGGATTCGGCAGGAGCGGCGGTGGGTTCGCCGGCGCGGGAGGCGTGGAGGATGCGCCAAAGGGCGGAGAAGTCGGCGTAGCGGTGCTGGTCGTCGCGGAGGATGGTTTCGAGGTCGAATTCGAGGAAGTTCGGCCGCGTGAGGGTATCGGCATCGCGGAGGAGGCGGAGGGTTCTGCCGTTGGTGACGATGGCCCAGAGGGAATCGGACGAGGCGTTGAGGAATTCCTGGGCGAGTTGATGAGCGGATTTTTTCCGGGAGCCGAAGCCGATGATGGCGAAGCGGGGATCCGGGTCATCGAGGCCGAGGTGGTGCGGGGCGATGATGACGGGGAGGCGTCCGCCGAGGGCTTGCGCGGTGACGGGGAAACCACGGTCGCCGAGCTGGAAGGGAGCGCCGAGCGGGGCGAGGTCGGTGTAGCCGAGGCACTGGCGCAGGAAATCTACAGCGAAGGCGCGGGTGACGGCGGCGGCATCGAGATCGGCGCGGGCGGTCTGCGGGGCGAAGGATTGCCAAGTGGCGGTGGCGATGCGGAAGGCGCGGCCGTATTCGTCGTGGAGCTTGAGGCCCTTGGGGATGGCGTAGTCGGTTTCCTTCTGGAAGGTGGCCTCGCCGCTGGCCGCGCGTTCGAGTAGCTCGGGCACGAAGAGCGAGCCTTCGAGCCGGAGGGTGTCGAACGGGGTGGTGTCGGTGGATTTGCGGCGGCGGGACATGGGTGGTGATCAGTGATCAGTGATCGGTGGGCAGTAATGGCGTAATGCTTGGAGGAATTCTTTGATGAAATCCGCGAGATTCTTTTCGCCTTCGGGGAATTTGAATGAGCGTTGATACCACCCTTGATTTTCTATGAACTCATTCTTCATTCGAATCTCTTCCAATATTTGGGCGGGGAATCGACCGATGTTCTCACCATCACCATTGTTGTCCCAGAAGCTGAGGGTTGTTTGATCTGGTTCTGCCTCCACATGAATTTTGATCCTTGATTGATGCTCAGGATCCCGAGCAAATCCTTCGACGACCAAAGTGGTCTGTTTGGGTATCGATGTGCGGGAAAATGGTGCGGGGTGTGAAAACGAATGCTTCTGGATTCTGCTGATTCGATATGCCGGAAGGTCGCTCACCATTTTGGTGAAACTGGCAATTTTTTCGCATGTTTCTTTTGATGAAGCCCATTCGTAAAACTTTTCCATCGTTGGCTCATTCATGATGTGTCTGGCGAGTTTTTTGATAAGATTTGAATATTGGAAAATCACGAAATCGGGTTCCTCATGAGGATCTTGAATACATTTTATGAGCCATCCATGGTAAAGGTCAGCATCGGATTCGTGATATGCCCGGATAACTTTCAAGAGTGGCTTGATTCTTCCACGCTCTTGGTGTGACCAGTCCGTGGTATCTGGACCTTTGAGCTGGCTCAAATTCAAGTAGAGGATCGCATCGCACTTGAGCTGATATTCGCTTTCAACCGTATCGAGATAACGAGGAATCTGCCGGTATTGATCGATGGCGCCGCTGATTTTGTTTTCGATGATGATCACCCGCTTGTTTTCGTCGTCTCGGATCAGCAAATCGATGCGCCCTGGTTCGCGCAAAACTTCGGCGGTACGATAATGGTTCTGATCAATCGCAAGGCCGTGGTGCTCATTCAGATATTCGATAAAGAGCCGCAAATGGCTATCGCCTCGGCCATGAGCACTGTTCGGATCGAGAATTTCCTTGATTATATCGCTGTGCAAATTCTCCCGGTAATAAACCGGGGAAATCAGATTAAAGAGATTAAAACCAATATCGACTTCCCGGTTTTTCATGCACGCGTCATAGGCGCGAATGAGATCGACCAGCACGGGATCATCGAACAGGTCATGGACAACGAAATCGTGGGGGCATTCCACCGGCATCGTCGCTTCGAGGCTTTCAGGATGTGGTTGATTTGCGGTTTCCATTAGATCGAGGTGGGGAGGAGAATATAAGCGCCGAGGCAGAGCGAGCCTTTGAGTCTGAGGGTGTTGAATGGGGTGGTGTCGGTGGATTTGCGGCGGCGGGACATGGGAAACAGTGAGAGGTGCCGAGTGATTAGTGATCAGTGGTGAGGAAGGGCATGATTCAGGTATGGCGCCACGGGACCATTGGGATACGCGTCGGATCGGCCTCAGCGAAGAACTTGCCTTTCAGGGATTCGGGCGTGGATTCGGGAGAGGCTGGGTCTTTCCGGCAACCGGCGCATCGCTTGGGAAGATGGAGTTTCTGTTCCAGGAAGTAGAGAATCTCGCCTTCCGAGAGCGCGAACTGAGCGCCGCAGTCCTTGCAGGCGTATTTTTTCTTGGCCACCAGCGAAACCGCGTGAGCCAGGCGATCCGGCGGGATGCTGTTCAGGTCGAGGTTAAGTGGTTCTTCGCTCATGCTGGATTAGTGGTGGTGGCTCCGAGTGGAAAGAGGCGGGTGGGTTGCGTCCGATTGCGGGAATTGCGTATTTTTGACTAGATCTTGGCTAAAGGCCTTTGGCTCAAACCCGTGAAGCAAAGAGGTAACTGATTGATGATTCGTGTTTTGCATTCATGCTGGCGATCCGGATTGGCTAAAAACTTGGCTAAACTTGGCTACGGGAGTCGGGGTTCTCAGCAGACTTGGGTAGCTCCCATTTGCCGGCACTCGTTTTACCGACGGAGGCGATTTTCCCCTCGCGACGCAGTCTTTGGAGGAGGTTGTGGATTTTCTTCTCCTTCTGCTTGGCCGTGAGCACGTCGGAGAGCTTGTCGAGAATGAGCCGACGGAAGTCGGTGCGGGTGCCTTGGCCGAATTTTTCGAGGTATTGGAGTATGAGGTCGCAGTAGTAGGTGTCGTCAAAGGCGCGGTGGCGGATGTATTCGGCGGTATCGCCCGTGGCAGCGGCCACGGCGGCGGCGACGTGGAGGGCGGGCTTGCGGCCTTCGATGAGGCCCTTGCGGCGCAGGGCCGCCAGTGTTTCCTCATCGGGTTCGGTGCCCTTTTGAATGGCGTCGAGCGCCAGGATCTCGGGCCATGGCAGGTCATCGTGAGTGAGCAGGGCGCGGCTGTAGTTTTCGTCGATGAAGCGGCCCTGAATGCGGAGCACGACGTGGGCAGGATCGGTGAGATCGTAATCCGGCAACGGGAAGAACCGGCGGGCCTGGCCCTTGAACATGACGTCCCGGATGCCGAAGCCCATGGTATCGATCATGCGCAGGTGGACCATGGTCTGGGCGAGGGCACGATTGCGGTAGCGGGTGGGAGTGCGGTTGGAGACAATGTAATCCTGAGGACTGCCATCGAAGAAGTTGCCGGCGTTTTGGAAGACGAGTTCGGTGGGGCGCTCGATGACGAGGATGCGCTCGCAACGGATGTAGTCCTGGTGGGCGATGCAGTTGTGAAGTGCCTCAAGGACGATGCGTTGGTCGTATTTGGCGAGTTCCAGCGGGATCATCTGGCCGGGCGGCAGGAGCGTGAGGCGGATGTTGCGTATGCGCTGATAGAGCAATGAGGAAGTGAGCAGGAACGGCGGGCCGAAATGCTCGTAGGCCATCTCCGGCCCTTCGAGTTTCCACGACATTTCCGCAACAACCGGACTGAGGTGGTGGACGCTTTCCGGATTTCCCAAGAGCAACAGGCAGGAGCGGCGGATTTTTCCATCGACTACAAGACCAGCCTTTTCGAGGAAGGTATTGTCGTCCCAGCCGCGAATGGTTTCCGCCGGTATGCGATCGCTGTATTTGGTGGTGAAGATCTCGCGAGCCTTGATGATCGCCTCCGGTGAGAGGTCTGCAAGTGTGGCGGCAGCGCAAATTCCAGAGGACCAATCGTCGGCCAGGGATTGAGCCCGGATTTCATCCTGCTTGGCGAGACTGAGGGCGGTGAGGCTTTCGCCATCGCGTGCGTGGTAATGTCCCTTCCAGGCGATAGGGATGCCACGCGGTGCGGCCGGAATTTCAAACATCAGGACACGATGGCCTTCCGGAGTGGTGAGTTCGTGAATTTCCCGGAAACTGGTGTTGGGATCCACGTCTTGGGCGATTTGATGCTTAAGGCTGTGAAGCCGGGTTAGATCGCGACGGTAGTCGGTGCCGACAATCTGCTGACGGTTGTTCACGCCGAAGACCAGCCAAGCGGAAGACAGTCCACGCAGGTTGGCCTCGTTAGCGAGGGCGGAGAAGTATTTGCCAATGTCTGAGGTGGAGAAATTGTCGTTTGCCTCCTTAAACTCCACGCACTCGCCTTCCCATCCGGCGATGAGGGATGCGAGGGTCTCCTGGAGTGAAATGATGGTCATGGTATTTAGAGGCTGGCCGGGAGAAGAACATACACACCGAGAACATCAACGGGCAGGCAGGGAGTGACGTCGTAGCTGCCAACGTCGCGGGCGGCTTGGCGGACGCGGCGGTGGTCGGTGAGAAGGGCGTTGGCGCGTTCGGTGGCGAGGTTTTCGAGATAGGGCGTCTGGGACTTGAGGAAATCGAGGGTGGTCTGGATGTGGTCTGTGGCGGCGGCTTCGGTGAGGTTGGCGGAAGGTTCGGCTGCTAACAACGGAGTGAGGTCGGCATCGGTGAGCCACTGAGGATTGGCGCGGCCGGCGACGGCGAGGGTGACGCATTCCTCGGCCATGAGGGTGCGGGTGACATCGCGGCGGCGACTGGTGAGTTGATGGCGCAAGCGCAGGACGAAGATGCTGGTGACGACGCTCACAGCATTAGTGACGGTGGCGGCACAGCGGGCGGCGAGCGGGTGCTCGGCACCGGAGAGGGAATCCTCCAGCAATGTATCAGCAAGCAATGAGACGATAGGGTGAGTGCGTTGGACGTGGCGGGCGCCGGGGACGGTGGACTTGGGATCGAAGTAGATGGCAAGCGGCTTGGTGATCTCCTCCAGTGCGAGGCGTTCCTGCAGCGCCTGGGGCAGGTGCTGGGGGAGCAGCTTCCAGGCGACTTTTTTGTAGGGTTCCAGCGGAGAGTTCAGACGAGAGCAGGTGTTGCGGACGAAGCGGAGGATTTCATCCGATCCGCCGAGCAAGGCACGCTGCTTCTCCCACTCCGGCAGGACTTCATCGGGCCGGAGCCGCCGCTGGGCGAAGACTGTGCGGTTCGCCTTAGCATTTTCCATGGCGTCCTTCCAGTGGGTATCAAGCGTGGAGAGTTCTGGGCTGATCCCGCTGAAGTCGAACTGGGTCTGATAGTTCTGTTTCCGGTTTTCCTTCATCAGCGCCGCTTTGATGAGGGCTTGGTTGATGCGCTGTTCATCGGCAGGCAGCGGGACAAGGACGCCAAGTTCCTTGCGGATGGCCTCGGCCTTGCGGAGGATGACATTGAGGATGAAGCCATCGACGGGGTTGTCCTGACCGTAGAGCATGGTGGCGCGGACTTCGGGAGCCTGCTGGCCGAAGCGATCCACGCGGCCTTCCCGTTGTTCGTGGCGTGAGGGGTTCCATGCCAGGTCGTAATGAACGACAGCCGTGAATAGGTGCTGGAGGTTGACTCCTTCTGATAGACAGTCGGTGGCAACGAGGATCGGTTGTTCTGACTCACCGAGAGCTTCAACTCGTTCCAGGCGTTCGTCAGAAGAGTATTCGCCGGTAACGGCATCGACGGTGGCGCTTTTGAACTCCTTGGCGAGATGCTCCGCCACATAGCGGGCGGTGGCGATGTAACGACAGAAGACGACCGGACGAAAGCCGTCCTTGAGGAGTTGGCGCAAGTGGGCAACCAGAGCCGCGAGTTTGGGGTCGCCCTTTGTGCCGGAGAGTTTTTCTGCGGTGGCGATGAGTTCGGTAAGGCGGGCGGCTTCCTCATCCATCGCGGCGGCCGGCTCGATGTCGCTCTGGGTGAGTTCGTCTCCAGTTCCATCATAGATGCGCTCGTCGTCATCTGCGATTTCGAGATCCGCATCCGGGCCGGCTGTGAGGGTGCCGGAGAGTCGGGTTCCGAGGGCTTTTGCGGCAGCAGCCGGAGAGGAGGAAACGCAGCGCAACAGGGCGAGCGTGGCATACCAGATCATCCGAGCGTGCTGGCCTTGGGATTCCTCGGCGCGTGTGGCGAGGCCGACGCAGTAGTCGCGCACGTTGTCGAAGAAGTCGCCCCATGCGCCGGTTAGGGCGTAAGTGATCTCTGTGGTGAAGCGGCGGGCGAAGATGCTGGTGTCCTGCCATTCTTCGATATCCTTACGGCGGCGTTGGACGAAGTGACGGGCGAGTTCGTCGCGGAGGCCACCGCGCTGGGCCTCAGCCTTGTCTTCGCGGAGGCGGGAGAACTCCGGACGCAGGAGCGAGAGGAGGTTGTAGAAGGCGTCGTTATCCCCGGAGTGCGGAGTGGCGGTGAGTAGCACGAGGTGGCGGTCATCATCCGCTGCGAGTTTTTGTAGAAGCTCGAAGCGGAGCTGTTTCCCTTGGCCGGCGGCGGCACAGGTGTGGGCCTCATCGACGACGATGCATTCCGGGGCAATGGAGAGGAAGTGCTCCCGGTGGCGCTCGCTTTTGATGTAGTCGAGGCTGACGACGACGAAAGGGTGTTGGTCGAAGAGCCCAACTCCCGGCGGGAGTGAGCGTTCGACCCGGTTGGCACTGGCGGATGTGAGCGCGACGGCACGGAGATGAAAGCGGTTTTCCAGTTCGGCCTGCCATTGCTCCACCAGGTGGGGTGGGCAGAGGACGGCGCAGCGGGTGATTTCCCCACGATCGAACAGCTCGCGCACGATGAGGCCGGCCTCGATGGTTTTCCCGATGCCGACGTCGTCCGCAATGAGCAGTCGAACGACCGGAAGGCGGAGCGCCATCAGGAGAGGGACTAGCTGATAGGCGCGAGGCTCAACGGCGATGTTTCCGAAGGAACGGAAAGGGCCGGCTCCGTTGCGGAGCTTCAGGTGGATGGCATCCCGTAGCAAGGTGGCGGATTGGTGACTACCATGGTGTGAGGGATCGGGCAGCGGAAAGATGGCGGGTTCCGGTGGGGTGAACTCCAGATCCGGAATGATCAGTGCGATGTCCTCCTCTGAGCCGCCGAGCGGACGAAGCGAGAGCGCATCCACAGTGGAGCCGGGCTGGACGACCCATTCGCGACCACGGGCGCGGACGAGGGCACCGGGGGAGAATTCAGTGAGAGAGGTGCTCATGAGTGGGAAGAGATGGGGCCGAAGATTGAGGTGTGGCTTTCAAAAATGGCCAGCCAACCGGACGGATCCGCCGGGAAGACGATCACGGTGAATCCACGGTCCTGAGCGTAAGCTGCGACAGCTTCTGATGGTGGCGTGAGGAACACAAGCGCACGGGCGTTTTGGTAGGCCGCATCTGCGGTGGCCTCGCCGCCGTTGATGGGAAGGTCGAGCTGGTCGGGCTGACGCAGGCCATGTTGGGAAACTGCGGCAAGCCAGATTTGGATCGGTGTGGATGCCTCACCGCTTCCCGTCTTGGCAGTTTCCACCACGGGGCGCAATGGCTGGACGGTGGAGTTGGCAAGGGCCGCCAGGAACGCGACGGCGGCGGGATTCCGGCGGTCGATGATTTCGTGGTCCGGTTGGTTGTAGTAGGAAAGCAGGCACTGGTAGCAACCCGCCTCGCACTTGGTGTCGCGCGGCCCTGCGTTTTCACCGGCGAGGTCGGTCAGTTGATCGGGATGGATCTCGGTTTTGGGAACTTCATAATGCATCAGCCCGAGGGCGGTGCGGGCGACCTGCGCGAGGTGGGCAGGATCGGAGGCGAGGCGGCTCAAGACACCGGCTCCACCTTCGGCGGCTTCGTAAAGCAGAAGGGCCCGGCGGTCGTGATTGGCGGGGAGGGCCTCGACGACGAGCTCGGCGGATTCGATCTGGAAAGTCTGCTCGATGCCACGTTTCAGAGCCGCCTGGATGGTGGCCATGGCGGACTCTGGCATGAATGACGAAGGAGGCGGAGTGATGATGAGGATGTTCCGGTGGTCCTCCACGAAGGGGACGATGCGCTGGGACGCGGCCTTCTTTTCCTGGGCGTCGTCCGGTGACTCTCCCGAGTCGTCATCGCCGTCGGCGTCCTCCTTCTTGCTCCAGCGACCGCTGAGGGGGTTGATGTAGAAGCCGAGCTGTTTCTTGTCCTTGCGGCGCTTCCAGCCGCGATTGATGCGCCAAAGGGCTGCTGCGGGGGAATAAGTGAGGCTTGCGACGGAATCTCCGTTGACGGTGACATCCGCCCCCATGCGATCCGGAGCGCCGCCGGGCCCCGGCAAGTAGCGGTAGGTGGTGATGATGTCGAAGCCCTGGCGTTGGCGGTCTTCGTCATTCACCGAGATGCGCTCCACCGGGTGTGTCTCCACGGTTTCAATCCGATAGAGTTCATTGACGCGGCTTTCCGGAGTGAATGGTTCGCCACAGGCGTCGCAGACGTGATCCTTGGGCTCGGGATCCTCGGTCTTACCAAGGTGCCCATAGCCGCAGTAGGTGCAGACGAGCGCATTGATGGTGGCGAGGCGGGAATCAGACGAGATGTGGTCGGCTGCAGTTACGTTGAGCTTGGCGCGATCCACGCGAAACATGCGACCTTCATGATAAATGAGGCTGCGAGGGCCGAACTCTGATAGGGCGAGGAAGCGGGGGCGGCTGACCATGCTGCCGGAGTCGTCCTTGCCGTCTTTTTTCTTGCGGCCTGTGGCGGGTATCCAAGCCATCAACGGCAGGCGCGGGAAGTTGTAGCCCGGGAGGAAGCCCTGGCTGGCAAGGTAGCGGAAGGTGTAGAAGTCGTTGTTTTGCCCGCCGCCGGTTTTGAGTAGAAGCTTCAACTGGTTGACGGCATCGAGATAGCGGCGCTTCGCGTTCTCGCGATCCCGGGCCGAGGTCGCCGGGCTTTTGTTGATGGCGTCGGCGGAAGCCATCTGTTGGTGGGTGGCGTCATAGAGCTTCCGCCAGCGATCGAAGGCTTTGCTAAAGGCGTCCGCGCTGGCGCGGATGATGTCTTCGGTGAAGTTCGGCACGAACCATGTGGTTTGGCTCAGCTCCGCTTCGACCTGAGCGATGACTTCCTCTGCCGCGACCAAGGCACGCCGACCCACGGCGGGATCGGTGATGGCTTCGAATAGTGAGGACTCCAGTGGTTTTTCGCGGGTCTCAAGATCCAGTAGGGGCGCGATGCTGGTATCGATGGATCGTTGCGCCGCAGCGAGCCAGACGGCGTGGAGGTGGCTTTCGATGAGGTCTCGATTGCAGAGGTCGAGTGTGGGGGCCTTGACAACGCCGTGGACCATCTGGTCGGAGTGATGGAAGAACCACTGGTCGTGTGGGCTCATCGCAGCCGAGTAGGTGATGACAAGTGCGGCCTGGCCCGAGCGTCCCGCGCGACCGCTCCGCTGGGCGTAGTTTGCCGGTGTGGGCGGAACGTTGCGTAGATAGACGGTATTGAGGGCGGAAATGTCCACGCCGAGCTCCATCGTGGGCGAGCAGTAGAGGACGGGCAGGCGGATGAGTTTGCCTTTCTGGCCGGACTCGTTTTTCCACCAATCGCGGTCGCGTGCCGATATGCGGAAACGGGCTTCCAAGACCTTGCGCTTGTCGGCATCGACTTGGGCGGTGTGCTCATGGGCCTCGAAGTCGAAGAAACTGTGTCCTGGATTTCCCAGCAGTTCGGATACGGACGAATACAAGTCCCGGAAGAAGGCGTTGGCCTTGCTGCCGGCATCCGCTGGCTTCTCGGTCATCACCCAGCGAAGAGCGGTGTCCTTTACCGCCCATCCCATGATGGCCGGCCGGTTGTCGGACTTTGATTTGTCCACTTGCTGAGGAGTGACGTAGCCGCCTTTTGCAGCGACTTGGAGAAATGCCCGGACCAGCTCCACGAGGATCTCGCCGTGCGTCTTGCGGAAGTCCTCCGCTTCAGGGAAATTCTCCCACTCCTTCGCATATCGAATTTCCCGGATGAGCCGGGACCTGGCTCCACCGCCAATGAGGTCGTCGCGTTTCCGCTGGCCTTTGCTTTCGGGGCGTTTGTCGAGAATCAGGTATTTGGAGGTGGCCAGTATTTCGTCGGAACCGAAGGCCCAGCGTTCGGTGAGATGGCCCGAGACTGCCGCTCTCATGCTATCCTGCCTGGCGGCATCGAGGTAGTCGGACTCGATACACAGATCGCGCAACATGGCCTCGAAAACGATGCGCCCGAGGGCGGCTCGAGCGGATGGCGAGAGAGAGCGCAGCAATGACCAACCGGCTTTTGCGGGATCGGTGAGATCGGCAGGCTGCTTTTCCACGGAGAATGCACTTTCGTGGGCAGCGAAGTCTTCCAAGCCGGGGTAGTCGATATGGAGGAGGTCTAGCTGGCGGAGGTTGGGGTTGTTGAAGCGCCAGCCTTTCCGCAGATCGCGGAGCAGGCGGTAGCCGAGAACAAAGCGAGCGGCGCGAATCGCCTCCTGCTTGGCGAGACCGAAGAGATCAGGCTCCACAAGGAATTCTGATAGGATATCCTCGTCGTTCGTCTCGAAGCCCAGGGAGCGGAAGACCTCGACCCCCAGATCACCGGCAAGCAGTCCGCCCCCGTGTTTTCTGAGAGCCGCGAGCAGGCCCGAGCGAATCATCAGCAGGTATAGGAAATCATTGAAGTGGCCTGCTTGAAGGGCGGCGTCCTGCCGGTTGTCCGTAAAACCTAGCAGTTTGCGGGGATCAAAAGTGCTGCCGGGTTCCAACGATGTGTCGAAGTGTTGTTGCAGAATGGCGAGGGTCAGCACAGTGGTGGCGGAGGATCGGCCCTCGCCGGATAGGCTGGAGAGCCTGTTGATATCGCGACCGTGTGCCTGGTGTTCGTAACCGCAGTTCAGGCAGAAGCGGAATTTCCCGGGAATGAACCAATAATCCCGGCCACTGCCGCGATGGCCTCGCTCGTCGATGCGCTCGCGTAAGGGAACTGCCTCCCGATAGTTCTGCTTTACCTTGGGCTCCGTAGTTCCCTGTTCTGTCCATGAATCCGGGAGTTCATCGGGGTTTCCTTGGAACTGTTGATCCTCCCGAATCGGCGCGAGGAAGCCGAATCGGCGTTCCCGCTCGTCGCTACCCACATCGTCGATCTCGCGGGGGGAGTAGTTTGGGAGGGATTCCGAGGTGTGCCAAACGGGATGGTATTCCTGGCCACATTCGCGGCAGAAGTGGGTGCCGAATAGAAGCACGGCGTCTTTTTGGCGGCCGGGTGCGAAGCGTTGGGCATCAAGGGTGATCTGGCGCTTTACGTCCGGCTCCAGCGTGCAGAGGACCTTGCCGGGGCCGCTGATGAATTGATGGAGCTTGAAGGCGAACAGGGCACGCCCGTCGGGAGTGGTGACCTTCTGGGCCGCGGTGAGGAAGTTTTCCAGTGCTTGCTTGGCGAGCGGTTTCTCCACGCCGGCATCTTCTGCTAACAACTTCGAGGCATCCGAAACGCTGAGCGGTCTGGCGCGGCGGGGGCTGGACTGGTCTTTCATATCGAGCCCGAGGGTAAGCTCGGTCCAGACTGCGAGTGGGTCTCGGCGGAACGAGTCCACATCGGCCCATGTGTCGATAATTTCCGACAGGCGGGCGGCAAGGAGCGGCTTCACCGACTCCAGTCCCATTGAGAGATCGGTGGCTCGCTGGAGGGTTTCATCGATGACGTCGGTCTCCTCGATGGTGGTCCCGAAAAGCTTGGAGGCCACAGTGGCTACCGTTCGCTTTTGGTCTTCGGGCGTGCCCGTGCTCGACATTGTTGCCGAGGTGCCAATGCACAGAAGGTCTTGTGCCTTCAAACGCTGGCGTAGCCGCCGGACGAGCATGGCCACATCTGCACCCTGACGTCCGCGGTAGGTGTGGAGTTCATCCATCACAAGAAACTCCAGCCCTTGGCAATGGTCTACCACGCGCCGATCCACATCCTCATAGCGGGTGAGGATCAATTCCAGCATCATGAAGTTGGTGAGCAGGATGTCAGGTGGGCTTTCGGCCAGAGCTTGTCGTTCGGACTGACTTTCCTGTCCAGTATAGCGAGCTATGGTGAGCCCTGAACCGTTCGGCTCCACATTCTGAATGAACTTCCCGATCTCTTCCGCTTGGCTGTTTGCCAACGCATTCATCGGGTAGATGATGATGGCTCGAGTGCGGGGAGTGGCGTCGTTCTGACGGGCTCTGAGGATGCGATCGACGATCGGGATGAAGAACGCGAGAGACTTTCCTGATCCAGTGCCGGTGGTGACTACGTAGCTCCTGTTCGACTGAGCCAGCGCAATCGCGTCCTGCTGGTGCTTGTGGAGGCGAATGGAAAGAGGCCGCCCTGCGTCTTTTCCCATTTGGAAGATCTTGGCGGTTAGCGAATGGAGGACACCTTGATCAGCTAATTCTAGCACCGAACTTCCTGGCTTATAGTTCGGGTTGATCTGGATCAGCGGTTCGGGCCAGTAGCGCCCGCGCCCATATTCGTCGTCAACGACTTGAGAGATATCAGGCGCAGCGATCCTTACGAAGCTCCGAGAAAAACGTTCATAGCTCTGGACAGTTTGATCCCGGAAAGTGAATGCGTTCATGAAAGAATAATCGATAGGGAGAATAATTGCCTGTAGTCAGGTTGAAAAATCGAAGCTTCGGACGCAAGCAAGGACTGCACAACGGTGATTTCATATGAGGCATTCGCGCCGCCAGACGTTGAGCTTCACCTCCAACTCTCCCAGGCGCGGCTGACCTTTGGCGGGCTGTCTCACCCGACCATACCCCGGAAGGCTTCGGGGTCTTTCCAGAACTCGAAGATGCGTGGGATGAGCTGGGCTTCGACTCCGTTTTCTCAAGCGCCTCCAGACGTGGGCGAGTTTCCTCCAAATAGTCGTAGAAGGTGGTTCGGCAGCAGTTTTATGGGTTCGCCGTCGAAGTAGGCGGGCAGGGTCTGGAAGAAGTATAGGCGAGTCATGGGAGTGTGAATTTCAGCGTTTCACTCTTCTGTTTAACAGCCGGGTGGGACAAATACGGGGGCAGGTTCTGAAGCGGGCGAATAAAATTCGATTTTCCCATCGGCGCTGATCACCCACTCTCCACGATAGCCAGCAACTGCCGGGCGCGGCTGACGGCTATGAACCAGGAGAAGTGGTCGTAGGCGGTGGCGAGTTCTTCATGTGCTGGCATGCCGATGAGGATGATGGCTTTGGAGTCGAGTCCCTTGGCCTTGTGAATGGGGGCGTGGCGGATGCAGTCAGGGCTGGAGATGGAGAATGAATCGAATGATTTGCCTCTCTATTCGGTCGTAGGCCTCGATGAAAGCGATCCTGATCCCCGCCGTGTTTTCCCTGTGCGTTGCTGTCATCAGCCCGGCGCAGACCTGTAGGGAGGTGGTGCGGGATTCGTCCGGGCGGATTGTCCAGACCATCGAGCGCCAGAAGCAGGCGGGTGGAAGCGAGCGGGCGGTGATCCGCGATGCCTCGGGTAGATTGGTGGGAACCGCTACCACCCAAGCCAGCGGCGGCAGTTCGACGCACACCCAATTCCGCGACGCCAGCGGTCGGTTAACCGGATCCGCCTCGACCCAGGGTTCCTCATCGGGATCGTCCCGCACCACTTACCGGGACGCGAGCGGTAGCCTCACGGGAACCGCGAACACCAATCGAAACTCCGGGTTTGGCAGCAGCACACAGTATCGTGACGCATCGGGACGGCTGGCCGGCAACCAGACGACCAACGGCAACACCTCGGGATCATTCAGCGGCACCCATCGCGATGCCTCGGGTCGCTTGGTTAGCAGCAGCTCAGGCAGTTGGAAGTGCCAAGGCGAGGCGCGTGCCCCCCTGCAGCCGGGGGGAAAGAAATGATCCTATTGCTTCTGGGTTTTCCTAGACCCCGATCCGGTATGGCTCCAACCACTCCTTGACGAATGCGCGGGTGGCTGGGGGCACTTCCCGGTTGCAGGATGCTTCGAGTTCTCGGATACCCCAGTTGCCGTCGTAGATCCGGCTGATGGAGAGGGTGGCGCGGCTCGGGTGGAGCACCCGGTAAATGTAGCATCTTCCGGCCACCACGTCAGACACGTAGCTTGCCACGCAGTTTTTCTGCTCTCGCCCTTCCGCCACCAGATCGGTTTGGGAGCGCAATGGGATGATCTTTCCCTTGATGCCGGGCAGCGGAGGAATGGGTAGCGCGCCGTGAACTTCGCGGAGGTTTTCGAGCTTCTGGAACTCCTCTGAAACCTCCGCGTGGATCTTCCTGATCCGTGCGACGGATGTAACAGAGGGCAGCCGGTAGTCGTCCCTGAGTTCGCCTTCCATCGCCACGATATCGCGGAGCAATCCGGCAACGCTTCCCCGGTATTTCTCCTTCGTATCAGCAGCCACTTCCTCAAGCAGCTTCGGAGTCAGTGCCGGGTGGAGGTGCGGGGTCAGGATCAATTCCATCACCCCGATATTGATGGTGGGCACGTGGGCGAGCAATTTTGAGGTAGCTCCCTCGGGTTTGCGCAGGCCGTCGAGCAGAGGTTTCCACACGCGACGATCCACGGACTCCGGCGGGATCTTCCGGAAGAGTTTTACCAGCGCCGAAGTGTCCGGGAGCTTGAGCAGCCTCAGCAGGTTCCGCTGGGGCATCTTGCCGAATTCGAGGGTGCTCCTCGGGTAGTCCGCATACCAGTCCGCGATCGCATAGGCGAGAATCGGGTTCGCCGTGGCGACATCCAGGAATCTCCGGTCATGGTTTAGCAGGACGAGAAGGTTCCATTGGTGGCTACGGAACTTTTCGAGCACCTTCGCCACCTCTTTGGGCATCGAAAAACGGAACGAGTCGAAGGCTTCCTTCCTTTGGATCGCAAGGGCGGAACGGGTGGGTGTCGATGGCTTCGGGGGAGGCGGTCTTTTGCACCCATCCATGCCGAACAGATCGAAATCCAACTGGCCGGAGTCCGGGGACGAGGGAGCAGGCGGCGCTTTCGCAACCTTCTTCGCTGGCGGTTTCCGTGTCCGCCGGTAGGGAGCGATGAGCCGGAACTCCGGGCTGAAAGGCGACCACGCGTCGTCCCCCTTGGCAATGGCAAGCGGTTCGTCCCAGCCACGGATCAGCATGACCTCCTCCTCGGTGAAAATCATCAGCCTCCCGTCCTTGAAACGGTAGCCGGGAGTGCGGGGCGCGGCGGGAGTCGGCATGGGATGATTGTGGAATCTCCGCTCAGTTACCAGAACATTCAATCAATAGAATCCGATACATCGACCCTGGATGCCGAGACTAGCTACTGCTCCTCTGGTTGATTCGGATCGGGTTCCTTTTCTTCGACTGATGTTTCGGAGGCAGCCCCGGTTTCAGTATTTGCCGGATCCGGGGATGATTTTTCCGGAGCTGTCGATGGCTGGCTGTCGTCAGAAATCGGAGCCGGCGGTGTCACGACCGGCGGTTCAGAATCTTTTTTTTTACATGTTACGACTATGAATATAGCGGCCACGGCTAGAAGCAAACTGCCAGCCACCACCAGATGTTCGCGTTTCGGAACTCTCGGAGGAACGGATGCTGGAGGTATTGGAGGGCGCTGCGACTCGGGTGAAGTCGGTTGACGCTCCGGTGGCAGCGGCTCGATCACTGGCTGCAGCGACTCTTGCGCTGGCGCGGGAATTGGTGCGGGCGGTGCGGGCGGTGCGGGCGGTGCGGGCGGTGCGGGCGGTGCGGGCGGTGCGGGCGGTGCGGGCGGTGCGGGTTCGCGTTTCAACTTTCTTTCCATCCCGTCGCCCCAGAGGAAACGGTCTGCCTCAATTAGCGCGAGATCGTGTCCAGCCTGTGACGGCGTTTCAGAGATAAGTAGTTTGAGTCCTTTTGATGTGGAGAAGGTCGAAGATTCCAATTCGCTTGCAAGCAGTTCAAGTCTCGCCGCCGACTGGTCCGGACTCTCGTCCTCATCCGTCGAGTAAACACCTTCCCAAGCATCCTCCAGCACGGATGGCCGATTGCTAACCGCTGCCGAAAGCCTGGCCGTATCCAGCAAGCCTTCAACTTCCTCAAAATCGACCTGCCATTGTTCCTCAGAGTTGCTGTTCCAGGTAACCGCTGAGCGGAGGTCGTCCGTTAGTTTGTCAAGATGCCGGATTCCGAAAACCACCAAGCTCCTCGCCTCGAATTCGGTAACATGACAAAGTGCAACCGAAATGCGGATCTTCCGATTCCTGGAGTCCACCAATCCACCATCGATACCGCCGAAATACACGCTGTACCCTGCGTCACCATGGATGACGGCGATCGAACGCTTCTCATCGGTTGCATCCTCTAGAACCTTGTGGGTATTGGCTGGCGTAGCCACCGAAGTCCGCCATGTGTAATCGCGGGACGACCCTCTCGTCTTTATGGCAATAAAGGTCATGGTTCTATTTTGATGAAATCCTCATCTTCGATTTTGCTACCAAGGAGATCAAAGGCTTTGCGGACTCTTTCTTGCCTTTCCTTGGCACGCTTCAGATCGGTCTCAATTCCCAACCAGTCTTTAATTTTAGCGGTAATTGTGGCCTTCTTTTCTACCTCTACATCGTTTGCTAACATTGTATCATACAATGCCTTGCCAGCCGCAATCCGGAGTGGAATCGCGCACCGGGAGGGCTGATACCCTTTTTTCGGATCGCGAATAAACCGGGCTTCGATCCTACCCTGGGATTCTGTGAAAGAGTTGAAAGTCAGAGAGCCCATTGTTTCGACATAGCAGGAAAATAGAGGGATGTTTTTCTTCCCCAGTTTTCTTGCCAGCTCCCCGTAGGCTTGAGCTGCCTTTTCGAGCATTACATCAACACTTCCTGATTTGACGTAGCTTTCGGCACGGATGAGAACAAGAACCACGATGTGGCCAGCCATAAAATTGACGCGCTTGTAAGATTCTATGATATCCAGCGGCGAATTGAGTTCCTCATGGTAGCGTCCAAAGCCACCCGTATCCGATCCTTGGGACTCCATGAGCGCGGTGGCATCCACAGCTAAAAATGAAACATGCGATTCGCCGAGCACCTTGTCCGCCCGCTCGTATTCGCCTGTCCCTGTATACCACCCCCCTGGAAGATCCACGAAATCCAGAATCACATCAGGTTCACCACCATTGCCTACACTGAGCTGAAATCTGTAACGCCGTTCCTGTTGAGTCCCATCGATACCTTCGCCGATCTGGACTTTCATACCAGTACCGTTGGCTACCTTCTTCAGCTCCTTGAGTTGGTCGTTGATCGCCCGTTGCGTCGGTCCAGGTTCCGTAGACAGAGTGCACCCGCACGCCGCGAGTTCGCCATCAATTTCTTTATACATCGCGGCAAGTAGGCTGGTCTTCCCGACTCCTGTCGGGCCGACCATCACGATCGTGGTTTTCGGTGTGTCCATGTTATTTCCTAGATTGGGGATTGCCTACGCGTCTCAATGTTGGTTTCCGATCGCCTCCGCCGCCTCACTAAGGGCACGGATCGCATTTTCCCATTCCTTTCGGAGGTGGGTGTTCGCTTCCAGCTCTGTGAACTCTTCAGGCCAAATCTCAGCCCTATTCTCGTGATAGAACATGTGCCATGATTCCCTGCTGCGGTACGCTCCTCCGGTGCGTAGGATCGATTCGCGGAAATCCTCAGCGGCCGCAAAACGTGCCATTGCCGGCTCTTTGGCCATGTCCTCGATTTTCCCCCTGCATTTGAAACACGCCCGTTCCCATGCCAGCTCAAGCTTGTCCTTGGTATCCTTACTGGTGTCCCCGGGGATGAAACAAAACGGTTCCGCATCTGGGGACTCGCTATCCAATACATCAAGGCAATGCCGGACCCTGGGCTGGATGAAACCGCGGAACGACAGGCCGGCGCTCATTAGGAGATCGATCGCGTGCCGGATCACCTCCCCCCCATCATGCCCCTCCCAACGCTCAAGCAGGAGCTTCCAAGCCATTCCCTTTTTAGGGGAATCGAGACCGGCAAGTTTCCCTCCTGATTCGGCTGTAAGGACGCTGAGGATTTCAGCTCTCAGCCGATCGAAGCTTGAGTGCAGGCTGGGGTCGATGGACTCGAAGGAATTGGCGATCCTCACCCTCAGCTCGTGGAGTTTCTCGGCATGCCATGTCATCAGTCCGGCAGTTGCCGCCTCCTTGTCTATGGCCGCCGCTTCCGGCAGCTTCGGCCCCTGATCGAGAGTCGAGAACACCGCTTTCAGTGCACTGAGAAATTCCTGATCGGGTTCGTCCCTCTTGTTGCGGTAGGCAAGCACCAGTTCCTTGAGTTTCGCCCCCAAATTCATCCAGACGTCCCCGAAGAGCTTATTGAACAAGACCTGATCCGGCTGGACGGATGCCGCCTTTGGGAGCGCTTGCGATGCCGATTTGGCAAAGAGCCTGATCGAGTCCGCGAGGACTTCGAGCGAAGCCATACGGTGGAGGAACAGTTTCCCGTCCAATGCCTGGAGATTCCCTGCGATGTCATTGAGGAGTTTATCGAGGAATGCGGAAACTTCGGCAGGGCTGATAACGTCGACCTTATGAATGTTCCGCATACCGATAGTGCTTTTGCGGAGTTCCTTTTCGAAAAAGTCAACGTCCGGACTCTTGGCCGGGTAAGTATTGATAAGGAAGTCAGTCCAATCTGATGTTTCGAGATCAGGCACCGCTTTTTGGATCAGATCTGCCAAACCCGTATCTGTTGGTTTCACGAGCGGGCCGACCCCTTCAGGGAGCTTGAGCATGAGCGCACAATCAAGCCTTGACCCGATTGTGGCGGCAAGGCGTTCCTCCGCACCACTCTGAAAATCGCCGAGTCCGGGAGTATCGGCAAGCGCCAGGCTACCCACATCCGATTGAGGAAAATCACAGTAGATTTCGGCAAGCTGCACCGCGATCCATTTGTATAGCGGATTTTCGGCAGCATCCTCTTGGGCTATGTATTCGCGGATCTCCTGCTTTTCCACCCTACGTCTTGAGCTGCCTAAAAGTCCTCGGTAACTGCCGATACTTTTTTGAAACGTAAGGAGCTTTCTAAGATGTGCGTTCTCTGTAGCACCGAAATTCTTCGCCTCTTCCGATCCCTCGACAGGTATTCTTGCACTCGCGAAATCATCAAGGGATGACGGAGCGGGCGAGAGACCCAAGCGTGAGAAAAACGGTTGGACGACGTTGTGGATGAACGACGACTCGGTGTGAAACGTGAGATCCGCGTATGTTTCACCTTGGCGATTTGCGATAATGGAAGGAGCACCCGTGCAATGCCCCTTATCCCCAGAAGGAATTTCGTTGGGGGATAGTCCGGTGATCGTCTGCAGCAACTGGCTTTTCCCTTGTCTTGCCTGTCCCAGAACTCCAATGTTCAAGGTGGAGCGAGAGAAGCGACCGGCAAGAAGTGCGAGCTTCGCTTTTTCTACGGAGATTTTCGCAAGGAGGCTGTCAATCTCCGGTTCCAGTGCTGTGACGGAACCGGCAGAATGCTGATCAAGGCGGCTCGCAAACGTAGGGATGACGTGCTTGAAGTTGCGGATCTGGGTTTCGATTTGGTTCAAGCTCTCATCGGCTGCTTGGAGCTTTGCCACCATGGGGCGGCGCGCTTCGATGATGGACTTTATTTTTTCGCTGCGAGGGGAAACCATGGGGTTTGTTGGGGAATTGCTGGATTGTCAGTCGGTTCAGAATGAGCGGTGGGTGAATTAGGGGGACGGAAGAGGGAAACTTTTTGCTCCATTAACGGAGCAACCCTCAGGAGGCGGTTGAATATCGTCAAGCTCCAAAGGCGGAGCAATGGCGGCCAATTCACAAAATCTTGTCGGTTCCCAGGTTCGCCGTATGCGAATCGAGGCCGGTTTGTCGCAGGAAGCACTGGCTGCCAAGCTACAGGTCG
>JBJONG010000031.1:0-39843 GCA_046051965.1 Verrucomicrobiota bacterium
TGGACGGTGGCCGTCCGCAACTGGCCCAGCGCACTGAGCCACTTCACCATCGAATTTGCCGACCGCATGCCCAACAACTAACTGCCTATCGGCGGAACCCTACTTACACAAAAAATCTTACACTCCCTGGCGGTGACGTATTGTTGTTTCTTTTTCCTGTTTTCGATCCTGAAGTTCGTCACGGCCTGCGCCATTTCCTCGTCAAAGAACCAGAACGCATTCTCCTTGGTTCCGGAGTATGTTGGTTCCGGTGCCATGGGATACTGCTGGGGCTCCAGAATCGATGTCGCCAACCAGCCCTCGGAGGCTTTGAGTTCCTTGAGTTTCGGGTAGCCGGTCGCGGGAATCTCGTCGCAGAGGCGGTATTTTGCGGCTTTCTCAAGGAAAAGCGCCGCCACGGCCGCAAGTTCGGGGGTGGTTTCGACATGATCACTGCCCCAGTCGAAGAGCTGGCAAACGAGATTTCCAGTGTCCATACGATTGCCTATGCAACTGTTCTTGGGATCGCTGTGCCCGTCCGGCCCCTCGGGATCGATTTGGTTGATGTACAGAACCGGCACGCCGTGCATGGTGGCCTCGGGAATGTCTTTCGGCGCACCGCGCACGCCGGTCTTGAGAGGGATCGATCCCCAGCAGCGATCCGGGATTCGATACGGCGCGTGCCAGCAGAGCAGGCCCCCCATCGAGTGGCTCAGGAAAAAAAGCGGCGCACGCGCGATCTCCTCGTAGCCGGATTCCTCCGCCATCTGTTTCAGGATGCCATCGAGCACGGGTCCGGCGTCGGCGACAAGCTGCTTGTCCCATGCATCCAGTTTCGCCTGCGCCGCCCGCTTCTCATCTGGCGGCGTCTCCGGCTTTTTCAAGGCCTCGCTCAAGCGGTGATACTCCTTCTCATCCTCCACACTCAGCCCGCATGGCCATCCCCAATCGGAACTGAACGCAGACCGTTGGAAAGCTGTCGCCGTGCGATCCTCGGATACCCAGAGAATTCCGACCCGCTGGCGACGGCACGCCTCGCGAAAGACCGCCTCGTCGCTGATGCCGGTCTCGATCAAGTTCTTCATCACTAGGACGAGTCCCCTGACCCGCTTACAGTCCTCCGGAATCCAGAGATAGATGCGGCGATTCGGTTCTCCGTTCATCGCGGACCATTGGTAAATGGCCGCACGCGCAAAGGGCGTGGCGAACAAGGCCAACAACGCAAGGAGGCAATAAATGCCATGTTTTTGACGATGGGAAATCATGACTGACTGCTAGGAATTTGCTTCTTCGTCCGCAGCGGAGAATAACCCCAAGAGACGGTCTGGGAAGGGAAAAAGGGGTTGGCGCGCGGAGACGATGACGCTCACGGTTTGGTCACGAGAGGGTCGCGATGATTTCTGAGAGCGGTGACATGTGGGCAAACAGCGCCGCACCAAGCGTCATCGACACCACTGCGGGATTGAAGGCGGGCGAAGTTGAGATTTCGCATCAAATCGGATCGATTTGCCAATAGGGCCAATGAAAATCCTCTTCTTGAGAGTTGAAATTTGAGCTTTGAAATTTCCTAGAACGGATCGTCGTCCGACGACCATTCGTTGCCTACGTTCCACGTCTCCACCATCTCCTTAGGAAAATCATCGAGGAAGCGGGACGGGCGGCAGAGGATGTCGCCGGTGTAGCTTTTGGGGTTGAGCATGGGGTAAGTGAGATAGAGATCGTCCTTCGCGCGGGTGAGGGCCACGTAGAAGAGCCGCCTTTCCTCCTCGAAGGCCGCCTCGTCGTCGGCCTCCAGGATGCGGCCGTTGGGGAACTGGCCGTCCACCAGCCAGATCAGGAACACGGCCTTCCACTCAAGTCCTTTCGCCTGGTGGATGGAGGAGAGGGTCACCTTGTCGTCGTCGAGCTCCGCCTTGTCGCCGGTCGGCTCGCCGTCGGTGGTGCTCATCAGGGAGAGCTGGGAGAGAAATTCCAGGACATCCTCGAAGCTGCCGCCGTATTGGATAAGCTGCTCGATGTCGGCACGGCGGGCTTCGTAGTTCTCGAAGCTTTCCTTGAGGTAGTCGTCGTAAACACCCTCCAGCACGCTGAAGATCATTTCGGAAGGCGATGCGAATTCCCCGCCGGGGCTGAGTTCGTCGAGCGTGTAACAAAGCTGCTGCCAGTGTTTCGCGGCCTTTTTCGGGACGGGATATCCGAGCAGAATGTCCGACCATTTGTCCGGCGGCTCGGGATTTCCGGAAACGGGATCGCGAAGCCATTTCAGCCAGAGTTTCTCCGAAGCCCCCGGGCCGCAACCGGGCAGCATCTGGACCATGCGCTTGAAACTCACCTCGTCCTTGCGGTTCGTGACGAAACGCAGGAACGCCGCGACATCCTTGATGTGCGCCTGCTCGAAAAACCTCAGCCCGCTGGTGATCGAGAACGGGATGCCGCGCCGGGTCAGCTCCATCTGGATTTCCAAACTCTGGAAATGCGCGCGGTACAGGACGGCCATTTCCGAAAGCTCGATCCCCTCGTCCCGCAGCTCCAGCATCCGCTGCGCGACGAAGGCCGCCTGGGTGGAAGGATCTTCCAGCGCCACCAGCGCCGGCTTTGCGCCGACCTCCGCGCGGGACGAACGGAGGTTTTTCTCATAGCGCATCGAGTTCTTGGAAATCGCGGCGTTCGAGAGATCGAGGATTTCCGGGACGCTGCGGTAATTCGTCTCGATGGTGTGCACGACGGAGCCCGTGTAGCGTTTCTGGAAATTCAGGATGTGATCCACCTCCGCGCCGCGCCAGGAGTAGATCGATTGTGAATCATCGCCCACCGCCATCAGGCTGTTGTCCGTGCCGGCGAGCAGATCGATCAGCTCGCTCTGGACGGAGTTCGTATCCTGATACTCGTCCACGAGGATGTGGCGGAAGCGCTTGCGGTAGATCGCAAGGACATCGGGATGCGCTTTGAAAAGCTCCACCGTGAGGCTCAGCATGTCGTCGAAATCCAGCGAGTTCGTATCGCGTTTCTTCTTCGCATAGGCTTCGCGCACGGCCTCCAACTGCTCCTCCCAATCGAGGAAATACGGGTATTTTTCGTGGAGCAGTTTTTCGAGCGTAATGTTCGTGTTCGCCATCAGGCTGAACATGGAGATGAGCACGTCGGGCTTGGGGAAGCGGCGCAGTTTTGTATCGATGTCGCTGGCGGCGACCACGGCGGTCATCAGGGATTTCTGGTCGTCGCGGTCGAGGATGGAGAAGGATTTCGTGAAGCCGATTTCCTCGGCGTGGCGGCGCAGGATGCGGTTGCAGATCGAGTGGAAAGTGCCCGCCCAGAGATCCGAGACATCGCCCGGCACCAGTGAGCGCACCCGCTCGACCATTTCCCGCGCGGCCTTGTTCGTGAAGGTGAGCAGCAGGATCTCACGTGCGGACTCGCCCTGATCCAACAGCCACGAAACGCGGTAGGTCAGCGTGCGGGTTTTTCCCGATCCAGCGCCCGCGATCACCAGCGCCTTGCCCGGCGGCGATGTCACCGCGCGGAACTGCTCCTCGTTGAGCGCCGTCGCGTAGTCGATGCCGGAGGCGGAAACGGGCTTCGTCCGCTGAAGTTTGTATTCGCGCGCCATCTCCAATTAAGAATGATGCTCGCGATCCACCGCATCCGCTTCCTCCACGGTTGACCCCGCATCCACGCGTTTGGAAAACGCCACGAAGCGGGCGAGCTCGGAGCGCACGACGGGCAGAAGGAGATAGACGCCGACCAGGTTCGGGACACTCATTGCAAATAGCGAGGCATCGGAGAAGTCGGTGGCGTTCCCCATCGATGCGGCGGATCCGACGATTATGATCAGGCAGAAAATGACCTTGTAGATCCATGCGGTGATCGCCTTTTTCCCGAAGAGGTATTGCCATGCCTGCAGGCCGTAATAACTCCACGTGATCAGGGTCGAGAACGCGAACAGGAACACACAAAGGAACAAGACATATTTGAACGAGTAATGGATCGTTTCGAAAGCGGCGGAAGTCATCGCGATTCCTTCTTTCCATCCCGTCCCTGCGGCACCCAGCACATAGGAATGGCCGTTGATCGAGTAGTCCGCGGAGTCGCCCTTGAAGTCCATGGTTACACAAAGCACCAGCGAGGTCATCGTGCAGATCACCACCGTATCGATGAACGGCTCCAGCAGAGCCACTACCCCTTCCGATGCCGGCCTCCGTGTTTTGGCAGCCGCGTGCGCGATTGGCGCGGATCCGATGCCAGCCTCGTTCGAGAAAGTGGCGCGGCGCATCCCCCAGATGAACGCCGCCACCAGCCCGCCGGTGATCGCGGCACGCGGCTGGAAAGCCTCGGCAACGATCATCTGCAAGGCCGGGATGATATGCGACGCATCGACCAACAGCACCAGCAGGCAACTCACGACATAGGTCACACACATCAGCGGCACCAGCTTGTCCGTCACCTTGGCGATGCCCTTGATGCCGCCGATGATGACCAGCGCGGTCATGAGCGCCATGATGAGTCCGAAGATCCACTGCTTGTCGAAAAAGAACGATGACTCCCCGCCTGTGATATTGATCAGCTGGGTGGTGACCTGATTCACCTGGAAAATGTTCCCGCCACCGAAGGAGGCGAACACGCAGAAAATTGCGAAGAAAAACGCCAGCACCATGCCCAGCGATTTCAGACCCCGCTGTTCCAAACCGAGCCGCAGGTAATACATCGGCCCGCCATGGACGCGCCCTTCCGTATCGAAGATGCGGTATTTCACGCCGAGTGTGCATTCCGCAAATTTCGTGGACATGCCCAGAAAGCCGCTGAGGAAAAGCCAGAACGCAACCCCCGGGCCGCCGCTGTGGATACCGATCGCCACGCCCGCGATGTTGCCGAGACCCACGGTGCCGGAGACGGCGGCGGTCAGTGCCTGGAAATGAGTCACCGAACCCGGATCACTTGCTTGGCTATATTTTCCGCGCACCGTCCGCATGGCGAGGCCGAAGGCGCGGATGTTGATGAACTTGAAAACGAGAGTCAGAATGATCCCGGCGGCAGCCAGCCAGAAAATCACCAGGAAGGACTTCAGCTTCGCAGGTGTCCATTGGCCGGAAAAAGGTTTGAGCGAGCCGGTCGGTTTCTCCGCCATTCCCAGCTCGGAGCATTCCAGACCGCCTTTGCCCTTGCTGACCGTCACTCGCTGCCATGCGCTGTTACCATCAGGACGGAAATACCACATGTCCGCCGATCCAGGAGCAGTCAGAGTCAGGTTTTCCGGCATTTTGGAAACCTTCTCCGCATCGATATCGGTGGCGATCGGGTAAAATATCACGTTTACAAACGGCCCTGTCACTTTTCCGAACCACTCGTCGATTTTCTGGTCGAGTGACTTCTCCGGCACCACTTCAGCAGGCGTTGCCTGCGCCATGGCAAACCCACAGGTGAAAAGCGAGCAGAGGAGAGCGGCCAAATAACGGCGCAAGACTGAGGATTGCTTCATGTGAGCAGAGGCTGGCAATCCCCATGCCAACCTGCAAGCCGCAAACCGTCACGGGAAATCGTTTGCTTCACCGCCCCCCAACGAATAGTGGTAAGCATAAGCCGAAACGAATGACCAGTCTGAGACACTTCCAGCTCATCGCCGCAGTCCTCGGCTTTTTTATCCCCACGCAGCTTTCCGCGGAACCGCTCGAATTACTTTCATGGAATATCGAATGGTTCCCCGGCGGCAATCCAAAGCCGAAGGAGGGAGAGAAGGAAAAGCAGACGAAATTGGTCGCTGAACAACTGGCCGCGATCCAACCAGACATCCTCCTCGCGCAAGAGATCATCGACGAGATGGCCTTTGAGAAAGTTGTTTCCTCGATGCCTGGCAAATTGACCGTGCATGTGTGCAGCCGCTTCGTGAATCACGAAAGCAACGACCTCCCGCCGCAGCAGGTGGCGATCGCCTCGAACCTGACCGCAGACTCCGCGTTTTTCGAGAATTTCAAGGCAGGCGCGGATCTGGTTCACCCGCCCCGTGGATTTGCCTTCGCCGCGCTCAACCATCCGGACGGCGGCCTGATCATGGTTTATTCCGTCCACCTGAAGAGCAATCGTGGTAGCGAAACACCCGAAGGAGAGCAGGGCGTGGCAAGTATGCGCGCCGAAAGCGCCCGGCAGCTCCTTTCCCACAAAGCGGAGATGGAGAAACGCTACGCGGGGCGAAAGATCATGGGTTGGCTCATCGGCGGCGACTTCAATACGAACCATGACGGACAGTTCCCGAAATGCACGGCTGTGGCCGATCTTCTGGAAGGAGGTTACCGCAACACTTGGGACAAAACCCCCAAGGAGCAGCGACTTACCTGGCACACCAACCCTTTCGCGCCACAATTCAAGCCCACCACTTTCGACTACATATTGACCATCGGCTTCAAGGAGACACAGGCCAAGGTGATTCCCGTTCCCCGCGAAGCATCGGATCACGATGCGGTTTCGATCATGCTGGAGCCGGAATAACTGTCACGGCTCAACCAAAGCAACTGTCGAGAAAGACATCCACCGCCTCTACGATTCGGGCGTAACTGTCTTCCCCGAAGCCATGTCCGGCATCGGCTATTTCCAGCAGTTCCTTCCGGCAAGTCGCGGCCTCGAAGGCATCGCGGCTGTCTTTCAACGGAACCACATCATCCGCCGTTCCGTGGATGAGCAGCCACGGCTGGTTGATCTGCGACGCCGCATCCAAGGTGTCGCCGATCGTTTGCAGATCCTCCACATAGGCTTCGGAAAGAGGGCAATCCTCGTCGTCCCACATGAAGCCTTTTCCCGGCTCCACATCGCCGAACTCGCGCTGCACGAAATCCGCCGTGTGCGTCATGCCGGCCAGTGAAACGAGAGCCTGGATATCCATCCGCCGCGAAGCCGCGATCACCCCGACCGCCGCGCCCATGCTGTGCCCGATGTAGGCGATCCGTTTTTCCTGCGGGACGGTCGCGAGAACCGCAGCAAGGTCGGCGACTTCCTTGGTGATCGTGGACTCCTCGAATTTCCCCTCGGAATCGCCGTTGCCGGAAAAGGAAATCCGCAGGCACGGCCAGCCCCTCGCCGCCAAACCCTCCGCCACCGCGACAAGCAACGGCCTGTCCTTGTTGCCCGTCACGCCGTGGCCGAGAACGACGAGCGCGCCGGGTTTGGTGCCGCCGTGGAACGCGACATCAAGCCGCTCACCCTGATTGTTCCGTATTTCACTTGAGCCTGGCATGATGGTTCAGAGCTTGTCTCCCGCGCGTCCGGGAAAGGTGAGTTCCGCGACGGCGGATTTGTCGAGTTCGCCGAGTTCGAGCTCGATCAGTTTGCGGTATTGCGCCTCAGTGGCATAAGAGAGCGGCACATGCACGCCCGCCGCTTTTGCCATCGCGTTCGCGATCCCGCTGTCCTTCGCGGCGTGCGAGGCGGAGAAAAAGCAATCGTGCTCGCGCGTGACCATGTCCGCGCCGTCGGTCTGCAGCACCCGCGAGTTCGCGCCGGTCTGGGAAAAAATTTCCATCAGCACATCGAGATCGATCCCCAATGCCTTTCCAAGCCCCAGCCCCTCGGCGAGACCCGCCGTGTTGATGTTCATCACCATGTTCACCAGCGCCTTGATCTTCGCCGCGTTACCCACCGGGCCGACGTAACGGAGCGCGGAGGAAATGTCTTTCAAAAGCGCCTCGTTCGCGGTGTAGGTCGCCTCATCCCCGCCGACCATCAGGTATAGCGTGCCCTGCCGTGCCTGCGGGATCGAGGAGGCCATGCTCGCCGCCAGCGTTTCCGCCCCGGCCTTCGCCGCCGCCGCGGCCGCCTTCTCATGCGATTCCGGACTCACCGTGGCGCAGTTGATGAAGGTTTTCCCGACGGCGTGTTCCAAAAGCGAACCCGCCCCCGTGAAAATCGCGTCCATGGCATGGTCATCCGTGACGACCGTGAAGACCACATCCGAAAGCGCGGAAACTTCCGCCAGCGATTCCGTTGCCTTTGCCCCGAGTTCACCCGCTACGGACTCTGCCACAGGGTGATGCGAATCATATACCGCCGCGATCTCATACCCCAGATCCGCGAGACGCCGCGCGATGTTCGCGCCCATGCGTCCCACGCCCACCATTCCTATCTTCGGTTTGCTCATTTCAGCGCCATTCTCCCCGATGAGCGATTGTCCGCAACCGAAAATCCTCTTCCTTGAGGTTTAATGTTTAAAATTTAAAGTTTCCACCACATGGATCACATCCTCATCCGCGGCGCGCGCCAGCATCACCTGAAAAACCTCACGGTCGCCATCCCGAAGGGGAAACTCACGGTGATCACCGGGCCGTCGGGTTCGGGGAAATCCTCGCTCGCGTTCGACACCCTCTACGCCGAAGGGCAACGCCGCTACGTCGAGTCGCTCTCCGTGTATGCCCGGCAGTTTCTCGCGCAGTTGGAAAAGCCGGACGTCGATTCCATCGAAGGCCTCAACCCCGCCATCGCCATCGAACAACGCGTCGGCGGCCTTTCCCCGCGATCCACCGTCGCCTCCGCCACGGAAATCTACGATTACCTCCGCATCCTCTGGGCCGCCGCCGGTGTCCCGCATGATCCCGAAACGGGGAAAGCCATGACCCGCATGGGCCCGTCGGAAATCATCGCCGAACTCTCCGCCCAGCCCGAAGGCTCCAAACTCATCATCCTCGCCGCCGTCCCCGAGGAGGAAACCGCCGAGCCGGAGCGCCTGATGGGAGACCTCCAGCGGCAGGGCTTCATCCGCATCCGCCTGAACGGCGAGATCAAAGAGATTACCGAGGTCACGTTCGAAGAAAACGCCACAAACAAGATCGACATCGTCATCGACCGCCTCGTCATCCGCGAGGGCATCGCCGCCCGCCTCGCCGACTCCATCGAACTCGCCCTCCGCCTCTGCGGAGCGGAATCCAAAGTCCTCTTGCAGAAACCCGGCGAGCCCGACTACCGCGAACTCACCTTCCAAACCTCCTACCGCAACCCCCGCACCGGCGAGATTTTCGGAGATCTCTCCCCCCGCCATTTTTCCTTCAACACCCTCGAAGGAGCCTGCCCCGCCTGCGAAGGCATCGGCTGCAAGACCTGCGGAAACCTGCGCCTCAAAAATGAAATTCAGCACGTAAAAGTGGGGGCAATCCAGTTGGAGCGTGAGCGACTCCATCATTCCGGCGAAGCCCACTCTGGACGGACGCAGTCAATCTCCGGTCGCCCCCCTTTAGGCATCATGCAATTCTGCCAACTGGGAATTTCCGAAGCGAAAGAGTGGATCACCGCCCTGAAATCAGCACCACAACCCCTCGGCGAGCTAGCCGCCGAAGTCGAAAAACGCCTCAGCTTTCTCGAAGAAGTCGGCCTCGATTACCTCACGCTCGACCGCTCCTCCGGCACCCTGTCCGGCGGCGAAGTCCAGCGCATCAAGCTCGCCACCCAGCTCGGTGCCGGACTTTCCGGTGTCATCTACGTCCTCGACGAGCCGTCCATCGGCCTCCATTCCTCCGACACCGCCCGCCTCATCACCGCGATGACCCGCCTCCGCGATCTCGGAAATACGGTGGTCGTAGTAGAACATGACGAAGACATCATCCGCGCCGCCGACCACCTCATCGACATGGGCCCCGGCGCGGGAATGCAAGGCGGCGAAATCCTCGCCTACGGAAACACCTCGGAAATCAACTCCCCCACCGGGCATTGGCTGCGAGGAGAAATCCCAAGATTCGTCCCGAGCCAATCAAAAATCCAAAATCAACAATCATCAATCGTCATTCAAGGCGCCCGCCAAAACAACCTGCAAAACCTCACCGTCACCATCCCCCTCGGCAAAGTCGTCGTCGTCTCCGGCCCCTCCGGCAGCGGGAAATCCACCCTGATCAATGGCATTCTCGCCAAAGCCCTCGCGAAGCGTTTCCACAACGCCACGGAAACACCCGGCGAGCACGACTCCATCACCGGCATGGAGCACATCGAGAAATTCGTCCTCTGCGACCAATCCTCCATCGGCCGCTCCCCGCGCTCGAACCCCGCCACTTTCATCGGAGCCTTCGAGCTGATCCGCGACCTTTTCGCCAAGCTCCCGCTCGCGAAGCAGCGAGGCTACAGCAAAGCCCGCTTTTCCTTCAACGCCAAGGGCGGCCGCTGCGAGCGCTGCCAGGGCAACGGGAAGCTCAAGATCGAGATGCATTTCCTCCCCGACGCATGGACGGAATGCCCCGCCTGCCTCGGGAAACGCTTCAACCGCGAAACCCTCGAAATCACCTACAAGGGAAAATCCATCGCCCAGATCTTGGAAATGTCCGTCGCCGAGGCGAAAGCCCACTTCCGCCCCATCCCCAAACTCTACCGCCTGCTCCACACCATGGACGAGCTCGGCCTCGGCTACCTTTCCCTCGGACAAGCCGGCAACACCCTTTCCGGCGGCGAATCCCAGCGGCTCAAGCTCGCCTTGGAAATTTCCAAGCCCGAATCCCCGCACACCCTCTACCTCTTCGACGAACCCACCACCGGACTCCACTTTGGCGATGTGGAAAAGCTCCTCAAAGCCATCTTCCGCCTCCGCGACACCGGCCACTCCGTCCTCATCATCGAGCACCACCCGGATGTTATCGCCACCGCCGACCACCTCATCCAACTCGGCCCCGGCGGAGGAAAAAACGGAGGTAGGCTGATTTAGAAAGACTCCTACCGAAGCGAATCGGCGAAAGATGATGGCTTTCCGAAAAGTAGGCTCGCGGAGATTTTTCCAAAAATGATGAGAACATTCCGAACTACGACTTGCTGCGCCTTACTGCTCATCACGAATGCGTTTTCAACGCCGGATGAGTTCAAACAGCTATTCGAGCAATCCTGCACAACGGCCGATACCGCTTGGCAGCGCGGCGATTGGGAAGGTGTGCATGGCGCGTTGGCTCCGTTGGTTGCGCATCCGTCACTTCCCGCCCATTGGCGGAGCATCGCCCACCTGCGCAAGGCTCGGGGTTTCATCGAAGCAAAGCAATACGATGCCGCGCGAACGGAATTGGAAGCCATTGCCGCGCGGCAGGAATACCCGCAGGTTCACCGTGACGAGGCGGGTTCTCTCCTATCGGAGGTGGCCCGACTCCAGCAAGGACTCCCCGCCCGCGATCCCGAGGCCAGCCGTGTGCGAATTGCTCCGGCTCCACAAGCAGCCCGAGTTCTCCACGTCGCGCCAAACGCGGTTCCCGCCGGAGACGGTTCCGGGGAAAAACCATTCGGCTCACTGCAGGAAGCGCTCGATGCCGCATCCAAGCCGGAAAACACCGGCGCTGGCACTCACATCATACTCGCTCCGGGAACCTATCCGGTTTCCAAAACCATCGCGCTCAACGCCGGAAATAACGGCACAGCCGCAGCTCCGGTCGTCATCCGCGCGGCAGAGCCTGGAAAATCGATCCTGCACGGTGGTGTCAAGCTGCAGGGCTTTCGACAAATCTCGGATGCCGCCATTCTCAACCGCCTTCCCGAGGAAGCGCGCGGCAAGGTGCTGGAATGCGATCTCAAGGCGATTGGCATCACGGATTACGGCCAACTCGCCATCCGCGGCTGGGCGCAGGGTGATTCCCCGCCCACACTCGAATTGTTTGTCAACGGCAAGCCGCAGACCTTGGCGCGCTGGCCGAACCAGGGCTTCGTGCAAGCCGGCAAACTGATCGAACCCGGAACAGAGCAAAATCCGTCGTCGTTTGAATATCTCGATGACCGCCACGCCCGCTGGACCACGGCTCCTGACGGCTGGATCTTCGGGTTTTTCCGCCACCGCTGGGCCGATTGCACGCTGCCGATCGGACGCATCGACCCGTCCGCGCGATCCCTCACCACCGCCGTCCGCTACAACTACAGCATGTCCGACAAAGAGGGCATCATCTATCATGCCTTCAACCTGCTGGAGGAAATCGATCAACCCGGCGAGTGGTATCTCGACCGGAATGTCGGGCAGCTTTATTGGTATCCCTCAGCCCCTCCTGAATCCGCCACCATTGAGCTTTCGATGCTGTCCGGGCCGATGCTCGCCGGGGAAAACCTGAGCCACATCCGGCTGGAAGGGCTGGTCATGGATTGCGGGCGTTTCCACGGTATCGAGTTCAAGAACAGCAGCGACCTGTTGATCGCAGGCTGCACCGTGCGCCGCATGGGCGGGAACGGCATTGTCGTCAACGGAGGTTTCCGCAACCGGATCATCGGCTGCGACATCCATACCATAGGCCGCCGCGGCACCGAAATCATCGGCGGCGACCGCCCCACTCTCACTCGGGGCGATCATGTCATCGCCAACTGCCGCATCCGCGATTTCGGTCGCCTCGACCGCACCTACACGCCCGCCGTGCAACTCGAAGGCGTAGGCAACCGCGTCGCCCATTGCCATTTTGAAAACGCCCCCAGCAGCGCCATGCGCATCGAAGGGAACGACCACCTCATCGAATACAACGAGTTTCGCAAAGTGGTGCTGGAGTCCGACGACCAAGGCGCGGTCGATATCTACACCAGCCCCAGCTACCGTGGCATCGTGTTCCGCCACAATGCGTTCATCGACATCGGCGATGGCGCGAAACAACACGCTGGACAAGGTGGCATCCGTTTCGATGATATTATCAGCGGTATGACGGTTTATGGTAATGTTTTCCTGCGCGCCGGACGCGGCTTCGGCGGCATCCAGATGAATTGCGGCAAGGACAACATCATCGACAACAACCTGTTCCTTGATTGCCAGGTCGCCGTGAGCGGTGGTTATGGAGGGTGGAACCACGCATGGAAAAACAACCGTTCACCCAACCCGCCGAAGGAATTCATCCTCAACGACCTCTACCGCGCCCGCTACCCGGATCTCGACCGCATGTATGAGACCCCGAACCTGAATTACCTCTGGCGCAACGCCATCATCCGCTGCGGCCAGGATATCGCATGGTCGCCGGAGGCCTACGACCGCGTGGCCAATGCCATCCGCGCCGAGGATCCGGGATTTGTTATTGGCAATGATTTGAACCGTGGCTCATCCCCCGGACTCTTCGCCGCCATCGGCCTGCGGCTCATACCTTTCAGCGAAATCGGGCTGTATGACGACCCGACCCGTCAAGGTTGGGGCGGTTCCAACTGATCTCTCCCTTGTTTCTATCAACCGAAAATCACTGGGCAAATGCAGTCTCAGACAGTCCATCGCCACATGCATCCTCCTCAAGACAAGCAGTTCGAGAACGACACCACACCCGAGTCGCTGTTGCTGCTGGTCTATGAGGAGCTGAGACTGCTCGCGGCCAAAAAACTCGCGGGGCAGGGCGATGCGATGATGACCTTGCAAGCGACGGCATTGGTGCACGAAGCCTGGCTGCGCTTGTCCGAGCGAGGGATCGGCGAATGGCAAGATCGCGCTCATTTCTACCGAGCTGCGGCGATGGCCATGCGAAATGTGCTTGTGGATCGGGTGCGCCAGAAATTGGCCATGAAACGGGGTGGCGGGCTGCCGGTTGAAATGCTGGAAATTTCCCAGATGGGAACGTTTGAGGAAGACCACATCCTGCTAGTCGATGAATGCCTGACCGAACTCGAAAGGACAGATTCATTCTGCGCGAAGATCGTGCAATTGAAGTTTTTTGCGGGTTTGGAAAACGCCGAGGTGGCCACCATGCTCGGGACCAGCCTGCGCTCCGTCGAGCGGCACTGGACCTACGCCCGCGCCCGCCTGCTGGCGCTGATCCGTGAACGCAGCCGTGATAATGCGCCATGAGCCTGCCGACCTCATACGAAGTTCTGCTCTTCGAAGCGGTCCGCCAGATGGACGACCCGGCGGAACGGGAGGATTTCCTGACATGGACGCTCCGCTATGAACCGGAAATGCTGGCGCGTTTGCGCGCCATGTTGGAAGCGGAAGCCGGGTTTTCGGTGTGGTTTGAAAGTGCATCCGCCGTGCGTGCACGGGTCGCTGCCGACATCGAGGGAGACGATTCATTTTTGGAAAAATGTCTGACGGAGACCTTTGATGGGGTGGAAATGCCCGCGGGCATTGCGGGTCGTTTCCACGTGCTCCGCCGGATCGGTGGCGGTGGCGGCGGTGAGGTTTTCCTGGCCGATCAGCTTGAACCGATCAGCCGCAGGGTGGCAATCAAGGTGCTTCGTGCCGGTCTGGAAACGCCGGATTTTCTGGCTGCATTCCGCCGCGAGAGCCAGTCACTCGCGCTGATGAGCCACCCGAACATCGCGGTCATTCATGACGCAGGTACCACGCGGGACGGACGGCCTTATTTCATCATGGAAATGCTGGAAGGCCGGAAAATCACGGATTTCTGCGACGATGGCCACTACCCCATCCGCCAGCGGCTCGAACTTTTCCTGCAAGTCTGCGAGGCCATCCAGCACGCCCACCAGAAGGGCGTCATCCATCGCGATATCAAACCAGGCAATCTTCTGGTCATCACGGCCACCGGCCAAGCGATGGTGAAGGTCATCGATTTCGGCATCTCATCGGCCGTGGGTGAAGGAGAAGACGGTTTGTCAGCGATGGCGGCAGGCACTCCGGCGTTCATGAGTCCGGAACAAGCCGCAGGAGAGGCGGACATCGATACCCGCACTGACATTTACGCGCTCGGTGTGGTGCTGCGTGAACTCCTGGCGGGATCGAGTGACGGGGCGGGGAAAAGCACGATGTCGCAAGCGGTCGCCGGAGTGGCAGAGCCTGAACGTTTGGAAATCGCAAACTCCCGGGGCATGTCGCCAACTCGCTTGCTTGCCGCCTTGCGCGGGGATCTTGATGCGATAATTTCCAAAGCGACCTCGCCGTGCCGACAGGCGCGTTACGCCACCGCCGCCGGACTGGCGATGGACATCCAGCGCCACCTCCAACACGAACCGGTGATGGCACGCCCGCCTCACCGCGGATACCGGCTGGCCAAACTAATCCGGCGCAATCGTCTGGCGTTTGCCTCCGGAGCACTTGCATTCACTTTGCTTGCTGCGGGTTTCAGCACCTCGAGCTGGTTGTTTATCCGCGAGGCCGAAGCCCGGCGCGAGCAATCCCGACTGCGCTCCGAGGCCGAGCAGGCGCGCGCCGCCGAGGCGCATCTTCGGGAACGAGCGGAAGCCGGGGAACTCTGCGCGCAGGCCGCCGTGCGACTCTCCTACGCCCACACGGAAGAGGCCGACGCATTGGTGGCGGGGATTCGTCCGGGGATGATCCCCTCATCCCTCGAAGCCAAGGACGTCTTCGCCAAACTCGGCGACTGGCACCGGCTGGCCGGTCGCTGGCCGCAGGCGGCCCACCGCTATGCATCGCTGGCAGAGTCGCACCTCAGCGTGGACTCATCCGATAGCGCGGATATCTCGCTAGGCACGCTCTACGCGGTCGGTGCCGTGTGCCGTGCCGGTGATTGGGCGCGCTACGAACATATCCGTGCGATCACTCTAGAGCGCTTTTCAAAATCCCGCGAACCCCACGTCGCGGAGCAGGTTCTCAAACTGGCCCTGCTCCGTCCGGTGGACGACGCCACCCTGCACACCTTATCCCCGCTGGCGGATGTGCTACGCTCCTCCATCCCGCAGGAACGCCCTGTTGAAACCATTGAACGGAATCTCAAGGCATGGAGTTGCGTTTCCCTCGGCCTCTGGTACTACCGCAGCGGCGACTTCGAGGGAGTGATCACCTCCGTGCGCCACACCCGTGTCATGGACATTCCGTGGAATCCGGCTCGCAACGCCCTTGCAGACATGCTCGAAGCCTTGGCTACATGGAAATTGGGACGCTCCAATGAAGCTCGTGCCATTTTCTCCCAGGTTTCGAGTTCGATTCCCGTAATTCGGGAAAGTTTCGCAAACCCGCAATCCGAAGATCTATCCGCCTTATGGTGGGACAGTGCGATCACCCTCTCCTTCTACGACGAAGCGAAGAAACTGATCCGCTGAACCTCATGCGCCCGACCGACCAAGCAAGGTCCCACTCAGGTCAGCGTCGGACACTACCATGATTGGAAATAATCCACTTTTGGTGGCGGTTCCGCCTTGTGAAATCCGGTTCTCAAATGACGGGGTGATTTTTCCGACGTCTCTCGGCCTTTCTAACGCAGTGGAGATCATGGAAGTCCCCCAAAGATCAAGAAATAGAAAACAAACGAAACTAAAAGGAACCATTGAAACATGAAAACAAAACAACGCTATCTACTAGCGGCACTCGCCCCCGCAGCCATCTTCGGACTGGCAAGTCAAACAAGCGCAGCAACCCTTCTGACCACGACCTTCACCGAGGCTCGCTATAACTTTGATGATCCTTCCGGCCCCACAGCCAATCCCAGTGCCGCCTACGTCGATTTTACGACGGATTCCTCGGGCAATGGCCGGATCATGAGCACGATTTCCGCGCCGCCTTCCTCTGGCGGAGAGGGCTGGGATCCAATCGCTCCGGGCAGCACCAAGTCCCTCTTCAATTGGAACGGTGCCTATGCCACAGGCATGACCAACACCACGGGAATGGCGACTGACGATTTCCAGATCAGCATTTATGCTTCGTCTTTCACGAGCGACAAAAGCGCAATGACAATTCTCACAGTAGGCCCTTCATTGATCCTTGGGATTAGCGGCAATGGCGGTGGCAACCTTGGCAGCTTCTATGCGGAAGTTGACGGCACCACTATTGGCACATCTGCTGTCGAAGGCAACTATGATTCCCAAGGGCTGATGATCCAGAGGTCGGGCGGCGTTTATTCGTTCTGGGTGGATACCGCCGCGAATGGAACGTGGACTCAAGTTGGCTCCGATGTTACGAGCGCTGTTGTCCCAGATTGGTCAACTACAAGCCTCTTGGCCACGTCCTCGGGCACCCAAAAATACAATGGCTTTATCGATGACTTCGTGGTCGCGTCCGTCCCCGAACCCCGCACCGCTCTTCTCGGCTGCCTCGGCCTGCTCGCCTTACTGCGTCGGCGCAGGAGCTGAGAATCGGGATCGGAAATCATTTTTTCCAAAACATATTGCCTCTGGAAGGAGGTAATTCAGCAGCGGTGTTCGGTATTCAGTTCCCGGGCTCCGCTCTTTTCACGTCATTCATTCAGCCCCATTTCCAACCTGCGAACATAGTATCATTCATGAGGAAAATTCGCATGCGGAACTCTCTGTTGTCCTGCTGCCTGGTTTTTTTGGAAGCGCTGGCGGCGGAGCCGAATACGGTCTTGTTCAGTTATCAGTCGAGCAACGGCACGGAGACCGTTTCGCTGCCAAACCGGGGGATGTCTCGTGTGGCTGGCAGCTTGTGGAGCCGCGAAACCCAAACCCAGGCTGTGCCCGGGCGAACGGACTGCGAGAACATCACACTCACTGTGAAACTGCTGGAAGGGGAGTCCAAGGCGGCCAACATTTCCTATGTCATGGATTTTTCGGATTGGGATCCGGCGGGATACGTGATGGTTCCGGGTGCGGTTTACAACGGCAACCGGTTCGATGTGCTGCCGCAGGGCTATCCACCGCTCTGGCGAAGCGCTTGCCGCACCCGACAGGGCGAGTCGGCCTTCGCCTTGGTGGAGTCCTTCGCCGAACTCCACCAGGCCACCGCCGCGCGCGATGCCGTCCGCCAGTGAAATACATGTAAACTCAATATCCCTCCAATGAAAAATCCATCACCAGCACGATTCCAGAGTGCGGCAGAATGCGGCTTTGCGCTGATCGTCACGCTTTCGCTGATGGTCCTGCTTACGATCATCGCGGTGGGTTTCCTCGCGCTTTCAAGCGTCTCACTGCGTCAGTCGAGTCAGGGAGAAGCCATGGCGACGGCGCGAGCCAATGCCCGTCTGGCTTTGATGCTGGCGATCGGCGAACTCCAGAAAGCCGCAGGGCCCGACCAGCGGATCACGGCGGCGGCGGAAATCCTGCCCGCCTCCAAACCAGCCACGGCGGGCCGCGCCCAATGGGCGGGCGTATGGGACACCAGCGCGTTCAGCCCCGCCAAGCCGGACACCAAGGCGTTCGTGCGCTGGCTGGTCTCGGATTCCCCCACCGCCATCGCCGATGCCACGGCCGCCGCCGGCACAGATGACGTGCTGCTATTCGCCGGCAAGGATGCCAATTCGTCCGTCAAAGTCCCCAAGATGAAAATCACCGACCCCGTTTCGAACGGTTCCTATGCCTACTGGGTGGCGGACGAGGGGATCAAAGCGGATCTGGGCTGGAGCGAAGCGATGTCCACCAGCGCCGAGCGCAAACAGACGGCGCGACTGGCGGCGGCTCCCGGGCCGGACCACGGCAGCTTTGCCAGACCCTTCTCGGGTAAAACAAGCTACCCGGTTACGAAATCAAACGGTAATCCCTGGCTCCACAACCTCGACAAGGCACTCAGTGCCACCGACATGCCGCTGGTGATGGACGATCCAGACAGCCAAAGGGCTTGGCTCCAAAGCGTGCGCCACGATGTTACTCTTGGCAGTTCCGGGGTAGTGGCCGATGTCAAGAAAGGCGGACTTCGCCGCGACCTCAGCCTCGCCTTCGAGATGGACGGCACGGCGGATCTGACCGCGACCTCGCAACCCGCGAAATTCAACAAACAGGACGGCGAATTCGTCGGTGGCAACGACCGCCTTACCGCGCCACAGGCCGCGTTTGGGATGGGCGGCATCAAAGAGCGCTTTCTCTACCGGGATACCAAGAGTTCCGGCACCGCTTTCTCCCTCAACATCACATCAGACACGTCCGTCGTCAGAGGGCCGAACTGGTGGGCTCTCCGGGATTATGCCAACCTCTACAAGAGACTCAGCGGGTCGGGCGGAAATTACACCCTCGCCGCGCGCGCCTACTACCCGAATGCCAGCGCGAAAGATGCGAATTACACGTTGGGCAGGGCGACTTGCGCTAACTCTGCCAATGCCGATAGCTGGGATTCGGAAACCAACAACGGCAGCCATGGCGATACCTACATCTTCCGCCCCGCGAGAAGCAACTACGCGCCGGTGATCCTGGGTTCGGTTTGTTTGTTCAGCGCGATCTCCAAGGATTCCAAGCTGGGACTCGGAATCGACCCGTTTTTCTATCTCTGGAATCCTTACAACCGGACCTTGAAGGCGGAGAGACTCGCGATCGTGGCCGAACACGGTTTTCCCGGAAACATTACCTTCTTCGTGACTCCGCAGGGGGGGCTGCGGAAACAGTATGGTCCGAGTGTCGCCAAAAATTACCTTGCCGCCCATGCGACGGGAAAGACACAAACCCGGCCGCTCACCTATCTTGTTTCTGATCTGACGATGGCTCCCGGTGAAGTCATTGTGGTTTCTCCCTCATCGAACCGCAGCGCTTCGGCCAATACCTTCAACGATGAGGCCACCCCCGGCACCAATACCGACAACGCATCCGGCGTGATCCTGACCAAGATTCCAACCGTGGACCCCGCCAATCCAACCACCATCACTTGGCAGGAGGTTCCGCTCAACGCGACTGACAAAGTGGAATTCAGTTATTCCAGTGAATATGATCCGAAGGACCAGTTGGGGGAAGTGCAGAGAAATAACAACTGGTTCTGGCTGCGGACCCATCTGCCCGCCCCGGGCACGAGGGCCATGGATCTTGTCGATAACACCAAACTCGGCGACGAAATCCAGGCCATCGACAGCAACAGCTTGGGGTCCACCATGGTTCCCGAATACTATTATCCCGGGCAGAATGTGGGAGTGCCGCCAGTCGGGCCCTATGCCGCAAGTACAATGGTGAACACGAAGAACTTCTTCGGCATCGTCACCTACCTCGCCAAACCGGCGAGTTATGCGGGAAAACACCCGAATCCGGTGGAAGTCTTTTCACAGTTCAACCCCGCGCCGGTCGGAAGCACCATCAATGACATGTGGCGGCCCTGCAACCTGAACCAGATTTTCAGCATGGTGAACCGGGCAGGCGGGGCCAACGCGTTGCTCCAGGAGTGCGCGATCAACTTCCCGGCGACCAGGCTCAACAATGGCTTCTGGGGCGCGAGCTGCTCGTCCGGCTCAACCGCGGTGCCGATGTCGGATATCCCGTCCGCTCCGCTTTTCTCGCTCGCCTCATTCTCGCATGCGGCCCTTTCAACGCGCTTCTCGGAGCCCTATCATGCGGTTGGCAATTCCTGGTCGAGCGTTTTCGTGTCGCCCGTTGCACCGTATGATGCCGTAAGGCAATACCCAGACACATGGGGCAGGCCCACGGCGGCGGACAGCTCCTGGTTGATCAACGATGCCTTGTTCGACCGCTACTATCTGTCCGGCATCGCGCCGGAGTTCACCATCACCGGCAGTGGCTATACCGCGACGGGTAGCCTCCAGCAGACGCTGGACAACTTCTTCTCCGCCGACCATCGGAGTGCCAATGCCAATCCGGTGTTGCGCCCGTATCTTCCTCCGGGCCAGACCGCCGCCACCGCCAGCGCGGCACTCGCTGCGGATGACGGCTACAAGAAAATGGGTGCCTACAGCCTGATTGATGGTGTCTTCAACGTGAACTCCACCTCGCTTGCGGCATGGACGGCCTTCCTGCGGGCCAGCCGCAATCTGGCCATCAGCTACGCCCAATCCGGCGGCACCGATGGCAGCCCGGGCAGTCCGTTTCCATCCGGCACCTCACCGGCGGCCCCGGGGAATGGTGCCGCCGCGTTCTGGTCGGGATTTTCCCGCTTGAGTGACACCCAGGTATCGACGCTCGCTACGGAAATCGTCAAACAAGTCAAACTGCGCGGCCCGTTCATGAGCCTGTCGGACTTTATCAACCACCGGGTCGGCACACCCAAGACCGCGGAAAACTATATGGGAGCACTGCAGGCCGCCATCGAAGCCGCCAATATCAACTCCGCAGTCAAAACCGGAGCCGGCGGTGTCGCGCCCGTCTATACCGGTGTGATCGCCAACTACTTGCCCGATCCCGGTCCGGTCGGAAGCCGCAAGACCACCACCGGCATCCCGACGGATATCACCCAGGCAGATGTATTGCTCCCGCTCGCCCCCCGTTTGGCGGCGAGATCCGACACCTTCCGCATCCGTGGCTATGGCGAGGCGAGATCCAAGGACGGCACTCAAATCCTGGCCAAGGCCACTTGCGAGGGAGTGGTGCAACGCGTCCCGGAATACATGGACCCTGCCACGGACGCCGCCAACAACGAGCCGTGGGACGAGGCATCCGCCACCGGCCCCACCCTCAATCCCATCAATCAGAAATTCGGCCGCAGATTCCAACTTGTCCGGTTCCGCTGGGTGGTTCCAAATGAAGTGTGAACCCTCAAACCGAGCTGGGGATGAAATTTTCATCGGACACGCCCGCCGCCAATCCCACCTCCATTCAGAAACCCGCTTCCCGCAAATAACATGCAATCCCCCGACCAAATGTCCCCGCGGTCTCTCCTATACCTTGTTTTTGCAGGCGTTCTCCTGTTGGCGGCATGTCCCGCGCTTTTACGCGCCCAATCCACCCCCGAAACGCCCGGAGTGGAATTCTCGTGCCTGGTCTGGGAACCGCTTCCGATTCCAGAGGTTTTCTACCTCGACGGGAAAAGCTACCTGCCGCTCGAATTCTCTCTCGGCAACCGCTCACAGCTTTATCCACTCAAGCAGGCCACCGGATTGGAGCTGTTTGTGAAGGAGTCCGGCGCGAATGGCGCGACAACCTACAAACTGGTCGGGAAGGCACCACTGGCCGCAGGGACGCGACGGATGCTTTTCGTGATCTACCCGGTTCCCAATTCCGGCGGATTGCCGCTGAGACTCATTGCAGTGGACGATTCTCTGAACACTTTTCCGCCCGGGACTTTCAAGTTTGTCAACTTCTCCAACAGTGCGCTGCAGGTCAAGTTTGGCGGCCGGAACACGAAGTTGCCCGCAGGCGATATCAGTGTCGTCAAATCGAATGTTTCAGAAAAGGGCGGATTCCTGCCCTTCCTGATTGGCGATGCCAATGGTCAAATCGTTTTTGAAACACGCCTGTTCGGCCAGTCCTCCGGGCGGGAGATGGTATTCATCGGGACTCCCGCCGAGCCCGGTGGATTGCCCCGGGTGATGTTCCTCACCCAGATCATTCCACCGGAGCCCCCGAAACCCGGTGGATAGACCGCCCGCCTCCTTGCCAGACTCCAAAGCCCGGACCCGAAATCATTCATCCCATCTAACCCGTTCACGATTCAATCAACCATCAAATGATCCGACAAACTCACTTGCGACTCGCAATTTTCCTGTTCCTTGCGCTCGCGAATACCCTTCCAGCGGCGGACATCTTCGTGACTCCAACCGGCAATGATGCCAACGACGGCAAGACCGCCCAAGCGGCGTTCAGAACGCTCTCTGCCGCCTGCAAGGCAAGCCCCGCCGGGACGCACACCATCCGTGTCGCCGCTGGCGAGTATGCGGAAACGGAAAGCAGCGTGCTGGCTCCGGGAGTGAGTATCGTTGGCGCAGGCATGGGGAAAACCATCTTCCGCTGGAACAAAGTCCGCGACTTGACCGGAAACCCGATGGGATTCGATGTCCCGTCGTTTCTGATCCAGATGAAGGATTCCGCCGATGCCGGCATTTCCGGCATCACCATCATCGGCAGCCTGCCGGACGACAAGCGCGCCCATGCCGGCATCGTGGCACAGGGCGTCCGCAATGTGGAGATCCACCACTGCGAGCTGCGCGGGCTTGAGTTCACCGGGGTCTGGCTATCGGACGCCACGAGTTCAAGCGTGCATGATTGCCAGTTCGACGACTGCGCGCATCCGGACCAAAATTCCTGCACCGGGGCGCTGCTTCTCGGTCATCTAACAGACTGCCAGATTCACCACAACACGATCCGCGAGAAACGGGGTGCTTATGGCATCAAGACCTGGGTTCCGGTATGGACGAGTCTCAGTGGCCAATGGTTCGAGCTGGGCCGTAACAAGGCCAAGTTGGTAGGAGTCCACATCCACGACAACGACATCCATCTCCGCCAACAAGGCGCTTGGGGACAGGGACAAACCAACATGGCGGTGGAACTCTGGAATTCCGACCCGGTGGATTGCGAAATTTCCGGCAACCGCCTCAACACCTGCGTCTCACTGGTCGAGGGCGCGGAATCGGCCAAGACCATCCGCGTTCATCACAATTCGTTCCTGTTAGAGGATGGCTATGCCATTGAGGCCGGGCATCACAATCTGGAGATCGATCACAATGTATTCCGCAACTGCACCTATCCGATCGCCAGTTTTGGCGGGCTGTTGAAGGGATTGAACATTCATCACAACGTGTTTGACGGCGTCCCGAACATCGGGGTTTGCCTGTTTCCGGGCGTCGAGAATTACCGCTTCACCAACAACACCGTGGTTGTGAAGAAGGACATGCCGCTTCTGGGTCTTGGAAAACACGCGGCCGAGAGCAAGGACATCCTGATCGCCGACAACGTCCTGGTCAAAGAAGGGGATCCAGCCTACCCCGGTGACATGGCGCGCGGAATTCCAGCGACAATCCGCGGTAATCTTTTCTGGAACTGGAAGGAGGAAGGCGAAGCGGCAGTGACCAAGGATCCTCTGCTGGTCCGCGATGCCGATGGCGATCAGTTGCTGCGTTTCGCTCCCAAAAGTCCGGCGAGATCAGCTGGAAAAGGAGCCGTCGAAACCCGGTAGTATATCCAGCGAACCGAACTCAGGCATTTTAATTTTCATACTCCTTTCATTCGATGAACGCATCTTCGCTCCAAACCCCGGGTTTCAACGAACTGAAACGATCCGCGAGCATGGCATCTTTACTGTTGTCGTTGGCGACCGCATGGATCGCAGTTTCTCCAGCACTCTCGGCGGAGGATTATTATGTCAATCCTTCGGTAAAAGACGCGAACAGCGGAACCAGCAGAGCGCAGCCTTTGATATGCTTCGGCAAGGTGAACGGCACGGTTTTTCAACCGGGCGATAACGTCTATTTCAAGCGCGGCGGCACCCGGTTTGGCTCACTCAAGCCGCAGGGATCCGGCAAGGCCAGTAGCCAGATCACGCTCGGGGCTTACGGAAGCGGAGCGAAGCCGCTCATCGATGCGCAGGGTGCCACCGTCGCCTGCATCCCTCTGAGCAACAAAGAACACCGTACCATCTACGGATTCGGTGTCACCAACTGGGCGACCAGCAAGAGTTCGCATTTCGGCAAGCTTGTGGATGCGTGGGACAGGCAAGTCAAACACCGAATCCTGAACAACGCCGGTCTCTATCTCGAAGGGCACGCGCAGACACTCTCGACCATCGCGGGCACTGGCAGCCATTTTATCCGGGGTGGTTTCGGCGCGACGGCGGCACTGACGGTGGGGGCGGGCGATGCCCCATCGTCGTTCGCAGGGATTCTCACGGGCAACCTCACACTGACCAAGATCGGATCGGGCACGCTCACGCTTTCCGGCGTGAACTCCTACAACGGCACGACAACGGTCAACGCCGGCACACTGGTCGTGGATACAACAGGCACCCTCGGTGGTGGCAGCTTGATCGTCAAATCCGGTGCCGTTTGCGAACTGCGCAATCCATCAGGCGTGATCGCCGATGCATCGTCTGTTTATCTGGAGGGAAGCGGAAAATTAAATCTTGCCGCCGGTGTGGTCGAATCGATCCGCTACCTCTACCATGACGGCGTCCTCCAGACCGCCGGTTCCTATTCCGCCGCTTCCCATCCATCGTTGATTGCCGGGGCGGGAAGTTTGGCCGTGCTGGGTGACATCCTGACGCTCACCAAGCCGGTGGCACGCCAGATTGTCCAGCGCGATGGCAACAACACGGGGTCGCTCGTGATTGCCGGAAATTACTCGGGCACGCCCGACCTCATTGAGGCGCGGGCGGTGGTCATGGCTGGCATGGGAAACACCGGTGCCAATACCGGTTGGACGACGATTGCCATCGCTCCCGCAGGCGGGACCTTCAGCGGCACTCTCTCCGGCATTCCGGCGGGCGGGTGGTATCAAATCGAGGTTCGGGCAGTCACCGGCGGCGTGGCCACGTCCGCTGCCGCCGTCGTCCAACGCGTCGGAGTGGGCGACATTTACCTAACAGCCGGGCAATCGAACTCCGCGAATTACGGCACTCCCGGAACAAACACGGATGATCGGGTGAGTGCCATGGATTACGCCACCGGCGTGTGGACATTGGCGGCGGATCCGATACCCGGCGCGACCGGCACCGACGGCGCGGTGTGGACCCGGCTCGGCGGCCTAGTGACGGCAACCACGAATCTACCTGTCGGATTCGTCTGCACTGGCATTGGCGCGACCGCGGTTTCCGAATGGGTGCCTCCTGCTTCCCAAGGCTATGTGAAACTCAAGGCGGCGGCGCAGGCTTTTCCGGCCAACGGCTTCCGCGCAGTGCTCTGGCACCAAGGGGAATCCGATTCGGGACTCGCGACCACTCCGGCCGAATATCAGACACGCCTGCAATCCATCATCGCCCAACTCCGCGCCGATGCGGGGTGGACGATGCCGTGGTATGTCGCGGAGGCCAGTTTCGTCCCCTCCGTGAATCCCCCCACCAACCTGACGGTGGAGGAACCGGTGGTAGCCGGACAGCGGCGGGTGATCTACGCCGACCCGTTGGTATTCGCCGGTCCAGTGACAGACAACTTTCACCTCGAGGGCAAATGCCGCGACGGCGTCCATTTCAATGACGCCGGCATGGTCGATCACGCCCGGCAGTGGGCCGATGTGCTGGCAGGCACTGCACCGCTGGCTCCAAAAAACGGCGACATCGAGGCCAATGCCGCCCTGACCGACGGAGGGATCGCGGTGATCGATAACAACTCCATCGATTCACCATCCATCATCGGTTGGCGATCGCTGGCGGCATCCGGCGAAGCCGTGTCCGACGGTGCCAACGGCTATTTCAACCCAAATGCCTCGTTTTATGGTGCCGCTGCGGACGACACGGGGACCTCGGGCGGCGTCCTGCCCAACATGAGCGGACGGCATGTCGCGTTTTTTTACAGCGGCTCCGATGGCAATCATTTCCTGCAAACCCGGCGTGCGACGTTGCAACCCAACACCACCTACACGCTGAGCGTTGCACTCGGCGTGCGCGGCAATGGCAATACGTTCGGCAATGCCCGCATCGAGCTGCTTGCCGATGGCTCCAGCATCGCCTCGCGCGAAATCACTCTGGCCGATCTGAACGCGCTCCATGGCGGCAACGCGGCCAACACATTCACCAACGTGCAAGTCACTTGTGAGACCGGAGCCGTGGTGACCGCCGGGCAGCCACTTTCAATCCGCATCGCCAAGATCAACGGCTTGGTCGGCGGCAACGCGACCTATCTGGATTTCGACAATGTCCGTCTGAGCCAAGGCACTACAGGCAATGGAGTGTGGATCAGCCCGATCGACGGCAACTGGAGCGCCGCTGCCAACTGGCAGGGAAATGTGATCGCCGACGGCGTGGATTCCACCGCGACTTTCAGTGAGGCGACAGGCGTGACCATCACCCAGGATCTCGCCAACCGCACCATCGGCCACCTGAATTTCTCCAATGCGGACTACGCCATCACCGGCAATCTCCTGACGCTTGACGTGACTTCCGGCAGCTCTTCCGTCGAGGTCGCCATAGGTTCTCACTCCACCATCGCGGCCACGATTTCCGCAGCGGATGGACTGACCAAGTCAGGCGCGGGAATCCTCATCTGTTCCGGAAACGATCTCACTGCGGGAGACGTCGCTGTCAGTGGCGGGACCTTGATGATCGAGGTGCCCGAGAGCCACGTGCTCATGTCGTCCATCACGGTTGGAAATGGCGGCAAACTGCAACTCAACCGCAATGGCACGACCGGCGCGGCGGATCCGAATTGGTGGAGCAACCGCATGGGCCTCATCACGGTGAATCAAGGTGGCATCCTTGAAGCGAAAAACGCCGTCGCGCAAGGCATCAACCAAGGATTGGTGCTCAACGGCGGCAGCATCACCGCCGTTGGCGGGCCCAGCAACGACTGGGGACACTTCACCTTGAATTCCAATGTCACCATCGGCGGAAACGCAAGTTCGGTCATCTCCGCCACCATTGCACTGAATGGCAATCCGTCGTTCGATGTCGCCAGCGGGAATTCGTTGATGGTCAGCGCTCCAATCATCAACCGCTATCAGACCAACAGCGGTTTCACCAAAAACGGGGCAGGCACGATGACCCTCACCGCTGCCAATACCTATACCGGCAATACCACGGTTAATGGCGGGACCCTGAAGCTCGGCAATGGCACATCCTCCACGAACCTCGCCGATGGTGCCGACCTGATTGTCGCCCCGGGCGCGATGCTCAATCTGGATTACACCGGCACCGATGTCATCGACGAACTCTGGGTCGATGGCAACCGGCTGCCGATCGGGGTCTATTCCTCGGCCTCCGGTTTCATCACCGGCTTCGGCACCCTCACCGTCACCAACGGCCCGGCCACCGCAAGCTACGCCATCTGGTCCGGTCGAGGTGTACACAATCTAGCTGGAGGGTCCGGAGATGATGAGGATTCGGACGGCATTGCCAATCTTCTCGAATACGTGCTGGGCGGCAACCCTAGACAGTCATCCGGCGGCATTCTGCCCACCACAACCATCCAGGCAGGAAATCTCGTTTTCACTTTCCGCCGTGTGACATCCACCACGGCGGACACCATCCAGACCTTCCAATACGGCTCCGACCTGAGTGGTTGGTCTGACCTGCCAATCATCCATGGCGGCATGGTTTCGGTGGTTGCAAATACTCCCTCACACGGTATGGACACGATCACTGTCACCTTGCCTGGAAACACAGTTCCACGGCTTTTTGGGAGACTTAAGGTGAGCATTCCTTGAAATCCACCCCCAGCAACAACCTGATTAAACGAACCATGCTCCAACTCATCGCGCTTGCGATGATGTCGACATCCATAGTCGCCAAAGCATGGGACTTCCATCTGCATGGCTTGTTCAACGACCACATGGTTCAGAAACGCGACACCCCGTTCCCGGTCTATGGCGAGCGTCAGCCAGGTGCGCGAATGACGGTGAAAATCGGAGGCAGCGCTGCGGAAGCCCAAATCGTCACTGATGGAAAGTGGGTGGTGCAGCTCCCGGCAATGCCGCACAGCGAACTGCACACGCTGGAGGCCGCCGCCGAGGATGGCGCGGTGCGCATTGACGACTTGCTCGTCGGCGATGTTTGGATCGTATCCGGCCAGTTAAACATGGAATGGAGAATCAGCAGTGGCATCGGCGATGCAGAGAAGGAACTCGCCGACGCCAATGTCCCACAGATCCGGTTTTTCAATGTGTCCAAACGCCAGTCTGACGTTACGAAAACGGAGGTGCGGGGAGCGGGCTGGCAAGTCGCTTCGCCGCATTCGATCCGTGATTGCTAGGCATTGGCATAGTTCTTCGCTCGCGAGATGTTTCGGGAAACCGGCATTCCCATCAGCATCATAAGTGCGGCAGTCGGCGGCACGCCGGTCGAGGCGTGGATGAGCGCCGAGGCGATGCAGCACTTTACCAATCCGAAGCAACCGATGCACGATGAACTCAACGCCAAATATGGCAGTTGGACGAAGCATATCGAGGAAATCGAGCAAAATAGTCGGAGTCTGATGCAGGAAGTCGATCATTCGATGGAGGCCATGGACTCCGGGATGTTGACAGCGGGATTTGACGACTTCGGCTTTACCTAAGACCACTTGTTCGCACCTCCGCCTGCGGAGAACTGTCTTGCTGGCTGCGGCGCAAACCCACTCACGCCGCCGGGCAAGCAGCCACGCCGATGATCCTCTCATTGGCTCGGCCGGACATTAAAGCGCCCATCCATATCAACAGCCGCCTCGTCGCCAATCTGTATGAAAAAGACTGCTGCATCGATATGCCCGCCAACACCTTCCAGTCAGGTGAAAACCTCATTGTCATTCGCCTCGCCAGCTACTGGGGCAGGCTGCACTTTGTCGGCCTTGAAGAAAAAGCGTTTCTCGCTTAACAGGAAGAACAGTTCCGACTGCCACTGATGTGAGGTTGGAAATACTCGGTCGCCATGGAACCTCGGCTGACCAAGTGGCTGCCGATGGGCGACATCCCGTCCGCGTTGTTCAATGGCATGATCCATCCGCTGCTACGTTCTCCGATCAAGGACGCGATCTAGTGCCATATAAGGCTTAAGATGATGGATGTTTGGGAATTTGTGCGTCTCCAAGTCCCAACGGGACATCTCATACCAGACAGGGGGGAAACCCCTGTTCATTGAACCCACCCGAATCGCGTCCTGAAGGGACGCCTTATATGCCGGGAGGCCGCAAGCTACATCCAACGGACATCCGAAAACATGAGGTGTCCTATCAGGACACGGGATGAAATCCGACATAAACCCGGGGCTTCGCCGCCGGGCCGATATGAACCGTCCCGTTGGGACTCGTATCCATGCCGCCGCAAACTTTCGCCCCGCCATCCGTTATTTTGAATTTTACACAGCACTAGTATCAAGGCGAATCATATACCGACGTTCCGGCTGGCTATGCCGTGAAGTTTCCATGATTATCAGCGACTGGCGACAGCGCTTCACACAAGGATACTTACCCTTCCAAATGGTATAGTTCGCCAACTACGGCACGCCTTCCGAACTTCCCAGCCAGGAAGGATGGCCGCTGCTCCGCGAGGATCAGCAGAAAGCCTTGCTTCACTCGAACACCGGCATGGCCACCGCCATCAATGTAGGAGATCCCCACGATATTCACCCGAAAAACAAACAGGCCGTTGGCCGCAGGCTCGCCTTGCCCGCACTGAAGTAGTCCTACGGCAAACCCGTCGAATCCAGCGGTTCGGTCTATCAGAATTTCAAGATCCAGGGCAACAAGTTGGTGCTGGGCTTCGTCCATGCGGCAGGCATGCGAACCATCGACAATCTCGCTCCCAAGTGCTTTGTCATTGTCGGAACCGATCGCGTGTTTCACCCCGCCATAGCCGCCATCAATGTCGATGCTATCACGCTCAGTTCATACGAGTATCATCACCCGTCGCCGCCCGTTATGCATTTTCGGCCAGTCCGGTAGTCAAGTTCATCAATGCCATCCGCGCCGAGGATCCGGGATTTCTCAATGGAACCGAATTCGGCAACAAGCCGGATACCGATCTTTTCGGCCCTCTCGGCCTCCGAAGCATCCCGTTGCAGGAAATCGGCCTCTATCCGGATGCGGCGTTAAGTGGATGGCAGCAAGAAGGCTTGCCCGATTTTCCGAAGCAATGATACTGGCGGCTCATGAGGAAAACGGAAGCGACATCACAAGCAGCGCTTCTTAACCGGCCAAGAGTATTCGGCAGAGCTGCCTCCGCGCTTTTGCTCTGGTGTGCCATTTCCGGAACGATACTCGCAGTCGAACCCATTTCGCTCATCCGCGCGGAGGCCACGTATCATGCGGACGCAGTTGCGGACTTGGCCTCCGTGATCGATGGCGTGGAGGCTGGGCCAAGTGGGTGGTCGGTCATGGGTCAAACATCGGTTCCCCAATCACTGGTTCTCAAGTGCCAGCGCCCGGTGGAAGCCGCTGAGTTGAGCGTCAGCCTGTATTTTCTCGCCGGACGGCCGCGCAATCCGATGGCGGAATTCTCCCTCTCCTTCACCACGGACCCAGAACCTTCGCTCGGTGGCAAATGGCAGCGATTGGATGTCCTTCGCTTCAGTGCGGAGGTCGGCAGTCTGCAGAGGACGGCCGAGGGCAGGATTCGCGCCACTCCCGTGCCCTGGGTCTGGACGGGCAACGAACGCGATGATGTTTATCAGGTCGATGTCCGCCTGCCGGGTCGTCGCGCCACAGGATTTCGTCTTGATGCATTCCCTGTGTTGTCCGGTGGGATTCAAAATACGCCCGGACTCAGTTGGCACGGCCCGCACGATTTCGTTCTCACTGAATTCCGCATCGCGGAGATTGTCCGTCAAACAACCAACATCGCCCTCAACAAGCCGGTGCGTGCCAGTCATCCATTGTTCATGAATGAAAACGGTGAGCAGCAGCAGGCTGCGTCACTCACTGACGGACTACCTTCCACCATCGCCCATCCCCATGAAGAGCATCATGGCAGGAGTTTTTTCTTTGAAATCGACTTGGGACGGGTGGCCATGCTCGACCACATCGGGCTGAGAAACCGCGGCGATGTGGATTCCGATCGTTTAAGCCGCATGTTTCTGGAACTCTACGACGGTGTTCCGGAAAATGGTGCCAAACCGGCGTGGACAGCGTTGCACAGGGAGGATGGCAGCCATCCCGCGCCGGGCGAGGTGGACATCCTGCGTGTGGAAGATGGACGAGGTAATATGCGTGGGCGATACCTGCGGATTTCCACGGACAATCCTGTTCCATTGTCCCCGCAGCTTGCCGAGGTGGAGGTTTATGAGGCGCGCCTGCCCGAAGTGGTCATGGCATGGGCGGACGGAATTGAAATCCCGGTGGGGAAAGCACTCCACCTGCCGCCCGGTGTCCGCCGCCTGAAACTTCAGCTTCATATCCGGCGGGAGGGCATGCCTCACGGAGTGCAATTCCGCTGGCGCATGCGCGGGGATCTGGATAATTGGCAAAACTCTCACCTGATGACTATCGACATGCCCTGCCCGCCCGCCGGGGAAACGATATTCGAGTCACAGGCTCTGCACAGCGACGGCCAGTGGGACGCCGCGGTCTATCGGCTGCCGGTCGTGGCGAACGTGTTCTTTTGGGAAAAGCCCGCTTTCCGCTGGCTCGCCGCTGCCTTCGGGCTTCTTTCCGCTTTGGGGCTGGGTTTGTTCGTCGCCCGCCGCCGCGCGAAGAGGCAATTGGAGCAAATGAAATGGGAGACGGCGTTGGCCGCCGAGCGGGCAAGGATCGCGGCGGATCTTCACGACGACCTCGGCGCGGAGCTTTCCAGCATCGCCATGCTCGCGGATCTCGCGCAGCAGGACTCTCCGCAAGGCGGGAAAGCCGCCTCAAGGATGAACGAGATCACCTCGCATGCCAGACAGACCGTGCGGCGGCTTGAGGAAATCGTCTGGGCGGTGAATCCGGCCAACGACACCGTCGAAGGTTTCGCCAGATATTTCTGCAAGTTTGCCCAGGACTACCTCGAACTGGCGGGAGTTTCCTCGCGCTTTGACCTGCCGGAGGTCTTTCCCGGCTATCCGCTGCCCACCCTCAGGAGGCATCACCTTTTCCTCGCCTGCAAGGAAGCCCTCCACAACGCCGTCCGGCACGGCTCGCCCTCCGAGGTGAACATCGCCATGCGGATTTGTGGAAAATCCCTGGATGTCATCATCGAGGACAACGGGCGCGGCTTCGATGATTCCCCGGAAGTAGCCGCCGCCCACGGATCCGGCAACATGTCGCGCCGCATGAAAGTGATCGACGGGGCTTTCGAAAGAAATAGCGTCCCCGGAAAAGGAACGACCGTGAAACTCAGCATCCCCTTGGAACAATCGGCAACATGAGCAAACCAAAAACCAGCCTTGCGATCGTGGAGGACAACGAATCCCTGCGGTGCAACCTCGCCGAAATGATCCAGCGCGAAGCCGGGTGGAAACTCGCAGGAGAATTTGCCGATGGCGAGTCTGCCATGGAAAAGCTTCCCTCCATCAAACCTTCGGTGGTGCTCATGGACATCAACCTTCCCGGCATGAGCGGTGTGGAATGCGTAGCCCGCCTCACCCAAGCACTGCCGGAAACCCTTTTCATCATGGTCACCGTTTATGACGACTCGGACTCGGTCTTCGAGTCACTGGCTTCCGGTGCCAACGGATACCTCCTGAAGCCCGTGCAATCGGAACAACTGGTGGCGGCGATCGAAGAAGTCATGGCGGGTGGTGCGCCCATGAGCATGAGCATCGCCCGGAGGGTGGTGCAGACCTTCCGCAAGCCCGTTCCGGAACTCGGGGATGAGGCGCAGTTGTGGCCAAGAGAGATGGAGATCCTGGAGCTGCTTGCAAAAGGGTTTCTGAAAAAGGAAATCGGCGATAAACTCGGCATTTCCTACTGGACCGTGCAGACCCACGTCGGCCGGATCTACAAGAAACTCCATGTTCACAGCCGCGCCCAAGCCGTGGCGAAGTTCCGGCGGCTTTGATAGGCCTCATGCGAGGTATCGATTAGTCGCTCATTTGAGCGACTTGCCGCTCTGCGGCGGATTGGGGCATTTTTATGTTTGCTTAGGCGTAACCAAACCAAATCGAAAGCAACTCCATGAAAATCAAAACTATACTCATCATCACCGCTACCGCCGCTTTTGCCTTGGGCGGGCAAACGTATGCAGCGGTCGTCAACGTCATTACCCCAACCGGTATCACGATCTCCGATTCGACCGGGACTTATGAAACTCCAGGCGGCACCGGCTTCCTGCTCGACGACAGTGGGCTTTCCACTGCGATTGGTTCTACAATCGACACCGTTTCTGTCTTGCCGACGATAACGGTTGCGGGTTCTGTCGATAGTATCGGATGGCGGAGGAATGGATCAGCAGCTCCTGCGGTTGACTTTACGTTCAGCTTGGGTGCTGCCAAGTCGTTCAACGGCATTATCATTGGTAACTACTGGGAGAGTGAAGCTGGAAATCTTCCCTATCGTGGGGTTTCCACCTTTGGACTTGAGATCTCCACTGACGGCGGCTTTACCTACACTCCCGTCCAGACTGTGAACCCGGCTCAGTCCACGGGAAATCTTGAATACATTTCTCTGGGTACGACCTACGCGGGCGTCACCCACATCAAATTCAATGATGCGACCTATTTTAACGGCGATGGTGCGCATATCATGGGAATGAACGAAGTGCGTTTCACCATCCCCGAACCCTCCGCCGCCCTTCTCGGTGGGCTCGGCATGCTTGTATTGCTGAACCGCAGACGGCGGTTCTAACCGTTGGTTGGGAAGCAGCTCGGCATGCCTGACTTCGGCTAGTTCCGGACTGTCGGCCAGTTCCAACCCATGATCCATCATTCCACCCTCGCCCGACATGATCGGGATGTTGGGTGGAATGTTTTTTGTACCAGAAAGTCTGAAATCTCACTCTCGCACCCGGCACCCTTCCTGCTAAGCTGCGGCGCAATACAATGCGCCCCTCACCCACCGCCGATCTTTCCGCGTTCCTGATCACTCTGCGCCACCTGATCCGGGAGCCTTCCGTGGTCGGGGCGGAGGATTCGTTTTTCCGCGTGCTGCGCAGGGAACTGGAGGAACTCGATATCTCCGTGGAGCGCCACAGCGGCGTCCTCGTGGCGCGCGGCAGCGAGCCGGAAAGCGTGATCCTATCCGCCCACATCGACCGCCACGGCCTCGTCTGCACCGGGCCGAACGAATTCCAATACGCCGCCTTCATCGCCGGCAACCGCGGGGAGCTCACCGGCGATTCCGTTTCCGAACAAATGGTCGCCACCATCGCCGACCGCTTCACCGGTCAGCGCGTGCAGGCACATCTGCCCTACACCGGCACCTACATCGGCCAGGGAACGATCTCATCCGGATACCTGTGCCCGAAGCGGAACAACCTGATCTTCGAATTGCTCGGCCTCGAATACCTGGAACCCGGCACGCCCGTCGCCTTCCTCGACAGCCTGACACTGACCGAAAACCATGTTTCCGCCCAATTGGACAACGTGCTCAGCGTCGCGTTGATCATTTATCTCTACCGGATCGGCTTCAAAGGCACCGCGCTCTTCACCGCGCAGGAAGAGGCGGGTCGGAGCTGGCGTTATGCCTTGGCGTGGTTCCAGCGCGAGGCGATCTCCACCAGCCGCCTGCTGGTGCTCGACACCAGCCCCTACCCCACCCGCGAGGCCGCTTCGGAACAGGATGTGGTGCTCAGAAGAAAGGACGCCACCGCGGTCTTCGATCCCCGTTTCACCTCGGAAATCGAGAACCGCTGCGATGCGCTCGGCATTTCACACACCTTCAAAGACGAGTGGATCGAGCGGCAGAATCTGTTGCGCGGAAAATCCTCATCGCTCGGAAGAACGGAGTTGGGTCGCCTCGTCGCTGCCAGCGGCGGGCAGATCAACGGCACCACGCTCCAAATCCCGACCACCGGCTACCACACCGCCTCGGAAACCGCTTCGCTCACCTCGATCCAGGCTGCGATCGGGCTGCTCTGCACCTTCATCCGTTGATTTTGCAGCGTTCTGGTGATTTCCGGAAAAAACTTACACTTTCGAAGATAAGAACACGGAACCGGGACGCTCTATGATTGTTCCTGAACGGAATATCGTTCCTTCCGCAAAGAAAGAGCCACTCGGCTCCCACTTCTGCCACTGATTTTGTTTGGATTCGTCTGTTGTGTTTCGGCAAAGCCGCCGTCCGAAAGGGCGGCGGTTTTTTCGTATTCGCCAAGTCCACCCCAAGCCTCCAGAGTCACCCCATGTTCAGCGCCAAACAGCTTTCCGCAGACCAGATCACGGCCATCAAATCATGGGCGGCGGAAGGGGCGCAGCTTCCCGGCATTCAGCTCCGCATGAAGGAAGACTTCGGTTTTTCCCTGACCTACATGGATACGCGCATGCTTGTCCTCGATCTCGGCATCGAACTCATCGTGGAGAAAAAAGAGGAACCAGTCCCCGAAGTGAAGCCGGCACCTGTGCCCACCGGGGAAGTCTCCGTGACGATGGATGAAATCGCAATTCCCGGTGCCATTGTCAGCGGCAAGGTTGTTTTTTCGGATGGTGAAGGCGGCATCTGGATGCTCGATCAGACCGGCAGACCAGGTCTTGATCCCGACACGCCCGGTTATGCGCCAAGCCGGGAGGATATCGTGGAGTTCCAGAAACAGCTGCGTGCCCTGATTGAAAGCACCGGGCTGTAATCCGGGCAGAAAAAAGCCGCGAAGGAGAACCTCCGCGGCTTTAGGGAAACAATCCTAGATCAGGCCATTCCCGGCAGTGGCTTGGGCAACGGCTTCTCCTTCTTGCTGAGCGCACGGCGCATCTTGTTGAGGGCGGAGTTTTGTAACTGCCGAATGCGCTCGCGGGTCACACCGAACTCACGACCCACATCTTCAAGAGTCATGGGGGTTTTTCCATTGAGCCCGAAACGCTCGTCAATGATACGGCGCTCGCGCTCGTCGAGGACGGAGAGCAGACCGTCGATTTCCCCGTGCAAGTTCTTGTCGGAAAGCATGTCGAAAGGATTCTCCGCGCGCTCATCACTGATTACCTCGCCGTATTCAGTGGCTTCGCCTTCGTTGATCGGAGCGTCAAGCGAAGTCGGGCGCTGCGAGGCTTGCTTGAGCATCGCGAGCTTGCGGCGGGGAAGACCCACCTCCTCGGCAAGCTCCTCGTCGGTGGGTTCGCGACCTAGGCACTCGGCCAGCATCGTCGAAATCCGGCGCATCTTGGCGATCTTGTCCACCATGTGAACGGGAAGGCGGATCGTTTTCGATTGGTTGGCGAGCGCACGCTTGATGGATTGCTTGATCCACCAAGCCGCGTAGGTGGAAAGTTTGCCGCCCTTTTCAGGATCGAAGCGCTCCACCGCCTTCATCAGGCCGATGTTTCCTTCGGAAATCAGATCGGTGACGGGCAAACCGTAGTTCGAGTAATCCTGCGCAATTTTCACGACGAGCCGCAAGTTGGCGCGGATCATGTGGGCGCGGGCTTCCGCATCACCATTTCTGATGCGTTCCGCGAGATCGATCTCCTCCTGAATGGTGAGCAGAGGCGTCTTGGAAATTTCCCGGAGGTAAAGCTTGAGGCTGGAGTCGGATTCGTAGGACATAATGGTGGGTTGCTTGTTCAGGCAACTACCCATATTAACGTCACGAACGGGATGTTTATTCCCTTTTTTTACGGAGCTCCGCTCTTTTGCCCCGCGCGGCGGCTTTGAAAGCCCTAGATCACGCCACGTTCACGCAGCTCCTCGTCCACCTCGTCATGAAACGGCGAACCAAGCCCGATGTCGCGGATTTTCTGAATCTTGCGGCGCACGCCGAATTTGCTCCGCGGGCCGGTGATAAGAGCCGCCACACCATCTACGGCAAAAGGAAGCAAGGCGGCCACTCCAAGAATACCCAGCCCCAAGCCCAGCCCACGCCGCGCGCCGGGATTCATGAGGTTGCCAACCAGCAAACCTGCCGCCGCCCCAAGAATGGCCGGTGCCGCCAAGGCGCTGCTTTCCACCCAAGCCGGTGTCGTGTCCGTATGCGTATCTGACATGCGTTGAACCTAACCGACCTCACGCCACCCGACAACCACGGAAATCTTTCTCCATGAATCCGACTTTTCCCACTTCCCGAACCATCCGCTTCCGCTAGTTTCGCCACATGCACCCTGCCGAAAACATTTACGCCCTCATCCTCGCCGGCGGCTCCGGAACACGCTTTTGGCCGCTGAGCCGTAACGACAAGCCCAAGCAACTCCTCGACCTTTTCGGTGACGGCACCCTTCTGGAGCAAACGATCACCCGCCTCAAAGGCCTTGTTCCCCTGGAAAACATCCTGATCCTCACCAACTCCCTGCAAGTGGATTCCGTGCGGGAGGTCGCCTCCATGCTGCCGCCGGAAAACATTTTTGCGGAGCCCGCCAAACGCGACACCGCTCCTGCCGTCGCTCTCGGGATCGGCCTCGTGGCAGCCCGCAATCCAGATGCCGTGATGATGGTTTTACCTGCCGACCAACTGATCAAGGACACCCCCGCTTACCAATCCGTCATGCGGGATGCCCTTGAGATCGCGGAAAAATCCGACGGTCTCGTCACCATCGGCATACGTCCCACCTGGGCCTGCCCGTCCTACGGCTACATCGAGCGCGGCACTGAGGCCACCATCCCGGGCACAAGATGCGCGCATGCCCCTTTCGAGGTGAAGCGTTTCCGCGAAAAGCCCGATCCCAAGCTCGCCGAGGAGTTCCTCGCCCAGGGCGGATTCTCATGGAACGCAGGCATGTTCGTCTGGTCACTTCACACCGTCATCGAGCAGCTCGCACTCCACGCCCCTCAGCTCGCGGACTTCATTTCCGAGCTGCGGCGCAGCGGTGACATCGCCGCTACCGTTGCCGCGCAGTTTCCCAAACTCACACCGATATCCATCGATTACGCGCTCATGGAAAACGCCGGCCGCGTGCTCAACATCGAGGCCACGTTCGATTGGGATGATGTCGGTTCCTGGGTATCCATCGCAAAATATCTCGAAAAGGAAGGCGTGGAAAACCGCGTCAACTGCGCCGTTTCGGAAATCGATTCCCGCAACAACATCGTTTTCAACTCCACTCCGGAAACACACATCGCCCTCCTCGGGGTGGAGGATCTCATCGTCGTTAAGACCGGAGACTCCATCCTCATCGCCAACCGCAACCAAGCGGACGCCATCAAAAAACTCTCCGACATCCTCCCACAAAACCTCCTCTAGCGGAGGGGCTGATGCCAGTCTGCCACGAATTGAAAGGGTGGGATATTTCCCACTCAAAAGCCGCATTGCACCCCGGATCATATCGGGTCAGGCTCGGAGCATGAGATGGATGCTACTCTTGGCGTGTGCGGTGCTGCCCCTAAGTTTCTTGAATGGGCAGGAAACGGCGGAGCGGAACAGGAACTCACTCAAGACCATCGCCGAACCGCTCGGGGCGGCTCAGGCTGAGGTGAAACGACTGCAAGCGGAGCAGAAAACGGCGGGGACGGAGGACGCAAAGCAGGAGCTTCAGCGCAGGATCGATGTGGAACGGGCACGGATCTCGCAACTCCGTGAAAACATCCGGGACATCGTCGGCGGCTCGGAAGCAGCGGAATATGCGAATACGGCGGAGCTTGGGACAAGCATCCAAGAACAGATCAGCGAGCTGATCCAGCCGGTGCTCGGTGAAATCCGGGAGGCAACAGCGGAGCCGCGAGAGCTCGATGCGCTCAAAAAATCCCTTGGGAAATGGCAAGATCGGAAACGCAAGGCGGAGACCGTACTCGCACGCATCGATCAGCTTGCGGCAGGCGAGGAAGACAAGGTGCTCGCCTCGGAACTTAAGTCCGCTAGGGAGCTTTGGCAGAGCCGGGAGGCGGAAGCGCTAAGCCAGATAGCGGTGGCAAAAGTGCAGATCGACGAGCGGGAGAGCGCCCGCAAGTCTTTATGGGAAAGGCTTTCCACAGGCTTTGGCGGATTTTTCCGGAATCGGGGGATGAACTTGTTACTGGCGATTCTGACCGGAGCCGCCAGCTTCATCGCAATGCGGAAGGGCTACTCATGGCTGCGCAGCGTCAGCCCGATCCACAAGTCAGGACCGCGTAGTTTTTCCGGTCGTCTCTCCGACATGATGGCACTGGCCGTGGCCGTGCTGGTGACACTACTCGCCGTGATCATCGTTTTCTACGTGCGTGGCGATTGGCTGCTACTGACCCTGGTGGTTTTTTTCCTGGTCGGGGTGGCATGGGCGGGAAAAACCGCACTGCCGCCCTACCTGGAGCAGATCCGCATGCTCTTGAATCTCGGCTCCGTGCGTGAAGGCGAACGGGTGGTTTACAACGGACTGCCATGGAAAGTTTCCTCGCTGGGCTTTTTCAGCACCTTCACCAACACCGGCCTGCAGGGCGGAATGATGCGAATGCCCATCCGCGATGTGATGGGGATGATCTCCCGCCCTCTCGCACCAAAGGAAGTGTGGTTTCCCACCGAAGCCGACGATTGGGTCATCCTTTCCGATGGCACCTTTGGAAAAACGATTACGCAAACGCCGGATCAGGTTGTCGTCCTGCAACTCGGAGGCAGCCTGAAAACCTACCCGACGGCGGACTTCCTCAAACTCGCACCTGAGAATATTTCCCACGGCTTCCGGCTAAGCATGAATTTCGGAATCGACTACCGCCACCGTGCGGATTGCACGACGACGATCCCCGGGATCTTAAGCGACGCACTCACCATGGGACTCATAGACCGTTTGCCAAAAATAGTTGCCGTTACTCTGAATGAGTCCGGCAGACCGAACGGATGGTTTCCGGGCGGTCGAGCAACGCACGCAGGGATTCGTAAAGCTTGTCGTTGAGTTCCTCCCCG
>JBJONG010000032.1:0-38576 GCA_046051965.1 Verrucomicrobiota bacterium
CCTGATCCACGCACCCTTCCCGGCGAAAAACCTTGATCCACCAACGATTCCCCCCTTTTCTCCGGTAAGACTTCCCTGCCGGATATCACCGGGACGGGGGATCCTGTTCTGCCAAGAAGATGAAAAAACTACTCGCACACACAGGACTTCTTGTTCTGGCCTCATTGCAGCTATTGGCTGGGGAAGTTAAGCAGGTAGTTCCCTCTGACAAATTTCAAGGGCTATGGGAGCACAAGACATCTTCGAGGATCATTGCCTTGGAGGCGGGACAAGATCACGGAGAGTGGAAGAAGAAGGGTGATAGGGAGGATATTCACTTCCGCACACACAAAAGCGGTGCGATTGAAAGGGTTTGGAAGAACGATGAGGGCAAAGTTATCCGGAGCCTTGCCGTTACGATCTTATCATTGACTGAGAGCGAGCTGAAATATCGTGAGGATGGCTCACATCCGGCATGCTACACAGAAATGACCTTAGCTGAGGATGGATCGATGGCTCTTACTGAGATGTCCGCGAAGCACTCAATGAAGGCTCAATTACAAAGAGCATCACTCAATGAAGCAAAGGGCGGCACTGGGCAAAAATGACCGCCCACCGGACGGCGATCAAGCTAGCGAACAAAAATCCGGGCAACTAGCGCTTTCACCACGGAGGACACAGAGAACACAAAGCCTTCCCGCAACATCTACGGGTTATTAACCAAGACCTCCGTGTTCTCTGTGTCCTCCGTGGTTGAAATTCTTCCATCCCCTCCCTCCAACCCCTCCACCCGCCTGATCCACGCACCCTTCCCGGCGAAAAACCTTGATCCACCAACGATTTCCCGCTTTTCTCCGGTCAGGTTTCCCTGACGGATATTATGGCGGCGGGGTGAACGGACTGCACTGTTGCTATAATGAAAATGGGACAAGCCATCCGTCGCGGAATCTTTCTCTCAGTGACTTATTTGATCCTCACGGGTTGCCATATCGATTCGGAGACGGCTCCGCATCGGGGCAAGCAAGAAATCAGCCGAGCCCACCACACAACACTTGGTTCGCACGACGGATTCTGCCGGGTCCACCACACACCTCTGAAGTCGCGTGACGGCTTCACATTCGGTGACCATGTTTGTGCCGATCCAACTTGGGATTATGTGCGCTTCATGGACGAGGAGCGGTTCCCGAACGTGACTCCATGGAGTTTCTCATCGAAGCGGTCGGATGTCGTGTCCGATCCGACAACGATTCGATACTGTCCGCAATGCGATGCTCAGTTTGAGGAGGAGTTCGGGAAGTTTCGGCGTTTGTCCGAGCCTGAGAAAGAGGCTGCCTTTGAGGCATTGCTGCGCAAAGAGATCCGACGCAAGAAAGCCGAATAGGAATGCCGAGCTGAAAAGAGCGAGCAATTCCTTAATGAATCGATCCGCCCCTCCGTGCCGGAGGCAGGCCACCTTGGGGATGAGCGTGCCAACCCCAATCGGGGTTGCGTATTTCAGCCCGGGGTTGCCGGAGGGAAACGGAGGCTACCCCGGGATGATTCGCCAAAGTTCATCCAACCCCAACCGGGGTTGTGTCCATGCCGTCATCATCTGCGCGCATGGACGCAACACCTTCGGCGTTGGGAGATCCTTTCTTCCTTCACCCAGGGTAGGCTCCGCGATGCTGCGCCAACCCTGGGCTGAAATACGCAAGCCCGTTGGGCTAGATTCGCCGGAGGGCGGAGCCGCGCTCTCCAGAGCGCGTGTGGGAGGGCTCGCGTTCTGGAGAACGCGGCTCCGCCCCCGTCCTCCGTCCTCCCTAATCCGCGTTGACATCCCCTCCAACCCCTCCACACGCCTGATCCACGCACCCTTCCCGGCGAAAAACCTTGATCCACCAACGATTTCCCCCTTTTCTCCGGTATGACTTCCCTGCCGAATTTCACCGGGACGGGGGATGCGAATCTTGTTCGTTTGGAAATTTCTATCGCTCATCTCAATGGCTACTCTAGTTCGGTACATGGACAAAGGCGCGTTAGGTTGCTGGTCTCTCGTGGAGATGGACACTGGCGAGAATTGCTGGATTTCGATAGCTAGGACAGGCTTGGTGATTAAAGAATCGCGAATTGGATTCTTCGGTAGAGTTGTATTCCGGGTCGATGATGTGGATGACCTCGCACGCCTTGCAGTATCCCTCAGTGAGATGCAATACGAAGATTTGACCCCTGATGACATGACCAACCCAGTTTTGAAGTTAATTACCAACGAGGTGCTACATCTTGGGGCACTTAGCGATATTCCTGTGATCCTCGGGTCATAAGTTGAACACAAACACATAACGTTAGATAAGAAAATGGCACAAAGAACACCAATACCACTTCAATGCCCCGCGTGTGGAGAAGGCATGATTGCCGGTTCGACATCCTATAGTTTCGACACATTCGTTATCGGCTGGTCTGACGGTAGAGGCTGCCAGATTCCACGCAGTCGGAAGCACTCGGTTTTATGGACATGTCCTGCACGAGGTTGTGGAAGGGTTTCGCGCGAAGACGAGATGGCTCGGGCAGATGACGCAGAGAACTACGCAGTCGAACCGCGGTTTGAAGATTACGTGATTTACGGCGACAAGAGATGCCACGAAGGCGACTTACATGCTGCATTTTCGGGCTACCTATTGGCTTTCTGGCGAATGAACGATCCAATGCGGATAGTCTCATCGTCAGAATATTTCCGTACTTCACACATTACTTTCAAGATTAATCAGAAGGGCTTAGGTTTGGTCGGGAAGCTGCGAAGCCTACTTCAGATGTCTGATTCGAGTGATCGACTGCTGGCGGCTGAATTAGCGAGGCAACAGAGTCAGTTTTCACTAGCGACAGAACTTGCAGACATTGCTGAAGAGGATAAGAATCTAATAAAACTTCGAGACACGATCTTGCGTTGTTCCGATATGCAACTCCCAATCGTAACTCAAATACCATGGGGATAACAACTCGGAAATGGCTTTGCTGATTAAGCCGCCTGCTCAGTCTTGAGATTCACACCAGCGCCGTCATTTCTCTAAGTTTATCCGATCAAATAACCGCATTGCGCGACGATATACATGAGCACACCGAAACCTGGATTCAAGACACGTTACTACGCACGATGTCTCAATATTGAAGCGCACCGACGCGACGATTTGTATTTAACAACATTTCAACTCATTAAGGAGTATTCTGCGCACCAAGACCTCGATCAATTTGCAGACAGCATCCTCTGCGTAACTCAGTTATCCAACGAAGTACACTTTATCTACGTTTCGTTCGATGCAATCCTGAAGAAGGAATACAAATCACCGATTGGTGCTCGCTCTGTACTCTCAGTAACACTAAAAGATTCATTACAGAAGAGGCTACAACAAAAGAAAGAAGAATAGTCGCAGATGGCGATGCCGAGGAAACCGTATGATTATTTTTGGGCTTCACACCGGCGCCGCCATTCCTACAACTTGAGGCAATAAACCCCATGAGTGAGACTTCAAAATCAATTCACCTTACACTCGGTTTCGAAAACCTAATGTCGAATCTATACGGACGTTCGGGACATGGTTCAAGAGCTGGGCACACCGATTTGGCGGACTGGAAGAAGCATCTATGTCGAATAGTCGGAACGTTACAGTCTATGATTCTTAGGTCTGTTACTGGGGATGACGCGCACCGTGACTACATTGTCAAGCGCTGTGACGATATGATAAACGCTATCAAGCGAAGCAATAATAAGGATGAGATTAGCTGCCTCGTTGCGCACTTTGGGTTTGAGATTTCTTTTCACCTTGTCGGAGGCTTGCCTCGGAATTGGCAGAAGCCCCGAACTCGGCCAGATTTAGTTTCGGCACCGCCGGAATTTAGGACACTGACGTATTCTCGCACGGCTGAACAGAGATCGCGACAGATTTTGGACGCAGCATACTGCAATCGACTGGAGAACGATGCCCCAGATTTCGAGTTGCTCATCAGTATCTTCAACAGTGAGTGCAAAAAGAATGGCCTCAAGTTCCTAGAGGTGATCAAAGATCGTTATCCCAATGTTTATCGACGTTTCGAGCCTTAATAAAATGAAGTCTTATGAACCGAGAGTGGCAACCGGCGATAACATATCTAGTTGAATCGGAGCTTGTCCGCGCCGGTGCCACCACTCATAGTTCGATCTACTCCTCCATGAACCGATCCAGCGCCTGATGTAGCTCGGGGCTGCGTTTCACGGAGTAGGTTTCGGAGGTCTGTAGGGAGAGGCGTTTTCCGGCGGAGTTCTGGAAGTGGAGGATGAGGGGGGTGGGGCCGGGGTGGCCGGTGACGTGGTAGTGGATTTCCTCGAGATCCTTGGCGGTGTGGCGGTGGGTCCAGAGGAGGAGTTCGAGGGGGCCTTTGCCGTTGTTGGCTTTCCTGGGCTTGAGTTCCTCGATGTTGGAGCCGGTGAGGCGGCGGCCGCCGGTGCGGTCGTCGATCTGGATGGCGACCTTGAGACGGATCATGAGGCCGGGCTGGAGGATGCCGGTGTCGCGGGCGGGGAGGTAGCTTTCCGACCAGAGCATGACTTCGCAGGAGCCGGTGAAGTCCTCGATGGTGAGGATGCCGAAGGCTTTCCCGGCCTTGGTGCTGCGGGACTCGATGCTGCGGATCATGCCGGCGATGGGGTAGCGCTCCTTGGGGTTCTGGAGCTCGATCTCGTCGATGAGGCCGATGCGGTGGTATTTGTCGGAGTCGAGGACGCCGCGGAATTTGTCGAGCGGGTGGCCGGTGACGTAGAAGCCGAGGAGTTCCTTCTCGTGGGCGAGGCGGTCGTCCTTGGACCATTCCTCCAGCGCGTTGGTGACGGCGGCGTTTTTCGCGGGGGCGGGGGGGGCGAAGTCCATGGCATCGAAGAGGGAGGACTGGCCGGAGGCCTTGTCGCGCTGGGCGGAGGAGGCGGAGGCGACGACCTGCTCAAGGCGGGAGAACATGGTGGCGCGGTTCTCGCCGGTCCAATCGAGCGCGCCCGCCTTGACGAGGTTTTCCAGGATCCGCTTGTTGATGACCTTGGAATCGAGGCGGGAGGAGAAATCCTCAAGGGATTTGTAGGGGCCGTTGGCTTCGCGCTCGCGGATGGCGGAGGCCATGGCGGCTTCGCCGACGTTCTTGATGGCGGCGAGGCCGTAGCGGATGGCGGCTTTTCCGGAGGAGATTTCCGGGGCGAAGCGGAGGAGGGATTGGTTGAGGTCGGGCGGGAGGATTTCCAGGCCCATGCGGTGGCACTCGTTGACGAAGACGGCGATCTTGTCGGTGTTGTTGACCTCGTTGGAAAGGAGGGCGGCCATGAACTCGACGGGGTGGTTCGCCTTCATGTAGGCGGTCCAGTAGGAGATGTGGCCGTAGCAGGCGGAGTGGGATTTGTTGAAGCCGTATCCGGCGAACATCTCGATCTTGTCGAAGATGGTGCCCGCGAGTTTCTCGCCGATGTTGTTCGCCTCCTTGCAGCCCGCGATGAATCCGGCGCGTTCCTTGGCCATCTTTTCCTTGTCCTTTTTTCCCATGGCGCGGCGGAGGAGGTCGGCCTTTCCGAGGGAGTATCCGGCGAGGAGCTTGGCGGCGTTCTGCACCTGCTCCTGGTAGATCATGACGCCGTAGGTGTTGCCGCAGACGGTTTCCAAAAGCGGGTGCTCGTAGCTGGCTTTCTTGCCTTTTTTCACGTCGAGCATCTGGTCGATGAACTGCATGGCTCCGGGGCGATAGACGGCGATCAGGTCGATGATGTCGTCGATGCTGCGGATCTCGTATTTCTTACACGTTTCGACCATGCCGCCGGACTCAAGCTGGAACACGCCCATGGTCTCGCCGCGGTTGAGCATGTCGAAGGTGGGCTGGTCGGAGAGGGGGACTTTCTCGATGTCGAAGTCCGGGGTGTGTTTGCGGATGTGGGTGGCGGCGTCGTGGATGACGGTGAGGTTTTTCAGCCCGAGGAAATCCATTTTCAGCAGGCCGACCTCTGTGATGGCACCCATGTCGTATTGGGTGACGACCTCGCCCTCGTTTCCCCGGGTGAGGGGGACGTGCTCATCGAGCGGGCGGTCCCCGATCACGATGCCGGCGGCGTGGATGCCGACGCTGCGGTTGATGCCTTCGAGGCGGAGGGCGTAGGACCAGAGTTCCTTGTAGGTGGAGGAGGATTCGATGAGCTCGCGCAGCTCGGCCTTCGCGTCCCACTCGGACTGGAGGGTGGTGCCGGGTTTCGGCTCGATCATTTTCGCGATGCGATCCGCCTCGCCGTAGGAGATGCCCATGACGCGGGAGACATCGCGGAGGACGGACTTCGCGCCCATGGTGCCGTAGGTGATGATGTGGGAGACGGATTTCTCGCCGTATTTTTTCCGCACGTAGTCGATGACCTCGGCGCGGCGGGACTGGCAGAAGTCGATATCGACGTCGGGCGGGGAGACGCGCTCGGGGTTGAGGAAACGCTCGAAGAGGAGGCCGAACTGGAGCGGGCAGATGTTGGTGATGCCCATCGCGTAGGAGGCGAGCGATCCGGCGGCGGAGCCCCGGCCGGGGCCGACGGGGATGTCGTTGTCGCGGGCCCACTGGATGAAGTCCGCGGTGATGAGGAAGTAGGACGCGAAGCCGAGGGAGTTGATCGTATCGACCTCGTATTTCAGGCGCTCGGCGACCTCGGGGGAGTTCGCCTTTTCCGCGCCGTAGCGTTTCATGAGGCCTTCCCGGCAGATTTTCATCAGGTAATCCTCGCGCGGGGAGCCGTCGGGCGTGGGGAACTGCGGGTATTTCTCGGAGGAGGTGGAGTCGAGCTTGATGGTGACGTTGCAGCGCTCGGCGATGACGAGGGTGTTGTCGCAGGCTGCGGGGATGTCCTTGAAGATGCGGCGCATTTCGGCGGGCGTCTTGAAATAGACTTCCGGGGTGTAGCGCATGCGGGTCTCGTCGATGACCATGGAGCCGGTGCCGATGCAGATCATCACGTCATGCGCCTCGTGGTCGGTGCGGTTGAGGAAATGGACGTCGTTCGCGGCGACGACGGGGAGGGAGAGCTTTTCCGCGAGGGCGACGAGCTGGGGGATGAGGTTGAGCTGGGCTTCGAGGCCGTGGTTGTGGAGTTCCACGAAAAGGTGGTCGGGGCCGAAGATGTCGCGAAGCTCGGTGAGGGTTTCGAGGGCTTTTTCGGTTTCGCCTTTCAGGAGCCACTCGTTGACCGGGCCGGAGATGCAGCCGGAGAGGCAGATGATGCCGGCGGAGTGGGCGCGGAGGATCTCGCGATCCACGCGGGGCTTGCCGTTATACATGCCATCGAGGTGGCCGATGGAGGTGAGCTTGGAGAGGTTTTTCCAGCCCTCGTCCGTTTCCGCGAGGAGGGTGAGGTGGGTGGCGGACTTGCGGTTCGGGATCTTTTTTTTCTCCGCGATGGTTTCCGGGGCGAGGTAGATCTCGCAGCCGAGGATGGGTTTCACGCCGGTTTTCTGGCAGGCCTGGTAGAACTCGATGGCTCCGAAAAGGTTGCCGTGGTCGGTCATGGCGACGGCGGGCATGCCGAACTCTGCGGCGCGTTTCGCGAGCTCCTTGGTGCGGATCATGCCATCGAGGAGCGAGAATTCCGTGTGCAGGTGGAGGTGGACGAAGGAATCGGACATGGAGCGACGCGATTGAGGATGGGGGATTGTGGATTGTCGATGGAAGAAAGAAGAAGATGATTATGCGGTTGATTTCATCGGCGGGGATGGCTTGCATGAGCGTCCCGCCAGCGCGGCGAACGAATTTATGTCCGACAAGAACACTCTTTCAGTTGATTCCAGCAGCCCATTGGGCGAAATCTCGCAGGCGCCTCCGGCGTTGGAGGTTTTTCTCGACAAGCACCAGACGAAGATCATCGCCCTGGCGATCATTCTGGCGATTGGTGCGGTGGTTTATGTGGTTCAGCGTGGCATCGTGCAGAGCGGTGAGGAAACGGCAGGGGACTTGCTTGCGAAGGCGGAGGACATTTCCGACCTTCAGGGGGTGGTGAAAAATCATGAGGGAACGGCGGCTGCTTTCAGCGCCAAGGTTCTACTCGCCGATAAGCAATGGCAGGATGGCCAACAGGATGACGCGGTCGCCACCCTTAAGGCGTTTATAGAAAGCCAGAGCGGTCACCCGGCTCTTGCGAGCGCGAAAGCCAGTCTTGCCTCCAAGCTGCTTTCCCAAGGCAAGCAGGACGAGGCCGCGGAATTGTTCCGCGAGATGACGGAGAGCCCCGATACCCGCTATCTCGCTCCGTATGCCTGGATCTCGCTTGGCGACATCGAGTCCGCCAAAGGCAATGCCGAGGCCGCAGCGAAAGCTTACGACATGGTGAGCACCGAGTTTCCCGAAAGTTCCTTTGCCCGAGATGCCGCCCAGCGCTCCCTCTTGCTCAAAGCGAAGGCTCCGGTCGAGGTCGCCGCACCGATCACGGTTCCCGAGGCGGATCTCTCTGGCGATGATGGCGGCGCCGCCGCACCGGAGGATGTCAAAATGGACGACCTCATCGATGCAGTAAAAGAGGCTCCCGGCGGTGCGGGCGTCAACCCGTTGCTCGAAGAAACGCCGGTTTCCGAGTGAATCCAAGGAAAAGTCGATTGACAGTCACATCCTGGTTCGTATTTTTCGGCGTGTTTAAAAAAGTCATCGGCCAAGATTCCAGCGAGCCACAAAAGCCTTCGCTGACCACCCCTGAGGAGCGTTCTCCGATCGCCCCATCACTTTCTTCATCGGAATCAGCCAGCACCTCCTACGGTTCGGCGGCTCCCGCACCAGCGCCCGCATCCAAGCCGCAAGTTGGCGGCATGCGCAACGTCCTGTCTTCGGATGTCGAGATCAAGGGAATCGTGAGATTCCAGCATGACCTGATTGTTGATGGCAAAATCGAAGGAGAAATCCATTCATCAGGAAATCTCACCGTAGGCGAAAACGCCCGGATCAAGGCGGAAATCAAGACCGGGACTGTCGTGGTTTATGGAAAAGTCCATGGCAACATTACCGCCACGGAACGCATCGAACTCAAGGCCAGCGCAGAGGTGATCGGAGATATCAAAACAAAAACCCTGGTCATCGAAGGCGGTGCCATCTTTGTGGGTAAATCGACCGTCGGCACCCCGACGCAGGCAGCGGCAACTTCATCTGATTCGAAACCCGCGCAACCTGCTGCCGCTTCCCAGCCAGCACTTGCCGCGAGATGAACCGCGAAGCGGTTTTCCCAGGAGGTATAATCGGTAATGGGTGTTGAGGCGAAAGCGAAACGCATCGAGCTGATATGCCCGAAGTGTGAGAACCATCAGGTTGAGCCGGCGATGGTCATCTCGACCTTGTGCCGCTCCTGTGGTTTCCACATGGACATCAGGGACGGCAAGCCCGTGCTGCGCCCCAAGCATGCCACGAAATTGGCCACTGCCGCAAAGCCGCCCATCCAGCACGCGTCAACGGGAGGGCTGGATACCGTCCCCAAGCCCATCAAGCGCGAGGGGATCGGATTTTTTCGTAAAATATTCCAAGGGGAGCCCGAGAAGCGTTCCGTGGATTGCTTCCACTGTGGCAGGATCTTTGAAGTTGTGCGTGACGCCCAATCAAGCCAGTGCCCGAAGTGCGGTGGCTACATCAGCCTGAAAGATTTCGAGGTGGAAAATGATTGGCGACGTCGCATCCAGACGCGCGGCGACGTCATGATACTGAAAAGCGGGAGCATCATCGGTGTTCACGTGCAGTGCCACGACCTGACCGTGTTCGGAAAACTCGCGGCATCCGTGGAGTGCTCCGGCATACTGCGGATCAGAAGTCATGGCAAGATCGTCGGCAACGTGAAATGCCGCGAGCTGCGTGTGGAGCGCGGCGCGGAAGTGGAATTCCAAGGCGAGGTATTCGCAGATCATGCTTCCATTGACGGCAATGTGAAGGCGCAGCTCAATTGCAGCGGCACGATCACTCTGGAGAAGAAAGCCCAACTCCAGGGACTTGCGAGGGCGGGGGCGCTCATCGCCAAAGCAGGAGCGAAACACTCCGGCATGATGGAGATCGTGAATGCGTCTCCCGGCGGCACCAAGACCGTTTGACGCTTGCATCTTCGCGGGTCGCGGCAGAGTTTCACGGCATGCAGCTCGCCTTGGATCTGAAAGCGGAAATCCTGGAACTCAAGCGCGCGAGGAACGCCGTGATCCTCGCCCACAATTACCAGACGGGGGATATCCAGGATGTCGCCGACTACGTGGGTGATTCCCTGGGTCTCGCCTACCATGCCAAGGCCACCGGTGCGGATGTGATCGTTTTCTGTGGCGTGCATTTCATGGCGGAAACGGCAAAGATCGTGAACCCCTCGAAAATCGTCGTCCTGCCCGACAAAGACGCCGGTTGCTCGCTCGAGCAATCGTGCCCTGCGGATCAACTCGCCGCCTTTCTGGATGCGAACCGTGAGAAAGATTATTACGTAATCGCCTACATCAACTGCTCCGGCGGCGTGAAGGCGCTCTGCGACGTGATTTGCACTTCGGGCAATGCGGTCAAAATCGTGAATCAGGCACCCGCTGATCGCCCGATCCTTTTCGTTCCGGACGCGAACCTCGGTGCGTGGGTGATGGAGCAGACGGGGCGCAAAATGGATCTCTGGCAAGGCTCTTGTTATGTCCATGTCGAGTTCACGCGGGATTCGATCCAACGCATCAAGTCCGAGTATCCGGATGCGCTCGTTGTAGCACACCCGGAATGCACCCAAGCCGTGCGACTTCTTGCCGATGAGGTCTGCTCGACCGAGAAAATGGTCACCTATTGCCAGAACGCGCCGGTGAAAGACATCATCGTCGTCACCGAGAGCGGCATGCTCCACCGGCTCAAAAGGGAGTGCCCCGACAAAAACCTGATCCCCGGCCCGACCGACCGCTGTGCTTGTGCGGATTGCCGCTACATGAAGATGAACACCATGGAGAAACTCCGCAACTGTCTCCGCGATCTCGCCCCACGCGTCGAAATGGATGAGGAAATCCGCAAGCGTGCCGAACTTCCTTTGCTGCGGATGCTCGAACAGTCAAAATGAAGTGCCCGATAATCCGGTTGCCTTCGGAGCATGGCCGTGCTAGGTAAATACCTTGTCCATGCTTGGAATTCCGGAATGATGCATTCCTGATTTCAACAAAACCCATCCGAATCTCAAAAACCACCATGAAAACACCATCCCATTCGTCTTCATCCAAAGGCTTCACACTCATCGAATTGCTCGTCGTGGTGGCCATTATCGCCGTCCTCGCCGCCGCTACCTTTTCCATTGGACCGGCGATGTTGAATCGCGCTAGAAAAGTCAGCGCGCAGGCATCTGCGACTTCGGTCAACAATGCGATCGAGATGTTTTATACGGAATACGCTGCCTTGCCCGGAAGTGGCTCCAACACACCAGTTGCAACTAATTCAGCTGCAGGTGTTGCCATATTGAATATTCTCGTAGCTCAGGAAACCAGCACTAGTCCCGAAAACCCCAGAAAAATTAAATTTTTCAACCATAAAGAAGCGAAAGGAACAGGAACAAGTGCGCGCGATGGTTTAGTTTATGCTAGTGGAAATACAATTTCATCATTCGTAGATCCTTGGCGACAGCCATATTTTATCATGATGGATAATGAAACGACTACCTCAAGAGCCTATGACGAACTGTTAGAATTTACACCAACTAATAATCCTAAAGTCACCTTGCGTGGTAGAAGAGTTGCAGTTTACAGTCTCGGAGTTGATCAGCCTACTGCGGCTTCCGCGACGACCTTGGTCAAGACCTGGTAATCCATCGGGTCTCCAGAAAATCAGGTTTACTTAATCGTTTCGTTGGGTAAAATTTGGCCATGAAAATCCTCCTGCTTCTCGCGGTCGTGTTCTCCTTGGTATCCTGCAATACTTCGATCGGTATCTGGCGTGATACCAAGGCGGTCGTCAAATGGTCGGCAGACAAAATTGCTGGGACCGGTGACGGTGGCGGCGACGAATACGATACGGAATACGGCGCACCCGTTTATTGAGAGCTTTTCAGAGCCGCCGAAGTCCGGGCCGCTGCGGTTCTTATGCGCAGCTATTTTCAGTGGATGGGGGTGTGAGCACGCCCGGAATGACCGACCATATGGGAACTCCAGAGGGCTGGAAATCAAGAATTCCAGCAATCCGGAGCCTGCGGCGCATAAGATACTAAATCTCGATCTCGCCTTCGAACACGAAGTCCGCCGGCCCCGTGAGGGTGACGTTGGCGAAGGTTTTCTCGCCGGTCTTTTCGAAGCCGATGGACAGGGTGTCTCCGCCCTCGACATCCACTTTGATCGGGCTTTCCGCGCCGGTGAGCAGGTGGTGGATCAGGGCGCTGGCGACCATGCCGGTGCCGCAGGCGAGGGTCTCATCCTCGACACCGCGCTCGTAGGTGCGGATTGAGATGTGATCGGGAGCGAGAACTTTGGCGAAGTTCGCGTTGGTGCCGGCGGGAGCGAAGTGCGGGTGGTTGCGGATCGCGTGGCCGTGGTGGAAGACGTCGGTGTTTTCCAGATCGTCCACAAAGCTTACGACATGGGGCACGCCGGTGTTTACGAAATGGAGGGTCGTGTCAAAGCCGTCCACGCGGGCGGGAGTGTCGAGTTCGAGATCCTTTGGCACGGACATGGCGATGCGGACGTCATCACCGATGATCTCGGCGGTGAGTGTTCCCGCGATGGTCTCGAAGGAAACGGAGGAAGGGAGCTTGTCCTCGCCGGAAAGGTGTGCGGTGAAGAATCCGAAGCAGCGCGCACCGTTGCCGCACATTTCCGCTTCGCCGCCGTCGGCGTTGTAGTAGCGGAACTTGTAGTCGGCGCCTTTCTCGGCGGGTTCCACGGCAAGCAAGCCATCGGCACCGATGCCGCGATGACGGTCGCAGAGGGCGGCGATGGTGTCCTCGTCGAGGGAGATGGAGAGATCGCGGTTGTCGATGACGATGAAGTCATTGCCCGCGCCGTTCATTTTGTAGAAGTGGAGAAGCATTTGTTTTGAAACGATGAACTTGAATCCAAACCTTGATGGGGAGTGGCGGAGGGAATGTTGCGGAGACGGATTGGGAATGCAAGGCGGCTATTCGGGAGATGCGGAGGGCGGCGTGGGATGCTTGGCGTTGTAGAGTTCGAGCACGGTGAGCAGGGTCTCTGTATGGAGGGGATGGAGGTTGGCATTGCGGATGTTCGCGGGTTCCGTAACTCCCGGTGCGGCCAAGGCGAGTTGCTCGAAGAAGCTCAGAGCGGTTTCTTTGTCACCGGCTCCGAAGTGACCGGTGACGAGATAAACAAGACCCGCCAGGCCATAGGTTTTATCCGATGACTGTTCTTTTTCGCTGTCAGCCATTTTGACGAACTCCGGAAGCGCTTCCTGACCACGCCCCATGCAGACGAGGATGACGGCCTTATCCACGCCGAGAATTTTTCCCGATTCCAAGGCGCGGGTGAATTCCGCCTGCGCTTCCGTTTTCCTGCCTGTTGTCCATAGCGCGGTGCCCAGGCGATAGCGTAAGCCGTAGTTTTCGGGGGCGATTTCGCAAGCCTTGCGGAGAACGGGCGCGGCGGATTTGTAGTTGCCAGCTTCTTCGTAAATCTTGGCCACGAGATCCACGCAGTCGATGTTGCCCGGGTTCCGTCCATAGGCGAGGAGCGCGTATTTTTTCTGCCGCTCGTTGTCTCCCGCCGTACGCGCCTGGAGCGCGAGGTAGTAGGGGACAAGGGGGTGTGCCTCTGGATTCCGCTCGGGAATCATAAGCAGCTGTCCGATGGCTTCGGCGAGTTCTTGAGCCAGTAGTGTTCGCTCCTTGTGTTCAGGGCCATCGGGCGTGAGAGAGGCAAGGCTGTCTTTGATTTTCCTGAGATTGGCCTGCTTCCAGTAGGCGGTGGCCGCGTTGGAGAGCGCCACGCAGGGCATGGCGGAGGTCAGGGTGTCGATCTCGACGAGTTCGTCCTTGATCCAGCGCATGGAATCGACATGGAAGGCGGGAGCTACGGAACGCTCTTCCGGGGATTTCAGGAACCATGAATCCGGATTTGCCTTGCGGATTGCTTCCCATGACTGGAAGGGCTCCACGGTGATGGGAAGGCTGCCTGCCTTGACTTGGTAGCCTGTGGCGGTCTGCGCGAGAGTCAGCAGAAGCGCGGCGTTCTCCGCAGGTGGCGTGATTTCCCATCCGAAGACCACGCTTTCCGCAGGATTCCCCTTGCGGGGGGAAATCGAGAAAAGGGAGCGCCCATCGGGGGTGAAGAGCAGGTGGCTGATGCTGGTCGGGACGCGGAACGGGCGGGTGATGGGGACCGCCTCACGCCAGTCCCATACGCGGACTTCGAAAGGGATTTCCTTCGACTCCGTAGGCAGTTGAATGGATGTCGCGATGGTGGATGAATCCGGTGAAAAAGCGATCGCGTCGAGCATGGTGCCGCCGGGATTGAAAACGGGAGCGATGATGCTCCCTGTCTCGAGGGAATAAATCTGGATGCCGCTGTTGTGGGTTGCGAGGGCAATGGACTCGCCGTCGGGACTGAACTCCATCTGTCGGATCGTTCCACGGTTGGCCAGTTCACGGGCGGGCTTGGAAAGGTCATTGAGATCCCAGAGAAAGGTCACGCCAAGCGAGCTGCCGCCTGTGGATGTGGTGGCGACCGCGAGCCAGCGTGAATCCTTGGAAATGACGAAAGACGGAGAGCGGATTTGGCTGCGTTGGGGATCCGGGAAGAGCAATGATACTTCGGAGCCGGATACGAGATCCCAGCCATGGATGCCCCGTTCATTGCCATAGGTGTCCTTGGCATACAGGCTGAAAATGTAGCGGTTGTCCGGCGACGGGATGATGTTGTCGATGGTTGGGCCACCGGTTGAGAATTCCGTTTTCACGCTGCCGTCCTCCGGATTCACGACCCAGCAGCGATCTCCCATAACGCCGTAGAAAAGGCTGCTGTCCGGGGAAAATGACCAGACATCCACGGTCTTGGCGGGGCTCTGCCATTCCGCGATTTTCTTCTGATCCGCGTCACCTTTGGAGTGCCCGTAAAATGCGATGAGACCATCTTCAAGGAGAACGGCGTGGCGATCGAGCGAAGGGTTGTTGAGGGAGATTTCGTAGGCAAGAATCGTTGAAACCGGGTCGCGGGTGAGTGTGGAGGTGTTGACGCGGTGGATGTGTGATTTTGTCTGAACGGTGAGTGTGTCATCCGTCATGACCGCGTATTTCGCCGCTTCGGGCAAGCCGACCGGCTGCGCGAGGCCGGTGCCGACGGAGAGATCCCAGACCGTGGCGGTTGTAACGGTGGAGGTGAGAAGATAGCGGCCTCTCCACGTCATGATGAGGTCTTCCAGTTTTCTCCCGTGAGGGATCGGAGCGAGGATGGGTTTCCCCGTCCTGATGTCGAAAACGATCACCGTGCCTTCTTCGCTGGCGGTAGCGAGATGCCTGCCATCGTGCGAGAATGCGACCTTCGCCGCGGAGTGCTCCGAGAGGAGGGTCTTGTCGGCGCTTGCCGAAAAAGCGTCGATCATGCGCGTGCCTTTCTGACTCAGTGCGACAGCGACCGAGAGGCCGTTCTCGGCGGGTCTGTAGTCCTGGACATAGTCAGTGAGTTCCACCTCACGCGAGTCGGGCACGGTCTCGCCGGTGTTCGCGTCATAAAAGGCGAAGCGGTTGATGATGCCCGAATCGGTGAGCTTGTAGGCTTGGGTTACGAAGATATCCGAACCGAAGGTGGCTCTGCCATCCTGATAGGCGAAGCCTTCGGGGGCCGCGATGGTTTTGCGCTCTCGCGTGACGAGGTTATGAACGACGATGCCATCGGCATATGTGGAAACGATGAACTTGCCGGGGATCTCGCTGACCCACGCGCTTGAGCCGGATTGTTTCCAAGAGTCCGTAACCTCTCCCGTTTCCGTGCTCACAATCTGCACATCACCGCTGACCAGTGCGAAAACGAAGAATTTGCCATCCGCCGTGATGAGCATGGAGTGGAAATCGGAACCGCCATGGATGACGGAAGCACCGACTTTTTTGGCGGCGATGTTCCAAACGCGGAAATTGTATTTCCCTCCCTCCTCCTCCTGGATGTCGAGCAGGTGGTCCGACCGATAGTTGAAGGCGGGTGCGATGTTCTTTTTCCCCTCGCTCCACGGCCCGGGGACGATCTCGCGTTTATCGAGGTCGAAAATCTCAGGGGATTTGTCCTCGGCGATGTAGGCGATGTATTGCTTGCCGGAAGAGTAGCTGCCGGTGATGCGCTGGCGCATCTGTGAGGTGGAAACCACGGAGCGGATGGGAACGGCTCTTGGCAGCGAGTAGAGAAGCTCCGAATACAGGCGTGTCTGCGCGCCCATGTGCTTGGGTTCGATGTCGAGTGTTTGCGCGAGATTGTTTATGCCATCGGAGTAGTGACCTGATTCGAGCCGCTCGATTCCCAGCAAATAGGCGGAGCGCGCGTCGCTGGCGATGGCCTTTACGGTTGCTTTGTTGGCCAGCTTCTCCTGCTCAACGGCGGAGTTGCGCTCTACTTGTGCCTGCTGTTTGGCGGCCAATGCGAACAACCCGCCCGCCACGGCGATGAGACAGAGAACGATGGCACCCATCGTGATGAGCCGTGCGTTGCGGAGTTTCCGCTGGTCTTCGCGGCGGACCCGCTCGGCGGATTTGCCGATGAACTCGATCTCCAACGGATCAAGCGAGGCGAGATGGCCGGTGAGGATGGATTCCGCAGCGGAAAGGTTGGGGCCGCGCGGGAGCAGGTAGTCGTCGGCTTTGTTTTTCTCGATCCAATCCGCCATCCGGGAGGCGACGCGGGTGCGGGTGTTGAGGAAAAGGCGGTTCTCCTCAACCCACGCGACAAGCCTCGGCCAATGCCGCAAAAGCGCCTCGTGCGCGACGGAGACGACGCGTTCGCCGGCCGGCGATTGGTCGGCGGAAAGCAGGCGGGCGTTGATGAGGGCGTCGAGTAGGATCTTCGCCTCCGGGGTGCGGGTGAGGGTGGGGTAGGAGGCACGGCGGCGGGTGGGTTCGCCGCCTTCGCAGAGGGTGACGAGCTGCTTGCAGAGGCCGTCGAACGCGTCCTGTGCGTTGGATGGCAGGAAAGTGAAAACGGTTTCCGCGCGGGTGCCTATCGCGCCCTCCAGCCCGCCTAGATCGCGATAGGCTTTCAGAGTCAGGATGCCGTCATCCTCGCGGCGCTCGTAAAGTTGCTCCAAGGTGTAGGAAAGCAGCGGAAGCGCGGCCGGGTCTTTCAGCGCGGCATCGCGGAGGAGATCGTCGAGATTCTCGCCGGTGGATGGATTTCCCTCAAAAGTGAGTCCTGCGATGGCGGCCGGCTGTCGGATCATCTGGCCAATATCAGCGGCGGAAGGGGCGGGGAGGGCGTAGGTGCCGTTCCCCTGCATCAGGGCAATGAGATCGGGATGTTCGAGGCACCGTGGATAGAAATCCGAGCGCAACGTGGCGAGCACGAAGACACGTCCGGAGTTGGCCATTGCGATCAGAATGCCAATGAACGAAGCAAGGGTTTCGGGGGAGAGATCGGAGGTGAAAAGCTCTTCAAGCTGATCTGCGAGCAGCGCGATGCGGACAGCCGGAGGCTTGAGATTGTCGATCTTTTCGCGCAGTGATTTGGCATCCTCCTCGCGCTGTTCGGAAATGAGCAGTGTGAGCTTTTGCTCCAGCTCGTGCTTTTGGTGGGTGAGAGCGAGCGCACCCGCTTGCGTGAGCGCTTGGCGCAGCAGGAGACCTCCTCCTTGTGGCTGCGAGCGGATCAGATCCGCGATCTCGCGCGGCGTGGTGCCATCCGCGAAAAGCTCGGGCAGTGCGCGGGCCGCGCTGAGTGATTGGACGAGTGCGAGAATGGGATCGCCGGGTGCATCCGCAGGCTTGAAAATGGCGGTGCGCCATGCGTTCGCACCCTCGATCACGCCGGGGTTTGTAAGCATGGGCAGCACACCCGCGCGCGCGAGTGAGGACTTCCCGCTGCCGCTGGAGCCAAGGATGAGGACGAAGTGCTTCGGCGGGACATCCGCCGCGGACTGGCTCTCCAGTTCCTGCGCTTGGTATGCCGTGATAATCTCGCCGATCTGCGCCGTCCGCCCGAAGAAGACCGGGGCATCTTCATAGTTAAACGCCGAAAGCCCGAGGTAGGGTTCGCGATCATACTTCGGCTTTCTTGCTTTCTTGGAAGATGCGTTGGGAATGCGCCCGGTGATGTAGGAGCGCAGGGCGATGGTCAGCTTTTCCTCGAATTCCCCGAGCGTGGAGTAGATGTTGATCGCCCGTGTGAAGAACTGGTTGTCCTGGAAATAGCTGTCGAAAAAGGAATCCAGCCGGTCGATTTCACGATCCACCGCCTCGCGCGCCTCGCGGGGGCGGGAAGGGCGGCGCGGCTCGGTGGAGTTGCGGAATACGAAGATATCCGGTGTGCCCTTCACCTCGTGAGCGCGCATCGCGGTGAAAAATTCATACTCCGTCCCGCTCGCAAAACCTCCACCACCCGGCCGGGGATGCCTCGCGGGGTCGAGCGGAGTGCCAAGGCGCGACCACAGGATGCATACGACGATGTCGAAATCGTCCATATGTGGAATGTTCTCCTGGTAGTCCTTGGTGGCCACCATCACCTCATGCTCCCAAAAATACGGCTCGATCCACGCCGCTCCGCCGATCTCCGATTGCAAGCGATCCACGATGCGTTTCGCGGTCTCCCGCTCCATTTTGACATCGCCGGGGGAGGAGAAAAAGATGCGGATGTTCATAGAAACCTCAAATTTCAAACTTTAAACCTCAAGGAAGAGGAAGATCAGTTGCCAGTGCATTTGACAGCTTCCATCGCGGGATGGAGAGTAAACTTCGTGTAAAAATCACACTCCATGTTTCCGGCGGCCAGCCTCTTCCTTAGGGTTTAAATTTTAAAGTTTAAAGTTTCACCGGATCGCTTCGATCAACGGTTTGGTGAAATTTCTCACCGCCTCTGCGGGGTTTGCCGGGTTGAGCTCGACCTGTTTTACGATCGCGGAGCCGACGATCACGCCGTCGCAGGATTTCGAGACCATCGCCGCCTGCTCGGGATTCGAGATGCCGAAGCCGACGCAAACCGGCACATCGGTGTGTGCCTTGATCGCGGCGACCTGTGCCGGGATGGTCTCGGCCGGAGCGGAGTGGCCGCCGGTGACTCCGCTGCGCGAAAGGGCGTAAATAAACCCTTCCGCTTGCTGCGCGAGGAATTTCACCCGCTCGGGCGGGGTCGATGGTGCGATGAGTCGGATGTGGGAAAGCCCGTGGTTTTCTGCGAGTTCCGTAGAGAGCGAAGCCTCATCCGGCGGCAAGTCGAGCAACAGAACCCCGTCCGCCCCGGCATCCACCGCATCTTTCTGGAATTTCCCGAAGCCATAGGTGAAAATCGGGTTCAGGTAGGTGAAGAGAACCAGCGGCGTTTTGTCGTCAGTCTTCCGGAAGGCGCGGATGAGTTCCAGCGTGCGGGCGGTCGTCATGCCCGCCTTGAGCGCACGGTCGGCGGCCATCTGGTTCACGATCCCATCGGCCAGCGGATCGGAAAACGGCAGTCCGAGTTCGATCACATCCGCTCCGATCTCCGCCAGAGTGTGCATGATCTCCAGGGAAAGATCGAATGAGGGATCGCCCGCCGCCACATAGGCGATGAACGCTTTTCGGTTGGCGGCTTTGAGGGCGGAGAAGGTTTCTTCGATGCGCATGGGCGCGACGCTAGACTTCAATCCGATGATGGGAAACTTAAATTCGGCGGGGAATCCGGACAGATTTGCAAAGCCGGATCATTCCCCTGTTTTCCCGGCGGTCTCTTCCTTCTGCTTGATCAAACTGCCGGTCTTCTGCACGTCGCCGAACTTTTCACGGAGGATCTTGTCACGGGCTGCGGTGGTTTTTCCGCCCTCCTCACCCATCATTTCGCGCATCTCTTTGTCGAAACCGGGATCCTCATGCTCATCAACGGATGCGGGATCCACACCGATGGATACCGTGGCGGCATCGATCTGTTTGCCGCGCACGGCGATTTTATCAAGCGCCGCCTGGTATTTCGCTACCATGCCCTTGATGTCGCCCGCCGATTTGATCTCGGCGATCGTTTGTTTGAATGCTTCCACGCGATGCGGATTCATGGCCACCCAGCCCGCCGATCCTCCTGTGGTTCCCACCAAAAAGAGAACAAGAACGAGTCGTCCGCGGCGGCGGCGGGATTTTTCGCGAGCGATCTTTTGTTCCATGATCTCCGCCAACTCGGCATTCACTGCGGAGTCGAGAGAGGCCGCACCATGCTTGTCCAAGACAACCGCCGGGGCGGATGCGGCCGGCATGGGTGCTACGATGGGAGCCGCTTGGAAAACATTGCTCGGGGCAGCGGGTGCGGGAGAGGGGGCTGCTTGGAAAGGTGCTGCCTGGAAAGGAGGGGCCGGTCTTCTGAATGCCGCAGGCGCAGCCTTTTTCATGGAATCGGGCGTGCCGAAACGACTTGGTGCCTCTGTCTGGTTCACTGCGGCTTCGAACAACTTTTCAAGATCTTCACGTCCTTTCATGACGACCTAGAAAGAATCTTGATAATTAACAGATGTCAACCAAATCCTGAGATGAATCGGCATGGGAATATCCATCGCAGCGCCGCTGATTCATCCTTTCCACCCCGCTTTCTTTACTCTGAAATCGCGCCGACATGGCTTACCTAGACGAAAACTTTTTCCTCCAGTCCGAAACCGCGCGCAGGCTTTATCATGAAGTGGCAGCGAACCAGCCGATCATCGACTATCACAACCACCTCTCGCCAAAGGAAATCGCGGAGGACAAACGCTGGGAGAACATCGCCGAGATGTGGCTAGGCCACGATCATTACAAGTGGCGGCTTCTGCGTGCGAACGGGATCGGCGAGGAGCGCATCACGGGAGATGCCAGCCCGCGCGACAAGTTCCAGGCCTTCGCGGAAACGGTGCCTTACACGCTCAGAAATCCGATGCACCACTGGGTTCACATGGAACTCCAGCGCTACTTTGGAATCGACACGCTGCTTACCCCCGAGACCGCCGATGAGATCTGGGAAAAAACCAACGCCCGACTCGCCGAACCCGGTTTTTCCGCCCGAGCTCTTTTGAAAAAATTCGATGTACGCGTGGTGGGTACCACCGACGATCCGGCCGATCCTTTGGACGATCATCTTGCCATCGCCGCATCCGGATTCGGCTGCAAAGTCGTTCCTACCTTTCGTCCGGATAAAGCCTTCCAGGTGGACCGCCCCGATTTGCTGAATCCATGGCTGGACCGCATGGAGGCGGCTTCCGATCATTCCATTCACTATCTGTCTGATCTGCTCGCCGCCCTCCAGAAGCGTCATGACGATTTCCATGCCGCCGGTGCCCGCCTTTCCGACCACGGCCTTGATCGCTGCCCCGCCCTTGAATGCTCCGATGAGGAAGCGGCGGAAATTTTTGATAAAGCCCGTTCCGGCAAAGCCGTCTCGGAGGATGATAAGGAGCGGTTCTCATTCTACCTGTTGGTATTCACCGGCCAGCTCGACGCCGCGCGCGGCTGGACCAAGCAGCTCCACCTCGCGCCTGTCAGGAATACGAACACGCTGATGTTCCAAAAACTCGGCCCCGACGCGGGCTTCGACACGATGGGCGATACCCAGCAGGGCAGGGCGCTTTACACTTTCCTCGACGCCCTCGCACAGCGCGAGTCACTACCGAAGATGGTGCTCTATAATATGAACCCGCGCGACAACTACCTCTTCGCGGCCATGACCGGCGCGTTCCAGGACGGCACCGTTCCCGGCAAGATCCAGTTCGGCTCCGGCTGGTGGTTCCTCGATCAGAAAGAGGGCATGGAAATGCAGCTCAACGCCCTTTCCAACTGCGGCCTGCTCTCGCGGTTTGTTGGCATGCTCACGGACTCGCGTTCCTTCCTGTCATTTCCCCGTCACGAATATTTCCGCCGCATCCTCTGCAACCTTATCGGCAACGAAGCGGAACGTGGCGAACTTCCCGATGATTTCGGCACCCTTTCCAAACTCATCGCCGATGTCTGCTTCCACAACGCGAACCGGCACTTCGGCTTCCATGTTTGAGTGATGCCATTCCGCTCATCCTTGGTCGGGGATGTTCGGTTCAAGCACCGACTTGGCGGTTTTTCCGGTATGGCGTTTGAACCATTTGGAAAAGTGCGAAAGGTGCTTGAAACCCAGCTCGATGGCGACCTCCTTGACGCGGACATCGGGCTGGCGCAGGTGACTGCGTGCGTGCTCAAGGCGCAGGCGATCCCAAAGTTGTTGCGGCGTGGTCTGGAGTTCCTTGCGGAATAGCCGGATCAGGTGGTTCGGGCTGACGCCAACCTGTGCCGCCAACGCTTCCTGCGTGATGGGCTCGGCCAGATCGCGGGCATGGAGCAGATCGACCGCCATGCGCACGCGTTCGTCGATGCCGAAATGCCCGGAATGGCGAATGGTCTTTGCTTCGAGGACATTGCTCAGCTCGGATAGCCACTCGCAAAGCAGCCGCTGGAGACGGAGGAAACAGCGCAAGTCGGCTTGGTGCGCTCGCAGATCCCAAGTGCCCGGCGCGATACGCATCACCGCTTTGAGGATGGGGCGGACTTTCTTTTCCAACGAGGGGCATTCGCTCGCCTCGATCACCACGCTCAAGCCGTCCTCATAAAGGTGAGACCCGTCCGGCCATCTTGCTTCGAAAGCGATCGAAAGCATTCGCGCATTCCGGGAAAATGTTTGGACACGCGCTCCGGGTTTCACGATCAGCCACTGTCCCGGGTGCGCCTTGAGGCACCGACCGTCTTGTTCCACCTGCGCCCAGCCTTCGCGGACAAGCCAGGCAGCGCTGTTGGTGAATTCGGTAAACTCCAGCGTATCACCGGTTACGACCCTGCCCTCTGCCACGCGCCGGTTGTGACACCAGAGCAGATGCAGGTTCAGGCTCAGCCAATTCCGATAAATCATGCTTTTGCGGATCAATTACTGAGTCGCTGGCAAAGTCAACGAAATGCTTGGAATGTGTAACTGAATGTATAATTTGTGTAATCCGATTTTGGTGACATCCGGGCGATGACCTGAAAGATTTCGCAACAACCCATTGAGATGAACAAAAAAACCAGCAGGCTGATGCAGTGCAAAACAAGCCTGCTTTATTTGATTTTCCTAGCAGCCGTCTTCGGTATTTCAGCGCCCGCTACGGCAGAAAGCAGCAGCCATTCTGTCCCGGAAGCCTTTCGGGAGAAACGCATGGCGTTCCCATCAACGCCCTCGGATTCAGCATGTGCCTGAGCCCCGCTCATCCCGAATTCCACGCATCAACCACTAATCCATAAATCCCATGCATACCGCCGATTGGCTTGTTCTTGTTTCTTATCTCGTAGGCACCGTTGCGATCGGTGTCATCTTGGGGCGCAAAGTCCGCAGCACTTCCGACATGTTTTCCGCAGGCGGCGCCTCGCCGTGGTGGGCCAGCGGGTTGAGCGCGTTCATGACGATGTTTTCCGCCAACACCTTCGTGGTGTGGGGCGGCATGGCCTATGAGCACGGCCTGGTGGCGATCATGGTGAACCTTTGTTACGGCGTGGCCGCTCTGCTCGCCGGATACACCGTGGCCGGAAAATGGAAACGTCTCGGGATCCAGACGCCTGCGGAATTCGTGGAACGCCGGTTCGGCAAGGGCGCGCTGCATTTCTACACATGGTCGATGATGATCTACCGCATGGTCGGCTCGGCGGGTGCGCTCTATGCCATTGCCACGCTCACCGTCGCCGTGACACGCGGCGACGACTCGGCCGGAGGTGTTTCCGGAATGCCGCCGGAACTGGTCACCGCCATCCTCGTCTTTGCCGGAATCGTGGTTTTCTACACCATGATCGGCGGCCTGTGGGCGGTTTTGATGACGGATGTGATCCAGTTCATCGTGCTCAATGTCGCGGTGGTGTTCGTCGTATGCCTCATCCTGCTGGATGTGGGTGGTCTCGGCGGATTTATCGCACAGGCGCCGGAAGGCTTCCTGGCTCTCACCTCCGGATCGAAATACACATGGTTCTTCCTCTTCGGCTGGGTGGCCATCCACTATTTCATGATCGGAGCCGAGTTCGCCTTCGTGCAGCGCTACCTCTGCGTGCGCAATGCCCGTGACGCCCGCCGGGGGACGGTGCTCTTCGGTGTGCTGTATCTTTTTTCGCCCTTCCTTTGGCTGCTGCCTCCGCTCCTTTGGCGCGTGCAAAGCCCCATCCCGGAAGGCGCCACCACCGAGGCGATCCGCATTCTCAAGGAAGAAGCCTACATCCGCTCATGCAAGAACGTGTTGCCGATCGGCATGGTCGGGCTGATCATGGCGGCCATGTTTTCCGCCACCGCGAGCACCATCAGTTCCCAGCTCAACGTGTTTTCCGGGGTGCTCACTTATGATATCTACAAACCCCTGCGCAAAGGTATCAACGACAAGAGCCTGCTGCTCGCGGGTCGGATTTTCACCGTGCTCCTCGGCGCGCTGATCGCGGGCATCGCGCTGGGCATCCCGCTGCTTGGCGGGGCGGAAAAAGTCATCATTTCCATCACCGAGCTGATGGTCGTCCCGTTACTCGCTCCGATCCTTCTCGGCCTCCTGAGCAAACGCATCAATGTCGTTGCACTGTGGACGACGGCAGGCGTGTGCATTCCGCTCGGACTCTCTTTGCATTTCGGCTGGATTCCGGCACCACAGGACGGAGGTGCCGCGAAATGGCTTTTTGACCAGTCAAAGACTTTCGTCGGCGTCGTTCTTCCGATCCTCATCGCCCTCGCGGCCCACTGCATGGCCCGCGGCGAGGACAAGCGCTGGAAAAACATCGAGACTTTGCAAGCAACCGAAGAGGAGGTCGAGGCCGCTGCCACTGTGGTTTCCGATAACGGCCCGGCCCGCATCGTCGGTTGGAGCATGGTCGTGCTCGGCATAGGCATGCTCAGCCTCGTGCCTATCAATCCCGGCGAACGCGTAGTGATCGCCCTTTTCTCGCTGGCCGTCGTCGGAATCGGCATCGCCACGCTTGCATTATCGCGCATTTCCAAGTCTAACACCCATACATGATCCACGAAGGTCCATCATCATCCAGGGCACTCCGCACGGAAACCCTTAACGCCGGCCTCGTTGTCATCGGCGGAGGCTTGTCCGGTGTCTGCGCCGCCATCGCCGCCGCCCGTCAAGGGGTGAGCACAGTTCTCGTTCAGGATCGTCCCGTGCTGGGCGGCAATGCTTCCAGTGAAGTACGGCTGTGGGTGCTCGGCGCGACCTCACACCTCGGCAACAACAACCGCTGGTCGCGCGAGGGCGGAATTCTTAACGAAATCCTCGAGGAAAACCTCTACCGCAACCGCCAGGGCAACGCGCTCATTTTCGATACGATCCTTTTGGAAAAATGCGTGTTGGAGAAAAATCTCACCCTGCTCCTCAATACCGCCGCCTACGAGGTCGATAAAAGCGATCCCGACACCATCTCGGCAGTCCACGCTTTTTGTTCGCAGAATTCCACCCGTTACATCCTCAGCGCGCCGCTGTTCTGCGATGCCTCCGGCGACGGACTGGTCGGCTTCATGTCCGGCGCGGCCTTCCGCATGGGGGCGGAGTCGAAGGAGGAGTTCGGCGAGGGCTTCGCTCCCGATGCCGAATACGGCCAGCTCCTCGGCCACTCGATGTATTTCTCCACCAAGGATGTCGGCGTGCCGGTCAAGTTCATCGCGCCGAGCTGGGCCTTGAAGGATATCACGAAAATCCCGCGCTACCGCCAGTTCAACACCAATATGCAGGGCTGCAACTTCTGGTGGCTCGAATACGGCGGACGCCTCGATACCATCCACCAGAGCGAGGAAATCAAGTGGGAGCTTTGGAAGGTCGTCTATGGCGTGTGGGATTACATCAAGAACTCCGGCAATTTCCCCGAAGCGGAAACCATGACGCTCGAATGGGTGGGCACGGTTCCCGGCAAGCGCGAGAGCCGCCGCTTCGAGGGCGATTACATCATGCGCCAGCAGGACGTGGTGGACCAAACGCATTTCGATGACGTCGTCGCCCACGGCGGCTGGGCGGTCGATCTTCACCCGGCCGATGGGGTCTATTCCGAGAAAAGCGGCTGCACCCAGTGGCACTCGAAGGGCGTTTATGGCATTCCGTGGCGTTGCTACTACAGCCGCAACATCTCAAACCTCCTCCTCGCCGGGCGCATCATCAGTGCGACCCACGTCGCCTTCGGCTCCACCCGCGTGATGGCCACCTGCGCGGCGGGCGGCCAGGCGGTCGGCACCGCCGCCGCGGTCTGTTTGGAAAAGGGATGCCTGCCCGCCGACCTTTCCTCCGGCGAAAATCTCCTCGAACTGCAACTCCGTCTCCAGCGCGACGGCCAGTTCCTGCCTGGCAAAACAATCACCGATCCCACCGATCTCGCCGCGCATGCCACGGCCAGCGCCAGCTCCCGCCTCATTCTCTCCGAACTTGCGCCGAATACCGCCTGGGTCAGGCTCGACAGCTCATGGGCGATGCTCGTCCCCCTGTCCGCCGGAACGAAGCCTGCGGTCTCATTCGAGATCAACGCCGAGCAAGCCGGAGGCCTCCGCGTGGAACTGCGGCGCTCGGAAAAATCCGGAAATTTCACGCCCGAGGTGGTGCTGGAAGCTCTCGACATCCCTTTTAGCGAAGGTGTGTCAATGATCACCGCGAGCTTCGCGAATGTAATCCCCGAAGACGGATATCATTTCGTGAAACTCTGTGAGGACGCATCCGTACGCGTGAGGATCAGCGACATGCGCCTGACCGGCGTGCTGGCCGTCTGCACCGCTTTCAACAAAGCCGTCGCCAAATCCAGCGTGCAGGAACCGCCTCCGGGCATCGGCATCGACCGCTTCGAGTTCTGGCTTCCGAAACGCCGCCCGGAAGGCCGCAACCTCGCCATGACCTTCGATCCGCCGATCGATCTCTTCGACCCCGCCAATGTCATCGGCGGCCCGGCCCGTCCGGTGGATGCGCCCAACGCCTGGGTCGCCGACCCCTCCGACCCCCAGCCCGAGCTGCATCTCGATTGGGACGCGCCCCAAGCCATCAGCCGCATCCGCATCGAATTCGATCCCGACTGGGATCATCCGATGGAATCCGTGCTCATGACCCATCCTGAGGAAATCGTGCCGTTCATGGTCAGGGATTTCGATCTGTTAGATGGCGGGAAAGTCATTCACTCCGTCCGTGATCACCACGGCGCGATCCACGAATGGCAGCCGGAACAAGCAATCACCACCCGGCGCCTCACCCTCCGCGTCCTTGCCACCCATGGCGCTCCGGCTGCGGTGTTTCGGGTCAGTTGCTTCGGTATGGAAGGCATGTGATCTGTCACAAGTTCGCGCGTTTCCCGGTTTGTTTATCAATAGAAGTTCGATCCACGCATGAAAATCCTATCATTACTGGTTGTGTTCGCGGCCCATTGTTTTGCTGATACCGCGCCGGTTTACATCGGCACCGGTGCGGACGGGATTTACCTCGCTTCCTTCGATGACAATGCCGGCGTCCTCACCCAGCCCAAGCTCGCCGCTGCGTATCCGACACCTGGTTTCCTGGCCATGCATCCGGAAAAACCCGTCCTGCTCTGCGTGGGGGGAGGGGATACGGTTGCTTCTTTTGCCATCGGGGAAGATCACTCGCTGACCGCACTCGGCTCCGCGCCCAGCGGCGGGAAAGGGCCGTGTCATCTCGCCATCGATGCCTCGGGGCGCACGCTTGCCGTGGCAAATTACGGGGGCGGCTCCTTCGCTACGATCCGTCTCGACGCGGACGGCAAACCCGGCGAGATCGTCTCCTTGGAAAAAATGACCGGCTCCGGCCCTAACAAAAATCGCCAGGAAGCCGCCCACGCGCACGGTGTCTATTTCGACAACGCGAACCGCTTCCTCTTCGTGCCAGACCTCGGCATCGACAAGGTGCTGATCCGGAAATTCGATCCCGCGACGTCCGCCCTTTCTCCCAACGACCCCGCCGAAATGATCTCCCCGCCTGGCGGCGGCCCGCGGCACATGGCCTTTTCCCCGGACGAAAAGCACGCCTACGTGATCAACGAACTGACCAATACCGTCAGCGTGGCCGATTTCGATGTGGAAACGGGCGCGCTGAAGCCCATCCAGGAAATCAAGACATTGCCCGACGGCTTCACCGAGCCGAACACCACCGCAGAAATCGAGGTGCATCCGAACGGGGAATTCGTCTATGGCTCAAACCGCGGTCACGACTCCCTCGTCGTTTTCAAGCGCGATACGAAAACCGGCATGCTCACCTTCCTTCAGCACGCGCCCTGCGGCGGCAAGACCCCCCGCCATTTCAAGATCCATCCCTCCGGGAAATGGTTGATCTGCGCCCACCAGAACAGCGACACGATCTCCGTCCTCGCCCTCGACCCCGCCACCGGCCTCCTCGGTGAGCCGAAGTCCACCGTCGCCGCTCCGAAGCCGAACTGCATCCTGTTTCCGTAGCTTCCCCGGGGTTGACCAACCGCGTTTCCCGGCTACACATACCGCTTATGCAGCAGGACGAACCCCAAAAGAACGAAGAAATCGAGGCCACAGCAGCCCCTGAAACCGACGCCGAACCGGCTGCGGAACTCGACCCGTGGGAGCAGCTTGAGGCCGAGGCCGCCAAATGGAAGGAGCTCTCCCTCCGCACCGCCGCTGAGATGGACAACCTCCGCAAGCGCACCGCCCGCGAACGCGAGGAAGCGATCCGCTACGCGAACCAGCGCCTCTTGGAAGAGCTTCTCCCCGTCATCGACAACTTCGAGATGGGAATGATGGCCGCCGCGCAGGACACCTCATCGATGATCTACATCGGCATGGACATGGTTCGCAAACAGCTCAACGAATTCCTCTCCGCCCAAGGCGTCGATGAAATCCCCGCCACCGGCCAGTTCGACCCCAATCTCCACGACGCCGTCTCCCAGGAGCCCTCCGACCAGCCCGAAGGCGAGATCATCCGCATTTCCCGCAAGGGCTACAAACTCCGCGACCGCCTCCTCCGCCCCGCTTCCGTGGTGGTCGCGGCTGCCCAGTCATCCTCACCCGTGGAGTGAATCCTTGAGGTTTAAAGTTTAAAATTTAAAGTTTCATACCAGTGCCCCGCGATTACTACGAAATCCTCGGCGTCCCGAAAAACGCGGACGCCACCGAGATCAAGAAAGCCTACCGCAAGCTCGCGGTGAAATACCACCCGGACAAGAACCCGGGAGATAACACCGCCGAGGAGAAATTCAAGGAACTCGGCCAGGCCTACGAAGCGCTCTCCGATCCCGACAAACGCGCGGCCTACGATCGTTACGGCCACGCCGCTTTCAACGGCGGTATGGGCGGCGGCGGGCGCGGCGGCTTCCACGATCCGGCCGATATTTTCTCGCAGGTCTTCGGCGGCGCATTCGGCGGCGGCTTCGAGGAATTCTTCGGCGGCGGCTCACGCAAGAAATCCGGCAAGCAGCGTGGCTCCGATCTCCGCTACGATCTGGAAATCACCTTGGAAGAGGCGGCGAAAGGCGTCGAGAAGGAGCTGGAGATCGAGCGCAATGTCCCCTGCGGCAAGTGCAACGCATCCGGTTCGAAAGGCTCCGGCGGCGTGAAAACCTGCTCCACCTGCGGCGGACGCGGCGTCGTCGGACGGCAGGCGGGCATTTTCATCCAGCAGACCACCTGCCCGGAATGCCGCGGCAACGGCGAAATCGTCTCCGATCCCTGCGGCGATTGCCGTGGCGAAGGTCGCGTCGAGCGCGAGACACGGATCAAGCTCCGCATCCCGGCGGGCGTCGATACCGGCGTGCGTTTGCGCTCGTCCGGAAATGGCGACGCGGGCGTGCGCGGCGGCGAGGCGGGCGATCTCTACGCCTTCATCCACGTGGCGGATCACGATATCTTCGAGCGCGAGGGACACACGCTTTTCTGCGATGTCCCTTTGCCGTTCAGCACGGCGGCCTTGGGCGGCGAGCTGAAAGTCCCCACCCTCGATGGCCAATCCTCCATCAAGATTCCGGCAGGCACCCAGGGCGGCACCACCTTCCGCGTCCGCGAGAAAGGCATGCCCTCGCTTTCCGGCGGACATCGCGGCGACCTCAATGTCTCCGTGCAGGTGGAGGTGCCGACGAAGCTCAGCAAGGAGCAGGAGGATAAGCTACGCGCGTTCTCCGAATCGATCGGCGATCACAACTCCCCGGTGCAGCACGGATTCTTTGAGAAAGCGAAACGCTTCTTCGATCTCTGATCGTCAGCCGACCCAGATCGATTTCAGGTAGGGCTCCTCCGGGAAATCCTCCGGCATCGCGGCGGGTTCCATGTCCGGCATGGCGATCATTCGCATGAAATCGCTTTCCGTGATGCCCCGGAAGTTCGTGCAGCACAGCATCCAGCCGCCCTTCGCGAGCACCTTTGCCGCCAGTTCCGCGAGTTCGCCGAAGTCCCTTTCCACGCGGAAAACCTTGCCCTTTTCGTCGCGGGAAAAGGTCGGAGGGTCGATCACGATCCCGTCGAATTTCCGGCCCTGCTTCGCGAAACGTTTCAACCAATGGAACGCATCGCCCTTGCAGAAATGGTGCGCGGCGTCGTCCATCGCGTTGTGGCGGAAGTTCCGCTTCGCCCATTCCAGATAAACCGACGAGAGATCGAGTGTGGTCGTTTCCCCGCCGCACGTCGCGCCCGCCACCGAGAAGCCTCCGGTGTAGGAAAACAGGTTCAGCAGTTTCCCGCCGCCGGCCATGCGCCGCATCACCTCGGCGCGGTTCAGGCGCTGGTCGAGGAAAATTCCCTGCGAGTACCCGCTTTGGAAAGAGACCTCGAAGGCGAGTCCGTTCTCGCGGATCAGGAAAGGTTCATCGCAGGCCTCGCCATAGAGATGCACCGGCGATTCCTTCTGGTGCTTGTCGAGCCGCTTCCAATACACGCTTTTCCCGCCCGCCTTCAGCCAGTCCTTCACCTCCCTCGCGATTTCCCCGCCCGGCGTCATCGTCATCCATTTCCCGGCATAGCTCTCCAGCGCGAAGCCCGGTATCCCGTCGCCCGCGCCATCCACCAGCCGCACGGCATCCGTCGCGCCATCGAGAATCGAGTCTCTTTTTCCCACGGCGGTTTGTAAATCAATTCCAAGCACGTTGGCTTGATGCGAGATATCGGATGCCCTGAAAAGCTGAAATTGGATGGAATCCAGTATCGCACCCACAACGCAATGGCGGCTTGCATTATGCCCAATTTTAAGTCTCATTCCATGCATGGCTTCAGCCGAAAAAAACACCTCAATCAAGAAGGCAGCCGCTCGCATTGTGCGCCAATTGCCTGAGACCGCCAGTTGGGACGATCTCGTGTATGAGATCATCGTCCGCCAAAAGATCGAATCCGGTTTGTCGGATTTGCGTGAGGGTCGCAAACATGACCATGCGTCCATCCGAAGCGAGTTCGGCCAGGCATGAAGATTTATTGGTCAGCGCAAGCGCGGCGCGATCTCCATGCTATTCAGGATTACATCTCCCGGGATTCAGTGCACTACGCGCTTTTACAGGTAGAGCGCCTGATCGCCCGAGTCGAACGCGCTGCCGCAATGCCTTCCAGAGGACATCCCGTTCATGAGTTCATCGAAAGCGGCCTGCGCGAGGTGCATGAAGGCTCTTATCGGATCATCTACGATTCTTACGATGACGAGCTCCAAGTGGTGACCATTGTCCACATGAAGCAGCGAGTCTCCCGCCGTCGCCTCCGCTAAGTGATGCGCGACGACGCGGTAAAACACTGAATTTCCACTTTCCCGCCCCGCATCATCCCTCCATCCTACGCCGTCCCTCTTCCTTGAGGTTTAAAGTTTAGAATTTAAAGTTTATGAAAATCCTCCTCACCACCTGTTCCTACCAAGACACCCCCGGCCCGCACCACGACCTCATGGCAGCCCAAGGCTGGGACATCGTCCGCGAACGCGGCCCGCTTTCCGAAACACGCATGCTGGAGTTGGCGGAACAAGGCTTCGATGCCTTCCTCTGCGGCGATGATGCGATCACCCGCGCGGTGTTGGAAAAATGCGCGCCGAAACTCCGCGTGATTTCCAAATACGGCATCGGACTCGACAAGATCGACTTACCCGCCACGAAAGAGATGAAAATCCCCGTGCTCTTCACCCCCGGCGTGAACCACGACACCGTCGCCGAGCACACCTTCGCGCTGCTTCTTGCGATGACGAAAAATCTCGTCCCGTCCATCGAGGCGACCCGTGCGGGAAAATGGACGCGCCTCACCGGCTTCGAACTTCTCAATAAACGCATCGGACTGATCGGCCTCGGACGCATCGGCCAGGAGGTCGCCAAGCGCGCCCATGCCTTCGGGATGGAAGTGCATGGTTTCGGAAATTTCTGGCCCGATGACATCGCGGAACAATACGGCATCACCCGCCACGCCACCCTCGATTCCCTCTTCGCCGCCTCGGAAATCATTTCCCCCCACACCAAGCTCACGCCCGATTCCCACCATTGCGTGAACACCGCCCGCCTCAACCTCATGCCGGACAACTCATGGCTCGTGAACACCGGCCGCGGCGAACTCATTTCCCAACCCGACGTGATCACCGCCCTCGATTCCGGGAAACTCGCAGGTTACGCCACGGATGTCCTCGACGAGGAACCGCCCGCCGCCGACCACCCGCTGCTCCACCATCCGAAGGTGATCGTGACCCCGCACATCGGCTCGCGCACTTACGAGTCCGTCCCGCGCCAGGCGATGAAATCGCTCACCAACCTCATCAACGCCCTCTCCGGCGAAGGCGAGTGCAACTGCGCCAACGGCGTGATTTGAATCCACTCTAATGAAAATCCAAAAAGCTGTCATCACCGCCGCAGGCCCCGACCAGCGCCACCTGCCACTCCAGACCATCGTCAGCGCCACCGGCGAGAGCAAGACGGCGATCCAGCTTCTACTGGATGAGATTTTCGAGGCCGGCATCCGCAACGCAGCCCTCATCGTCGCCCCTGGCCAGACAGATGCTTTTCGCGCGGCAGTCGGCTCGCACCTTCCGCAGATCGAGTTCATCGAGCAAACCGAGCCGCTCGGCTACGGACACGCCGTGCTTTGCGCAAAGGGGTTCACCGGCAGCGAAGCGTTCCTGCTCCTCGTCGGCGATCACCTTTACCTGAGCAACGGCGACACATCATGCGTCCGGCAATTGTTGGAAACCGCGCAGCGCGAGGAGTGCGCGGTTTCGGCCGTGCAGGCCACACGAGAGGGGAAACTTCCTTTTTACGGAGCTGTCGGCGGTAAACACATCCCAGGCAGCCGCGATCTCTATCAGATCGACAACATCCTCGAAAAACCCACGCCCACAGTCGCCGAACAGGAACTCATCACCCCCGGCTTGCGGCAGGGACATTACCTCTGCTTCTTCGGGATGCACGTCCTCACGTCCACCACCATGCGGCTGTTGGAAGAGGCTTTGGAAACATCGGGAAAAAGCCTGCCGCTCACCCCATCCCTCGCCGCCGCCGCGAAATCCGAGCGCCACCTCGCGTTCGAGATCGCCGGGCAGCGCTACAACATCGGCGAACCCTACGGCCTGCTCCGCGCCCAGCTTGCCATGGCTCTCGCCGGCCCGCAGCGGGACGAGATCCTCACCATGCTTGTCGAACTCATGGCAACCTCCCGCTGAACCATGCTCACCGACATCATCACCTCGGACGAACCCGCCCTCCGCGACCGCCCGCTCGCCGAAGCCTGCGCCGGGCTTTCCCGCGAACAGCTTCTCGCCGAGGCCGCCGCGCTCGACTCCTTCCGACGCACCTCCGGCAACCTCTACCAGCGCGTCCGCGCCCTGTTTTTCCTCCACGCGATCCACCGCTATCATCTCGCCGGAGAGGCTTCGGAAAACGACGGCCACATCCCCTTCGAGGGATACCGCCACCTCCTCGCGCGGCGTTTCCCCGAGGCCATCGACTCCTTCCTCGCCTCGCAACGCGAACAAGGTTCGGGCGACGCGATCTCCTCCGCCCTCGCCGCCGCGTATCATCAACTCGCTTTCCAGACGCTCGCCGACCAGGTTCGGAAATCAGTCCGCACCGTGCGTGGCAACCAATGGATGTTCCGCATGGGCCACCCCGCCGAGCACCCGCTGCGCATCCGCCGCGAGCTGCTCGCGCACGACGGCCACAGCTATCCCATCCTGCTGGAGCGCACGCCCGTCCGCATGGATCTCACGCACTCCGCGTGGTCGGATATCTTTTTCCTCGGCATGGATTTCCCCGAGGGCGCGAAGGTCATCAACGTCTCCATCGACCTCGCGATCCACGGCTCTAACAAGGAACCAAAGCCTCCCGTTTCCGCCTACCTGCGCGTGATCGACCGCCCGGTGCTGCGGCTCACCAGCATCGACCTGAAGGCCACCGCCGAGATCGAGGCGCTCGCCGATGTTTTCGATTTTGCGAAAGACTACCTCGGCCTGCTGAAAGCGGCGGTCATCGCCTCCGGACTTATCCCTCCCGGCATCGAGGGTTCGGGAAAACCGCTCTCGGAAATCCTCTCCATGCTCGTAGGCCCGGGGCGGGGACTGGAGCTGGTTTCCTCGGTGAACCACATCCCGAAAGGTTCGCGCCTCGCCGTTTCCACCAACCTCCTCGCCGCGCTGATCTCCGCCTGCATGCGCGCCACCGGCCAGGCCGCGAGCCTCACCGGAGAGCTTGCGGAAAACGAGCGCCGCCTCGTGCTTGCCCGCGCGATCCTCGGCGAGTGGATCGGCGGCTCTGGCGGCGGCTGGCAGGATTCCGGCGGCGTTTGGCCTGGCATCAAGCTCATCGAGGGCAGCTTCGCCGCCGAAGGCGATCCCGAGCAGGGCGTCTCGCGCGGGCGGCTCATGCCCACCCACCACGTCTTCGGCGAAAACGAGATCCCGGCTGCGGCGCGCAAGGCCTTGCAGGATTCGCTCGTCCTCGTCCACGGCGGCATGGCGCAAAACGTCGGCCCCATCCTGGAGATGGTCACCGAGAAATATCTCACCCGCGCCAGCGCCGAGTGGGCGGGACGCGGCGAAGCGCTTTCGCTGCTGGATAAGATTCTAACAGCTCTCCGTTCCTCCGACATCCGCACCCTCGGAAAGCTCACCACGGAAAACTTCCGCGGCCCGCTGCAAACGATCATCCCTTGGGCCACGAACCTTTACACGGAAACCCTGATCGCCCGCGCGGAGGAGGAATTCGGCGAGGATTTCTGGGGCTTCTGGATGCTCGGCGGCATGTCGGGCGGCGGCATGGGTTTCATCTTCGATCCCTCGCGCAAAGCCGAAGCCCAGGCACGCATGCTCGCGATCATGGAGGAAACGAAAGCCCTGCTCCGCAACGCGCTGCCCTTCGCGATGGAGCCGGTGGTCTATGATTTCTCCATCAATCCCCACGGCACCTTCGCAGCCCTTCTCAACGGCGCGGACGCCGCCCTGCCGCCGGATTACTACCAGCTCCACCTCGCCCAGCTGCTGCGCTCCGATCCCGGCGATCTCTCGCCCGCCCAACGCGCCGAGCTCGCCCGCTTCGCCTCGCTTTCCCGCAGCAATCCGGATTTCCGCGACTCGCTCTCCCATCTTCTGGAAACCCTCGTTCCTTCTGGCGGCGGCAGTTCCCCGCAGTCCGGCGCGCTCGCCGAGTTGTTGGAGAAATGGGGTTTCGATCCCGAGCAGCACGAAGCGATCCGCCGCGACCTCCTCGCCGACCGCATCGGCCTCGCCCGCAACCGCCTGCCCGCGATCACGGAAATCACCGATGTGCTCCCCGAGGACTACACGGATCTCACCCGCACGCGGCTGTCGGCGGAAACCATCTCGCTCGGCAAAGCCGCGCTCGCCGGGGGATCGGTCGCCGTGGTCTCGCTAGCCGCCGGGGCCGGCTCGCGCTGGACACAGGGCGCGGGCGTTTGCAAGGCGCTCAATCCCTACGCCAAGCTCGGCGGCAAACACCGCACCTTCATCGAGACCCATCTCGCGAAATCCCGCCAGCGCGGCGCGGAGGCGGGCGCGACGATTCCGCACGTTTTCACCACCTCGTATCTAACAGATGGGCCGACCCGCGAGTTTCTCGAAAGCCACGGCAACTACGGATACCCCGGCTCGCTCCACCTCTCGGCCGGCCGCGCCGTCGGCTTGCGGATGATACCCACCGAGCGCGACCTGCGTTTCGCATGGGAGGAAATGCCGCAGCAGGCGCTCGACGAGCAGCAGCAGAAAATGCGCGATTCATTGCGCACCGCCCTCATCGGCTGGGCGCGCGGGGCAGGGGAGGCGGGCGATTACACCGACAACCTCCCGCTCCAGTGCCTGCACCCCATCGGGCATTTCTACGAGCTTCCCAACCTCCTCCTCAACGGCACCCTCGCCCGCCTGCTCACCGAACGCCCCGGTCTGAAAACCCTCATGCTCCACAACATCGACACCCTCGGGGCCGATGTCGATCCCGCCGTCCTCGGCCACCATCTCGCCACCGGAGCCGCGCTCACCTTCGAGGTCATCCCGCGCCGCCTAGAGGATCGCGGCGGCGGCCTCGCCCGCGTCAACGGTCGCCCGCGCCTGCTCGAAGGCCTGTCCATGCCCCGCGAGGAGGACGAGTTCGAACTTTCCTTCTACAACTCCATGACCACATGGATCGATATCGACCGCTTCCTTGCGCTCCTGAAGCTCGACCGTGCGGCGATCCTTTCCGGTGACACCCCAACCATCGCAGCCGCCATCCGCGCCCTCGCCGCACGCCTGCCGACCTACCTTACGCTCAAGGATGTGAAAAAACGCTGGGGCAACGGCCAGGAAGACGTTTTCCCCGTCACCCAGTTCGAGAAACTCTGGGGCGATCTCACCCTACTCCCCGACATTGAGACCGCTTACGTCGTCGTCGATCGGTTGCGCGGCCAGCAGCTCAAAGACCCCGCCCAGCTCGACGCCTGGTTCCGCGATGGCTCGGCGGATCACATCGCGAAGCTGTGTGGATGGGGTGGAAAGGGGTGATTTCGAGACTGTGTGATAATCTTCCGTCCCCAACGGGGACAACGGTGATAGCGAAGGGTGCCGATAGGCACCCTGGTACACCAACCGCATAAAATCACCGCGCCCCAACGGGGCGCACGGAACGCTCCATGACTGGCCATCCCGATTTCCGATTGATCGCGCCCGTCCATTTTCCTATCCATCCTTTCATGCCCCAATCCTTGTCCAACATCCTCGTGCATCTGGTGTTTTCGACGAAGGATCGCACGCCCTGGATCGCCGACGATTGGCGCGACGATCCCCACGGCTAGATTGGCGGCATCATCCGTCGGCTTGGCAGCGATCTTCTTGCGGCGGGTTCCGTGGAAAACCACATCCATCTTCTCTTACCTTTACCACGGACTGTCTGTGTTTCGGATCTGGTTAAAGAGATCAAATCAGGAGCCACCCGTTGGGTTCACGAATCGCCCTCACGACCCGCCGCATTCCATTGGCAGTCCGGATACGGAGCGTTCTCCATCAGCCCGAGCCACAAGGAGGATGTTTGCCGATACATCGCCGATCAGAGGGAGCATCACAGGAAGGTGACGTTTCAGGATGAATATCGGAAATTGCTGGGAAAATACGGCATCGAATATGACGAGCGGTATGTGTGGGATTGAGGGGGATACGCATGGTCCGTGCGCCCTTTCAGGGCGCCGATGGTGTTTTGGTATCTTTTCCAGGGTGCCTCTCGGCACCCTTCGCTATCACCGTTGTCCCGTTGGGGCAGGGGAGGAGACAGCGCTCATGGACGCAACACCTTCGGCCTCTTTCTTCAATATGGGATCAGAATCGTGGAGTCCGGCCACAGCGCGGACAATGGGGCGTCCAGAGTCGCCAGTTTCCCTCCCTTACGTTTCGCCAGCTCGGCGAGCCATGCGTCCGTGATCTGGCGGTGGCCGGTTAGGCGGGTGGGGGAGATTTCCGTGTAGGAGAAATTCTCCGGCCAAAAGACATGCTTGGGGTGGGCGTGGTAGGCTTCGAGTGTCCGCCACGCGGCTTCGAGCGATTTGTCTGCCGCGTGCTGGGCGTGCATCCTCAGAAGGGTGCCTTCGGTGACAGGGCAGGTCGCGAAGCTGTCGATGCTTTTGAACCAGTTCATGCATCGCCCGCGGTGCGGATGATCATCAATCGCCATCGCGATCAGGACATTCCCATCAAGCAACCAGGTCATTCTTTCAGCATCTCCTCGATTTGGTCATCGGAATAACCCATGATTTGAAGCGGACGCACGAGATCGTCATCCATGGCGCGGCGAATTTGCGCTTCGGTGAGCGTTCCGGAACCTTTCACCACCGGAAGAAGTGTTTCCGGATCAATATGGAAATTCGATTCGGAAACCGGAAATCCCGATACGGGATGGATGTTCGCAGCCGTTTTCCTCCGCAAAAGATCCCCCACCGCTTTGCTGATTGAGGTCTTCGTGGCGATCGCATGGCTCCGCGCCATCGCGTAGAGATCGTCGTCGAGGTTGATGGTCAGGCGCATGGTGGGAAAGTGGTGCAGTGGTGCGATGGTGTCAATGAGGAAGGTTTGCTGGCTTGATCCCGGCGGTGAGCTTTTTGCGGTCTTTGGCGAGCGCCCGGAAATCGCAC
>JBJONG010000033.1:0-37358 GCA_046051965.1 Verrucomicrobiota bacterium
CAGCACCGTGACGTTCTGGATACGAACGCCGCTCACCGGTTGATCCATCTCGCCGCCGTCGTCGATGTTCAACCCGTTTCCGGTCTGCCCGCGACAGACGAGGTTGCGCACGACCAACTCTTCACAGCGGGAGAACTGCCACGCGTTGGCACCTCCTACGAAAACCGGCGGACGCTCCGGGTTCGAGGCATCGACCACCAGGCGCTCGACTCCGCGCACCGCGAGTCCTCCTCGATACTCGCCGGGCGCGATCTTCAGCGTCGTCCCGGCTTGCAGTTTCACGAGCGCTTCCCGCAGCTCCTCATCACTGCCTACCTCGATCAATCCGCCACTGGCCATCATCGTGAGTCCGAGCGAAATCGCGCACCATTGGGCTTTCATCTCGTGATGGTGCCATCGCTTCCCACGAGAGGCAATCCTTGGGAGGGAAGCTCCCGTTTCAGAAAACCGTCAGATGGATCGGATTCAGGATATAGGAGCTGATTATTTTCCCCCGGGCTTTGGTTTGTTTCCTCCTCCGTCGGAAGTAGAGTGCGGCACGCTTCCGATGAATCATTTTTTCCAACGCGGTGGAGTCTGGGTGCTTCTGCAAAACACACTGCTCGCGGCCGTCATCCTGATGGCGGCATTCTTTCGCGGAGGCGGATTTCATCCTCTTGCCGTGATTGCAGGAGCGGCTTTGCTGATCATTGCGGCGGGTGTGTCTCTTGCAGGTGCCTTGGCTCTCGGCAAAAACCTCACTCCCTTTCCCAAACCGGGCGGGAAGGCGCAACTCGTGCGGCACGGAATTTACTCGATGATCCGCCATCCCATCTATGCCAGCCTTATAGCAGGAGCGATCGGATGGGCGCTGGTGTGGCAAAGCTGGTCGGCGTTGGTGGTCGCGGCATTGCTCATCCCGTTCTTCATCGCAAAGTCACGCCGTGAGGAACGGTGGTTACGCGACAAATTTCCCGAATATGCAGATTACGAGCGGCAGGTTCGCAGCTTCGTCCCATGGCGGTAGGTTTTCCGGCCATCGGCATGGTGACGGGTAGTCACGCCGGCCGACTACGCCGCAAACGCCACTCCACCCACGCCCCCAATCCGATACCCAGCGCGTAAGCGACAAGGTCAGGCCAGTTGAAGGTGTTGCCCAGCACCAGCCTGCCCGGGATTGTGGTACGTATGGAGTCAATCCATGGCGCGTGGTAAAGCTGTGAGAACTCGACGCCCCACGAAAACGCCAGAGCCAGCAGGGCGACAGCCAACGTTGGCGAGCGGGGAAGCAGGAATCCGAAGCCGACGAACACCATCAGCGCCCACAACGCATCGCCGCCGTTGTTCGACAGCCACTGCGGCAGTGGGATGAGGCCGGAGCGCCACAGCAGCCCGGCTGCAACCACAGCGACTGCCAGCGCCGCATAGAGCACGCGGTTCCGCGAGGAAGGCGGCGCGTAGTTCCGGGCTGGCCGGATGTGGAGGCGGTGCGGCATGTTCTGTAATCTTTCTGTGGTGTTTGGGATTTCCGGGCAAGTGGGTTTGGCGGCTGTGCTCAATCCTGCTCCAGTTTCAGATCCGGGATGTGGGTAAACGAAATCCTCATCGGCGCGGTCTCGCCAGCAACGCCGAAAAAGTATGACAGGGAAATTGGCCATCCCGGGGGAAACCCGAGGGAAAGCCCTTCTCATCCACGCCATTTCCGGATCTGAGCTCATCATAACGGGATTCTCCCGTCAGAACCGATGGCATGCGATGGGATCCACACGATCCCGCCACCGCTGTAGGCAATGAGGTGCGATGGAAGCGATGAGGCCAGCGGAGGATCCGGGCTTCGGCGGGCAGGGAGGCTGCCTTGCGTATGACAGGCGACCGCCCCAACCCCCTCCCATGACAGATGAATCATTCAGCGCTTTCTGTCGGCGCGGGGCTTCTTGCGCTTGCTTGCGTGTGCGCGAACTTTCTCCCAGTCCGTCGGCTGAGGGACTAGCGGACGGTTCGGCAGTGACGCGAAGAACTCCCTGCACGAAATCGCGGCAACCTTCTGCCCCTCCAGGGCCACCAGCCCCTCCCGTTCAAGAACCGCCAGCATCACGTCGCGCGTCGGTGTGGACACGGTCTGGAACTTGCGCGACAGGTCCCGGCGGCTGCAGTTGCCTTGCTGCCGAATGTATCCCAGGAAGCGGCGCAGGATCTCCAGATCCTCCTCAGGCATGGGGAGGCCATACAGATGATACACCAAGGCTTCGACGCCGAAGGTGATCCCCCGCAGCGCGGCCTCATAGGTCATCAGGATCATGGTGCCGGACCACTCGGCTAGCGGCTCGCCGGAAAGTGGCATGCGCAATTTCTCGACGAGGGTCACGGTGCGGGAAAGAAGGTGCCGCATGAGGGAGCGGATGTGGAACTCGAACTCCGGTGGGAGGTTCTGCAGTCGGTGGCGCACCGCAGCCTCGTAGAGCCGGAAGAGGGCTGGGATCCTGCGGCTGGAGGGCACTATGACCCCGGAGCTTGCGCATGTGTCCCCGCTGCTGGGGAACCCGGTCAGCCTCGCGCTCTCCCTGTCCGAGAAAGTTATGCTGCCGTCGGTGGCAACATGGGGGAGGAACACGATCGGGGCGCAGCTGTGGATCACGGCGTCAACCAGCGATCCTGTCCATTGCTCCGGGCGTACGGAGCCGATCACCCCCGTCTCCATGCTCCTGCGTCTGAATGCTGCGTCGTGCCCCCATGGCTTCCAGAAGAAGGAGCCGGGATTCTCCAGGTCTTCCTGCAGGCGTGAAAGCTGCTTCTGGGATTCCACCCACAAGGCCGTGCATCCCCTGGGGCTGGAGGCGAGGCCGATCACGGGATGCTGGTGCCCGTAGTAGGCGGTCGATGCGGAGCCGAAGACGATTTTCTGGCACTTGGTCCAGAGGGCGCTGTTGCTCTCGTTTATCATGGCCTCCAGCGAGGTGCCGTGAACGGTTCCCGGGGACTTTGCCGCCTTATTGATGAGCTGCTTCAGCGTAGCCTCGGCATCCGCGTAGGAGATCGCGTGCGGCTCCGGGGATGGGGCAGGGGTCTGCACCGGCAGATCGGAAAAGAAGGTGGCCTTGGGGAGGCTAAGGCAGGGATCGGGATCACAGCCTGCATTGACCAGGAGGAACGAAGGCGTGTCCCCAGGCACCCAGACCCCTTTAGCCATCCACTCCGCTAGCAGCATCGACGTGACCATCTGGGTTGCGGTGGTGGCGCTATGGCTCCCTCCCTCCAGCAGGCGCTCGAGCAGCAGCCCGGTGGATCCGAGCTCCCGGCTGATCCTTTCCAGCCGTTCCATCATGGCGTGACGTCGGTTGCTTCCGCCTCCAAGTTAGCCGCAGCAGGCGACCCCACCAGGTGCCACTGTTGGCCGACGCGCCGGACCGCTCCGCACGACTCCAGGGAGGCCATCACGAGCCTGCACTGGGGCATGGGCAGCTTGTAAACCCGGCGGGTAATCTCGCGCTCGGTGAGCGGGCCATCCGAGAGACGGTCAACCACCCGGCGGCCGAGTTGCTCAATCCGTTCCCGGTGGCCTCCGGTGACTGCCTCCTGCCGATAGGCCACCATTCGTTCGGCAAGCGCCCTTGAAAGCCCGGTAAAGACCTCCGGCGGCTGATCCACCGCTCTTTCGGTTCGGTGCAACGCGAACATCACGGCAAAGCCGAACATGAGCGTCGGAGCGAGCTGCCTCAACGCAGCGGCAATACCCGGCATGTCCTCTTCCATCAGCTGCAGCTCGTCCATGAACGAGTAGCATGCTTCACGGAAATCTTCGGTGATTTTCACGGTAGCCGGCCGGTCGCTCAGCCGGTCCGCAACGAGGCCGGTAAGAGCCGCCCTGAAGAGTTTGGGGAGTGAGATGTCCCCTCCGCCCCGAGTTGCACCAACCAAGCTGGTTTCGCCGAGGGACGTTCCAGTGAGCCAAAGCGTTTCCACGACGACCGGCCCAGGCTGGGGACGCAGGAGCAGTTCGCAGAGGAGAGCATGGTTCATCGAGACGAGCGCCTGACCACTCAGCACAAGCGGCAGCCGCCCCTCCAGAGCCACCCCACGCTTAAGCGCTAGGAAAACGGCATCAACGGAAGGGTAGTGGTGGGGGATCTCCGCGTGGAGCCTCAGTAACGGCCTGAACAGGTGCGCATTGTGGAGCTGTTGGGTCAACCCGTTCAGGTCGTGCCCTCCTTCAAAGTAGAACGCCGGGCGCATGCGCATTTCAGCCATCGCCTGGCTTTCGAGACGCGCAGTCAGCCAGTCGTTGGTGTTGCGGAAATCGTCCTCCATCTGGGTCGCCTCCCCGGTTGAGTATGTAGGGCATTCGGCAACCGGTTGACATGCTTCCCGCTCCGGCTTGGAGTCCCGCTTGCGCATGGCCTCCCGGGAGACAGTGTTGCGGAGGTGCTGGTTCTGGAGATCGCGCAGGACGGCCACCACCCTGGTATCGATGACAGCGGAGGACAACGGAGACACCGTCAAAGTGCTGAGGCCAACCGGGAGGCTTGGGCCACCCGGCCCGACAAGGCGGCTGTCCGGATGGGCGGCGTTGGAAAGCGTGGCGCACATGGCCACAAACGTGTCCAGGCCGGCGAAAGGGCAGCCATCGCCCAGTGAGCGCAGGCTCAGGTGCTTGAGAACGTGGACAAAAGGAGGTGAAGTAATCATAAGGAGATTATTGGGAAGGATTTGTTTGCTTCGGCATTTACCACGGCCTCTTCGACGTTTTTTTGATCGGAACCCCATACCCTTCTGGAATGTCATGCTTTGAGAAATCCGGCTTTTGAGCCGTTGCGTTCAACAGTTGCTCAAAAACCTCAGAGAGTTCCGCAGGGCATTCGGTATGGCGCCGGTTCATGCTTGAAATGCAGATGCGCACTTGTTCCGCCCGCTTGGTGTTCTCATAGAGGGCAATTCGTTGTGCCTCAATAAGGATAATTACGTAGCTGCCATCCGGGGATCGACGGTAGCCACGCTTTGACTTCATCCGAAACTTCTGGATTTGCTTTCCAATCCAAGTTTCGTAATCCATCTCGACACCTAGGTATTCGTGAAGCAACTCGGGATCGGAGATCAAATATTTGATCGCCAGATCCGAATACTTTACGAGTTCCCAACTGATGCTTGCTGCGGGCGGACTGACCCCGAGGTTTTCAGCGATGGCTATCAACGGAATTGCCCGAGGGAATCCGTTGGAAAAGCCCATAAGAAGGCTGGCAGCGAAGGTTGTTTCGATAAGGGTTCTGCCATCTTGAAGGCAGTTGACCCTTCGAACGCCTTCTTCAACGGCTAAGGATCCGATGAGACCGCTGGGCATTCTCTTGATCTCGTTGATCCAGTCTTCGTACGGAATCTCCTCACCTGCGTAGGGATAGAGAATTTTGGCATCAATGGCGGTTTCGCACGTTGCGATGTTATGGTTCATACTTTTGTTTTATTTTTTATGGGTTAGGGAGATGATTCGGTGCCTGAAGCCACAGGGTCACCGACGGGACGCCAGTGTCTGCATGTAGCTGGCCGGGGAGTCGGCAAGGATGCTCCGGGTGACCGAGGAGGCCCGAATCAATGCCGAAGGCGGAGGCGACGCCCTCCAGAGATTCAAGCGCTTCTTGTGGCGGATGGTGGAACCAGGCTTGGATCCCTTTTCCACCCGTTGCGATGATCGCCGCAAGATGCCACCCCCTTTCTTCCCGGAGCCAGCGGATGACGCTGAATGCCACCAACTGGAGCCTTCGTTTCTCCGCCGGAGTTTTTGGCTTCTCGCCCTTGAGAGTGTCGAAATCTAGTACAACGTAGGGGGCTGCGAGGACGTTTATGCCACTGCGTGAGATGGTGCCGGCTGGCCATACTGCCGGCGACACCATCGGCCCCAAGGAATTGGCCGGCTGTAGGCACCAGTCTGATAGGGTTTTCCAGTGGCTCGCATTCCAAGGTCTACCGGTGTCGTCGAACTTTCCTGTCCAAATCCGGTCACTTGGTGCAAACAGGGCAGACAGGAAGATCCGTGAGTCGGTGACAGATGCATTCCCGGCTTTTTTTGTCGGTGAGTCCGACATGATCTCCGCGAACGACCAAGGATACCGCTCCGTGATTTCACTCAGGAAGCCCCTCGCGGAGGCGAGCAGGCGCTCACGTTGTTGTTCGATCAGTCGCGCGGCTGCTTGCTTTTCCCGCCGTTCACGGTCGGCCAGGGGATCACGTTTTGCTCGGGTCTTTTTCCCGACCAGAGCACGGATTTTCGAACGGTGTTTCTTTGATTCCTCGCTCTGGCCAAGGTTGACCACGCAAGCAAATCCACCGTCCGGATACACGGCCAGGTGTTCCCCCTTCGTGTCGTGGCCATCAGCAGCGCACGCCGGACATTGTGCGATTATTTTCGCTCCTACTTTGCGTACGAACTCGAGGCGGTCGATGTCCAAGCTGGATGGATGGTCATTCATCGCGCCACCTCCGATCTGAGGACACGGGAGGGAACTGCAGACCGAACGTCCCGTATCCGTGTTAAATGCTGCGGTTTCCAGGATGTTTCCAAACCAGCCTCACAGAACCGGCTCGTTTCCATCGAATTTCCATTTCCGTTTCCGGGGTCTGCCGCTGGTTTCCGGGAGCAAGCCCTAGGGTGCGCATCTGGAAACGGGGTGTTTGTAGCTCTCATTCGGTGAGTAGGTAGCGGCGGTTCGAGATGGTAATCCTCCCCGCCAATTCGAGCTTTTTCGCCCACTTGCTCACGCACCCAGCGCTCACTCCCAGCTCGCCCGCTAAGTCCGAGGCGGTAACGACACCCTCCCGTATCAGCGCGAGCATCGCCTCAGGACCCGTATGGGTTGCGCAGCTATAGGTCAACTTGCCTTCAACCGTATTGATCGTCCAGCGGAGACCTGGAGCTTCGGTCGCCTTGCAGTTGCGGCACTTCGCGAACCGGGTGACCCAAGTCTTGATGTCACCGTCGGAGCTATCATCCTTGAGAGAGATTATCCAATGCGCCATATCCTCGCGGCGGGATGCACCTCGCATGTTGCCATTGCGCCCTGCGTGGTGAACGATGATGACGCTGATCTTTCGCGACCGAAGCTCGAGGATCCAGCCCTTGATCAGGTCAAAGGCATCGTTGTCGTTTTCCGCCATGCCACATGACGCGGTGCTCAGATTGTCGATTATGAACACATCACCATCTTCCAGCATCGATGAGATCGCCAGTTGGTCCGCGCGATCCGCGATGTTCAGGCTACGCTTCAGCACTTCGTAAACACGCTCGTGCTGAAGCCAAAACAGGCGCTCAGACTCCATGCCGATCAGGAGCGCCCTTTCCTGAACGTCGGGCAAATTCATTTCGGCGTCCCAGTACACTAGTCGGAATGCGTTTTCCCCCGCTGCCCATTCGCCGAATGCGATATTTTCCGTGACCGCTTTGGCGAGAAGCATGGCCAACCAGGTCTTGCCATCTCCGCGCGGTGCGAAAATGTAGCCGAGGTCACCTTGGCGGAACCACTCTCCGAGGATTTTCGGCCGGGGTGAAACGGGAAGCGCTACCAAGTTAGCTGTGGAGAGAAGCGCATCACGGAGCGAAGGCTGTGGTTCGACGGCGTCATTGGCGAGGGACTCGAGAGTGATGGGAAGCGAGTGAAGAAGCAGTTCATCAGTTTCGAGGGGAGGGGTAGCTGCTGTAGGCAGCGATGCGTTGCCGAGGGGAGGTGGTGGCACCGCTGCCCCCGGGGCTGCTTGAAGCGCAGGAACCGGCGGGGCTGCCGGTATCGCAGGAGGGAACGCCGGTGGTGCCGGAACCGCAGGATGGAACGCCGGGGGTGCCGGTACCGCAGGATGGAACGCCGGGGGTGCCGGAATCGCCGGGGGGGGCGGAATCGCATGGGGGGGCGGCGGGATCTGAGAATCCTCATGGGCGGATGGGGCCTTATTTTCCACGGATCCATGTGCTGCCGGATGAACCGGCAGGATAGGGGGGGACGGATTCACAGCAGTATCTATAGCGGTTGCTATAGCGGGGTATGGCGAGGAGGTTGCTCCTCCGGCTAGTGGGCTTGGAGTAGTATTCATGTTTTAAGGTTGTCGCCGCTCCCTACGTATGTTCCAATCCCTCAGGCGGTCCAAGGCCAAGGGTCGATCTTCATCCGTGGGGGTCGGCCTTTTTTTTACATTTTTGTGTTTGGTGGGTTCAGGTAAATCAACTCGCGCTCCTGGTTTCCGCTGACATCCCTTGAATTAGGGAGTTCGATCCACTCGAACCGGTTCCAGGAGACGGCATCGGCACCGCAATCGAGGGCGTAGTCACAGAATCTCGCGGCTGAAGGGTCGCAGAATCCTTTCGCGCTGTACCACGCGGTCATGCGCCCCGAATGGATTGTACGGAAGACCAGCACCAACGGCGCGAACCTGGCCAGATGCGCCACTACCAGAGTTTGGACATCAATGTTGCACAGGGGGAGTTGGATCACCAGGAGCGAGCGCCGCATCGTGAAGCAGCAGAAGGGGCGGAGGGCCGGTTCGTTGTCGCCCTGCTCAATGCACGAATCAATCAAGAGGATTTCTGCGTTCGGGACGGTGTCAGCAGGCGATCCTTCGATCTCATTGTCGAAGTGGGTCGAGCACAGATCGGCGACGGCTACATCGTCATAAAATGCGTTCCCACCCCGCGACTGGATACACGCATGGGCATCCGGGGGAAGAACACATTGGAGGATCTCACTGGGGACGCTGTCGCGCGACGCGCGGTTTCCCGGCGCTGTGACAAGGCTGCGGAAGTTGTGGAAGGCCAACGGGGCCTGCAACATCGGTGTGCTGGTCAGGGAAGTCTTAGGGGGCGGGAGGAGGATTTGGTGGTTCATAATTGTGAGGGGCTTTAGTTTAGGATTTGAGCGGGGGTTTACTTATCGAGGGCAGCAGCGACTTATTCCCGATAAACGAGGAAGGTTTTTATTGATGGCTCGCAGTCGGTTTCATCTTTCCTGTTCAGCGCTTGCGACTGGAAGGACGGGTCGCACCGTTATATCCGGCCTTCTTCGACTTCTTTGATGAGCACTCCAGAGCGCCCATGTCGGTCTTCCCGCCGATTCCGGTCGCGATGTAAGCATCAATCGAACGAAGGTCTAACAGGCGAATCCCCCTGGCACGACCGGGGCGACGGGCCAGAGAACTGGTTATGACGCCGTCTTTGACGAGTTCTTCCAGCAAGCGGGTGGAGAGTCCCGAATATTTGGAAGACTGGAGGTAGGTGGCCCAGCGCGGTGAGATCGTGTCGTTTGGCATGCGCTAGTTATCGCCTGCCCGCGCCGCTTTGTGGATCGGGTCTTGCAACTTAATCTCAGCTAGCAGAGAACCAACCGGTTTCTCAGGCAGCTGAACTAGAGGTTTTTCGACTTGCCCCGAGTCCCCCGGACTTGCTTCAGATGTTTTAAGCCTGCTTTATTGATCAACTCGCGCCATCGAGAACTATCCCCGCGGTCGGGGTGCTCGATATTTTTCTTTTTGAGTATTTTGATGGCGTCATCGATGACATGACCCTTCAGTGGTTCAACGCCATATTCTGCCACCAAATTTTTATAGGCTTCTATGACGGCATCGAGACGTTTTGCGAAGTCGGTTTTTTGAGGACGGATTGCTGCCGAAACGACAGCAATACCAACTGCCATGTCCTCGAGTGTTTTCTCGTCTGGACAGTAGATTGCGGCGGCCGACAGCTTAAGTGCCTCTTCTCGTCCAGCAAGGCATACAGGCCTCAAGTTTTCTGGCAGATCGGCGCGACCGGCCAGGGCGGAGAGGCATCCAAGATAGAAGGCGAGGGGACGAATGATCTCACTTTTATTATGGCCAGGCATTGTGGGCTTGCAGATATCAGACGCCAAAATCGAGGTGATAAGTTTGTCGAGCGTTAATGGACCACGTATGCCACCAGGATACTCCCTAAATAATATTTCAAGGCTCCCCCCTACTATCTTTAGATTGTGAGTGGGGTGGGGTCTGATTACAACTGGCTTCCTGCATGGGTATTCCTCGTCCGACGGTCGGTTTTCCACTATCTCCGAAGTGAAATGCGGAAGCGAAATTTTACGATCCAGCATAGCAGAAAGCACTGCCGCAATTTTCACGATATCCTTGTCGGCATTTTCCAGTTTCAGTGTGATGCTTTCAGCTCGATTTAAAATCTCTTTGTGCAAAATTTGATCGCTGATGTTCATAAGGCAGGAAGTTTTTTTACAGCGTTCACCAATGCCTTGCTGTCGTGGTGGGTGTAACCGGCATGCACTTCTGAATCCTTCTGACCAGTAAGCTTCATGCGGATTTCTGCGGGAATCCCTGCATTGGCAAGAATGCTGGTGAAGGTGTGCCGCAGGCTGTGGAAGGAGCGCTTCACCTTTTCCCCTCCGGGCAGGACGGCATCCCGGGGGACACCGGCTTTCTTCATTAGATTGGAAAAGGTGGTAGAGACGTTGCTGTTGGACATGGTGCGAATCTTCGGGAAATAGTCCCCAGTCCTTCCTTTGATCCAAGCCTTAAGCTGGGGGTGCAGTGGCGTTCGCGTAAGTGTGGTGGTCTTGGCGGAAGTCTTCAGCAGTTGGGCGCTGTTGATGTTCGCCTCACCGAGAAAGGCGATGTCCATCATGCGCAAGCCGGTGTGGAAACCGAACAGTATCATGCCCTTCCATTCTTCGTTGGACACCGCCAGCAACCTTCGGACCTCATCGAGCGTGAAAGGGCCGACTTTCTCCTTCTCCTTGGTGGCAGACTGCCTCTTGCCTCGCCGTACTTCTTTGGAGCGGGCAGGGTTGGTGGTCAGAAGCCGATCTTCGATGGCGGAATCCAGAACGTCCTTCAATGCGGCGACGTAATTTCCAGCTGTGGTGATGGCAATCGCACCCTCGCCGGTCTGCATGGCGGCCACACCATCTCGGATGTGTTTCACTTCCACCTCCATGAGCGGCAGCAACATCATGTCTGGAGCAACCGCATTCCACTTCTTGAAGGCGTGTCCATAATTGTCTGCGGTGGACTCCGAGACGAGCTTGGCTCGCCGGGTATTCCACGCGGTCCAATATTCCGATAGGGTGGTCTCCTTGAAATTCGGATTCGCGATCTGCCGAAGTTCCCGGATCATTTCCTCCGCCCGGTCGGCGCTTAGCTTGCCCTCGTCGGCCAGTCGCGCGGCATTTTCGACGAAGCGAGCAAATACCCGCCCCTTGGAGTCTCCGCTTTTAGCCCGCTCACGCTCCTTGGCTTCGGCATCTTCAGCCATTTTCTTTGCCAGGCGTTTACTGCTGGTCTTGGTGGAGACACGTGGTAGCCTCTTGCCGTCAGCACCGATGATCTGGTAGAACCAAAACGGTCGGTTGGGCATCTGGAAGATCGTCGCCATGTAAGCGAAATTGTAAGCAGAAGGTAAGCGCAAGCAAGCGCGAATTTCAAAACGCCTCTATAACCTACTTAGAATAAGTGACTTACAAGCTGAAGACCGTAGGTTCAAATCCTACTCCCGCAACCACTCTCAAAGCCTTAATCCTGAATGGGTTAAGGCTTTTTGGTTTCTCGGGATATGGCCTCCGTAGACACGAGCTTTAGGCGCTATGGCGCATCGTGAAATCATTTGCAGTCTATGAGGCTATTGCAAACGGTATGACACACATCACAGCAGCGCATCATAGTTCACATGCAAAAATCACTAGTGGTCGAATCTTCCGCTTGAGTGCTTAGGCTTCCTTCGTTATCGCAGTGGTCGAAGAGGATGTTTTCCGCGAATGCCCAAACAAGGTGCGCTCTACGGAAAAAACTAGTCAACCCATCACGAAAAACCTTAATTCCCCATATTCCACCATGAAGCACGTCACATTCTTCGCACTTGTTCTATCCACAGTTCTGGTCAGTTGCAATAAAACTGAAAAAACGGATCAAATCAGCGTGGCAGTCATTCCGAAAGGAACCACCCATATCTATTGGAAATCCGTCGAAGCGGGTGCTCAGAAAGCTGCTGCCGAGCTCGACGTGAAGGTTACCTTCATCGGCCCCCAGCGGGAAGATGATCGCTCACAACAGATCGACCTTGTCACAAACCAAGCCCTGCAGAACGACGCCATCGTGCTCGCCCCGCTGGATGCCGTCGCCCTCCGCGATGCAACCAAAACCGTGGCGGAAAAGGGCAAGCCCGTGGTCATCATCGACTCCAGCCTGGCTGACAGCGCGAATTTCATCGCCAGTTATGTAGCCACCGACAACTACGAGGGCGGGCGCATCGCCGCCCGCCGCATTTCTGAACTCCTTGAGGGAAAAGGAAAGGTGGCCGTGCTTCGCTATATGCAGGGCAGCGCCTCCACCGAGCAGCGTGAGGCAGGATTCCTTGAGGAAATCAAAAAGTCACCCGGCATCGAAGTCGTCAGCTCCGAGCAATTCGCGGGAGCCACCGCCAGCCAGGCCCAGGATGTCGCCGCCAATCTCCTGACCCGCCTCGCGGATGGTGACGGACTCTCGATCCAAGGCCTGTTTTGCAGCAACCAGACCAACACCTACGGCATGCTCCAGGCGCTGCGCGGAAAAAACCTGGCAGGAAAGGTCAAGTTTGTCGGCTTCGATTGTGATGCCACATTCATCGACGCACTCCAGAAGGGCGAAATGAACGGCACCGTTTTACAGGACCCCGTTAACATGGGCTACCTTGGTGTAAAAACCGCCGTCGCCAAAATCAGGGGTGAAAAAGTCGAGCCTGTCATCGACACGGGAGCCACCCTTGTGACCAAGGAAAACATGGAGGAGCCGAAGACGGCCGCACTCATCAAGTCCCAGTTGCCATAAGAAGTGCCGAGTGGTCACTGCTCACCCGAAACCCAATGTCCGCTCCCCACCCACGCCTTGTCATGCGGGACATCCGCAAGACTTTCGGCTCCACCATCGCCCTCGGGAAGGTGGACTTGGAAGTCCTGCCTGGTGAGGTTCATGCGCTCGTCGGCGAGAATGGCGCGGGCAAAAGCACTCTGATGAAAGTCCTCTCCGGCGCCTACCTCCCGGACAGCGGTGAAATGCAGATCGACGGGAAACCTTACAACCCGCGCCATCCCCTTGACGCACGGGCGAGCGGGGTTGGTATGATTTATCAAGAGCTTTCCATCGCCCCGCATCTCACCGTCGAGGAAAACATCGTGCTCGGTATGGAGCCGATGCGCGGTCCCTTTGTGGATCGCAAGGCAATGCGTGACTGCGCGATGGAGGCGCTCGCCCAGTTCGATCATCCGGACATAAAGCCCGACACGCCCGCCGGAAATTTATCTGTTTCCGCTTTGCAACTGGTGGAAATTGGCCGCTCGCTCGCGATGGGTTGCAAGCTGCTGGTGTTTGATGAGCCGACATCTTCGCTTGCCCAGAAAGATATCGAGCGGCTGTTTGCCTTGATCGACCGCTTGAAGGCCCAAGGCATTTCGATCATCTACATTTCCCATTTCCTCGAAGAAGTGAAGCGCTTGGCCTCGCGTCTCACTGTCCTGCGCGACGGATCGGTGGTTGGAACGCGGGATGTGGCCACCGTTTCACCAGAGGAAGTCGTTTCAATGATGGTCGGGCGCGATGTGGAGAACCTATACCCCCGAACCCACCACCAGCCCGGCGAAAAGCTTTTGGAAATCAGCAATCTAACGGGAACGCATAAACCCCAATCCCTCAACCTTGATCTTCATCGCGGTGAAGTCGTCGGCATCGCGGGGCTCGTCGGCTCCGGACGAACCGAGTTCCTGCGGGCGCTCTTCGGTCTTGATGCCGTGAAATCCGGAGAAGTTCTGGTGAGGGGGAAATCCGAATCCGCCACCCCGCGCAAGCGCTGGCAACAGGGACTCGGCTTGCTCAGTGAAAACCGCAAGGAAGAGGGTCTCGCGCTGAATCTATCCATCGCTGACAATGTAACGCTCACCTGTCTGGAACGCTTCGGCAGCGGCGGCAGTGTTTCACCCAAAAAACAGCGCGCGGCCACCTCCCTGTGGATCGATCGACTCGGTATCAAATGCCAAGGGCCGGCCCAGCCCATCGGCGCGTTGTCCGGCGGAAACCAACAAAAAGCCGCCTTCGCGCGTTTGCTCGAACACGACGTGGATGTCATCTTGCTGGACGAACCGACCCGCGGCATCGATATCGCGGCGAAAGCACGGATTTACGAGGCGATCAACGACGTGGTCACCGATCCGGTTCGCCCGCGTGCGGTGATCATGATTTCCAGCTATCTGCCCGAGCTCTTCGGCGTTTGTGACCGCATCGCAGTGATGAGCCAGGGTAAACTGACCCGGGCGGTGCCGGTAAAAGAACTAACGCCGCACGATGTGATGCTTGTCGCTACAGGCAAAGCCGCCGACCTTCCTTAACATTTTCCCGAACATGTCCTCGCCCCGCTTGAAATCCGCTCTCAATCTTCTCGGTCCGTTCATCGCCCTGCTCGTGGTTTGCGCGATCTTCGGAATGATGAACCCTGCGATGTTCACCCAGGATGTCCTTCTCAGCCTGCTCACGCAGACCGTCATCGTCGGCACCGCTGCAATTGGGATGACATTGATCATCATCTCCGGTGGCATCGACCTATCCGTCGGCTCGATCATCGCTCTCTGCGGGGTTTTCGCTGCTACGCTGGTTACTCACACCTCTGCTCCGGTGGTTTTCATCGGAACCGTCTCCCTGGGAGCGTTGTGCGGACTCGTCAATGGCGGCCTCACGGTGGGGTTGCGGCTTCTGCCATTCATCATCACCCTGGGAACCATGCAGATTTTCCGGGGCTCGGCAAAAATCACCACCAACGGTACGCCGGTTAACCTTCCCTTCGATGTGACCGCTTTCAAACCCTGGATGGGCGGTGCAGGCATTCCGTGGGGCGTTTGGCTGATGGTTTTGCTGGTCGTTCTTTTCTCACTGATACTCCGCTACACCCGCTTCGGCAGGCATATCTTCGCCGTCGGCTCCAACGAACACACCGCCACTCTCTGCGGAATCAACGTCGCCAAGGTGAAAATCCTCGTTTACATGATCGGCGGCGCCCTCGCCGGCCTCGCTGCGGTCATGAACATGGCGAAGTCCTCGCAGGGCGATCCAACCACGGCGATGGGTATGGAACTGGACATCATCGCAGCCGTTGTCATCGGCGGAGCCAGCCTATCCGGTGGTGCGGGAACGGTGTTAGGTGCGTTGATCGGAGCGTTGCTGATGACCACCATCCGCACCGGCTGCGTCCTTAACGGCATCCCCACGCCATGGACGGAAGTCATCGCGGGCTGCGTCATCATCATCGCAGTGATCATCGACCGCCTCCGCCACCACAGGGTTGCCTAGTCTAGCGCCGAGAGCTGGCAGATCGAAGAGAACGTTATCAAACCTCCAGCTTGCTTCTCAGATCAGGGGGTGCGAGATTCCCCAGGTTCTGAAAAATTCCAGAGTTTTTCGGTTCCAGTGGCATGACTCTTCTCCCAAAACATATCGTCAATTCAAAGCCGTTCCACGGAACAACACTTTCGCAAACTCATCCATGAAAACCAAACACTGGCTACTCGCACTTTGGGTGCTCATCGTTTTCGCGCTCCATCAGGATGTGTGGAACTGGACGAAAGGCACGCCCTTGCTTTTCGGTCTGTTGCCACCGGGACTGACGTATCACCTCGGCTACTCCGTGCTTGCTGCGTTCACCATGGCGCTGCTTGTCCGCTTTGCCTGGCCAGCGCATCTTGAAGATGATGCTTCCGATAACCAAGATTCTCCCACGAAGAAGCCATGATTCCCGCCATCGTCGTCTTTATCTATCTAGCGATCATCCTCTATGTGGGGATGTTTGCCTTCCGCAAGAGCACTGGTTCCAAGGAGGATTTCTTCCTCGCAAGCCGCTCGCTCGGGCCGTGGGTGTTTTTGCTCACAGTATTTGGCACGAACATGACCGCCTTCGCCATCCTCGGCAGCTCGGGTCTTGCCTATCAGCGCGGCATCGGCGTTTACGGACTCATGGCGTCGTCGTCCGGGTTGATCATTCCGCTCACCATTTTTCTCATCGGCACGCGGCTGTGGGGTCTCGGGAAAAAGCACGGCTACATGACGCAGGTGCAATATTTCCGCGACCGCTGGGAGTGCGACGGGATTGGCACGCTCATCTTTGCCGTTACCGCGCTGATGATGATCCCGTATGTCGTCATCGGCATGATGGGCGGTGGCCATACGCTCGACAGTCTCAGCGGTGGATGGGTGCCATACTGGCTCGGTGGCGCGATTGTCGCGGTGGTGGTGATGCTCTACGTTTTTTTTGGTGGCATGCGCGGAGTGGCTTGGGTGAATGCGCTCCAAACCGTGCTTTTCCTCTGTTTTGGTACGATTGCCTTCTACCTTATCTCGCGCAACCTCGGTGGCTTTGACAAGATCATGGCCGATATCGCCGCCGATCCGAAAGACTCCGCTCTGCTCACTCGTGCGCGCATTTCACCGCAAGAGTTCTTCAGCTACACCTTCATCCCGCTTTCCGCGATGATGTTTCCTCACATGGCCATCATGTGCCTTACGGCAGAAAAGGTTACATCATTCAAACGCACCGTCGTTTGGTATCCCATCTGCATTCTACTTATTTGGTTACCTAGCGTTTACCTCGGTATCGTCGCTGCGCAGCAGTTTCCCGGCCTCAAGCTCGGAGAATCGGATGACGTGATCCTGCGATTGCTGAGCGAAAACACCGATGTGGTTGTCGCCGGCATTCTCGGTGCGGCGATCATGGCCTGTGTTATGGCTACAGATTCGCAGATCATGGCACTGAGCACCATGTTCAGCCAGGATATCTTTGCCCATTATGGCGGGGCAAAGAAATTAGGCGATAAGATGCAAGTGTGGATGGGGCGCGCGTTTGTTGTCGTCATCGCCATCGTCAGCTACGTCCTCGCGCTGGCATTGGAGGGAGAAAAATCCATTTTCGACCTCGCCATACGTTTCGGCTTCTCAGGCTTCGCCGCGTTGGCACCCGTGATGCTCGCCGCGCTATTCTGGCGACGGAGCAACAAATGGGGCGCGCTCGCCGCCGTGCTCTGGGTCGTCTTTACGATGGCTTTCCTGTGGTGGCTCCAGCTCCACTCGGACGCCCTTGCGCCCAAGCCCGGCCAGCCGCCCGTGCCGATTTTTGCGGAACTCGGCAAACTCTTCCTCCGCACGCCGATGAACGTGACCATCTTCGGCTACATGCCCGTGATGTTCATGTGCCTCGGCTCCGCGTTCTGGATGGCAATTGTGAGTCTGCTTACCCCGGCGCCGTCGCGAGCCACGGTCGAGAAATTTTTCCCATCTTCCAAACCCGGATCACCATGATCTGTTTCGCTGTCGATGCTTTCTATGGCTTGGCTAAGGCAAGGCGCGGCAGGCTCAAGGCGATGGTTCATACGGTTTCAAAACGATGAGTCTGACTTCGCTCAATGTTTTGCTGCTTTGCCTGTTTTTCGGCACGGTCGTTCATGCCGGGACGGGGGCGAAGATTGTGGATGCGGCGCGGAAGCAGATTGGGGTAACCGTGAGTTACGATCCTGCTTACACGGCGATGAAATATCCGGGCGGGGATGTGGCGATGGAGCGTGGGGTTTGCACGGACGTGGTGATACGCGCCCTGCGAGAGGGGCTTGGAGAGGATCTGCAGAAGCTGGTTCACGAGGATATGAAGGCGCACTTCGCGAAGTATCCGAAGAACTGGGGCTTGAAAGGAACGGATAAAAACATCGATCACCGCCGTGTGCCGAACCTGATGACATTTTTCAAACGGAAACATACCTCGCTCGCCGTGGCGGGTTCGGAAGGCAAGGGGAGATTCCTAGCCGGAGACATGATCACCTGCACGGTGCCGCCGCATCTGCCGCACATCATGATTGTGAGTGATCGTAAAAACGCGCAAGGCCTGCCGCTGGTCATTCACAACATAGGCAGCGGTGCGAAGGAGGAAGACCGGCTCGGCGACTTTCCGCTGACAGGTCATTTCCGCTGGAAGGAGTGAGGGGATCTCGAATCGGAGCTTGTATTTTTTGGAAAACCTGTGCAATGGTGCGCGTCCACCGCGAAAAAGTCGCGGTTTTCTCTTATGGACACACCTCCCTTTTCCGAGCTCGGGCTTCCCGATGATCTGCTCGCCGCCATCGAAATCCTAGGCTACGAGCGACCTTCGCCGATTCAAGCTCTCAGTATTCCGCCCGCTCTTGCTGGCAAGGACATCCTTGGTCTTTCCGCTACGGGCTCTGGTAAAACGGCTGCTTTTGCACTGCCCGCCCTTGCCAATGTAAATGTTACGGAGCGTTTTCCGCAGGTGCTGATCCTCTGCCCGACGCGCGAGCTGGCCGTGCAGGTCTGCGAAGAGGTGCACCGTCTCGGCGCCCGGAAAAAAGGCCTTCAGGCAACGCCGGTTTACGGTGGTGCGCCGATGGATCGTCAGCTCCGCGCGTTGCGCGATGGGGCGCAGGTCGTGGTCGGGACACCCGGGCGTCTGCTCGATCATTTGAAGCGCGGCTCCTTCGATGCCAGCCGGATCCGCATGGCCATTCTCGATGAGGCCGACCGCATGCTCGACATGGGCTTCAAGGAGGAGATGGATGAAATCCTCGCCGCGCTGCCGCAGAAGCGTCAGATTCTTTTCTTCTCCGCAACGATGAACCGCGGCGTTTCCACTTTCATCAAGAAGTTTGGAAACAATCCGGAGATCGTTGAGATCGAGCAGAAAGCGATGACGGTCTCGACTGTCGAACAGTCCTACTACGAGGTGCGCCAGCGTTCCAAGGTGGAAGTGCTTTCCCGCATCCTCGACATGAACCCGCCGCGTCTGGGAATCATTTTCTGTAACACGAAACGCAGCGTCGATGAGTGCACGGAGGATCTGGTGAACCGCGGTTACGCCGCCGACCGCCTCCACGGCGACATCACCCAGCAGATGCGCGAGCGTGTCCTGAAGCGTTTCCGTGACGGAGCGGTCGAATTACTCGTCGCCACCGACGTTGCCGCGCGCGGCCTTGACATTGACGAGATCGACATCGTCTTCAACTACGATTTGCCCACCGATCCCGAGGACTATGTCCACCGTATCGGCCGTACGGGACGCGCAGGACGTTCGGGGCGTGCCGTGAGCTTTGTTTTCGGAAAAGAGATCTATCGCCTGCAAGCGATAGAGCGTTACACCCGGCAGGTCATCAAGCGCGAGAAAATCCCATCCGTCGAGCAAGTCGAAGGTCGTCGCGCGGACATCATTTTCGAAAGCCTCAAGGAGCGACTGGAGACCGGTGGGTTCGATACCTATCAGGAAAACATCGATCGTCTGTTAGAGCAGGGTCACACGCCGACGGACATCGCCGGTGCACTCATCACCATGCTGCGTGAAACGAGCGGCAGGGAAGGGGAGGCGATTCAGGAAGACCGCGAGATGGATCGTCCATCCCGTGATGATTTCAAGAAAGGCAAAAACTCACGTCCGGAGCCGCGCCCGGAAGGTCGTGATTACGCGCCTCGCGAAAAAACCTACGAGCGTGGCGGAATGCGCGACGCGGGAGCGATCGAAGGTGGAATGAGCCGGTTGTTTATCTCGCTCGGAAAAGGCGCGGGGATCATGCCCAAGGACATCGTCGGCATGATGTATCGTGAAGCCGGGCTGCCGGACGGTTCTCTCGGACGTATCACCTTGTTTCCGAAACACTGCCTCGTGGATGTCCCCGAGGGTCTGGCCGATCAGGCGATACAGCGAACCCGCAACGCGAAGCTGCGCGGCAAAACTTTTCGCATGGACTTCGACCGCGGGCCGAACCAGTAAGGGCTTTCTATGGATATGGGCGGGAATCCAGGTAGGTACGTTTGGTTCACGGCACTCTACAACGCCCGCGCCTATTATCCGATTCTCGCGATCCTGTTTCTGGATCTTGGGCTCACGCTTGACCAGTATGTGATGCTCAATCTGGTTTGGGCCGCGACGATTTTCCTCTTCGAAGTGCCTTCTGGTGCCCTGGCCGACACCTTCGGTCGCAAGAATCTGCTAGTCACAGCATCGATTCTCATGGTGGTGGAGATGTGCTGTCTGCTGTTCGCCCCGAAGGATGGGGGATGGTTGTTGTTCGTTGTCTGTTTAGCGAACCGATTTCTCTCCGGTCTTTCGGAAGCGGCGGCGAGCGGTGCGGATGAGGCGTTGGCCTATGATTCGCTGCCTGAAAAGAATCGCGACGATGCATGGGATGCTGTTCTGGCGCGAGCCATGCGCCTGCGCTCCGTCGGTTTCGTGATCGCGATGGTTGTTGGCGGTTTGCTCTACGATCCGGCGGTGGTGAACCGAGTGCTTCCCGAGAATTGGGCGATTTCCGGAACGGTAGCGCACCGTTTGCCTGTCGCTCTGGTGCTGATGCAGGCGCTGGCCTGTGTGTGCATTACTCTACGGATGGTCGAGCCGAAGCATGCTAATCATGAGTCGGTGGCAAAGGCATGCGGCAGCGCGCTGAAGCTCACTCTCTCCACGGCCAAGTGGGTTTTTACAAATCCCGCCACATTGGTTATCGTCATGGCTGGCATGGCAATTGATTGCGTGGTGCGTAATTTCGCCACGATCAACAGCAGCTACTATCGTCTCATTGAGTTGCCGGAGTGGAGTTTCGGATTCATCGGAGCAAGTCTCGGGCTTCTCGGTTATGTGGTGCCGACCATCGCTGCGGAGATCAACAAGCGCTTCGATACGCTCACATGCCTCTGCATCATCGCATGTGTGGCGCTGGTCGGGTTGGTCGGTATTGTCCCAGCGGCACCGTGGTGGGGGATCGCGCCCGCCATGCTACTGATGACGACACTCGGATTCCTCGGTTTCACCATGAGCCGCGCGCTGAACCGTGAGAGCGATTCAGCCCGCCGCGCGACGGTCCTTTCCGTGAAAGGCCTTGCCTTCAATCTCGCATATGGCGCCTTCAGCCTCGGGTTTTCGCTATTGCTCACCTCGTTTCCCAAGGAACCCGACGGGGTTGCCTTGCGCAGCGCACTGTTGTGGCAGGTGCCGTTTTTCGCGTTCACTGTCTTCTTTCTGCTGTGGTGGGGGCGAGGCAGATTGCTTCGTGCCAGGAGTATATGAGAACCTTTGTCCGGGCAGTTTTCGCCCCCAAATCCGGATTGCCAAGAGTCGGCTCAAAGGATAGGTTCCGCGTCCATTCAGCGGGTTTCAGGCCGGCGGTGGACAATAACCAAGCCATTTATTTTGGGATTTCTTGATACCATCAGACGCTGGCAGTTAGCTCAGAAGGGCTTTTCGCTGGGCAGGAAGCGACGAGTTCATGAGGAGAACGTGACTCTCCAGGCGCTTGAGGAGAGTTACATCGTCCGGCTTTCGCTTTATGCGACGTTTGCGGTGGCATCTGCGGTGCTTGTTTTGAAAGCTTCGGGCGAAGCCACTTTCGCGTCGGAGCCGTTCAAGGGCATGCTTTATGGCTTCGCTCTGGCCATGACCGCGCTGGCAATGTTCCATGTAGGTCATCAGGGTATCTCCCGAAGAAACAGCCGGGTGATTCTCGTCCTCGGCGGGCTCATCGGCCATTTGCTGATCGTCCGGTTGGTGATGACGCTTGCCGATGTGGGTAGCATTGCGGAAATTTACCGCTATCTGTTCGTTCCCTGTGCGCTGGCTCCCATGCTGCACGGGATCTTGCTTGGCAGGACGGTTGGCGGTTTCTCCGCCGTTTACGTCAGCTTGATCGGCGCTTTGTTGGTTCCCTCGGGAGATGTGATGAACTACCTCATCGTCAGTCTTGTGGCGGGGATGACGGCCGTGCTCTGCACAGACAGGGTGAGGCGACGTGTCCAACTCCTGAGGGCTGGCATTTACGTGGGTTTCGTGATGGTGGGCTTGGCTTTAGTCTTGGGGAAACTCGATGCGATGTCCGTGTTCGGCGAGGGGTCGATGAGCAGGCTACAGATTCTTGCCACGGGTAGCGGTATTGCGTTCGCCACCGCGTTGGCCACAGCGATGATCATCAGCGGTCTGCTGCCGATGTTCGAAGGCGTATTCAATCTCACAACGGATATCAGTTGGCTGGAACTCAGCGACCTGAATCACAAGCTGCTCAAGCGTATGCAACTGGAGGCACCGGGCACTTTCCACCATAGCCTTGTGGTAGCGGCGCTTTCCGAGGCGGCTGCGGAATCAATCGGTGCCAACGCTCCGATGTGTCGTGTCTGCTCCTATTTCCACGATGTGGGGAAATTGAAAAAGCCCGGTTATTTCATAGAAAACCAGCACGACGAGCAGGAGAATCCTCACGATACGCTGACACCGACGATGAGCGCGCTCATCATCATCGCACATGTGAAAGATGGGGTTGATCTCGCTGTGAAGCACAAGCTGAACCCTCGTATCATTCAGGTGATTCAGGAACACCACGGAGATTCGCTGGTGTATTTTTTCTACCGCAAGGCACAGGAGCAGAAAAAGGCGGACATGGAAAAAGTAGAGCGCCGTATCGAAAATGCGGAAGACCTGCCGAAGGTGGAGGAAAAGAATTTCCGCTATCCTGGCTCCTGCCCGAGCACTCGTGAAAGTGGCATCATTTGTCTTGCGGACACGATTGAGAGCGCGTCGCGTACGTTAAGGAAGCCGACACCCGCCAAGATTCGAGCTCTGGTCGAGGAGCTTACCCGCGCGAAAATCAACGACGGCCAGCTCGACGATTGTCCCCTGACACTTGGTGAACTGGCGTTGATCAAGAAGAGCTTTTCCAAGACCCTTCACAGCATGATGCACAGTCGCATCGATTTTCCCAAACCTGAAGATAAGAACGGCGCAACACGGCGTGGCTCCAGCATAAGCCGTGATGCGAAATCCGACGCACGTTATTCCACAGTCACTGAACGCGGCCAATAATCCATCGCTATGCCCTCACTGGAAATCATCGTCGGAAATCATCAGGAAGCGGTCGAGATCCCTGTTTCGTGGCTGACAACCCTGGAGGGCATCGGCGATGAGGCCGCGCGGATGGTGGCGGATTTCGCTGCGCATGAGGAAAATTCCCTCGCCCATCTCGCGACGTTGGAGGTGGCGCTAGTGGATGATGAAACCAGTGCGCGGGTTCATTTGGATTTCATGGAGATACCCGGGCCGACGGATGTGATTACGTTTCACCATGGTGAGATTGTGATCGGCGTGGAGGTGGCTATGCGACAGGCAGAGGATTACGGAGAACCCTTCGGTAGGGAAATCCTGCGCTACTTCATACATGGTCTACTCCATCTGGCAGGACATGAAGACGCTGAAGAATCCGAGCGACATGCAATGGAGATGGCTCAGGAGGAAATCGTTTCCAAGCTGTGGGCAGATGGGCTTGAGGGAAAACTTGGCTAGTATTTCTCACCCGCGTTACGGCGATGAGAACCCGCATTCAATCCTGCCGAGTTCTTGCGGATAACATAAGCAAGCGGAGGATTTTCATCGCTCGCAAAGCATCGTCGTCAATGCGCCAGGCTACGGCTCCCCCCCAATTGGGACACCTTCGCGAGGCATCTCGAAGACAGCTGACCCACACCAGAACGAACGTGCTCCGTTGGTCATTGATCTGGGAGTTTGGTGGCTTCGTCGATGAGGGTGAGGAAGTCGTAGCGATCCGCAACGAGGCTGCCAGAGGCCACTTCCCTCGCGAGGGCGAGCAAGAGGTCTTCATCGATTCTGCCGCCGTCCTCGGCACGAAGCCAGAGGCCAAAGGCGCAGACGAGTGAGGCGAAGCGGGCGTCATCGGAGTGTTCACGCTCAGGATCGCGGACAAGCGTTAGGTGTGGTGCCGTTTTTTGGCCGACCGACCAATGCAGCGAGCCCAGGCGAAGATCGCGGGACTCTACCTCGATGACAAGAATTGTGCGGGAGTTCGCCGCCATCTTGGGAGAGGGAGTGGAGTTTGTTTCCGGATGGTTGGCAGGGTATCCGATCAGTTGGTGGGCGATCACGACACCTTCCTCCGCACGATATTGCACGGAGAGATCGATCTCACGATCTTTCGCTCCCTCAATTTCAACGATGATGAGGCTGCCAGAGGGCTTCCATGGGGATGGTAGAATTTCCGCGCCGAGCTTGCAGCCGTTCCATAGGACGACGGCGCCTTGAGATTTCAGGGGAAAGGAGTTGAGCATCTCGGAAATGCGGACTTCCTCCTTTTTGGGAAATCGCTTCTCTCCGCGGATGGCATCCGTGATTTGGGAGAGGCTATTGCCGGAGGCTTTCAGCGGCAGTTGGATAACGTTTCCTCGCTCTGCACGGCCTTCAAGTCCGCCGCCTTTAATCGGATCGTTGTTTGCAGTGACGGGCTTCTTGCCTATGGCGCTGTTTGGCTTGGGGAAAAGGGTCAGCAGGAATATCCCGCTGATGATCACCGCGGCAGCAGCCAAGGGAGCCAGCCAGGTGCGTTGAGCCTGACGGTGCGAGCTGAGGTGTTCCACCTTGCCCTGCCGCGTTGTTTCACGTGCGGCGCGGCGGATCGCGTCTCGCTGCCTTGGTTGCAATCGCACCTTTTCCCCGCCGAGAGAATCGACGAGTGCCTGCCTTATTTCATCGGTATGCGCAAAAGCGGCGCGAAGCGAGGGATCGGCGGCGATCGCGCGCTCAACTGCAATCGCCTCCTCAGGCGGTAGTTCGCCGAGCGCGTAGGCAGTCAGCCTTGGATCTTCTTGGTGCAGTTTCATTTTCAGTCGCGGGTAGTCATCGGCATCCATTCTCTCAGTCGCTTGAGTCCGGTGTGGATGAGGAAACCGATGTTTCCCAGAGTCAATCCAGTCACGTGATGTATCTCACTATAGCTCATGCCTTGTTGGAATTTCAGAAGGATGACCTCCTTCTGGTTTTTCGGCAGACGCTCCATAAAACGCATGACATCGGCGATGCGGTCATGGTCTTCGGCTTGTTGATCCGGCGGGCATTCATTTCCTGTGAATTTTTCCCAACGAAGTTCGTCAATCGGCTCGATACGCCGGTCTTTTCGCAAGACATCGAGACAGCGGTTCCTGCATACGGTGAAAAGCCAGCTTCGCAGGTTCTCGCCAAGCTTTTCCGGATCCTGTTTGCACAAGCGAATGAAAGTGTCCTGCACGATGTCGCGGGCGCGGTCGAGATCATGTACGAAAGTTTTGGCATAACCGATGAGGGCGGATTCGTGTTCCTCAACGGCACGTTCGATGAATTCCTCGAATTCGTCCGGTTTCATCGGTTCGTGGGGTTGTGGCTCACTGTTCTCGGTTGGAACGCGTCGAAATGGGATTTTCTTGGGGAAATTTTCGCCGTGGCGCTCATCGGATGAAATAACCGAGGTGTTCCAGCTCCAGGGCGAGATCCACATTATTCACGGTGACCTCCACGGGCACCTCAAGCATGATCGGTGAGAAATTCAGGATACCTTGGATGCCGCATGCGACAAGGCGGTTCACAACTTCCTGTGCGGTGCCGACGGGGACGCAAAGGATGGCGAGCTTCACGTCGTTCGCATGAATGAAATCTTCCATCTCCGAAGCGGGGTGGACGGGAATTTTCAGTTCTCTCGCCCTTGCCTCTTCCGGGCGCGCGTCGAAGGCGGCAACGACCTCGAAGCCCTCCTTCTGGAAGCCCTGATAGCGTAAAAGGGCCGAGCCGAGATTTCCAGCGCCGACAAGGATGACTGGCTGCAAGTGTTCCCGTCCCAAAGCCTCGCGGATCGTTGCGATAAGTCCTTCAACCGGGTATCCGAGCCCTCGCGTCCCGAATTGCCCGAAGTAAGCGAGGTCTTTCCGCATCTGGGCGGGCTTGACACCCGCGGCCTTCGCGAGTGTTTCCGAGCTTACGGTTTCCTGTCCGTTGTCACTGAGCTTTTGGAGGCAACGATGGTAGATAGATAGGCGGTAGATCGCCTTCTTGGGAATGTCTATCCTGCCGCTTTTTTCCGTTTCTTCTTCCAAAATGGGTTCCGTTCAAAGGGTTTCGGGATGCTGCAAAAGCTCCGCGACGCGATGAAGAAGCACTCCCGCGCCTCCGCCATCAACCACGCGATGATCGAAGGTTAGCAACAACTGTGCCTCCGTGGCTGGGATGAACGCCTCGACCTGATCGCTCCAGACAGGTGTTTTTTTGCCCGCGCCGATGCCTAGGATGAGGGTTTCGTTCGGCAGTGGAATCGGCGTTCCTGTGGTGAGGCCGAAGGTTCCGAAATTCGTGACCGTGGCGATCCCGCCGCGCGAGTCGTTTTCCGTGAGGCGGCGGCGGCGGGCGCGATCGACGAGATCGTCGTATTCCGCGATGAGTTCTCGTAGCGATTTCCGGTCCACCTCGCGTATGGTTGGCACCACAACGCCGTCCTCGACCTGCACAGCCACGCCGATGTCGAAGGAGCGGGGATGCACAACCCTTTCGCCGATGAGGTATCCGGCGGTCATCGGCTGCTCGGTGAGGGCGAGGGCGAAGGCGCGTAAAAGATAAAGTGTCAGGCCGGGCTTCGGCGACTGCTCGCGGCGATGGTCGAGTACGCGATCCAATAGTACAGGCAAGCCGACTGTGGCTAGCGGGCGAGTCCAGCTCCGGCGCATCGCATCTGCCACAGCAAGGCGCATCGGTGATGCTGCGACACTGGGCCACGCGTCCAGATAATCCAAAAAGCGCTCCAGATCCTCGACGGTCACCCGTCCGCCCGCACCCGTTCCTACGACTGCGGAGATATCCGCTTCGCGCAGACCCATATCGTCCATGCGGGCGCGCATCCGCGGGGAGATGTAGTGGGCTCCCATCACGCCTGTAGGCACCGGCAGTCCTTTTACGCTGGGGATGATACTGGGATTTTCCTCGTAGGAATCGCCATCGAGCGCGAAGTGCAAGTTTTCCTCGCCGGTAGGTTTCTGCTCCTGTTCGGCGAGCTTTTTCGCATCCATTCCTTCGATGGTATCCACGCCCGTGCGAGCAACTTCTTCCTCTGTCACTTCCAGCAAACCGAGCAGGGAGCCGACCGAGTAAGAAACACCCTCCACCGCCTTGATTTCGGAAACGATTCCGTCACACAGCGTAGTGACACCCATCACCGCTTTGTTCGTCTCCACCTCGATAATTTCCTGGTCTGTTCGCACCGCATCACCCGCGGCGACGCCGAGGCGGATCACGGTGGCCTCGGCGATGGATTCTCCGAGCTGCGGCATCAGAATGGGGACTGTTGGCATGGTCGTCTGATTAGAAGGAAAGAAGTTTTCGGAGTGCGTCGCAAATCGATTCCGGTGTCGGGCGGTGGGCTGCCCAGAGCTTGGGATGATAAGGAACCGGTGTGTCGCGGGCATTCAAGCGCTGCGGGGGGGCATCTAACAGATGAAACCCTTCTTCGGTGACTTTTGCGATGAGTTCCGCCGTCACGCCGCCCCATGGAAAAGCCTCGCCGACGGCAAGCAAGCGACCGGTTCGAGCCACCGAAGCGAGCACCGTATCGAGATCCAAAGGTTTCACCGAGCGCAGATCCACCACCTCGATCTCCCACCCGTCCGCCTGCAAGCGATCGGCCGCACGCACGGCCTCGTGAACCATCGCGCTGTAGGTGACTACCGTGGCGTGCTTGCCCGGCCTGGCGATGCGCGCCTGGCCGATGGGCAGGTGATCGCCGTTGATCGCCTTGGATTTCAGCCAGCGGTAGAGGAACTTATGTTCGCAATAGATCACCGGATCATCGAGTTTCACCGAATCCACCAGCATGTGGTAGGCATCTGAAACGGTTGCGGGCGTCACCACCACCAAGCCCGGATACTGCGCGTAAATGCCCTCCATGCTCTGGCTGTGGAAGGGGCCAGAACCGGGTGTGCCACCCGAGGGCAGGCGAACGGTAATTGGAATCGGCATTCCCGTGCGGTAAAAGTGCGTGGCTGCTTGGTTGACGATCTGGTTGAACGCGATCGAGGAGAAATCCGCAAATTGCATTTCTATGATGGGGCGCATCCCTTCGATCGCTGCGCCCACCGCCAGGCCGATCATCGCATCCTCGGAAATAGGGCTGTCGAACACGCGGTTGGGAAATTCCTCGGCCAGTCCCTTGGTCGCCTTGAAAGCACCGCCGAAGTTCGAGATGTCCTGGCCGTAAAGGAATACCCGTGGATCTTCCCGGAGCAGGGTTTCCTGAGCCTCGCGGATGGCGTCGATATAGGTCACACTCATTGTGCGTTGAGGGGGAAACGGGTTGATAAGGCCGACCAATCCTCGCGATAGGGATCGGGTACGGGTTCTTGCTGTGCCTGGGCGACCGCCCGCTGCACCTCCTCGGATGTTTCTTCCTGCCAAGCCATGATTTCTTCCACCGTCGCGGTTCCACCCTCGACGAGCTGCCGCATCGCCACCTCGATGCAATCCCGACCGTAGTGGCCGTGTTTGGCGGAATCCGGCACGTATGCACCGTCGTCGTGTTCTCCGTGCCCGCCTAGGCGCAACAGATGCGCGACGACCATTTGCGGTCCGCCGCCCGCCCGCGCCCGCCTGACTGCCTCGCCGATTACCGAGGCGCAGGCCAAGAGATCCGTGCCGTCGACCGAGAATCCGCCGATTCCATAGCCCGCCGCTCGCTCCACGAGATCGGCGCAGGCGAACTGCCGGTGGTTCGGCGTCGAGTAGGCAAACTGGTTGTTTGCCACCACCACGACCATGGGCAGTTTCTCGACTGCGGCCATGTTCAATCCTTCGTGGAAAGCTCCGGTGGATGTAGCTCCATCCCCTACCGAGGTGGCGCCCACACAGCCATGAAGAGTCCCTTTGAGCCGTTTTGCGAAAAGCATGCCCGCAATCAGGGGAACCTGCGCACCTAAGTGGGAAATCATCGCAGGCATGCCCATTTCCGGTCTGCCGCGATGAATGTTTCCATCTCGCCCTCTCATCGGCCCTTCCACGGAACCAAGATACGTTCTGGTGCAGTCGATCATGGGTTCGCCGAAGGCGGTCCGTCCCGCCTGATCGCGGATCAGTGGCGCGAAGCAGTCTTTCCCCTGGATCAATGAGGCACCGAGGGTCGCACTGATCGCCTCCTGACCTCTGCCAAGATACACACCACCGACGATTTTTCCCGCCTTGTAGAGGCTGGAGAGTTTGTTTTCCAAAATGCGCGCCCGCAGCATCGCGCGGAAGGTTGTGCGCAGGAAATGACTTTCCGGGGAAACGGCGTGGGTATGGGCGTTCTCTTCCGTGTTCGGCACGCGCGCAGGCTATGTCGCCGCCCATGCTCCTGCAACCGCTTTCATGGCTGTATTTTTATACGATGGTCACGCAAGACCGTGTGGCCCGCCTCCGCCCGAGGAAAAACCTTGGGACGATGCTCAAAGCGTGGGGAGGGATTTTCGAGGATCGAAACCGGCCACCGCGATTTCACCGGATACAAGGAAGGGACGCTTGATGAGGTTGCCGTTGGAGGCAAGAAGGGTGAGGGCTTCTGACTCTGGCATGGTTGGGAGGCTGTCCTTGAGATGAAGTGAGCGGTAATCCTGGCCGGAGGTGTTGAAAAGCCTGCGGATGTCGCCTCCTGCGCTGCGTAGTGCGATGCGGAGTTCGGGCAGTGTGGGAGGATTTTCGCGGATGGCGATTTCCTCGAAAGGGGTGTTGTTGTCACGAAGCCATTTCACGGCTTTGCGGCAGGTGTCGCAGGTTTTCAGGGTATAGATTTTCATGGGATTGATGGTCTGGTTCACAGCCCCCATGCTCCGAACTTTTTGGCTTTTGCAGCGGATTGGAGTTTGTAGAGCTGATCTTTGTGTTGCCGTTCGGAGGTGCCGTCAGGCAATGGGGCTCCTTTGGTGTGAATGCGGGCGAGTCCTTTTTCAACGAGCAACTCATGAAGGAACCGCCGCGTTCCTCCCTCCGTCACTTCGATAAAGGCATGGTAGCGCTCGTCATCGAAGGGGCTGTCCCATTCGGTGTGAATGGTGAATGCGGATTTTTCCAGGGTGGAGAGGGTGAAGGCTTTGGCTTTTTTGCCGATCTCGACAGCTTGTTGCGGGGTGATGCCGCCCATGTCCGCCGCTTGCTGGTCAATGCGGCGGTGGTTGTTTTCCCCGCCTCCATAGGTTTTGAAAGCGCTTTCTGGGGTATCTACGAAATAGAGGCGGATGATTTCGCTGCGCCCGTCCGGGAGCTTTACACGGAAGCTATCGCCGTCGTTTCCGCGATCCTGCGCGAGCGTGCAGCCGGTGTAGGTTTCGTAGCGACCGGACTTCGATCGGGGCTGGGAGGATCCGGTGGGATCGGATGATCTGCTTACAGGGGGGGCAGGCGATGTTTGGTTGTAGGTATCGAAAGCCCATAGCGAGATCGCCGCTACGAGGATGAGAATGGCCATGAGGGAAGGCTTTGATTGAGGCCGGTGCATGGTGGTAATCGACTTTGATCCGCTTGCCCCAGGGCCGGACTTGCGCGGCCTGCGTCGGGACCCCACAGCTCTGTGCTTAGAGTCCTTTGAAGCCGGCGTATTCGTTGTAGGTGCCAGTTGGGACAGCCACGCCCCGCCACTCGCGTTTCAGGCGGCGGTATTTGTTGATGAACTGTGTGGGGTCTGCCCAGTTCGTCATGTCGGCTGGAACGCCGTTGCGAGCCATGCCGATGGTGATGTTGTGGCGCATCTCGAAGTGGAGATGTGCGGGATACATCCCGCGGTTCGTGCCGATCGTTCCCACCTGCTGGCCGCGTTTCACGCCTTGCCCCGTTTTCACCATCATTTTGTCGAGGTGTCCGTAGAGTGAGTCGATGAATTTCACCTGCCCGCTGGCAGGGTCACGGTAGGCGTGGCGTATGAGGACGACATTGCCCCAGCCTTGGCGGACATCATGAGCGAAGGTGACCACGCCGTCAGCGCAGGAATACACAGGGTCTCCGAGGTCGCTGTCGCCGCCACTGCGCCCGTTCCAATCCTCTCCAAAGTGTTGCGGGGAGCGCAAGCGCAGGCCGCGTGCCTTGTAGTATCCCGCCGCATCCGGCTTGCCGACGGGGAAATCAAAACCATCGGCGACGTTTACCTTCACCGCTCCGCTCGCGGGTTGAACAAAAAGAAAGGCGCAGAGAAACAGCACGATCGCTCCAAGCGATATGCCAACTTGTTTTTCCCGACGTTTTTCCATCCGCCCCGATTCCATCCCCGGAGGCCATGCTGGGGCAAGAGAAAAGAAAAACGGCGCACCGTTTCGGGTGCGCCGTTTAGTGAGGATCGGAAAATCCGTCGGACGAGATCAGGCCTTGCCCGATGATTCCTCGACAGTGAGAGGACGATAGCCGCCGATCGTTTTGAAGTAGATGAACATCAGGAGGTAGATGACCGCCATGCTGAGTGGAATGAATGAATCGGCTTTAAGTGTGGCGCGATCACCCTTCTGGTCGGCGAGTACGACTGCCTTCTGTGCGTCGGTCTTCTCCTTGGCTTCTTTCGCCTCAGCAAGCTTCTTGCCATCGAGACCGAAGGCGGCGGTGGCGGGGATGTTCAGGAAAGTGGAGGGCTTCTCGGCCTTGTATTCCTGATAGAGAGCGGCATCGGACTTCTCGAGAGCCTCGCCGGCGAAGCGGTCTTTCGCATAGCCGAGTCCCGGGCCACCGATGAGTCCGGCGGAAAGCATGCCGATGCCGCCCATGATGGACATCGCAACGGCACCGGTGTGCGGGTAGCGGTCGCCGATGACGGCAAGCATGGTGGGCCAGAAGAAGGTTTTGCCTACGGCGTAGATGCCGAGGGCGACCATTGCCATGGCGAATGTCTGCATGTTGGCGGCCATTGTCAGGCCTATGAAGGCGATGACAGAGCAAACGAGGAGCAGGCCGATGGGGGAGAGCTTCAGCTTGGTCTCAAGCCAATGGGCGCAGAAGCGGAGGCCGAACATGATGGCGGAAGTCCAGAGGAAGAGGTATTTGCCCTGCTCCGAAGTGAAGAGATTGCCGGTGATGTTCTGGATCCAACCGTCGGTTCCCAGTTCCACCGCGCCGACGAGGGCGTGGGTGATGAAGAGGACGAAGAGGAGGATGGAGCCGATGGAGAACTTGGTCATCAGGGCGACCGCGATCAGGAGCGCACCGCCGATGCCGTATCCGATCAGGTTCGCCTGTTCGGGAGCGACTCCCTTGAAGATGTCGCCGAAGAACAGGGCGAGAAGATAGCAGACGACCAAAGCGCCGAGGATACCGACGGATTTGAACATTTCCACGAAGCTGGCACCTTTTTCGGCGGCTTCGGATTTGGGATATTTCTGGCCGAGGAACATCAGGCCGTAAACAGCGGTGGGGATGAGGTAGAGGGAAAGCTGGAGTTTCCAGTTGAGCGCCATCTTGTCATCGAGGAGCCATCCGGCGGCGACACCGAGGATCATGCCCGCAGGCCAGGCGGCGTGCACCATGTTCAGGTAGTGGGTGCGCTGTTTGGGATAGAGGGTAGCGACGAGCGGGTTCGCGACGGCTTCGAGGGTTCCGTTGGCGAAGGCGAAGAGGAACATGCCCCAGAAAAGGAAGCTGTAGGCGTTTTCAGGGCTGCTTGCACCAAAGGTGACAAACGCCGAGAGCACGTGGCAGAGCAGGGCAACGATGACCAGTTTTCCGTATCCGATCTTATCGACGATCACTCCGCCGATAATGATTCCGAAACAGAAGCCGGAGAAACCCGCGCCGCCGATCGCGCCAAGCTGTGCGCCGGTGAAGCCATACTCCTTGGCCCAGTTGTCAAAGATGCCTCCGCGGATAGCGAAGCCCACGCCAGCGGCGAGGATGGCGATGAATCCGGCCCAGAAGAGCCGGCTAGCGTTTGGTGCGATTGCGTCTTGGTTACTCATTGGGTCTAAACGATTGGTCTGTGGGGATTATCGGGTGTCAGCGGTCTTGGCAAGCATTCGGGTGGGAAAATCTCGGTTTTTTTGTATAGCTGCCCCTTTTGCCGAGGAGACAGCGATTTTTAATTAAAGCGCCCCGAACCTGCGGTGCCTGCTTTTGTATTCCTCGACGGCGGCGAAGAGGTCGCCCTGGCGGAAGTCGGGCCACATTTTTTTCACGATGACGATTTCCGAGTATGAGATCTGCCAGAGCAGGAAATTGGAGATGCGCATCTCACCGGAGGTGCGGATGAGGAGATCGGGGTCGGGGATGTCGGCGGTGTAGAGATGTTTCGCGAAAAGCTCGGTGGTGATGTCTTGCGGGGAGATTTTTCCTGAAACGGCGGCCTCGGCGAGCGAGCGGGCGGCGGAGGTGATTTCCTCGCGCGCTCCGTAGGAAAGGGCGAGCACTAGAGTCATCGAGTCGTTGCCCTTGGTGTGCTCCTGGATGCGGGCGAGCCGCTCGCGGGTGGAGGCGGGTAGGCGCTCGATCTGGCCGATGGCCTGGAGGCGGACGTTCTGCTTGTCGAGTTCCTCGGCCTTTTCATCAAGGAATCGGTCGAGCAGGGCCATCAATGCCTCGATCTCGGCTTCGGGACGGTTCCAGTTTTCCGAGGAAAAGGCGTAGAGCGTGAGGTATTTCACTCCGAGTTCCTTGCAGGCGTCCATGACCTCGCGGACGGATTCCGCGCCCGCGCGGTGGCCTTCGGCGCGGGGGAGTCCGCGCTCCTTCGCCCAGCGACCGTTGCCGTCCATGATGATTGCAATGTGGGTCAAGCTTTTCAGATTGGGTTGAACGGGCGGAGAATGCCCGCACTGCTGCGTGGGAGTCAATGCCTTGGCTTGGCGATTTGGTGGTCAAACACAGCTTGCAAGAAGGTGCTCCGTTGTTCATCGTCGGAATACTATGAGCGCAGGACTTGTGATATTTGTGGTTTTAATCGGGCTGGTCGCCCTGGTCGGGATTTATGCGATGGGTGTTTACAACGGCCTCGTGAAGCTGCGGAACATGTTCAAGAACGCGTTTTCCCAGATCGACGTGCAATTGAAGCGCAGGCACGACCTGATCCCGAACCTGGTGGAGACCGCGAAAGCCTACATGGCGCATGAAAGCGGGACGCTGGAAGCGGTCATCGCGGCGCGCAACGGAGCGGAGAGCGCGAGGCAGGCGGCGGCGGCGAACCCGGGCGATGCGGCGGCTTTGCAAAAACTGGGCGCGGCGGAGGCCGGGCTGGGCGGTGTGCTCGGCAGGCTTTTCGCGGTGTCCGAGGCCTACCCCGACCTCAAGGCGAACCAGAACATGATGCAGCTCACCGAGGAACTGACCACGACTGAAAACAAGGTCGCCTTTTCCCGGCAGGCTTACAACGACTCGGTGCTCGCTTATAACAACAAGCGCGAGGTTTTCCCCAACAACATCTTCGCGGGTATGTTCGGTTTCGCGGAGGCGGCGTTGTTCGAGATCGAGTCGCCGGCCGAGCGCGAGGTTCCGAAGGTGCAGTTCTGATCCAGCACGTTTCCCGTAGATGAACTTTTTCGAGGCACAGGAACGGGCTAGGAAATCCAGCCGCGCCCTGGTGTGGTGGTTCATCCTTTCCGTGATCGGGGTCATTGTGGTGATGTATGTGGTGGGGGTAAGCCTCTGGCAGCTCAGTTCATCGAACCCGCAGGGCATCTACCACGTTGCGGACACCGCCGAACTCGTGTGGTGGGATCCGGAGATGTTCACGTGGGTGAGCGTGCTCGTCGGCGGGGTGATCATGACGGGAAGCTGGGTGAAACTGGCGCAGCTTTCCGGAGGCGGAAAAGTGGTCGCGCAAAGCCTCGGCGGCAGGGCGGTGGAGCCGACCACGACGGATCTGCCCGAGCGGCGCTTGCTGAATGTGGTGGAGGAAATGGCCATCGCGTCCGGTGTGCCGGTGCCCGAGGTGTGGATCATGGACGAGGAGCAGGGCATCAATGCCTTTGCGGCAGGAACCGATCCGAGCAATGCGGTGATCGGTGTCACGCGCGGAACGCTGGAAAGGCTGACGCGTGCCGAACTGCAAGGCGTGGTGGCGCACGAGTTCAGCCACATCCTCAACGGCGACATGAAGCTGAACATGAGGCTGATGGGCTGGATCTTCGGGCTGGTGATGCTCTCCATGCTCGGGCGCATCATGCTGGAATCGTTGCGTTACGTGCGCGGCTCGCGGGACTCGAAAGGGGGGAGCATCGTTCTCGCACTGGTGGTGGCGGGGTTGGCGGTTTGGCTTGTCGGGTCGATCGGGGTGCTTTTCGCAAGGCTGCTGCAGGCGGCGATTTCCCGGCAGCGGGAATATCTGGCGGATGCCTCGGCGGTGCAGTTCACCAGGCAAGCCGAAGGCATTGCAGGGGCGTTGAAAAAGATCGGCGGCTATTCCGAACACAGCACGATTCACTCTCCGAAAGCGATGGAGGCGCGGCACATGTTTTTCGCGGGCAGCGGCTTCAGCTCGCTGATGGCCACGCATCCGCCTTTGGAAAAACGGATCAAGGCCGTCGATCCGCAGTGGAACGGTTTGTTTCTGGAAGGCAAGGCCGATCCGGTGCGTGCGGACGAGTTCAGCGGCGCGATGGGTTTCTCAGGCTCGTTGGAGCGGAATACGTGCGGTCTTGAATCACTCGGTGACAGTGTGAGCTTTGATAGCCATGTCGGCGCGGCGATACGCCAGGAGCTGAGGGCGGGGAAGGTGACCGCGTTTTCGAAGCAGGAGGCGAAAAACCTTTTGCTCGGGCTGCTGGTTGCGGCGGATCACGATGCGCGGGAGGCGGCGAGACGCATTCTGGAAGCAAAAGGTTTGGATGAGGAGGCGATCGCGCAGGTCATCGCGTGGAGTGTGGATCTGGAGGGATATGATTCCCCGAGGAAATTGGCGCTCGTCGATCTCTCGATTTCATGGCTGCGCAAGATGAGCCAGCCGGAAGCGCGGGATTTCGTCTCGGCCAGCCAGGCGCTGATCGAGGCGGATGCAGAGATCAATCTCTTTGAGTTCATGTTGCAGAAAGTCATCGAGCGCCACGTCATGATCGGCCTAGGGCTGAAGCCGGTGCCTGGGATAAGGTTTCAGAAAACAGAGCATTTGGAGCGCGGCTTGTCGGATCTGTTAGGCATGTTTGCCAACTTGGCGGGAGGTGGCAAGGCGATCGAAGCGGCGGCGGCGGAATACCGGGAGCACAGCGGGAGGGATTTGCCGAGCTCCACAGCGGGATTGGCCGAGGTGGCGAGCGCTCTTGTGGAAATGGATGCCGCCACGCCGTTGGTGAAGCAACAGATCCTGCGTCTGTGTGGACTGGTTGTCGTTGAGGACGGGAATGTAGGGGATCAGGAAATGGAACTTCTGCGTGCGACGGCGGAGGCCATCGGCGCACCGATCCCGCCCTTGGTGAGGAAAGCGCTGTGAACTTGGACTGTTACAGCGGCTGTAGCTTTCCGTGAGTCAGCCTGCTGTCAACGGCTGAGGACTGGGAGTGATCAAGCCTCGCCGTGCCAATGCCGCCCGGCTCGCAGCAAGGCTGCATGGCCGAAAAGCTACAGCAGGCTGTAGCAGTCCAAGGCAGACGAATCAGTCGGCGCTTGCGTTCGGTGCTTTGGCGTGGGAAGGATTCCGGCGTGGAGAAGGAGCGCAGGCCATGGTGGCTTTATCTGAATTTATTGGGCTTGGATGCACCATTGATCGCGGTGACTTGGCTCTTCCTTTTCGCGCGGACATGGCGGGTGGATTACCATCCCTGGCAAGCTTACGCGGCGCTGGGTTTCGCTGCCTGGACGATCCGCATTGCGATGAAACTTTTGCAGGGAACGATGTCTTCCGATGAGGTTTCGTTCGTGATGGTGCATCGGAAATGGCTTAAGGTGGCGGCTGTCATTGCCGGTGTTTGTTCGATCACTCTCACCGTAATGAATTTTCCGCTGTCCGTTTATACCTATCTCCTGGTGGGTGCGGTGTTTGTGGCTGGACACGCCGCGCTAACACTTTTTTCCCCGCAGGAAGGGCAGGAGATCGGATACGCACGGCATGCGTTGGCTGGGATCGCTTTCGCCTATGGAATCGCGTTAACCGCGCATGTTTATCTTCCCGGTCTGGGACTCCAGGAGCTGATGTTATCCAGGGAGTTCATTTGCTTTGCCGTGCTTTGTCTGCTGGCTTCCTCGGCGCTGGAACTGTGGGAGAGATCCGCCAAGCCGGCGACGGATGGGGAAGCCGGGTCGGTGGATGAAATCGCCCTCTCGCTCCCGCTGACACTTTTGGGTGCGGCGGCTCTGGTTTTCGCCGTGCAGGAAAATGACGATTCGATGGTGGCCCGTCCTTTTTTCTATGGTATTCTAACGGGTGCGGCGTTGCTTCAGGTGCTCAATCGTACGAGAGGGCGCTTCACCTTGGATACCTTGAGAGTTCTTACCGCGCTTTGCCTGTTGGCACCGGGAATCATTTTCAAAAGCTATCCGGTAGGGCGTTGAGGTCATAGGTCTGTTGGATCTCGCGACCCTTGTGCCGATACAACCGCAGCGTTTTTTGATCAGGGGTAAGCGAAGGAAACACTGCCCCGCATGAGATCTCGCGGCAGCTCCGGCACCA